>JANQES010000119.1 GCA_028278205.1 Rhodothermales bacterium
GACGGCGCGCAAACAGGGCAAGCATGTCTTCAAAGAACTATCGCGGGCGTTGCAAGAACCGGACTATGTCTTGATCCAGCCCGCTACCTAAGTGATTACGAAAAAAGAGCGATTTCACAGGACTTCGCGGGCGTTGCTTCGACGACGCGCTTCGCGCGAAACCAGGCCTGGCACGACAATTGTCCACCCGGCCAATCCCACTTCAAGAGCGAAAGGCGATAGAACCGGCACGAAGGCTCGTTCCCCACCGGGCTGCCGCTCCCCTGATGTTCCCGTCTCTTCGTTCGCCCTCTTCTTCACGCGTCCACGAACGGCACAGGCTTCGGCCCTGGTGCTGCGTGCCCTCGTGCATGCGGCCTGGAGCCAGCTTGCCCGGCCGTTTTTTCCCCTGCATCGCGCAAATCGCGGGCGGCAGGCCGGCTCTGTCTAGCCTGAACAATCCCTGCGCGTGATGCTCCAGAAAAGCACGCCAGACGCATGTACGGAATCTTTCACGTTGAAATACAACACTACATAGAAACGCAATACGGTCGCGACCTCTGGACGGCTATCCTTAAACGGGCCGGTCTGAAGAACAGGATCTACATGACCGTCAGCACCTACCTCGACTCGGAAGTCGTGGAAATCATGAAAGCGGCTTCCGACTTAACAGGGGTGCCGGTAGAGACCCTCCTCGAAGATTTCGGCGCGTTCATCGTTCCCTCTCTAATGAACACGTATGAGCCACTGATCGACCCGAAGTGGAGCATGGCCGATCTGCTGCTCAACCTGGAGGAGGCGGTCTATCGCGTCATTCGCACGCGGAGTCCGGGCGCCCACCCACCCCGGATGACGTTCGAACGCGTCGGGCCGCATCAACTCCGCCTTCATTATGATTCGCCGCGCCGGCTGCCGGCCCTGGCCGTAGGCTTCGTCAAAGGCATCGCGGTCTATTACGACGAGACGGTCGATGTCCAGACGCAGAAGAATCCGGACGGCAGCGTAGACATTATGATTACGATGATAACCTATGGATGATTGGCAACCGCAGATGGACGCGGATGGACGCGGATAGGGAAAGGATGAGTAATAGCCTATCCCCGGCTAGCGTAAAACGTGAAACGTAAGGGGGCTTGTCTCGGCGTTTTCCCTGAGCACCCTTACGTTTAACGGTGGCCCTGAGTGGTTGAGGTGCAGATTGGCATAGCAGTTGAGGAGAGGAAGGGTACCCACTTCGTCGTGGGAAGCGTTGCACTCGCTGGCTGCCGCTTTCGCACTGCCTGCCGATGCCGTTGACGAGATCGCTTCGTCTCTCCACGACTTCTTCTTCTTCACGGCCGCTATTGTGTATCACTCCGCACCGTGGCCCATCGAATGACGCTCTTCACGGCGTTTGATGGGAGGTGCCACAGTTCGTGATGCTATATGCAACGACCGCGAAGAGAAGGCCTGGACGCCCAGGCTTCCCACTCCCCCACACCGTCCGATGCAGCGCCCCGGCGCGCGCCGAAACGGCGGCGCAGAGCCCGGCGCGGCCCCAATGCTCTGGGCCGCCGGCGCCAACACATCGGCTATCTGGCTGGATTACTCCTCGGCTTCGTCCTGGTCATCATCTTTATGTTGCCCGGCCAGGAACAGCTCCACGCGCCAGGCCCGATGAACACCGGGCACGAAGATCTGACGTGCCAATCGTGCCACACGTCCTCCGAGGGCACCCTCCGGCAACAACTCCAGGCTAACGTCCAGCACCTGCTGGGGCTGCGTAAGAGCAACGTCGCCAAACGATCCCATCACGGTTTCGCACGAAGAGTTGATTGCCGCTAATGACTGGAGCACGTGCCTGGGCTGCCACGACTATCACGGCAACCACGTGATGGAAACCGAAACGGTGGTCTACAAGGTGCTGCCGGCGCATGAGATCCAGGCTTACTTCGAAGGGGGCCGTCCCCATATTCCGACGAACGTTACTTCCAGGCTAAAAAGGAGATTACCAATGAATAAGACGACCAACAAAAATTCTAAAACGGCCAAGAAGCGCCGCTTCCGCATGCTGCCTGTGCTGGCGCTCACCGCCCTGATCGTGTATCTGTTCGTGACGGCGCCCTCGCCGCTGCCCGAAGACGCCCAGGCCGGACAGACCATCCCGATCTCAGACGTGCTGACGATCACCGCTGCCGAGAACGACATCGTCCGCGCGCTGTGGACCAAAGAGATCGTTGGCAAAGGCAAGCAGGCCGGGCTGGCCTTCGGCGAAGACTGGCGCGAACGCGGCGTCGAGAAAGGCCCGCTGCCGGCGCTGTTCCTGCGCGAGATGGCCATGAGCCTGGAGAAAAACCCGGCCCCGCTGAGCGTCTTCCTCGGCTCAGACTATCCCATCGCCGAAGCCAACAACTTCGACGGCATCCAGACGGAGATGTTTGAGAAGATCAAACCGAACCACGAGCCGCAGTTCTTCTACTCCGAAGACACCCAGCGCCACACCGCCATGTTTGCCGACATAGCCGTGGCCCCGGCCTGCGTGACGTGCCACAACGAGCACCCCCAAAGCCCGAAAGCTGTTCCTCTACATCGCCGAGCAATGGTATCTGTCAATCCTTCGGACCAAAGGCAAGACGCGGATCTCCCGGCGTTTCCTTACGATCCACAAATACCTCGGCGTGCTGGCTCCGGTGTTCTTCTACGTCCACTCGACCCAACTCGGCCACGCCTACCTGCTGCTGCTGAGCCTGGTCTACCTGAGCAACGCCGCCATGGGCTACACCCACCACAAGTATTGGAATATTAAATCACATTATTACTCGTATTTCTGGATGATTACGCACGTGAGTTTGTCGGTATTCGTCGTCGTACTGATGGCCTACCACATCTTTATTGCCTTCTATTATTCCTAAGTTCGTTCGAGCATCACGGCACCGTCCGGTGCGCTTCGGGGGGAGCAAGTCGGTCGGTTGTCTTCGCTGGCTTGACACAGTGAAGAAAAGCCGTGATATTATGGGGGGAATTCCCAGTTTCGATTGGAAATTTTCCCCATGCTCGAACGACTCCTCGGAGTCGATTTTGAGTCTGCTTAAAATCCGACACCCAAGGAGGGCCTGTTATGCACGGGATCATTCATGCCGAACTCAAGAAATATGTAGAGACCAAGTACAACGCGGAAGCCTGGCGCGCGGTGCTGAATGAAGCCGGCCTGGGCAACAAAATCTACATGGCCGTCAGCACCTACGAAGACGCCGAGGCCGTGGCTATCGTCAAAGCGGCCTCGAAGCTCACCGGCGTGCCGCCGCTGGAAATCCTCGAAGACTTTGGCGAGTTCATCGCCCCCGACCTGCTGGACATGTACAAGTCGCTAATCGATCCGTCGTGGAAGACTGCGGATTTGTTTACCAACGTCGAAGACACGATCCACACGGTCGTTCGCATGAAGAATCCGGGCGCGACGCCGCCTCAGTTGAAGTTCAAACGCGTCGGCCCCAACGAATTGCATTTTCACTACGACTCGCCGCGCCAGATGTCGTCCGTTGCCAAGGGCATCATGAAAGGTGTGGCCAAGCATTACGGCGAGACGCTCAGCATTCAGGAGCGCAAAAACGCCGACGGCAGCATCGATATGCGCATTCTAGTGAGCTAATGAATTTTGACACGCCAACGCTGCTAAAGATGATACGTGTCGCCCCAGCGTAAGCCGCAGCAAATTCGACAGTCAAAATTCATTAGATCACCAGCCCCGCCACCAGAAACGCCACGAACGAGACGCCCGCCAGCATCAGCGTGTAGGGTAGTTGCGTGTTGATGTGATCGACGTGGTCGCAGGCAGCGGACATCGAGGAGATGATCGACGTGTCGGAGAGCGGCGAGGCGTGGTCGCCGTAGACGCCGCCGGAGAGCACCGCGCCGAGCATCAGCGGCAGCGAGATGCCGAGGCCTTCGGCCAGTGGCAACGCAATCGGAATGACGATGGCGAACGTCGTCCACGACGAGCCGAGGGTGAACGAGACGAAGCAGCCGACGAGGAAGACCAGCGCAGGCAACCAGAACGTCGGCACGTCGTCGCCGATGAGACCGACGACGTACGGCCCCATCTCCAGCGCGCGCGAGACCTGCCCGAGGGCAAACGCAAACACGAGCAACGCCACCACACCCACCAACCCCGACGCGCCCTTCAGCACCCAGTCGGTAGATTCGATAGGCGTCATCAGCGACTTGCCGCCGCGCAGCGGACGCGGGATGGCGTAGAGCAGCATCGCCACGCCGATGGCCGTGCCGGTAGCCCAGAGCACAGCGGTCGAGCCACTGCCTTCCATCAGATTGCCGTCGCCGGTGATGTAGAGGCTCACGAAGATCATCCCCACCATCACCCCGACGGGAATCAGGAGATCGACCGCATGAGCGTCGCCGGGGCGGATGGGTTCGATGCCGGCTACTTCGTCGGCAATCATCGGGGTCGAGCCGGGGCGCGTGACGTGGCCGGTCTCGGCAGCGCGACGTTCGGCCCGGCGCATGCCGCCGTAGCCCCACCCCGTCAGCGCCAGGCCGAGCGCAAAGACGATGGCGAAAAGGCAGAAGAAATTAAACAAGAGCGACTGCGCCAGCAGCCCGACGGCGCCCGCCGTGATGCCCTGCGCCGCCAGCAATCCCAACACAAAAGCGCCCCAGCCGTTGAGCGGAATCGACATGCAGACCGGCGCGCTGGTGGCGTCGCAGTAATAGGCCAGCTTCTCACGCGGCAGCTTCATCTCGTCGAAAAAAGGACGACTCAACGTCCCGACGATCAACGACGTGATGCTCGACTCGACGAAGATGAGCATGCCGACGACCCAGGCCAGCAGTTCGGCGCTCCGGCGGGTTTTGCCCCAGCCGCGCCGCTGCACCCACGTGATGAATCCGGCCACCCCGCCGGAGGCCTGCACCAGCGCAATCAGCCCGCCGACGAGCAGGCTAAAAAGGATGACCCGCGTGTTGCCGGCATCCTGAAAGACCTCCACCAACACCTCGGCCAGCCCGCTCAACCCCAGAATCGGGTTATAGCCGGCCAGGATCGTCGTGCCGATCCACAACCCCGCCAGGAGCGAGAGATAAACCTGCCGCGTCCACAACGCCAACCCAATGGCGACAATAGCCGGCAATAGAACAACCCAGCCCATATCGGTTTTTTCTAGCGAAAAAACCGATTATACGAAATTATAAATTTTGACACCGTCAAAATTTATCGCCATTTAATGTTGCAGCCCATGGCGGGGAATTGATCCATGGTGACGGTGCCTGTGGCGAGGAGTTCATCGAGAGCCTGGCGCACGTCGTGGCCGGTGGGCGTGCCCAGGCCGGGGCGCGTTTCGTCGAAGCGGCCCTGGTAGACGAGGCGGCGGCCGGCGTCGTAGATGAAGAATTCCGGCGTGCAGGCGGCGCCGTAGGCCTTCGCCACCTGCTGCGACTCGTCGTAGAGATAGGCGAACGGATAGTTTTTCTGGTGCGCCCGCTGCGCCATGTTCTCGAACGAATCGGCGGGATATTGCCGGGCGTCGTTGGAACTGATGCCGACGAAGCGCGCGCCTCGCGCCTGGTAGTCGTTGGCCACCTCCACCAACGCCTCCTCAACGTGGACGACGTAGGGGCAATGGTTGCACATGAACACGACGACGAGCGCCTCGGCGCCGGTGTAATCGTCGAGGCTGCGCGTGTTCCGCTCGATGCCATCCACCTGCGGATTGGCAACCGGCAAATCGAAAGCCGGGGCTTCGGTGCCCAGCGCGGTCATCTGAGAATAGGTAAGCGCCATGTCGATTTTGGATTTTGGATTTCGGATTTTGGATTGATGTAAGTCTCATACCGCGCGGAAAGATCCGACCCTGCTCTGGTTAAAACGCGATGTGACAGGATTCTGGAAAAGATTCTTCCACCCCACGAAGCCCAATCCAAAATCTAAAATCCAAAATCGTCACCGGCGGATCTGGTCGAAGGGCGCGGTGACGGTCGAGGCGATGTTGGCCAGGTGCGAGCTGATGCGGCTCATCGCGCGCGCGCTGAGGGTATAGACTATCGCTTCGTTGGCCGTCACGTCCGGGTTGGCGGCGAGGTGTTGGATGTATTGGGTGAGTTCGGCTTTGATCCTGGGCTGCTCTTCCATCAACTGTTGCGCCACCGACGCATCGCCTTCGACGAAACCCTGGCGCGTCAGGTCGAACATCTTCAGGATGCGGTTGCGACTGCGGCGTAGCGGCTCGACGAGCGGCCCCAGACGCGGTTTGTGCGCCAGCCCGGCCGTCCACCCCAGCTTCTTAGCTAGATCGCCGATGCGCTCGGCCTCTTGCACAATGCTGATCAACTTGAGGCACAGCACCAATTCGTGTTTCGGATCGACGGTAAGATGGTTGAGCACGCTGCGACGCAGCGTCTGCTCACGCCTGTTGATGTCTCCATCGAGCGCGGGCAGATCCACATCGAGGATCTCATTATCGAGCAAATGAGCGGCAGCGGCGGCGAACATATCCCGGCCATGGTTGAGCATGGCCTGGACATCGTCGATGGCTTGCTTGACGAGAGCCGGCTGGTCGCCGGTAAAAAAGTCAAAAAAACCCATTCCTATTTTGGATTTTAGATTTTGGATTTTGGATTGGGAAGTTTCCGACCCCTCTTTATCAAACGAAGAAGCCGCGCCGGTAGAGATGGGCGCGGCTTCTTCGTTTGTTGATCTCGGACCGAATCGCACCCAATCCAAAATCTAAAATCCAAAATCCAAAATCCAATCACTCTTTCCCGGCCAGCGCGGCCACGAGGGCGCGTTGCGAGACGGCTACGTCGCTGTAGGTACAAAGCTGCGGGCCGTCTTGCGAAAACGCATCGAGCGCATACGGGCTGCCCAGCGAAGCCAGCACCACAGGCCGCGAGGCCGCCAACGCTTCGACGAACTGCTGCTGGGCCGGCAACAACCCGAACGCCTGCCACGCCGCTGGTTTGACGATCATTGCCACGACGATGTGACGGGCGGTCGCTGCGCGCGCCAGCACGTCTCGAAAGACGGCCTCCCCGGCTTCCGGCCCCACTTCTTGATACCACACACCCGGATAGACCGCCCTCAAGGCCTCGCCCAGCGGCTCCTCGGGAGGATCCAGCCGCGTGCGGTGCGGCTTGATGAGCACGGCTACCAACCCTTCGGCAGCAGCCCGAACAGGATCAAGCGGAAGCAACCCGGTTTCGCCCCGAACCGAAACGGCGCGGCGCGCTACATCGCCGGCAAAGGCCTGGTTTTCGGCGTTGCCGACGGCGCCGGGCGAAAAGAAGCGGGCAGGCTCCCGAAAAACCGCCGGGCCGAAGCGGTGGATCAGGTGCTGCTTGAGCGCCCAGACGCGGTCGCAGGCTTCGTCGAGGCGCGCTTCGGCCAGCCGCCCGGCGGCGACGGCCTGCACCAGCCCCTCCACTGCCGCTTCGGGATCGGGTACGTCGAGCAGGATGTCGATGCCGGCCTGCACGAGCGTGGCGGCCTGCGCCCCCTCGGCGCCGGGGGCAGCCCGGATGGCGCCCATGAGCAGGCTATCGGTGATGGCGGGGCCGCCAAAGCCGAGGTCTGCGCGCAGCACGTCGTTCAAGATCGGCGGCGAGGCCGTAGCGGGTTGACGGGTCGGGTCGAGGGCCGGAAACGCCACGTGCGCCGTCATCACAGCATCGACGCCGGCTTCGACGGCAGCGCGGAACGGCAGCAAGTCGGTGCGGTCGAGCACGTCGCGCGGATCGGCGACGGTGGGGAGCGCCTCGTGTGAATCCTGGCTCGTAGCGCCGTGGCCGGGGAAATGCTTGGCTGTGGCCAGCAGTCCTTCGGCGTGGCAGCCCCGGATGTAGGCCCGCACCAGACGCGCCACGCCGTCCGGCTCGGTCCCGAAAGCACGCGTGGCAATGATAGGATTGCGCCGGTCGCGGTTGACGTCGGCGACGGGGCCGAAGGTCAAGTGGAGGCCGCAGGCCAGCGCTTCGCGGGCCGTCACCCGCGCGGCGGCCTCGACGGCAGCCTCGGCCTCGGCGTCGAGGGCGGCAAACGCCATCGCGTGTGGAAACACCGTGGCGCCGCGCACCTGCTGCCCCACACCACGCTCGATATCGGCGGCTACCAGGAGCGGATAGGCACTCTGCGCCTGCAACCGGGCCAGCACCTGCGCCGTCTCCGGCATCTGCCCGTTAAAAAGCACCAGCCCACCCAGCGGACACCGCGCCAGAAGCGCCTCCACACGGGCGGCATCCTCCGCCACCGTCACCGGCGGCGGCATGTTCGACCCGATCCGCGCCATCACGAGTTGGGCGGCGCGGTCACGGAGCGCAGTGGGTTTATCGTTCAAAACTCAACACTTTTTAAAGCGAATAGGGAATGGCGAATGGCCAATAGGGGATGATCTTTCTCAAAAACCATTCGCCATTCGCTACTCGCCATTCGCCATTAGATACAACCCCTGCTCGTCAATATACGCCCGGACGGCGTCGGGGACGAGGTAGCGGAGGGAGCGGCCTGCCCGCGCGCGCGCTCGGATCTCCGTGGCGCTAATCTCTATCAGCGGCGCCCGGGCAAAACGGACGCGGCCTTCGAGAAAAGGCACCGCCGGGGCTTCGACGGCCACGCCGGGGCGCCGGTAGACGATCAGCGGGACGCGCGCGACGATCTCTTCGGGCTGATACCACGTGGCAAACTGGTGCAGGCTGTCGCCGCCGAGGATCAGGGAAAAGGTGTGCTCCGGATACGCCGCTTGCAGCGCCCGCACCGTATCGACGGTATAGGAAGGGCCGGTGCGTTGGATCTCGACATCGGAGACGACAAAAGCCGGGTTGCCCTCCGTAGCGCGCCGGGTCATTTCGAGCCGGTGCCGGGCCGACGCCAGCGCTTTCTCGGCCTTATGCGGCGGGTCAAACGCAGGAATCCACCAGACCTGATCGAGATCAAACTGCTCGCGCACGGTCTCGGCCACGATCAGGTGCGCCAGATGCGGCGGGTCGAACGATCCACCGAAAAGCCCGATGTTCATGGGGAGCCGTTGGTTTGCGCTCCCTGGACGGGGATGAGGCGTTCCATCTGGGCGTTGGCGCGTTCGTAGAGCGCCTCCGCCTCTTTGAGCAACTCGCTATCGGGGAAGATTTGCAGGAGCCGCTGATAATGATCGATAGCCTTCTTGAGCCGTTCGGGCTGGCGCGCGGTGACGCTCTGGTTGCTGAAAGCGATGTAGGCGCGGATGGCTCCCAGGAGGGCGTCGTCGGCCCAGGGGGTATCGGGATATTTGTCGAAGACGGCTTCGTAGGACAGTGCGGCGGCTTCGTAGAGTTCGCGGCGGTCGTAGAGTTGAGCGGTGTTGTACTGCTTGCGGGCCAGCTTCTGGCGCAGTTCCTGCACCCGCTGCGTAGCCACCACGACGGAATCGTGGGTCGGATACCGTTTCATGTAGAGGTTGAACACCTCAATGCCGCGCTCGGTATCGGTCTGGTCGAGTTGATAGCCGGGCGAGCGTTCGAAATAGGTCATGGCGCGCTCGAACTCGGCCAGCGGCACCCGCGGATCGCCGCGATAGATTTCGATAAAGCGCGAATATTCGCTGGAGGCCAGGATGTATTCTCGGTTGGCCCGGTAGGCACGCGCCAGGTAGAATTGCGCGTCGTCGGCCCATTCGTGAGTGCGTCCGAAGTCGAAGGCGCCCTGGAAGTACTGCGCTGCACGTTCGTACTTGCCCGCCTCAAAACGTTCCACCCCATTGTCGTAGGCTTCTTTGGGGGTATCGTAGCGGAGCCGCCCACTCCCGAAACACCCGGCCACCAACACCGCGATAAGCAAGATCAAGACATTGAAAGTACGCATAGGAACCAAGCCGAATCGAAGTCTACGAGGGCAGCGGGGATGAAACAACGCTATGCCCTCATAACGAAGCACACGGCCAATTATTATCTACAGAAAAGGCCGGGACCCTGCAAGGCACCCGGCGTTCGATGAAGCTGATACGTGACCGGCACGGGGGCTGTTCCTGTGTTGGGTCACTGGTCATTGGTCACTGGTCACTGGTGAGGGATAAAACAACCAGTGACAGCGAGCCGCAGGCGAGCGTAATGACCCGTGACCGCACGCCAACCGATCTACAAAGCTGAAACCACCAAGAATGCCACAACATCCTGCCCCCGGCACCCTACTCCACCCGATCGATGCCCGTATCGGTGTAGCGAAGCAGGAACAACGCCTCGTTGGTGTTTTCTTCGTTGAACTTGATGCGTGTGCCGAGGCCCTGGAAGGTGTCGGAGGCGCGCAGGAGTTCCTGTAACGGGTGGCCCTGGCCCTGCGCCAGGTGAAGAATGAGAAAGGTGGCCACGTCGTAGCCGACGTAGGCGAGGCGGTTGGGCTGCTGGCCGTTGCTCAATTCCCGATACCGCCGTTTAAACGTCTGCACTTCGGCGTACTCATCATCGACGTAAAAGACATCGGAGTACGTGACGCCCAGCCCACTGGCCTGCCCTGAAAAGGAGACGTCGTGCCACTTCGAACCGCCCAACACACGCGGCGGCGAAGCCAGACGACCGAGGCTGATGAGCGTCTCCCGCATAATCCGATGCGCGTCGCGGTCACGATCCCGATGCACCGGCAGGTAGACGGCATCGACGGCCATGATGGCGTCGTTGCCGACGAGGTCGGGAAGCTGGCTCCAGTCGCGGGAGGACGTCAACAACTCGTAGAAATCGACCCTGACGCCCAGGCGTAGCGCTTCGCGATGGAAGCCTTCGGCCATGCGCTCGCTGATGATGTTGCCGCTCTCGGCGGCTATCCCGAGGCGGCGCAGCCCCAGGCCGTCGATAGCCTGACGCGCCATAAAGGCGCCGCGCTCGTTTATCGTCGGGTTGGCCTGAAAAACGTAGCCACGGCCCCGGGCGATGCCTTCGTCGGTAGCCAGCGGCGCGATCAGCACGACGCTCTCGCGTTCGGCGGTGCGGGCGGCTTCCTGGGCTTCGGTGCTGTAGAGCGGCCCGACGATGACATCCACCTGTTCTTCAACCAACGCCGTCACGGCCTGCTGCGCCCCTGCCTGCGTATTACGCGAATCGCGAAAGACCATCGTGATAGGCCGCAAGGCATTGCGGTTGTATTCATCGACCGCCACGCGAATGCCGGTGAAAAGCGATTGCGTCAGCCCCCGGTCTTCGGAATTCATCGGCAGGGTAATGCCGATGCGGATGGCGGCGGCGCGTAGTTCTTCTTCTCGCAGCTTCTGCTGCGCAAAGCCGAGCGTGCGCCCGGCGTCGGTGCGGTAGCCGCTCGTGGGATAATCCCGGAGAAATCGCGAAAGCACCTCTTCGGCGCGGTCATACTCGCGGTTGCGATAGAGCGCCTTGCCGGCCATCAGCATCGCCGCCGTCGTCTTGCGGTGCAGCCGAAAGCGTTCGTAGACCTCGCGGAATTGCTGATAGGCGATGGCGTAGTTCTCGGCCTCGAAGGCCTGAAGGGCTACCTCAAAGACGACCTCTGCCTGATCGTTGCGTTGCACCGGATCGGCGCCGGTCGTCTGCGCCGCCGCCGGGCCGGCGGCGAGCAGCAAGACGATCACGAAGAGGCCGCGGATCACGAATGTCTGGAAGAACACCTTTCTTCTCGATAGAATCGATGGTACGGTAGAGACATACCATGTTACGTCTCTACGGGGGCCTTTGATTGCTTTCACGGAGCTACTCCCACTCGATAGTGGCCGGGGGTTTCGAGCTGATGTCGTAGGCAACGCGGTTGATGCCTCGAATCTCGTTGACGATGCGGCTAGAGACGTGGCTCAGGAAGTCGTGGGGGAGCCTGGCCCAGTCGGCGGTCATGCCATCGACACTGGTAACGGCGCGAAGGGCACAAACGTTCTCGTACGTGCGCAAATCGCCCATCACGCCCACGGTTTGCACCGGCAGCAGCACGGCAAAAGCCTGCCATACCTGGTCGTAGAGGCTGTAGCGTTGCAACTCGTTGATGAAGATATAATCGGCCTCGCGCAGCAGGTCGAGCGCTTCGCGGTCTACCGCGCCGAGCACCCGCACGGCCAGGCCGGGGCCGGGGAACGGATGCCGCCCGATGATCGAGGGCGGCACACCCAAAAGCCCGCCAATCATCCGAACCTCGTCTTTGAACAACTCGCGAAACGGCTCGATGATGGTAAAATTGAGTTCTTCGGGCAAACCGCCGACGTTGTGGTGCGTCTTGATCGTCGCGCTCGGCCCTTTGAACGACACACTCTCGATGACGTCCGGGTAGAGCGTGCCTTGCGCCAGGAACTTCGGCGCGCGGTGCAATTCTTCGCTGATCTCCTCGGTGGCGTGCTCGAAAACTTCGATGAACGTGTTGCCGATGATAACGCGCTTGCGCTCAGGCTCCGTTACGCCCGCGAGCCGCTCCAGAAACAGATCCGACGCATCGACGGCGTGCAGGCGAATGTGAAAATGATCGCGGAAGGTCGTCTGCACCTGCTCCCACTCGCCTTTGCGCAACAGGCCGTTGTTGACGAAGATGCAGGTCAACTGATCGCCGAGGGCCTCGTGCAGCAACACCGCCGCCACCGACGAATCGACGCCGCCGGAAAGACCGAGGATCACATGCTCGTCGCCGACGACCTCGCGGATCTCTTGCTTTTTTTCCTCGACGAACGAGGCGGGCGTCCAATCGCCCCGGCAGCCGCAAATGCGGTGGGCAAAATTCTCCAGAATCTGCCGCCCATGATCGGTATGGACGACTTCGGGGTGAAACTGCACGCCGAAGTGCGGCAACGAGATGGCCCGCACCGCCGCGATGGGCGCGTTGTCGGTGTGCGCGATGACCTCGTAATCGTCGGGCAGGCGGGTGAGGTGGTCGCCGTGGCTCATCCAGACTTGCGAGCCCGACGGGATGCCCGTCAGCAGGTCGGTGTCGTCGTCTACGTCGAGGTGGGCGCGTCCGAACTCGCGGCGGCTGGCGCGCTCGACGCCGCCGCCAAGGGTGTGGGCCATAGCCTGAAGACCGTAGCAAATGCCCAGAATAGGCATCGGCGAACCATCGGCGCGAGACATTTCGAGATAGGCGGGATCGAGTTGCGGCGCCCCGTCGTCGTAGACAGAACTCGGCCCGCCCGAAAGGATCACACCCATGGGCTGTTTGGCCTCGATCTCTTCAGGCGCTATCGTGCAGGGATAGATCTCCGAAAAAACACCCGCCTCGCGGACGCGCCGCGCAATGAGCTGCGTATACTGCGCGCCGAAATCCAGAATAATGATCCGTTCGTGCATTGTGTCAGTGTCGAATGTCGAGTGTCGAGTGTCAAATGCCGATTGGCTCACTCGACACTCGACATTTGTAACTCGTAATTCCCTACCCCACCATCTCCGCATAGTCGGCGGCGCTGAGCAGGCCGTCGAGGGCGCCGGGGTCGTCGACTTCGACTTTGATCATCCAGCCTGCGCCGTAAGGATCCTCGTTGACGAGTTCGGGGTTGGCTTCGAGTTCGTCGTTGAACGCCACGACGGTGCCTGCGACCGGCATGAAAAGCTCAGAAACCGCTTTGACGGCCTCTACGGTGCCAAAAACGGCATCGCTCTCAAGCGTTTCATCGACGGTATCGACCTCCACAAAAACAATGTCGCCCAACTCGCTCTGGGCATAGGCGGTAATGCCGATGGTAGCCGTCTTGCCGTCGTCGCCGAGGCGAATCCACTCGTGCTCTTTCGTATACCGCAGGGTATCGGGAAATTCCATTGGTTGTCCGTGGTCCGTGGTTCGTTGTCGAAAAGAGAAGAGGGAAGTTAGGAAATTGAAACACGGATCGTAAACAGATCAGCACCCTTCTGTTAGCCAATTCTAATTTTTCTTTGGGCATTCACCATCCCCCACGCTCCCTCTCTCCCTGTCCCCCCTCATCCCCTTACGCCTCCGCCGGTTGCAAGTCGAATCGTTCCAGAAAGTGCGTGTCGAAGTCGCCGTTGCGGAAGTCGGGGTGTTGGAGGAGTTGCTGGTGAAACGGGATGGTGGTCTTGACGCCTTCGAGAACGAATTCGTCGAGAGCACGGAGCATCTTGTTGATGGCCAGCTCGCGCGTGCGCGCATGGACGATGAGCTTGGCGATCATCGAGTCGTAGTGCGGCGGGATGACGTAGCCGGCGTAGGCGTGCGTATCGACGCGAACGCCGTGGCCGCCGGGCACGTGAAACGTCGAAATACGCCCCGGCGACGGGCTGAAGTTGCGAAACGGGTCTTCGGCGTTGATGCGGCATTCGATGGCGTGGCCGTTGAGTTCGAGCGCGCGCGGCTCCACCTTCTCGCCCATCGCCACGCGGATCTGGTACTCGATCAAGTCGAGGTCGGCCACTTCTTCGGTGACGGGGTGCTCCACCTGAATCCGCGTGTTCATCTCCATAAAATAGAAATGGCCATCGGCGTCGAGGAGGAATTCGACCGTCCCGGCGCCTTCGTAATTGACGGCGTCGGAGCCCAGGATGGCCGCCTCGCCCATCCGCTGCCGCAACGCTTCATCGACGACCGGCGAGGGCGACTCTTCGATGAGTTTCTGATGACGGCGCTGAATAGAACACTCGCGCTCGCCAAAGTGAACCGTGGTGCCCTGCCCATCGCCCAGCACCTGGATTTCGACGTGGCGCGGCTTGACGACGAGCTTTTCGAGATAAACGTCTGCGTTGCCAAAGGCGCCCTCGGCCTCGGCGCGAGCGGCGTCGAAGTTGCGGGTGAAGTCTTTCTCCTCCTTCACCGCGCGCATACCGCGCCCGCCGCCGCCGGCGCTGGCTTTGATCATCACCGGATAGCCGACTTCAGCGGCCAGGCGCATCCCCTCTTCAGCGGTTTCGACGACGCCGTCGGAGCCGGGCACCACGGGCACACCGGCCTCGCGCATCGTATCCTTGGCCTTGCTCTTGTCGCCCATCAGCATGATCGTTTCGGGCGAGGGGCCGATGAACTTGATGTCGTGATCGGCGCAAATGGCGCTGAAATCGGCGTTTTCGGCCAGAAAGCCGTAGCCGGGGTGGATGGCGTCGGCGCCGGTCACTTCGGCGGCGGCGATGATACGATCCGGGCGCAGGTAGCTCTCGCTCGACGACGGCGGGCCGATGCAAACCGCCTCGTCGGCAAAGCGCACGTGGAGCGTATCGCGGTCGGCGGTGGAAAAAACGGCCACCGTCTTGAGGCCCATCTCATGACAGGTGCGGATGATGCGCAACGCAATCTCGCCCCGATTGGCGATCAAAACCTTCTTCATTTTGGATTTTGGATTTTGACACGAGCCGAAGGCGACTGACGAAGTAATTTTGGATTGTTGATCTGGCGGGGATCAAGAATTCGAAGAGGCTGCGCTGGTTGGAACCGCCACGACTTCCTCGATTGAGAAAAGGGATCGAATCAAACCAATCCAAAATCCCCAATCCAAAATTGATCACGCCGGGTCGATGACGAAGAGTTCCTGGTCGTACTCGACGGGTTCGGCGTTTTTGACGAGGACCTTCCGGACGGCGCCGGCGACCTCGCTCTCGATCTCGTTCATCAGTTTCATGGCTTCGATGATGCAAAGCACATCGCCGACGGCCACGGTGTCGCCAACTTTGACAAACGGATCGGCGCCGGGGGCCGAGGCTTCGTAGAACGTGCCCACGATAGGCGCATGCACAACCACGCCGTCGTCGGAGGCGGGCTCCTCCTCAGTCTCCGGCTCTTCGATCGTAGCCACCGGCGCCGCATTGACCGGCGCAGGCGGCACGGCGGGCGCCGGCGCAGGCACCGGGGCAGCCTGCGGAAAGGCGGTGGGCGGCATCGGCGGATACATCGGGGCGCCATAGCCCGCTCCGTAGGGCGTAAACACCTGATGCGGCGGCTGCATCATCACCGTCGGAGCGTTCTTGCGCACGACGAGCTTGACGCCGTCTTCCTCAAGCTCCAACTCGGCCACACCGCTCTCTGCCACAAGCTTCAGCAAGTCCCTGATTCGCGCAAGATCCATGTTCGGATTTTGGATTTTGGATTTTGGATTTTGGATTGTATGGGAAAGGCGGCCCAATCCAAAATCCAAAAAACGTTTTAAAAATTTCCGCCAGGAAATTTTTAAGTGGTGACGCGGGTGATGTAATCGCCGGTGTCGGTGTTGACGCGGATGACGTCGCCTTCGTTGACGAACAACGGCACGTTGACCACCGCGCCGCTTTCGAGCGTAGCCGGCTTGGTGGCGCCGGTGGCCGTATCCCCCCTGAGACCGGGATCGGTCTTGGTAACTTCAAGCTCGACACTCTTGGGGATCTCGGCCCGCAGCGGTTCCTCGGTCTCGGCGTGGAAGAGGATGTCGATCATCCCGCCTTCTTTGATGAACTCACGCTTTTCGATCTGCTCCGGCGGCAACGAAAACTGCGCGTAGTCTTCGGTATTCATGAAATGCAGGCCGAGGTCGTCTTCGTAGAGAAACTGGTGCTCCCGGCGCTCGACGCGCGCCTCCTTCACCTTCTCCCCGGCCCGGAACGTGTTATCGACGACGCGCCCGTTGCGCACGTTTTTCAACGTCGTGCGCACAAACGCGCCGCCCTTACCCGGCTTGACGTGCTGAAACTTGACGATTTGCCAGAGGCTGTCGTTCCAGACCATCGTAAAGCCGTTGCGAAAGTCGGTGGTATCTGCCATGGGGTCTCGCTCACTGATTATGAATTTTGACCGTCGATGGGGATGAGGCTTGCGCCTTTCCTACAGGGATCGTCTTGATCGGCCTGGGCGTGTCAAAATTCATAAAAGGTCTCTGGGTTCACGGGCGAAGCCCGATTTATTGAATTTTGACGGGGAAAACCGTTGTAGGTCTTCGACCTTCAAAAAAACCGATGCCATCGTACCGGGTTCAAGCGTCAAAATTCATTAGAGGGGCCAATATACCGTGTGCGGCGCTATGCTGCAATGACCGCTGCCGCCGAGCCATCCAACGCCGATGCCCTGGCCGGTATTCCCGGCTCAACGATTTATTCATTTTTTAAACCGCTGAATCAACGCCTCGATTTGTGCGTCTGGCAGCGGCAGCGTGGTGGCGGTCACCGGCGCGGCGGGCGGCGGGGCCGGAGCCGGTGAGGCCGGTGCGGAAGCCGCCGGAGCAGGGGCGGGACGCGCTTTGGCAGAAGCCGGCGCCGGGGCGCTCGGATTGCCTGCGCGGGCCAGCAGGCGCGCTTCGATCTCGTCCATCCAACTCTTTGACGTACCAGATGGGGCAGCCACGCTCCTGACTCTTCCCCCTCCGCTCTTGCCGCCCGAAGGATTGATCGGATTGGTCTCGAAGGCCAGCCGTTTGATGTTGAGCAGGTGCATCGGCGAGACGTTGTCGCTGGTGATCGAGCCGCCAGCGGTGCCCGGCCCCAGCGTCATCGACGGAAACAGCCGGTTCGTGTAACCGACCGAGCCGAGCGCCGCCACGGTGTTGACGACGATGCGCATGCTGGGCTTCTGCAACGCAAACGCTTCGATGACGTGCTCGCTGGTGCTGTGGATGCCGAGGGTGTGGCCGATGCCGCCGAAGTGCAGCACCTCGATGCAGCGGTCGCAGCCTGCCTGCCAGCCGTCGGCGGTGTAGAAAGATAGAATGGGCGAGAGCGTCTCCATCGATAACGGCTCGCCCTTGCCCACGAGATCGACCTCGGCCACGAGCGCGCGGGTGCTCTGCGGCACCGAAAAGCCGGCCAGCGTGGCGATGTGATGCGGCGAGCGGCCTACCTGATCGACGTTGAGCCGCCCTTTGTGCAAGACGACGGCGCGCAGCCTGTCCTTTTCGTCCGGGCTCAGGAAATACGCGCCTTCTCGCTGCATCGCTTCGACCAGCCGCGCCTTGATCGGATAATCCGCCACGACGCTGCGCTCGGTCGAGCAAAGCGTGCCCCAGTCGAACGAGGCGCCGTAGAGCAGATCGGCGGCGGCTTTGTCTACGTCGGCGGAGCGATCTACGTAGACGGGGACGTTGCCCGAGCCGACGCCGTAGGCCGGCTTGCCCTTGGAATACGCCGCCCGGACCATGGCCGTGCCGCCGGTGGCGAGGATCACGTCGGTCTCCGGATGTTCGAGCAGCGCGTTGGTGCCGCCGAGCGACACCGCCGTCATGCAGCCAAAAAGCCCGTCCGGAACGCCGGCTTTGTAGGCCGCTTCGGCCACGACCTTCAAGGCTTCGGCGGTGCAGTTCGTGGCGCGGGGATGCGGGCTCATCACGATGCCGCACCGGGCCTTGGCCGCAATGATGGCCTTATACATCGCCGTCGACGTCGGATTGGTCGAAGGAATCAACGCCGCGACGACGCCCATCGGCGTGGCGATCTCCCAGATGGTGTCATTTTCGAGCTTGCGGATGACGCCGGCTGTTTTCATCCCGGCCATCCGCTCGTGCAGAATCCTGGTGGCGAAGATGTTTTTAATCTTTTTGCTTTCGATCCGCCCGAAGCCCGTCTCTTCGTGGGCCATCCGGGCCAGCGGCTCGGCGGCCTGCTCGCCGGCACGGGCCATCGCCTCGACGATGCGGTCTACCTGATCCTGGGTAAATGTCTTGTAGCGTTCTTTGGCAGCGCGCGCGCGCTGCACCAGATTGCGCGCTTGTTGTATCGACTGAAGATCCTGATCCATGGACTTGGGCTACTGAGGTGGGAAAAAGGCCGTGCGGTATCGCTGGTCTGATCAAGGTCATGAGTCATGAGTCATGGGTCATGAGGGGCTCACAAAGAACCCATGATCCATGACGCATGACCCATGACCACCCGATCAAACACCCAGTTTTTTTTCCAGCGCTACCATGTCGTAGAGACACCCGCTTTAATATGCAGCATGGCAACAATCGATTCAACTTAAGCATACAATCTCTTTTCTGGATCCACAACAAGTATCAACACGACGCTTTTCGAATATTTTTTCGCGTAGAGCGCCCGACTTTTGAAAATTCTTACGTTTTAATAATTCTGGTACGATGCATGGATAGGACACGCCCTGGAAGCGTACATTCTGCTTCCAGGATTCATAGTATGCACCGATGTCTATGAACCGTAAAAAGCAACCCATCGACGAATATACGTTAGCGGCGTTTTTGTCCGGGTCTCTACCGGAAGACCGCCGCCGTGAGGTGGTGGCGTATCTGGCAGAGAACGCCGACGCCCGCGAACTGCTCTGCATGGCCCACGAGGCGCTCGATGCAGCCGAGCAACCCGTGGCGGAGCCGTTCGTGATACCGCGCGCCACCCCGGAGACCGCCGCGCCCGAACCTCGCCGGGCGGCGCGTCCGGCAGCGCCCCGCCCGGCGCTGCGCCGGCAACGCGTGCGTCGTTTTGCCACCGCCGCGCTGATGGTGGCCGTGCTGGGCATCGGCCTGCGCGTAGGCCTGAGCCTCAACGACACCGACGCGCTACGCGGCGACGCCGAAGACGACCGCCTGACCGTGCGGGTCTCGACGCCGGCCCTGCAATTCCAGTGGAACACCGTCGAGGAAGCCTACTACTACCGCCTCGTCGTCTGGGATGTGGATGCCGCCGAAGTCGTAGCCCGGCACGAGACCAAGTCCACGCGCCTGGGCCGTAACGACGCCTTCGTGCTCTCGTTGCGCCACGAACTCAAAGCCGACCACCTCTACTCCGCGCGCATCGAGGCAGTGGACGTGCAAAACCGGCTTATTCTACGTTCAGATCTGGTCGATTTCACGCTCCAGGAATAACCCCCCGTGTTGACCCACGCCTGGCAAAAGCTCTCGATCTGCTCAAGGTCGAGGGCTTTTTTAATCTCAAATAGGGATCAAGATCGATTTGAATCTACTGTTTGAGTCTCGATTTGTAGGTAGCTGGTCGTCGAAAAGGCCATACGCTCGTTTTCAGAGGGTCAGGGCAAGACGGCATGCGGTTTGTTATGAGTTTTTTTTTGAGGTCTCACCCACTCTTGCCCGCCATTATGAATACCCCCAGAGCTTCCGAAGTGCAACCCGGCCTGGACGCCCTATATGCCGGTACAGGAGCCGGCCTCGCTAACCACGAAGCCGTCTCTCCCCCCTCCAGCCCCGTCATCGACCACGAAGATCGCGATGCCTTCGGCTTACGGTTGCAACAACACTATCACCAGTACGCCGTCAATGATACCCCTTTCCTGCTGATCGCCATGCGGGGCGACGGGGAAGCCGCGCGCGGACTCGATTTCTCGCTGCTTTATGAATGCGTCCAAAAGCTACTCACCGATCAGCACGACTGGCTGGTGGATATCGAGAACAAACGCCTGATCGTGCTGCTGCCGTCGGGCCTCCCACGCGAAGCCCAGCGCTTTTTCGCCCGGCTCAGGATCCGCCTTCTCGATACGATCCCGCACCAGGCAGAGACCTATCTCTATGCCATCTCGGCCATCACCATCGCCAACGGCACGCCCTTCCAGACCGCCGAAGAGTTTTTGACGGTGGCGCTGGAAGAGGTTTAGTGTTTTGGTGTTTTAGTTTATTGATTCCAGAAAACTAAAACACTCAAACACCCCTCACCGATACGTCCGCTCTCGTCCCAAGACCTCCACGAGATCGCTGACGCCTAGCGAGCCGCGATAGAGGAACGGCTCGCCGTAGGTAGCGCCGATGTGGTAGCCGTAGGTACGCGCCCGCGCTTCGATCCACCGGAAAAAATCAGGGTTAGAGATGAAGGTATCCGGCTCGTCGGTGGCGGGCTCGTAGTCGGGGTTGAAGAACTGGGATCGGAACGCCTGGAGCGCCTGCGTTCGCTGCTCCCACGTCTCGGTGACGTCCACCACGAGCGTCGGCTCGAAGGGAACCATCTGCATGTAATGCAGCACGTGATGGGGCCGCCAGGGCGCCTGCGGCGTGCCGTCGTCTTCGATGGTTTCGACCTTGCGCAGGCCGCTATAGTAGAACGCATCGACGGTGAGACGGGCAGCGGCGCAATGGTCGGGATGGCGGCATTGCAAGGGATGGGTGAGCACGATGTGGGGCCGGTAGCGCCGCACAGCACGGATGACCTTGCGCTGATTCTCCTTCGTGTTGGCGAGGTCGCCGTCGGGCAGGCCGAGGTTTTCGCGCGCGGCCAGCCCGATGATCTCGGCAGCGGCCTGTGCCTCTTTCATGCGCCCTTCCGGCGTGCCGCGCGAGCCCATCTCGCCCTTCGTCAAATCGACGATGCCGACGCGGTAGCCCTGCCGGGCCAGCAGGCACATCGTCCCGCCGGCAGACAGTTCCACGTCGTCGGGATGGGCGGCGAAGGCGAGGACGTCGAGCGCGGTCCGTGGTCCGTGGTCCGTGGTCCGTTGTTCTTGTGACATAACTTGGCACTTTCTAGAATCCAGAGCCTGATTCGAAATCTGTCTCGTGAGGCGTTAACAAAGTTAAATATCTACTGTTGTATCCGAGTTCTAAAACAGACTCTGTTGCTTTAACATCAGTTACCAAGTCAGGATACCAGTCGCACAGATACACGTCACAATCATTCTCTTTCTTATTCCCTCGAACAAAGTCGGATGTGACGCTACAAGAGCTTATAGTCTGCTTATGTAAAAAGGGATAGAACCCCAGGGCAGCTTGAAATGCATCTGACCTTATCTCATACTCAATATGACCACTTTGATTCGACACTATGAGAACACATGCTAAATCTGTTGCTTCGACAAATCTCCGTGCAGCCGCGAGGTATGATATTCCAAAGTAATTGGACAAATGCCGGACGCTCTCTCTTGAAAAGTCTCCATGCTTTGTCTGCTCTGCAACTGCTCGCTTTGGCGCAAGGAAATTGATAGCGAATACATCTGCTTCCTGCTCAATAGGATCACGAGATTGAAACTCTGGCTTGGACTTATGCACATCGCCTGAGTCAAGCATTTCCAGATGATGTGGCAGAGATAGATGCCCTAGCTCATGGGAAAGTGTGAATCTTCTGAACCCGTTATTCCAGTGATGATCTATATTGAAACCTATTAGGTATTGACCTGCCACCACTTTCCTGCAAAAACCAGAGAACTCATCTCCAAAATGATCTTCCATATAGTGAAACTCCGCCTTCTTGATAACAAGATCTATATCTGCTATTGGTTCTGCCGCACCGAGCCCCACATTGTCTCGAAGATGTTGCGCGTGAATGGCAATATTTAAGGGAGACATCATTGGAACTTATTTTTTCTGTTGTTCACCTTGTTTAATAAGCTCCACAATCTCATTGATCTTTCTCACAGTCTCTGGACTGAGTCCTTGCACATTTCTCATAAGCAATGTCCTTTCGAAATCTCCCTCCGACTCTCCAGCAAGATATTCTCTCTCTACCTCTAATAACGTCGCTGCCTTGGAAATAATTGCAGGAGTTGGGCGCCTCTGACCCTTCTCGAATTGCGAAATTGAAGCCTGAGTTAGGTTCAACGCATCCCCTAGCTCCTTTTGGCTCAACCCTTTTGAAAGGCGTGCCTGCTTCAATCTTTTTCCGAACTCGCTCATATAACGCACATCTTGTGAGTCATAAATTTGCTTGTTATAATATAAACAAGCAACATCCTTATAACATAAGCAAGATCAGAGCCATGAGCAACCAGCATGTTGTGAAGCGCGAAGACGGGTGGGCTGTTCGAGGTGAAGGCAACACCCGCGATACTTCCCGTCACCAAACTCAGGCGGAAGCTTTCGAAGCCGCCCGCCGCATCGCCCAGAATCAAGGTGGCGATGTTTTCATCCATGGACGTGATGGGAAGTTTAGAGAACGCAATACCTACGGCAAGAAGGACCCCTACCCACCTCGAGGATGAGTCGTAATCCCTAATCACAAACCAAAAGAGGTGATACTATGGCAGATCGCCGAGTCACACGCTCAAGAAAAGATAGAGACGGTGATATCACCGCTCTCTGTAATCCTGCTTCGAGTTGGTCGCCCCGCTACAAGCAGAATGCAATAAGCGACATCGAACTCGGACTCCACACATACTATGTGTCGGAAGCCGGATATCGCAGCAACGTTCACGTCGTCAATGGTCCGAACGGCAAGTACCTCCGTACAACTGCAGATCGATCCTCTGCAAACAACCTCGACAACCTCCCAGATTGTTAAAGGGATGTCAGTCAGGCAAAAGCCCCCGACTTGAACTCGCCAAGCCGAGGCAAACCATTATCGTAAACAACAGTTGTCGTCAAGCCGCCCCCTTTTGAATTTTTAGTCGCCCCGCGACGAAAAATTCAATTGGCGACAAAGTTGACGATGCGTCCGGGGACGTAGATCTCGCGGCGCAGCGTCTTGCCGTCGAGGAAGCGCGCGACGTTGCCGTCTTGTTTGGCCGTTTCGAGCACCTGCGCCTGGTCGGCATCGGCGGGGATCTCGATGGTGCCGCGCACCTTGCCGTTGACCTGCACGGCGATCTTGACGCTCTCTTTGACGAGATGGTCTTCGACGGCCTCCGGCCACGGCTCGTAGGCGAGCGTCTCGGTGTGCCCCAGGCGCTGCCACAGAGCCTCGGCCAGGTGCGGCGCAAACGGGCTGAGGACCAGCACGAACGGCTCGACGACCGCGCGCGGCAGCACGTCCCACTTGTTAGCAGCGTTGACGAACTCCATCATCGCGGCGATGGCCGTGTTGAAGCGCATGCCCTCGATGTCTGCCGTGACGCGTTTGATCGTCTCGTGCAAGACGCGCAGGTGATCCTTCGACGGCTCGGCGTCTCGCACGGCAGCCTTCAACCCGCCGTCGTCGCCGTCGATGAGCAGGCGCCAGACGCGGTTGAGGAAGCGGTACGTGCCCTCGACGCCGCGTGTGCTCCAGGGCTTGACCTGCTCCAGCGGCCCCATAAACATCTCGTAGAGCCGGAACGCATCCGCCCCGTACTTATCGACGACCACATCGGGGTTGATGACATTGCCCCGGCTCTTGCTCATCTTGTACGCCCGCGCATCCACCCGAATCTCAGGATTATCCTTCAACACAAAGAACTCGCCTTTCTTCACCACGTCGTCCTCCTCCACCCGCTCACTCTCCACTTCAGCCCCCGTCCGCCTATCCATCCCGTTCCGCACAAACTGCGCCGACACAAACCCTTTGTTTTTCGCATCGCGAAAAACAGTGTATTCCATCTCACCCAGGATCATCCCCTGGTGGATGAGCTTGACGAACGGTTCTTCGGAAGCCACCACGCCGACGTCGTAGAGCACCATGTGCCAGAAGCGCGCATAGAGCAAGTGCAGCACGGCGTGTTCGGCGCCGCCCACGTACAAATCCACCGGCATCCAGTATTTTTCCTTGTCCGGATCGACCAGTTGGCCGGGGTTGTGGGGATCGAGGTAGCGCAGGTAGTACCAGCACGAGCCGGCCCATTGCGGCATCGTGTTGGTCTCGCGACGCGCCGGTTTGCCCGTCTCCGGATCCGTCGTGTCGAGCCAGTCTACGGCCAGGGCCAGCGGGCCTTCGGGCGAGCCGCTGGGCTTGAACGCTTCGAGTTCAGGCAACGTCACGGGCAGATGGTCTTCGGGGACGGTCTTGGCCTCGCCGTCGACGAAGAGGACGGGGAAGGGCTCGCCCCAGTAGCGCTGCCGCGAAAAGAGCCAGTCGCGCAATTTATAGTTGACTTTGCGCTCGCCTTTGCCGTTTTCCTCCAGCCAATCGATGATCTTTTTCTTGGCATCAGCGATGGTGAGGCCGTTGAGGAAGCCGCTGTTGATGGCCGGCCCATCGCCCAGATACGCCTTGCCCTCGAAGTCGTCCGGGGGTTGGACGGTGCGGATGATGGGCAAATCGAAGACCTCGGCGAACTCCCAGTCGCGCTCGTCCTGGCCGGGCACGGCCATGATGGCGCCGGTGCCGTAGGAGGCCAGCACGTAATCGGCCACCCAGATCGGAATTTCCTCTCCGTTGGCCGGGTTGACGGCATACCCGCCCGTAAAGACGCCGGTTTTTTCCTTTTGCAGTTCGGTGCGTTCGAGGTCGCTTTTGCGCGCGGCCTGGGCGCGGTACTGCGCGACGGCCTCGGCCTGCGCCTGGGTCGTGACGATGTCTACGAGGCGATGTTCGGGCGCCAGCACCATGTAGGTGGCGCCGAAGACCGTGTCGGGCCGGGTGGTGTAGACGCGGATGATTTCGTCCGGAAAGCCCACGACGGGGAAATCCATCTCGGCGCCTTCGCTCCGCCCGATCCAGTTGCGCTGCATCTCCTTGGTGCTCGTGGGCCACTCGACGTCGCCGAGGCCTTCGAGCAAGCGTTCGGCGTAGGCGGTGATCTTCAAGACCCACTGCCGCAGCTTGCGCCGCTCGCACGGATGCCCACCGATCTCGCTCTTGCCGTCGATGACCTCTTCGTTGGCCAGCGTCGTGCCGAGGGCCTCGCACCACCACACCGGAATCTCGGCCTGATAGGCGAGGCCGCGTTCGAAAAGTTTCCAAAAGATCCACTGGGTCCACTTATAATAGTTGGGATCGGTGGTGTCCACTTCGCGGTCCCAGTCGTACGAAAAGCCGAGCGCCTTGAGTTGCTGGCGGAATCGGTTGATGTTGCGCTCGGTGGTAACGGCGGGATGGGTGCCGGTCTTCAAGGCATACTGCTCCGCCGGCAGGCCGAAGGCGTCCCACCCGATGGGATGCATCACGTTGAAGCCGTTCATGCGCTTATAGCGCGCGACGATGTCGGTGGCGGTGTAGCCTTCGGGATGGCCCACGTGCAGCCCGGCGCCGCTCGGATACGGAAACATATCGAGCACGTAATACTTGGGCTTCGACGTGTCGATCTCGTCGGGCGTGCGGAAAGTCTTATGCTCGTCCCAGTACGATTGCCAGTGTTTTTCTATCTCTTTAAACGGGTATGCCATTGTTTTTTTCGGTGGATTGATACCAAATCCGGTGGATTTGGTATGAGAGCCTGATTGGTATCGCGACGCAGTGCCTGGATATACCTGTGGTATCCGGCAAACCTAAGGCTTGAACCTGTTACGGGGCAAAGCGCGCGTGGTCGATCTTAGAAGAATTAACAGATAACTATTATCCCCCGAGGGGGAGCAGGCTGCGCTGCCCCTGCGAGGTAGTCGGGATGAGCGATATGGAAGGGATGATCGGCATTAGACAAGATCAATCAGCTTTTTGCGATATAAAAAGATACGCCTGCCCCCTCGCAAAGGTTCACGCAAGCCTGTCGAGAAAGCAGGGCTGCCGGTACTTAAAACTATCGCTCGTTCAAAGGCTGACTGACACTCCCCGCCTCGCGTGCGCTCGGCACCATGAGTCATCCCGAATTAATAGAGCCCCGTAGGGGCAACCTGTTTGTAGAAAGCGGACCTTCCCTAAAAAAGAAGCCCCGTAGGGGTGACTTGTTCAAAAAGGATTTGGCGGATTTTTGAACAGGCCGCTCCGGAGCCTGCCCCCTGATTCTCCCGCGAAGGCGGGAGGAAGGCAGGGGGAGCTTTTTGTTTTTAAAAGCTTTTTGCTACAAACAGGTTGCCCCTACGGGGCTCTATTAATTCGGGATGACTCATGATTGTCTACGGTTGAAGCGCGCAACACCCAAAATCCCCTCTTGAGAGGGGTGCCGCGTAGCGGCGGGGTGTATTATACGGCGCTCAGGCGATCTACCAATCGAAGGACCCAACAGCAACGCCTGGGAGAAAAGCACCCATCGATTAGCGACGACGCCAGCAGAATCCTCGCAACGCCACGACGAGGAAAACAAAAAACATCGCCTGCAAGGCCGCGACGTTGGTCGGGCCGCCGCAGAAGTCGACGTCGTCGTCCAGGAACGGCACTTCAAGAGCGAAGATGTCTTCCTCAGCGCGTTCGAGCGGTTTCGTGCGCGAGCAACTGTTGGTGCTCAACACGCCATCGTCGTTCACAATCGCATAGACCAGATAGTGTTTGCCTTGCTCGAAATACGCTCCGCACTGGGCTGAGTTGGGCGCTGTCCGGACTACGACCTGCTGCCCGACGCGCCCTTTCCAGACGTTGTCTACGTCAATCGTAGCAAAGAGATGGCCTTCGTTGATGTCCTCGGCGTCTCGCATGGTCTCGACGACGCGGCCTGCGAAAACGACATCGGCCCAGGCCGCCGCCTCTTGCGGCGTCGATGACCGGCACGAGCACGCCCAGGCCGGCTCTGCCGCCATCAAACAAACAAGCACCACGCTGCCTACCATTATGCACCGGCGCATCGCTATTTCTCCACATTGTGTTGAAAGAATGTCTACAACTTCCTACCCTGTTGCCGGGCCGGATACCTAAGAAGTGTCATCGTGTTTTAGTTTGATGTAATCATTTCCAGCAAAAAAACTCAAACACGAAAACACCATAACACGAAAACACCCAAACCGCATGCCCGACCTGAAAACTACCCTCGCCAATGCCCGGACGATTGCTGTTGTGGGTTGCTCAGACCGGCCCTCGCGCACCAGCTATGCCATCGCCCGCTACTTGCAAGAAGCCGGCTATCGGATCATCCCGATCAATCCCAACATCAGCACGTGCCACGGCGAACCGGCCTTTCCCGATCTGCAAAGCCTCCCCGACGACGTGCGCGTCGATATTGTAGACATCTTCCGCAACCCGGCTTACACCGCCGAGATGGTGGAATCTGCCGTGGCCTATGCCGAGGCTACCGGCACGCAACCCACCGTCTGGACCCAAATCGGCGTCTCGACGAGCGAGGCGCAGCGGCTGGCCGAAGACGCCGGGCTGCCCTACGTCAAAAACCGCTGCATCATGGTCGAGCACCGGCGGATGGGGGATGGGTAGCGCCCTTCTCTCAACACTTTCGCAAGCTTGACCGATGACAACTAGCCAACGGCTGATGTCGGATGCGGGATACGAGATGCGGGATGATCTCTCCTTATCCAACATCCCGCATCCCGAATCTCGCATCTCGAATCTACCTCGTAGGGTCTTGCACGCAATCAAATTCCTCCTTTTCCCTACACCACGACGCGGGTTTCTACGTCAGGCAAAGAAGCGATCCCCTTCTACGTTGGCGATATCGACCCTTTTTAACGATGTGAGGCCCGGCGCGGCGACGCCGGGACGCCTGTATGAAATATCGCTTCCAGAAATTGTACGCCGATCTCGTGGCAGAAGATGGAACGGTTTGCATTGTCTACATGGCCGAGACGCATCTTTTCGGAACGATCTATCCGCACGCCGGCCTCGAACTCTACTGGCCGGACGGACACCATGAAGTGTGCCGGGCTGAATGCTGGAAAGATGCGCCGCCCCGGATGAACCGCTTCTACTTCGACGTGCCGGGCGGCCCGTTCATCTACGACTTCGACGTCCAACACGCCGACTGGGCGCCGGGCACCGCCCCCGCCGACGGCCTGGACTGGTCCGTGCGTTTTGCGCGGTCGCAGGCCGAGGCGCGCTGGCTGGGCAATCCGGCGCGGCCCCGCCTGTGTGGCGCCGGCTATGCCGACTTCGTAGACCTGCGCCGCCTGCCGCGCAGCCTCGGCCTGCAACGGCTCGACTGGGGCCGCATTCACTGGCCTAACCAGACGACCTTCCTCTTCAACGCCCTCCGCTTCCGCGACGGCGGTGCCTGGCAGCGCATGGCCTGGTGGTCGCCCAACGGGTTTTATGCCTCTGATCACCCCTTCGCCTTCGTCGAAGCCGACGGGGCGATGCATCTGATGCTGCCCGACGAGGTGATCACGCTGAGACCCGTGCGGGTGCTGCACGAAGGCCCGGCGCTCAACCCGACACGCTTTCCGCATCGTCTAGAACGACTGATCGCACGGGCCGCCGCCGGCCCCGTCCGGGAAACACGATGGCTGAGCCAGGCCGAAGGCTCCCCCCTGACACCCTCCGAGCCGGGATGGGCTATCCACGAACGCGTCTTTTTCGGCGCATCTGCGCAGGAAACCTTCGCGGAGCATCCAGAGGACAAAAAGAGCATGATCGTTTGGTAAATGCGACATTTCCATAAACAAGCGGCTGGGGCCGGCTCTTCGCCCGCGAGACCCTGCCAAAGCTAACCCACCTCAAAGTCATCAGCCACGACCACCGGCGCACGGCGCGGCCCAAATTCTGGTGGTTCCCCTACGCCCGCCACCATTTCGATCTGACGCTGGCGCTCAACGCCTTCCTCTTCGGCCAGAAAAACACGACCACGCGCCGCCGCCTTGGATCGGCGCTCTGGCGGTACCTTGTGCGCAGAAAGTGACTCGACACCTCGGAACCAAGTGTATCGATTTGAATTTTACACGTGTATTGTACGTGTAAAATGCCCCGACATCATGACAAAAAAGCTTACCATCACCCTGGATGAGGCCGTTTATGAGGGGCTCTACCGCGTGGTCGGACCTCGGCGCATCAGTCGTTTCATCGAACAACTGGTGCGACCTCACGTCATCGACGAGGATCTAGAAGCCGCCTACGCAGAGATGGCACAAGACGAGGAGCGTGAGACAGAGGCCCTCGAATGGTCCGACGCCTTAATCAACGACGTGAGCGATGAAACGCGGCGAAGTCTGGTGGGTCAATTTCGATCCATCCGTCGGTGGGGAAATCCGGAAGAAGCGTCCGGCGATTTATCGTGAGCAACGATGCCTCCAACCGGCATCTGAATCGCGTTCAGGTCGTACCCCTGACGACAAAAACAGGCCGGCTCTTTCCCAGTGAAGTCTACGTCACGTTCAAGGGAACGCATCGAAAAGCAATGGCCGATCAACTCACCACGGCAAGCAAGCAACGATTGTTAAATAAAGCGGGAGAAATCTCATCCTCCGATATGACGGCTGTCGAGCAAGCAATTCGAACACAGCTCGGCCTGTAGCACTATCCTGTATGCCCTCCCCCGAAGCCCTCAAAGCCTACCTCGACGATCTCGTAGCGCGGTTCGAGCAACCCGCCTTCATCCAGGACGACCCCATCGCCATCCCGCACGGCTTCGACGACCCGCGTGATCAGGAAGTTATCGGGCTCTACGCAGCGATTCTGGCCTGGGGACGCCGCGCGACGATCCTAAAAAAGATGGCCGAACTCTGCGAGCGGATGCGCTATCGCCCCTATCGCTTCGTGAGCGACTTCGACGAGGGCCGCGACGCCGAACGGATCGCCACGTTCAAACACCGCACGTTCCAGCCCATCGACGCGTTGTGGTTCACCAAAAACCTGAGCCGGGCGCTGCGCGAGCACGAAACGGTGGAGGCGCTCTTTACCCGCCACCTGCCCGGCGATGCCGAAGACGTGGGCGCGGCCATCCAGGGCTTCAGCGAGATGATGATGACGATAGCGCCGGAGACGCCGCTGCGGCTGCGCAAACATCTGGCAAGGCCGGCGTCGGGCAGCGCGTGCAAACGCCTGTGTATGTACCTCCGGTGGATGGTGCGCCCCGGCCCCGTAGATCTGGGCATCTGGCCGGCCATCCACCCCCGTCAACTCGTCCTCCCGCTCGACGTGCATTCGGCGCGGCAGGCACGCGCGCTGGGGTTGGTCACACGAAAAGCCAACGACTGGCAGGCCGTCCTCGAATTAACACATCGCTGCCGCCGTCTCTGCACCGACGACCCCACCCGCTACGACTTTGCCTTCTTCGGCGTAGGCGCCTACGGCATGCCGCTGGATGATCGGTTTATTGAGGGTTGATTTGACAGGAGGGTGGCTCACATGAGTCCTGTCTCTACGTCGTCTACCCGCGCGAATCGAGCTTGTCGCCGAGGCGGCGGTAGCTGCGGTCGAAATAGACGAGGGGCGATCCTTCGACGCCTGCCTGGATGTCGAGAACCTGGCCGACGACGAGGGTGTGATCGCCGGCGGGGTGGTTGGCGTAGTGGGTGCAGAAGAAGATGGCGAGGGCGTCTTCGAGGATGGGGGTGCCGTTGGCGTCGAGGCTGTAGGGGATCGTGGCGAACTGCTCCTGGCCGCTGCGGTCCGGAATGGCAAAATTGTTCGAGAGTGGGGCCTGCCGGTCCGAGAGGAGATGCACCACAAAATGCTCGACACTGGTGATCAGGTCGTGCATCTGCGCGTCGAGCGCCACGTTGAAAGAAATCAGCGGCGGGTCGAGCGAGACACTCGTGAACGACCCGACGGTCATCCCGCGCATCTCATCCGGCCCGGCGGCCGTCACGACGGTGACGGGCGAAGGCACCCGGCGCATCGTCACCCGAAGTTTATCCCCGTCGATCATCGCTGGTTTGTGTTTAGTGTTTCAGTGTTATGGTGTTGTGGTGTTATGGTGTTATGGTGTTATAGTGTTTTAGTGCGCTTTCACCATAACACTAAAACACTATAACACCGTAACACTAAAACACCATAAAAACAGAACGGCACGCCTCCAACGGAGAGGCATGCCGCCGTGTTTCGGAAGCCGGGCACAGCGCTTACGTAAAGACATCCTTGACCCGGCTGAAGAAAGATTTGCGGCCTTCTTCGAGGTCCGGCTTGGGTTCGAACGAAGGCGAAGTGCGCAATTTTTCAAGGATGTCGCGCTCCTCGTCGGTCAGCGCGCGCGGTGTCCAGACGTGGATGCGGATGAGTTGATCGCCTTTGCGGTTGCTGTTGAGTTCGGGCAGGCCGCGTCCGCGCATCCGGAGGATCTTGCCCGGCTGGGTGCCGGCATCGATCTGGATGCGCGCGCGCCCTTTGAGCGTAGGCACCTCCACCTCCGTGCCGAGGGCGGCATCAGGGAACGAGATGAAACAGTCGTGATAGATATCGACGCCGTCGCGGACGAAGTCGTCGCTGGGCACTTCTTCGATCTCGATGCGGAGGTCGCCGGGGGCGCCGCCCCGGATGCCGGCGTTGCCGCCGCCACGCATACTGAGGTAGTTACCCTCGACGACGCCGGGCGGCACCGACACGGTGATGGTCTCTTCGCCCTTGGCGCGGCCTTGCCCGCCGCAGGTGCTGCATTTTTGTTGGATAATCTGCCCTTCGCCCATACACGTCGGGCAGGTCTGCACGCTGACGATCTGGCCCAGGACCGTCTGCCGGGCCTGACGGATTTCGCCGACGCCGTTGCACGTGGTACACGAGGCATAGCCGCCGCTGCCGCCTTCGGCCCCGCTGCCGCTGCACGTCTCGCACTGGACAAACTTACGGACCTTGATCTTTTTATCGGTCCCCTCGGCGATCTCTTCGAGCGTCAGGGGCAGTTGGATGCGCAGGGCTTCGCCCCGGCGGCCCCGGCTGCGTTGCCGCGCGCGGGTGCGCCCGCCGCCGCCGCCGAAGAAATCTTCGAAGATGCTGCCGCCCCCCCCACCGCCGAAGATGTCGCTGAAAGCGCTGAAGATGTCGTTGATGTCCTGGAAGCCCGCGCCGCCGCCGACCCCGTTACGCACGCCGGCATGCCCGAACCGGTCATAGCGCGCCCGCTTGTTGGCGTCGGAGAGCACCTCGTAGGCTTCGGCGGCCTCTTTGAAGTTGGCTTCGGCTTCTTTATCGCCGGGGTTGCGGTCGGGGTGATACTTGAGCGCCTGCTTGCGATAGGCTTTCTTCAACACCTCCGGCGAGGCATCCCGTTCAACACCCAGTATTTCGTAGTAATCTCTCATGGTTTGTCACTGGTCACTGGTCATGAGTCACTGGTCACTGGTCATTAGAAAAAACCAGTGACCAGTGACTCATGACCCATGACGGCGAGCGCAGCGAGCCCTCAAGCCGCCACGATGACTTTGGAATGACGCAACACCCGGTCGCCCAGACGATAGCCGCGTTGTATTTCCTGCAAGACGATGCCCGGTGCCGTGCCGTCGGGGGCCGGCATTTGCATCATCGCCTCGTGCAGATGTTCGTCGAAGGGTTGCCCTACGGCTTCGATGTATTCTACGCCGAGTTTCTTGAGCGCTTCGGCAAAATTCTTATACACCAGATCGACGCCCTCTTTGAGCGCCTTGTAGGCCGGGCCGGGCGTCTCCTGCTGCTCTACCTGCTCCGACGCATCGAGCGACCGGCGGAAGTCATCGAGCACAGTGAGCATCGGTTCGATGACGGGGATGCGCGCGCGCTGCGCCCATTCGGCCCGCTCGCGCTCGGTCCGGCGGCGAAAATTCTGATATTCGGCAGCCTGACGCAGCAGTTGGTCTTTCGTCTTGCGCAGTTCGTCCGCGAGTTGCTCAAGCGGGTCTACCGGCTGAGCCGGGGGCGGTGCCTCGTCGGTAGCTTCTGCTTCGGCAACAGCCGCTTCTTCGGAAACCGCTGTTTCGGAGGGGGCCGCTTCGGAGGACGCTGTTTCGGAAGCCGCTGCTTCGGAGGATGCCTGTGCCGGCTCGGCTGCAAGCTCATCGGCGGCGGCTTCGGCCTCGTTCATCTGCCCGTTAACGTCTTTTTTACCCATTTATCAGGAGGCTGTTATCGTGTTCTTTTTAACTGGGAGTATCGAGAAAAGGATTGTTCAACAGCATGGCCATGTTCTCGACCAGCGCCACGACCCGTTCGTAATCCATCCGCATCGGACCGAGGATGCCTACGGTGCCGACGGTCTCGCCGACCTGATACTGCGCCGTGACAATCGAGTATTTCTCAGCCTTCTCGTCGCTGTTCTCGCTGCCGATGCTCACAACAGCCTGCCCCAACGCCGCAGACGGCTCGGTATGCTGCTCTTCGAATAGCTGGACGATATAGCCTTCGTTCTCGATCAATTCGATCAGACGGCGCACGTCCTCGGTCTCTTGAAATTCGGGTTGGGTGAGCAGTTGCTGGGCGCCGCCGTGGCTCAGGCGTCCCTCTGCCGGCTCGCTGAACAACATCGCCGACTCGCTCAAGATCAAGCGGACGATGCCGGTGCGGTCGTCGTCGAGGTCGCGGGTGCGGCGGGCGCAGGAGCGGCGGATCTCTTCGAGGCGCAGACCGCTGAGCCGTTCGTTGAGAATCGCCACGATGCGGTCGAGGTCGCGGCGTTTGAACGTCACTTCCATCTCGAAGATGATCGTCTTGACCAACCCGCTGCGGACGCTGATGACGATCATGACCCGCGACGAAGACAACGGCACCACCTCAAGCCGTTCGAGCACGCCGGTCGAAAGCCGGGGGCTGAGCACCACGCCGAAGAGGTTCGACATCCGGCCCAACAGGCGCGAACTCTGCCGAAACAGCTCGTCGGTGTCGCCCATGAGTTGGTCGAGCTTAGCCTTGAGCAACCGCTTTTCGGGGACGGTCAGCTCCGGCATATCCATCAACTCATCGACGAAGGCGCGGTAGCCCAACTGCGTGGGCATCCGGCCTGCCGAGGTATAGGGATGGCGGAGGTAGCCGAGCTCCTCCAGGTCGCTCATCGTATTGCGGATGGAGGCCGGGCTGAGTCCGAGCGGATAGTGCTTCGCCAGCGTCCGCGAGCCGACCGGCCCGGCAGTATCGATAAAGCTCCGCACGATCAGGCGCAGGATCATCTGCTCCCGTTCACTCAAAGGGCTCGATGACTGGTATGTCGATCTAGAATCCTTCACGATAGCTGCTCTTTAGCAAAAGCCTTGCCGCGCCGGATAAAATAGGACGAAACGGCAGAGCGTGCCAGCCTGATCATAGCCGGCCCTGCCGTCTCGGTCATCCTGGCAGAATTTCGTGTCACGTTTCACGATCCAGAATCATACCCCGCCGCCATCGACGTAGTTTCGCTGCGCAGACGCCGGATTCTTCTAAGCACAGAAAAGCACCGCCCTGCATGCAGAACGGTGCTTTTCAAGCAAGACAACTTCGGTGAGACTCACACCCACCCTGCCTTATTTATCTTATCTAACACGGACGAACTCGGTCTCGCGCTTGAGTTGGACGTTGGCGCCGAACGAGGTGTTATAGGTTCGGTTGTGCGTCCTGGTCTGCGCGGCGATGTCGAAGTTCCCCTCAGCCACCGTCGAGCGGACGCTGTAATGGGGGGTTCCGCGATCATCTTCATAATAATCTTCTTCGTAATAGTCATCGCCGTAGTACGGTTCGTCGTACTCGTCGCCGTAGTCCTTATAGCCGCCGTAGTAGTACGGATCGTAGTCGTAATAATTGGCGCTGAAGGCGTCTTCGCCATAGTCGAGGAGCCATCCGGTATCCTCGGGCAAGAGCGACACCGGCACGTAGCCGTCGAAGTTATACGGATCGAACAGGTGGCTATAGCTCGACGGAATGGCGCGGCGGCGGCGGAGGTCGAGCACGGCTACTCGCATGCCGTGGTCCGGGCGGTAATGATCGTACAAGAACCCGCCGTAGTGCCGCGTCGAGATCAACTCGAAGCCGGCATACGTATCGCCGACGACGAACACGTCGCGGTCGAAGTGAACGCGCCCGTCACGGTAGACGGTGGCGCGGATACGCCCGACACGCTCAGGAACGTGCTCGATCTCGCCGATGTAGCGCCCGTTCTGGTAGAGTTCGAGGCGTTCGACGTAGACGTCGATCTCAGCGCGGTTGTTCGTAGCACTGCGTAATTCGTGGTAATAGTGGGTTCGCACGTCGATCTGCGACCGGCGGCGCTGGCTGCCCCAGCCGGCATCGACGTAGATGACCTGCCGGTAGCGATACCGCGGCCGCCACCCGTGATGATGCCGGTGCACCCACGGCCAGCGAATGTCGATGTGGATGAACGGCCGGATGACGATAGGCCGGATCCGATATCTTTTATACCGGTGATAGCGCCGCTTATAGTGTCTCCGGTAATACCGGTTGTCCCGTTCATAGCGCCGGGTCCAGCGATCACGTTCGACGTAGCGCACCTTGCGGCGGCGGCTGAAATCGTTGCGCCGCCGGACGTCGTCGCGGCGTCGGACGTCGTTGCGCCGCGTGTTGGCCCGGTTGCCGCGCTGCCGGACCTCATCGCGTCCGCGCTGGACCGTGCGCCCGCGTTCCTGGCGGCTCGTGCCGCGCGATGACTGGGCGCGTGTGTCGTTGCGGGTGGCGCGTCCTCGGGTTACGGTGCCTTTGCCGGTGCGCGTGCTTCTATCCGCGCGCGTGCCCCTGGTTTGCGTCCTCGTATCCCGGCTGCTGCGGGTGCTGCTGCGGCTCTGGCTGCTGCGGCCCCGTTCGACGCGGTCCTGCTGCTGTCCGGACCGTGCTTTAGACGTGCCCCGTTCGTTGATAGGCTGGCGTTTGCGGGTCTGGGTTTCGGTGCTGCGGCTTCTGCTGCTCTGGCGGGAGCGGTCCTCAATGCGTTTGCGTGGCGGCGTCGTGCTGCGCTTGCGCGGCGAGGTCTGCGTGGATCGTTGACGGGTTTCGGCGCGCTGCCGCGTAGCCTGCGGCGCGCGTTTGCGCGTCTCGGTGCGCTGCCGCGAGGTCTTGGCCGACCGTTCGCGCGTCTCGGCCCGCCGCGACGACGTCTGCGCCGAGCGAGACTTCGAACGCGGCGTGCTCTGGCTTCGGGCCGTCTGTCTACTGCGCGAAGGGCGCTCTACCCGAGCGCTTTGCTTCGATCGACTGCGCGTTGGAGCCTTCTTCGTGGCCTTTTTGCCTCGTTCAACACGTGTGTTGCTCTGGCGCCCCGTTCGGGCACGCTCGCGCGACTGCGCTGCCGCATCTGGCGCCATCATCAAAACACTGAACAGCAAAAGAACGAGAGGAATCCAGCGCCTCAAGGTCACTGCTGTACTGATACGCATGGTTACACCTGTGGATTGGTTGGTACTGCTGGCGCCTGTAAAGCTCCAAAGCTCGCTACCGTGAAATGCATAGAAAGACGTGCCAAGCCGCGCGCCCGCTGCCCAAACCGCCCCTGAGACGCTCCATGACGGGAAAAGCCGGAAAAATACCGCCGATGCCTTCTTCTGAAATGTCTATTTTAGTGTACGATGGTATAGTGTTTTAGTGCTCTTTCAACCCACTAAAACACTAAAAAACTATAACACCAAAACACCCTCACGCCGCCACGCCCCAGACCATCGTGCCGCCGATGTGGGCCGTCCAGGCGATGAGCAGGGCGGCAGCCAGCGCTGCCAACGCCAGGAGGATGCGCGCCGCCAGCGGATCGTTCGGTTTGCGTTCGAGCGTGATGCGTCGCTCTCGCCAGAAAGACAGCCCGGCCAGCGCCGCAAGCACCGCCCCCGTCACAAGAAGCGCGTAGAAGGCCGTGTCTTCGTGCATGTCCACCAACTCTTCGACGATAGGCGTGCCCTCGGTGTGCTCTTCGATGGCCTCTCCGGTTTTGTAGGCGAAGATGCCCCCGGCCAGGCCCAAGCTAAAGAGCAACAGCGCGCAGCGCCGCCAGAACGCGGTGCCTCGAAAGACCCAGACGACCGTCGCCAGCGCCGCCACCAGGATCAGCGCTATCGGAAAATGCACTGCCAGCGGGTGCAGCACGGGGATTTCGTATTGGAAGACGGTTTCCATAGGTGAATATTTTTATTGCGTATTTCGTACTGCGTAGGGCTGCTCTTAACAACGCAGTACGGAATACGCAGTACGCGGCTTGCAACTTAGCACACGGCCCTGCTTCGTGCAACCACACCGCCGTTGGCGCGTTGCTGTTTTTTAGAAGCTGTTTGGTAAGTATTCTGGGGCTGCGCACGGTCCTTTTCGGCCCCACGATGCCCGCTTTATCGATCCGTAGCGCTGCTACGCATCTCAAAAGTCGTTCATCGTGGAACCAAAAAGTCCTCGTGCTCGCCTGCCAGCCTACTTACCAAACAGCTTCTTACCCTTTATCCTCGATTATCCAACGTCTCCCATGCGATTCTTTTCAACCCTTGTAGCCAGTGTCCTGGGCTCGTTGATTGCCCTGGGCTTTGTGATCTTTCTCGGATTCCTGTTCCTGGCCGCCCTCGTGGCCTCGTCTGATACCGTGCCCGTGGTATCATCCGGCTCGGTGCTGACAATCGACCTCGCCGGGCCCATCCCCGAACTGGTCTCGCACGACAGCTTCAACCAGACCTTTGCCGGAGAGGCCGAATTCGACCTCTACGACCTCAAACGCGCCCTCCAAAAAGCCGCTGCCGATGACCGCATCGACGCCGTGTGGCTCCAACTGCGCGGCGTCCAGGCCAGTTGGGCCACGCTGCAAGAGGTCCGCGAGGCCTTGATTGCCTTCAAAGACAGCGGCAAACCGCTGATGGCCTCCAGCGGCGAGTATATGATGAGCGAAGGCGATTACTTCCTCGCCAGCGTCGCCGACAGCGTCTTTGCCTCGCCGGAAGCCTTTTTCGAGTTTAACGGCTTCTACCTGGAGGTGATGTATTTCACAGGCTTGCTCGAAAAGCTGGATGTCGAGCCGGAGATCATCCGGGCCGGCAAGTACAAGGCTGCCGTCGAGCCGTTTTTGCGGAAGGATCTCTCTGAAGAAAATGAAGCCCAACTCGCGGCCTTGCTCGAATCGCACAACAACGTCTTCCTCGAAGCCATCGCCGAGAGCCGGGGGCGGCCGGCTACCGACGTGCAACGCCTGACCGAAGATCCGGCGTTCCTGACCGCCGCCGAAGCCCATCGGGCCGGCCTGCTCGACGGCCTGCTCTATGACGATGAGGTGGAAGCCCGCTTCAAAGAACGCCTCGGCCTCGACGCCGACAAAAGCCTCAAACGCGTCAACATCGACGCGTACGTCAACGTCTCGGATTCCGAGGCCGGGCTGCCTACCGGCAACGAAGGCCAGATCGCCGTTGTCTATGCCGTGGGGACGATCCTGAGTGGCGAGAGCGGCGCCGGCAGCGGCGGCGTCGGCTCGACGACGTTTAATAAGGCGATGCGAGAGGCGCGCAAGAACCGGCGTATCAAAGCCGTCGTGCTGCGGATCAACTCGCCCGGCGGCTCGGCCTCGGCTTCGGATGCGATGTGGCGCGAGATCGATTTGACCGCTAAAGAAAAACCCGTCATCGTCTCGATGGGCGACCTGGCGGCTTCGGGCGGCTACTGGATCGCCACCGCCGCCGACACCATCGTCGCCGATCCGCAGACGCTCACCGGCTCCATCGGCGTCTTCGGCCTGCTCTTCAACATCGGCGGCGCGCTCGACGCGAAGCTCGGCATCACCACGGACAACGTCCACACCAGCGCCTATGCCGATATGTTTTCGGGAATGCGCCCGCTCTCGCCGGGAGAACGCGCCCTGCTTCAACAGGCCATCAGCGCCACCTACCAGCAATTCCTGCAAAAAGTGGCCGACAGCCGGGGGCTCGACGTAGCCGCCGTCGATGAGATCGGGCAGGGGCGCGTCTGGAGCGGCAAGCAAGCCCTCGACCTCGGCCTCGTAGACATCCTCGGCGACCTCGACACGGCCATCCGCATCGCCGCTGAAAAGGCGGGCCTCGAAGAGGGCACCTACCGCACACGCCTGCTGCCCCGGCCCCGCACGTTCATGGAAGAACTGACTGGCACGCTCTCGGCGCAAGGCGCGCAAGCCTGGCACCACCTCCGCGCCACCCCCGCCGAACGCGCGCTGGTACGCCAGGCCCGCCTGCTCGACCAACTCGCCGCCATGCACGGCACGGTGCAGGCACGAATGCCGATGGAGATTACGATTCGGTAGCCGAGAGGGAGAAAGGGGGAGAGGGAGAAAGGGGGAGAGGGAGAAAGGGGGAGAGGGAGAAAGGGGGATGAAAAAGATTATTCCCCCTCTCTACTTTAAAAAAACGCCTTCTTCGACGGATGTAGGCGTGCCGTCGTCCTCGCCGTCGGTGTCTTCCGCGTCATCGACAAGCGAGGCGCCGGCGAGGCTGAAGGTTGCGCCTCCTGCTATCGTGATCGTGGTTTCCTGGACAAGCCCTACGCCGGGAACGAAGGCAAATCTATAATTAATAGGCATGATACCCGGCCCATACCCAACCGTTCAAGGCATCTTTTCGTCAAAACCTCGTTCCATTTGATATTCCCATAAAAACGTTACTTTAAGCACATGTGCCCGGTATGCTCATCAGCGATGTAAGGAGGTTCCGGTAATGAAAAATGCGATTCACATGCCCAGACGGGTCCCGTTTTTCGGCGCGCTGATGCTGTGCCTGTGCCTGACTGCGCCCGCCTTCGGCCAGCTTACGCTCGATGCTTTTTCGCCCGCCCACGGCGAGACGAACGTGGGCCTCGAAGCCACCCTCACGCTGACTTTCAGCGCGGCGCTCGACACGTCGGGCACCTTCTCGATCAGCGACGACTTTTTTCTCGGCTTCGAAGTCGTGCCCGATCCGGGTGAACCCCGCAATATCGCCCTCAGCGCCGACCGGCGCACCGTAACCATCGGCCTTGACTTGCAAGCCGAGACGCAATACTGGGTCTTCCTCAGCGGCGCTACGAGTGCCACGGGCGAGGTGCTCGACCGGCCCTATGGCTTCACGTTCACCACCGGCAGCCGCCTGCCCACGGCCTCGGTCTCCGGCACGGCGCGCTTCGACGGAGGCGATCCGACCGGCGCGCTCGTGGGGCTTTTCTCTGAATCCTTCTTCAACGATCTCTTTGACGACGACGATGACGCCGGCTCGATTGGCGGAGGAGGCGGTGAGGGCGACGGCGATGGCGATGGCGACGGCGGCAAAAACCACGACGCCAGCGACAACCACGACGACGGCGCCTTCGCCGCGATCACCATCGTCACGGACGACGCCGGGGCCTTTACGATTGACTTTGTGCCACCGGGCCGCTACATCATGCTCGCCCTCAAAGACACCAACCAGGACGGCGACCCGACCCTGGGCGAAGCCGGCGAAGGCTTCGGCGCGCACGATGACGACGGCAACCGCGCGCCGGACGTGATCGAGGTGCAAGAGACGGCCCTCGACGGCTTCGACGTTGAACTCCAACCGCTGACGCTCTCTACCGCCCGCGATAACTTCGACGATGCGCAAGCCCTGGCCGGCGGCGCCGCGCTGACCACCGCTTTTGCCGGCGAACTCACAGCCGAGGGCGAAGCGGGCGCCTGGGCCTATTTCTTTTATGATGAAACCACCCGCGACACGCTCGGCGTCGTGACGTTCTTCAACCTGCTGGGTGTTGTCACCCCCTCGGCCTTCGGAGACACTACCGACACCTGCGCCCCCATCCTGTGCGACCTCACCCTGCCGCTGCCGGAAGACTGGATCGATAGCGACGAGGCCATCGGGATCGTAGAAGATCTCGGCGGGGCTGCCTATCGCGCTCGCTATCCGGAGGCCGAAGTCAACGCCTTCCTGTCGAACACGGAGCTGTCCTTCGCCGGCGCAGCGCTCGCCCGGCACGGCCTGCCCGAGGCGCAGCGCCTTCACCAATCCCTCCTCGCCAAAACAGCCTCGCTGCCTCCGGAGCCCCGCTGGTTGATCACCTACCAGATGGAGGGGACGTTCGAAATATTGATCGCCCTGCTCGATGCGCAGACGGGCGAGGTGGTGCAAGTCGTCGGCCAGCCGGCCTCGGCCCTCGATAACGTCGGCGGCGCCGACGAGGCCGCGCTGGCCTGGCAAAGCGACGCCCACCTCGTCAGTGTGCTCACCATCGAACCGCTCGACCCCGACGGCCAATCGACGCTGTGGAGCTATGTTTATTATTCGCCGGCGGCGGGCACGGCGCGCTCGGTGTTCGTCTCGTCCGGCACCATCCTCGAACAGGCAGACATCGACGAAAGCAGGCTGCCTTCGCTCGACCCGCTGCCGGAAAACTGGATCGATAGTAGTGTGGCCGCCGCCGAAGCGGAAGCGCAAAGCAACGATTTCCGCAATCAACATCCCGACGCAGAGGTCTTTGCCCAGCTCTCACGCGGGTTTCGCTCCGGCGATCCGGACCGCCCGGTCTGGCGCTTCACCTACGTCTCGGTGCAAGACTTCGCCTTCCTCGAACTCGACGTCGATGCCGGCACCGGGCAGGTGATCGTCAGCGCGGAGGATGCCGCCGAAGTGCCACGCGCCATCGTGCTGCATCAGAACTATCCCAATCCCTTCAACCCGGAGACGACGCTCACCTACGAAGTACACCGGGCCGGCGAGGTCGACCTGACCATTTACAACGTCCTCGGCCAGACCGTCCGCGCGCTCGTCGACGGCGCCTTCCAGCCCCCCGGCACCTACCGCGTCACCTGGAACGGCCTGGACGACGCGGGCCGCCCGGCAGCCAGCGGCCTCTATTTTTACGAGATCCGCCTCGGCAACACCGTCGCGACGAAGGTGATGACGTTGCTGCGGTAGGATGAGAACGTGTCTACAAACAGGACGCCCCTACGGGGCTTCTTCGAAAATCCAGTTTACAGATGCGCTTTGAGGATTAACCACGAACAGGTAGGACGGCCATTCCCAAACGCCGCAGCCCGACTTCTGGCTGCGGCGTTTTTTCGTTACATCTGAAGATGAGCCTCCGGCCACAGAAAATCTGTAATGAGAGCACGGGAGCACTACTGGATTTGCTGAAAAGACCCCCATGGAAAACGCACTAGAAACCACACCGGCCACGCGTCCCACCCCCGACGTGGCCTCGCCCCCCCGGCCCCAACCGCCGGTGATGGAGCGCCTGGGCAAATATGAGATTCTGTGTAAACTCGGCCAGGGCGGCATGGGCGAGGTCTACAAAGGCCACGACCCGGTCATCGGGCGGGACGTCGCCATCAAGGTCATTCACGAGCGGGCGCTGGAGGATCCTTCGGTCAAGCCGCGTTTCTACCGCGAGGCCCGGTCGGCAGGGCGGCTCTCGCATCCCAACATCACCATCATCTATGACGTGAACGAGGAAGACGGCAGGCCCTACCTCGTCATGGAACACCTCGACGGCCACGACCTGCGCAGCATCCTCAAAAGCGGCGCGGCGTTGACGAAAAAGCAGAAACAGCAGATCGCCGTGCAGATCTGCAAAGGCCTGCTCTATGCCCACGAAAAAAACATTATCCACCGCGACATCAAGCCGGAAAACATCCGCGTCTTGCCGGATGGAACCGTCAAAATCATGGATTTCGGCATTGCCCGGATCCAGTCGGATACGACGACGCTGACGCAGACCAACGCCAGCCTCGGCACGCCGCGCTACATGGCGCCCGAACAGGTCAAAGGCGAAGAACTCGATCACCGGGCCGACATCTTTTCGTTCGGCGTCTTGTTCCACGAGTTGTTCTCCGGCGTCACCCCCTTCACAGGCGAGAACCTCACCACGCTCATCTACAAGATCCTCCACACCGAACCGGAGCCGCTCAACATCACCCCCGAAGCGCTCCGCGAGGATCTGCAACACATCGTCTCGACGTGCCTGGAAAAAGAGCCAGAGAACCGCTACGCCAGCTTTGCCGAAGTGCTGCGCGACGTGGAGGCGATCTCGATTCCGGAAGAGGAGACAGCGGGAGCGACTAAAAAAATATCGAAGCCCACCCGCCGTCGCAGAACGCCTCGCCGGGCTTCCACCGGAGCCAGACAACAACGCCCGGCGCGCAAAGGCTTGTGGATTGCGCTGGGAATCCTGCTGGTGGTCGGCCTGGCCGCTGGCAGCCTCGCCGTCTTCCAGCCGGCCTTCATTTTTCCAGAAGTTTCCGCTACGCCGGAGACCGTCACCCCGCCGGCCTCGCCTGCCGAGACGCAGGCAGCCGCCGCGCTGACCATCACCCCCGGCCACGTCACGATGGGCGTGGGCGATAAGGAATTTTTAAGCGTCGAGATCTGGAATGCGCAGGGCGAACGCCTCGCCATGGAAGCCCTCAAGCCGGCCACGCTCCAATGGAACACCGGCGACTCGACGATTGCCGCCATCGCCGGGGTGTCGATGGTCGATGAACAAGGACTCGGCGGGATCGTCACAGCACGCGCGCAGGGTAAAACGACCATCACCGTGGCCCTCGACGGGGTCGTCCAGTTTATCCCGGTCGAAGTAGGGATTTCGAGCGAGATGCGGGCCGAGGCGGAGCAGCAATACCGCCAGACCAACGCCCTGCTCATCGATCCTACCCTGACGGACTCTGCCGTCGGCGCCGCCTTCGAGACCCTGCGCGATGCCTACGGCGCGGCGTTGGACGAGGAGACGCAAGCCGATATCGAGCAAAAGATCGAACACCTCGCCGTCTTGATCGCCGCGTTTCAGCAGGCCGAAGCGCAGCATCAGCAGGACGCGCTGACCATCTTCGAAAAACGCGCCGTCTGGCAAGCCTACCTCGATCAGGCCCTGACGCTGCGGCAAAGCCCGGCCATGCTCCATGCCACCCAACGCATCAGCGAGATCGATGAGACCATCGCCAGCACGGCCACGCTGGAAGCTGATTCCTTTGTGACGTGCGAGCGGACGGTGGCCGGCGGCAGCACCGGCGCGCTGCGTCTCTGCCGAGACAGCGCTCTCAAAAACCAGTTTACGCCGGGCACGCCGGTCTATCTCAACGCCAAAACGAATGCCGCCCGAAGCGCGCGGATTCGGTGGACGTGGACCGGCCCGGACGGCACGGAACTTCAACAAAAGAACACCCGCGTCATGGGTGTGCAAGGCTATCGCGTCTGGGACGTGCTGAAAGCCTCCGAAACGCAGCAAGAAGGCGACTACCAGATCCGGATCTACAACGAAAAAGACCTCCTGATCGGACGCCGCAGCTTCACCATCACGAAATGAGAGGCCTCACTGCCTCGATTGGATTTGCCCACCGCCCCGGTTGCCCCCCCACGCCGCAGAGACTGCTGGGGTTCTGACTCCCATCCCGGAGCCCGTATCTCAGCAGTCTCTTAAAGCTTTTATCCAGTGATGAAATAAGAGGGTTGATACTATCGTTTTTGGAGTTGAAAACCTGAATTCCCCCTTTGAAGGGGGTGCCTGAGCGCCAGCGAGGGCGGGGGATGTTCGCGCGGCCTTTTGAAAACCTCAGGGTAGGCCTCACCAACATCCCCCTGCGTCCGGCTGCACATGCGTTTGCCGGTCGCTGTCCCCCTTCAAAGGGGGAATCATGCGTTCTGAGCCACGTTTTTAATACAAGAATCCCCAGCTCTCCGACTCCCCGATTCTCCGACTCCCCGGCTCTCCGATTCAACAAATCAAACCCCCACCTCCTGCCGCGCGACCAGCACGTCGCCCGTCATTGCTTCGGGGGCGTCTTCGCCGAGCAGGGCCAGGATCGTCGGAGCGATGTCGCCGAGTTTGCCGTCTTTGATCGGCCCGTCGAAGCCGTCTTTGATGATCAGGTGCGGCACGAGGGCCGTCGTATGCGCCGTGTGCGGCGAGCCGTCGGGGTTGCGCAGCTTGTCGGCGTTGCCGTGGTCGGCGATGATGTTGATGCTGTAGCCGTGGGCCAGCGCCGCCTCGACCACCTGCTTCGCCCCGGCATCGATGGCCTCGATGGCTGCGACCGCCGCCTCGAAGACGCCCGTGTGGCCGACCATGTCGGGGTTGGCGAAGTTGAGGCAGATGAAATTGTACTTCTCCTCGGCGATAGCCTCAGCGCAGCGGCGCGCCACCTCCGGCGCGCTCATCTCCGGCTGGAGGTCGTACGTCGGCACTTTGGGCGAGGGCACCAGGAGGCGGTCTTCGCCCTCGAACGGCTCCTCGCGCCCGCCGCTGAAGAAGTACGTCACGTGCGGATATTTTTCGGTCTCGGCGATGCGTAGCTGCCTGCCGCCGCGCGCTTCGATGACCGCGCCGAGCGTGTCGGTGAGGTTGACTTTTTTGAAGGCGATGGGCAGGCCGAACGTCTCGTCGTAGGGCGTGAAGGTGACGTAGAAGAGATCCTCAAACACCTGAACGTCGAAAGGCTGCTTTTCCGTGTCCGAGGCCGGGATGCCGTTTTCGCGGTTTTCGTCGAGGATGGCCTGGGCGAAGTTTTTCTGTTTGAACGCCCGCGTGATCTGCCGGGCACGGTCGGCGCGAAAGTTGAAAAAGACGATAGCGTCGCCGTCTTCGATGCGCGTGTTCACGCCGTCGCCGTAATCGATGCGGCGCGGTTCGATGAACTCGTCGGTGACACCGTCTTTATAGCTGGCTTCGAAGGCCGTCAACGGATCTTCGAAGACCTCGCCGGTGCCCTCAGTCAAGAGGCGATAGGCTTTTTCGATGCGTTTCCAGCGGCGATCCCGGTCCATGGCATGATAGCGCCCGACGACCGAGACGATGCGCCCGACGCCGATCTCTTCGGCCTTTTCCATAAACGCGCGAGCATACTCGACGCCGCCGTGCGGATCGGTGTCGCGCCCGTCGGTGAAAGCGTGGACGCACACCTGCTCGTTCGAGAGGCCCTGCCGCTTCGCGAGTTCGAGCAAGGCAAAGAGGTGGTCGTTGTGGCTGTGGACGCCGCCGTCGGAAAACAGCCCCAGCAGGTGCAGCTTCGAGCCGCGCGTCCGGGCGTGCTGCGCCGCCTGCGCCAGTTCGTCGATCTCAAAAAAATCGCCCTTTTCGATAGACAGGTCGATGCGCGTGATCTCCTGGTAGACGATGCGCCCGGCGCCCAGGTTCATGTGCCCGACTTCGGAGTTGCCCATCTGCCCCTCCGGCAACCCGACCGCCCGCTCCGACGCCTGCAACGTCGCATGCGGATAGCGGGCAAAAAGCGAATCTAAAAATGGCTTCTTCGCGTGATCGATGGCGCTCACCGACGGGTCCTCGGCGATGCCGTAACCATCGAGGATGATGAGAATATGACGTTTATTTTTGTCCATCTTTTTCAACCGAAGTAGGTGATACGGGACGGCGAGCCAGGGTATCAACGATCTGCTTGATTGATCGTTGGACAAAAATAAATTTTTGTCGCGTTGTCAAACGCGATAATCGCGGACTTTCTTCGTGGTCTCGCCTGTTTTCGCCAAGAATACATTCATTGAGCCGCAGGTGGGGCAGGCGGTCTGCTCGGTGCCGTGGCGATCCGTTTTCGTCGTCGCCTCGCTGAAATACCCATCGTGGGTTTTGCAATAATATTTACCTTTTTTCGGGTCCAACCCGGAAAGCGGCGTTGGAAGTTTTTGAAGGCGTTCGTAATAGCGGCAGACGGGCGGGAGCGGGCACGCCTCGCAGTTGGGCTTGCGCGCGATGCAGGTGTAGCGACCATGCAGGATGAGCAGGTGATGCGCCTCGCCCCACGTGCCACGCGGGATGGCCGCCTTGAGCCCGCGCTCGACCTTCAGCGTCGTGTCGGCCCCGTCGACGAGGCCGATGCGGTTGGCCACGCGGAAGACGTGCGTATCGACCGGCAGCGCGTCGTCGTCGTCGAAGGCGACCGAAGAGACCACCTGCGCGGTCTTGCGCCCGACGCCCGGCAGCTTCACCAGATCGGCCTGCGTCTGCGGGATGTGCCCGCCGAAGTCGTCCCGCACCCGCTGCGCCATCCCGACGAGATGCTTCGATTTGTTGTTGGGATACGAAACCGACCGGATCAGCGGGAAGACCTGCTCCGGCGTCGCTTCGGCCATCGCGTCGAGCGTCGGGAAAGCGTCGAACAAGGCCGGCGTGACTTTATTGACGCGTGCGTCGGTACACTGCGCCGAGAGAATCACCGCGACGATGAGTTGATATTCGTCAACGAACGCCAGTTCGCTCTGGGGGCGCGGTATAACTTCGCGCAGCTTTTCCAGTACGATCTGCGCGCGTTCAGTTCGGTTCACGGACGTTTAGCGTTTTGGGGATTAACTGGGGAAAAGACCTGTTCTGAATAGAACGCGGATGACGCGGATTGGGCGGATGGTCGCGGATCTAGCACTGCCCGATCCGCGCAAATCCGCAAGATCCGCGTCATCCGCGTTCTATTCTTAGTCGCTGTAGGATTTTTGCCAACAAGGTATGCGAATATGTCCTTCTGTTGATAAAGGTTTCATCATCCCCAAACGATAATGCAGAACCCTTCCCGCTCCCCATCGTTTTGAATCACAAAGGTTCGATCCCTCACACCCTCCCTCTGCATTATCCGCGTCTATCCGTGTCCATCTGCGGTTGCAATACAAAACGGCCTCTGCTCGTCCTCGTGCTCGTGCTGCTGGCAGGCGCCGGCCCGGTCCGTGCTCAGTTCTCCGACCAGGCGCAGGTCTCGCTCATCACGATCCTGCCGGGCAACGCCGTCTATTCGCTCTTCGGCCACAGCGCCCTGCGCGTCTACGACCCCGTCAACGGCCACGACGTCGCCTACAACTACGGCACGTTCACTTTCGGCAATCCGCTGATGTTCGCCGGGCGGTTTACGTACGGCAAGCTCGACTACTATCTCTCGATCCAACGCTATCAAATCCTGAAAGACGACGCCTGGAACCGCGAAGGGCGTCCAGTCATCGAGCAGGTGCTCAACCTCGACGCGGCGCAGCGCAACGCCCTTTTTCAATTTCTTCGGATCAATGCGCGGGATGAGAATAAATACTACCGCTACGATTTCCTCTTCGACAACTGCTCAACGCGCCTTCGCGATGTCCTGGAGACGGTGCTTGAGGACGCAGTGACGTTTGTGCCGGAGCCGGACCCCGGCCTCACCTTCCGCGAATTGATCGATGGCTACGTCGTCGAGCAGCCGTTTCTGGATTTTGGGATGGACCTGGGCCTGGGCCTCTCGGTAGACCGCGTCGCGACGCCGCGCGAGACGGTGTTTCTGCCGCTGTATCTGATGGAGCACTTCGACCACGCGACGATTGTCATCGAGGGGCAGACGCTGCCGTTGGTGGCGCGCACCGATACGGTCTACTGGTCCGATGAGCGGGCGTCGCTGGCGCCGTCGTGGCCGTGGCCGTCGATCCTGCTCTGGGGGCTTTTTGCCCTGGGCCTGGGGCTCCTCATCCGAGACACCCGAGCCGGGCGCGTGGAACGCCGCCTCTTCGACGGGCTGCTCTTCGGCGTGGCCGGCGCGGCGGGGCTGGTGATCATCTTTCTGTGGTTCATCTCGCTCCACACCGTCACCCACTGGAACCTGAACCTGCTCTGGGCCTGGCCCACGCACCTGATCGCTGCCTGGGTGCTGCTACACCGGGCGCGTCCGCGCTGGCTGCGCGGCTATCTGATGGCCACGGGCCTGGTAACGCTGGCGCTGGCGCTGGCCTTTTTCTTCCTGCCGCAAACCCTGCCGCCTGCCGCGCTGCCTTTGCTGCTGCTGCTGACGGCGCGCAGCGCCTTCATGATCCGTAGAGCCAGAGAGCCGGTGAGAGAATTTTAGATTTTGGATTTTGGATTTTGGATTGGGTGCCTTTCGATCCGAAATCATCAAACGAAGAAGCCGCGCCGGTCGAGACGGGCGCGGCTTCTTCGTTTGGTAAAAAGGGATCGGAATTTTCCCAATCCAAAATCCAAAATCTAAAATCTAAAATCGGAACCCGTTTTATTTCAGCTTGAAGGTGATGAAGAGCGTGTGGCGCACCTTCACGGATCGGACGCCGATCTTGCCCGGCACGAAACGCGCCTCTTTGACGACGCGCAACGCCTCTTCGTCGCAGCCCTGGCCGAGGCCGCGCATGACCTCGGCATCCTGAACCTCGCCGTTTTCGGTGACGACAAACTGAATGTAGACGCGGCCTTCGGTGCCAGATTCGTAGGCGCGCTCCGGATACACGACCTTGTCGTGCAGTTCTTTGAGGCCGCCGATGAGTTCGGGGGCGGTGTCTACGACGGTGTAGATGCCGTCCTCCGGTTCGTTCCGTTGCGGCTGCGGTTGCTCTTCCGGCTCTTGCGCCCCCTGCTGTGCAGCCAGCGTCTGCCGGATGCTATCGATTTTTTCCTGGACGTAGGCATCGCCCGGCTTGTTGTCGAGCGCCTGCTCGAAGCGCGAGAGGGCTTCGCTGTAGTTCTCTTGCGCGAGCAAGACATCGCCCTGTTCACGGAACTGCTGGTAGTGTTCGTCGCGCCTGGCCCGGTCGAGCATACTGTCGGCGCGGTTCAAGCCGTCGAGGGCGCGCTGTTCGTTGGGTTTGACGTCGAGGGCTTGCCGGAAGGCGATCTGCGCCTCGGCGTAGCGTTCATCAGCGAGGAGGGTTATTCCCTTCTGGAAGAGTTCCTCGAATTGTTCCTCCTGCCCCGTCACGGCGAGGCGCTCGTCGACCTCTACGATTTTGGCGGCGATGTATTCGTCGTTGGGTTTTTCATTGCGCGCCAGGAGGTATTTTTGGCGCGCTTCGGCATAGTCGCCCCGCGCAAAGAGTTGATCGCCCTGCTGCCGGTAGCTCTTATAGAGTTGATCGCTGATGTCCTGAGCGCTTTCTTCCGAAGACGCCCCCTCGCCCGCCGGCTGCTGATTCCGGCTGGAGGCCTCTTGCATCCTGGCGCTGGTCAACTGGCCTTTTTCGAGCACGAGCGGATCTTCAGGCCGATACTGCAACGCGGCGTAATAGGCTTTGTTGGCTTCGGCGAAAGAACTCAACGCCGCGAGCGCTTCGCCGCGTTTGAGCAGCGAATCGGCGGTGGCAAAGAGCGCATCGCCCTGCCCCACGTAGGCGGCGTAGCGATCATCCTGCACTTCGATGAGGCGTTGCTCGGTCTCGCTGAGCCGGCCGGTGACGTATTCGTTATTGGGCGCGGTAGCCAGGGCAAATTCGTACTGGGTTTTCGCCTCCATATAGTTGGCTACGGCAAAGAGCGAATCGCCCTGAGCTTTGTAGTACGCGAAACGCGACAGGTCTTTGTTCTGGCCCTGCATCAGCACGAAGGCGCCGGAGAGCGCTACGAGCACCACGACGGCCAACGCCGCCAGCACCGGCATCCCACGCCGCCGGGGGCTGGCCGCCGGGCGGTCGGCGCTGGCGCGTTTCTTGGCAGCCCGGTTGCGGCGTTTGGGTTTGGCTTCTTCGTCGGCAGCCTTTTGCTCGGCCTCCTTGCGCGCCGCCAGTTTCTCCACCACCATTTTCTGGGCGGCCTGCTTTTTTGCGGCCTCCGTCGCCATGGCCTGCGCAGACTGATCTTCGCGTTCTTCGGCGGCAGCAGCGGGTTGGGGCGTTTCCGGAACCGGCTTCTTCGGCTCGGCAGCTTTTGGCGCAGCGGGTTTTGGTTCGGCAGCTTTCGGCGCGGGTTCTTCGGCCTTCGCGGCTTTGGCCGGGGCGGGTTCTACCGGGGCAGGCGCTGCCGGAGCCGTCTGAACCGGAGCAGGTTCTGCCAGAGCAGGTTCTGCCGGCGCCTCCTGAACCGGCGTTTCGGCAGGTTGGGCTTCGGGGGTCGGAGCCGGGGGCGGCGTTGGGGCCAGTTTAGCTTCCGCAGCCGGTTCGGGCGCCGGGGTGGCGGCGGGGGCAGCCGGTTTTTCGGCGGGGGCCTGAACCTGAACCTTAGCGTTTTCTTTGAGCGCTTCGATCAGTTTTTGCTGGAAGCTTTGCACCGAGCGCGGCCGCCGCGCCGAGTCTAGCGACAGCGCTTTTTCGAGCAGGGTCCGCACGGCGTCGGGCATGTTGCCGGTCTGCTGCAACAGCGCCGGGGCTTCATCGTGCTCGCGGCGACGCGGCGCCGGCGGCACCATCTTTCCGGTGAGCATCTGAAAGAGCGTGGCGGCGCTTCCATAGACGTCGGTCCACGGCCCTTGCCGACCTCCGGCTTCATACTGTTCGGGCGCCGAGACGCCGTCGGTGATCAAGAGTTGGCGGTTGCCCGTGCGCTGGGCCATCATCACGTGCGTCGTCCGGAAGCCGCGCAGCATGGGGCCGCGTCCTTTCGCCAGAAAAACAGCCTTCGGCGAAAACGCGCCGTGGATGAGCCCGCGCTGATGCGCCGCCTGGAGGCCGTCGAGCAACGGCATCAAAATGGAAAAAGCGGTCTTCACGGGCAGCTTGCCGTCCTGCTTTTCCATCACCGAAGCCAGCGTAGCTCCTTTGTGATGCGCCAGGATGCGGTAGGCCGTGTTCTGCGCCTCAAAGCGTTCGAGAACCTCGACCAGATTCGGATGCTTGACCGTCGCCAACACCGCCCCCTCTTTGAGGAACTGGTCGCGGCCATAGCGAAACAGTTCGTCCTTCTCCGCATCGACGGCCTCTACGGCGAGGCCGCCTTCGACGCGTTGGATCAGCGGGGCTGGAAAAAATTCTTCGAGAATGACCTGATCCTCGGTGTGGAGATTCCAGGCCTGATAGGAAACAATCAGAGGCTCAGTAGCATCGAGGGTGCGCCCGATGGCATACCGCTCGTCCAACACAGTCAGGCGTGGCAGAACCATAGCAGGAATACCGCTTTACGGTGATGAAGAGACGTCGTCCCCCTCCACACACAAAAGGACCCAAGACCATCGGGGATGCCTTACGGCATGGCGTGCAGCGTGGGGGGAAATACAGGCAGCCTGGCAAAGCCGCCTTTTCGAATGACGCACGCGGCGTATTCGTAACGACTATAATCGGCTGGAAGCGCGGTCTTCTTAACCCGAAAACAGGAGAAATCATCGACTGCGATCATGAAAAAACCGTGCTCGCGCAACGGCGCTTTCGTTTGCGCCGGTGGCGGGCGGGCGACTATCTTGGAGCAGCCCTCTATAAACGCCCTGCATCACCATGAACAAGACGGCTTCCAGGCAGGTATCGCGGCGTGATTTTCTGGCGCAGGCGGGCGCCCTGGCCGGGCTGTCTGTGCTGGGTCCGCTCGATTGTTTTTCAACGGCGCAGACTACGCCCGGCATGCCTTCCTCCCCCAAAAAAATCACGATTGAGCGCATCGATACCAATTTCGAGCGCGAGCCGCTCATCCGTCCGTTCGGCTTCAAAGGGGGTTTTTTGACGGAAATCTGGCAGAGCGTGGCGTTGTTGCAAAGCACCGCCGGCACACGCGGCATCGGGCTGGGCACGCAGAATGTGCTATGGTCCGACGCGGGCGTCTTCAGCGCGCAGTCTGAGCGCGGCGGCAACGTACTCATGTACGCCCTCACCGAACGCGCCCTGCAAATGGCAAAAGGCCAGTCGTTCGAGACGCCGGTGGAACTGCTCGACGGCCTGGTCGACGAGGTCTACGCCTACGGCAAACAGATCACCCGAAATCCGGACCTGCGGAAGACCTTTGCGCTCAACGCACTGGTGGCCGTCGATAACGCCGCCTGGGTGCTCTATGCCGCCGAAAACGGCATCACGACGTTCGACGATCTGATCCCGGAGGCGTACCGGCCCGGCCTCTCGCATCGCCACGAGCGGGTCATCAGCGTGCCGTCGATTGCCTACACGATTCCCATCGAAGAGATGGAGGAGGCCATCCGGCAGGGCTATTTCTTCATGAAGATCAAGCTCGGCATGCCGGGCACGCAGGCGGAGATGTTAGAGCAGGACAAAGCCCGGATCACTGCTATTCACGAGACAGTCGGCCATATCGAAACGGCGCACACGGCTAACGGCAAGATCCCCTACTATTTCGATCCGAACGGGCGCTACGAATCCAGGGAAACGGTGATGCGGTTGCTGGATCATGCCGACAAGATCGGCGCGCTCGATCAGATCATGGTCTTCGAAGAACCATTCCCCGAACACCTCGAAGTGGACGTGAGCGACCTCGGCGTGCCGGTGGCTGCCGACGAGAGCGCGCACACCGACGAGGACGTGGTCCGGCGTATCGAGATGGGCTACAGCGCCATCGCCCTGAAAGCCATCGCCAAGACGCTCAGCATGACGATGAAGATGGCGCAGGTGGCCCACGAACGCGGCGTCCCCTGCCTCTGCGCCGACCTGACAGTCAATCCGATTCTGGTGGACTGGAATAAAAACGTGGCGGCCCGTCTGGCGCCGCTACCCGGCCTCGACGCCGGGCTGATGGAAACCAACGGCCATCAAAACTACCGCGATTGGGACCGGATGGCGCAGTATCACCCCCGTGCCGGTGCGCCGTGGACCATCGCGCGAGACGGCTTTTTCCATCTCGACGCGGCGTATTATGCCGAAGGCGGCGGGATCCTGCTGCCGTCTGAACATTACGAGACGATGTTTTCATGAGTTTTGACGTGGCGGTCGGTAAGGCCGTATCGGTAGGGTGACGGTTGAGGCGTTGCGGGGGGGGTCGTTGTCAAAACTCATAATGTTGGGCATTGCTCGCAAAATCAGCAAGGCTGCTGGCGTTCTCCACTAAAATGCCATACGCATCTCCATCCCGATGGCTTTTCGGCGTGCTGGCTTTGCTCGTCGTGCTGCCCGGCGCGAGGCCGGATCGGTATCAGCAGGAGCTGGCGCGGGCGGAAAAACACATCGTTTTTGTGATCGGGGAGCGGGAATATCAGACCCGGCATACCCTGCCCACCTTCGCCGAGCAGCAGCTTGTGCCGCGCGGCTTCCGCTGCACCTTCGTCTATGCCGATCCCAACGACCGCAACGCGTTTCCCGACCTCGAAGCCGTCCAGGAGGCCGACTTGCTGGTGCTCAGCGTCCGGCGGCGCACGTTGAAAAGCGCGCAATTTGCCCTCCTGCGCGATTATCTCGACGGCGGAGGCCCACTCCTGGCGCTGCGCACGGCCAGCCACGCGTTCCACGAACGTAGAAAATCACCCCCGCCCGGCCACGACGAATGGCGCGCGTTCGACGTGGACGTGCTCGGCGCGCGCTATGAGGGGCATTTCGGCAATGATCTGCTGCCGACCATCACGGCGCCGCCGGAGGCGAAAGACCATCCGCTCTTGACCGGCGTGCGCGCCTCGTCGTTCGTCAGCGGCGGCTCGCTCTACCGGTCGCGGGATCTGGCGACGACGACGCGCGTCGTGCTCGAAGGCCGCATCGTCGAAGACGGCGAGCCGCGCACCGAGCCGGTGGCCTGGACGAACGAGCGCGGGCGGCAGCGCATCGTCTACACCTCGCTCGGCCACCCCGGCGACTTCGAGCAGGCGCCGTTCCGCCAACTTCTCGTCAACGCCGTCTACTGGGCGCTGGGCGACGATCCTACCTCTGATGATCGGTTCGGAGAATATTTCGAGCCGGATTTCCCCTTCATCACCACGACCGTCGATGCCGGAGATCAAGGGCCGGCTTCGCCTGAAAAGAACCTCGCCGTGCGCGGTGTGGTGATGCGCCTGGGCCACGACGCCTACGCCGTCTTCGACACCGACCTCCTGCGGATGTCGGCAGGATGGCTCGGTGATAAGCTGGCGCTGGCGGGCATGCCGGCGATCTCGTATCACCGGGCGCTCAACAAGAAAAACGGCATTTCCCGGCTGAAAACGGCGCCAATCTTTGCCACCGGCCACTACCCCGGCTGGACGGACGACGACCCGGTCTTCGAAGATCCTCGCCCTTCCGGCCCGAATCCCGACGAGGTAGGACGCGGGCCGATTGCCGAATCGCTGGGACGCTGGAACGGGCTTTACGTCGTGGACGAGAACGTGGTGCTGTCGTACACCGTGCTCGGCACGTCGATCTTCGAGCAACCGGGCAGCCTCCGCCACGACGGCGAGACGGCCATCACCCGCGCGTTCAAGATCGAGGCCGTAAAACAGCCGCTGACGCTCGTCCTCGACGAAATCGGCGATGGCACGGCTTCGACGGTCGCGGGGCATCGGGCCGTCATGCGGCATACTTCAGACGAGAACGTCATCACCGCCGCCGCGCTGGTCGGGGCGCCGGATGCGATGACGTTGCAGGTTGTGGACGACCGGTACCTCACCCTGACGATCCCCGCCGGCACGCCCGCGTCGCTGTTCAAGGTGATGATCTGGAAAGGCGGGGCAGACCGGCAAGATCGCTTCGAGGCGATGACGGCGACGCCGGTTGAGATGGCCTCCTTTGTCGATGGCGGGCCGGCGCGATGGCCGGGCACGATCACAACGCAGGGGCACGTCGCACCCGACACCGCCGCTTTCGTGATCGACGACCTCCCCCTGCCGATGCCGAATCCATGGCGGCGCAACGTGCGCGTGGCAGCGGTCGATTTTTTCGAAGACGGACGCGCCGCCCTGGTCACCTTCGACGGCGACGTCTGGCTCGTCTCCGGCATCGACGAGGGCCTGCAAGAGATCCGGTGGAAACGCTTCGCCGCTGGCCTCTACGAGTCGATGAGCCTTCAGATCGTCGAGGGCCAGATCTACGTCTTCGGGCGCGATCAGATCACCCGTTTCCACGATGTCAACGACGACGGCGAGGCTGATTTCTATGAGAATTTTAGCAATCTGGCCGTTCAGACGGTAGAATCGAGGGAGTTTCCGCTGGCGATGGTCAAGAAACCGGGCGGCGGTTTTTACCTCGGCAAAGGCGCCGCTGCCGACGCGGGGCCGAAGACGAGCCCGGCCATCATGAAAGGCTTCCGGGCCGGCGGTGTCCACAGCGGATCCGTTCTTGAGATTTCCGCTGACGGGCGCAGCGCGCGGGTTTTCGCTTCCGGTTTCCGCCAGCCTTACCTGGGCGTCCATCCCGAAACGGGCCTCGTGACGGCGTCGGATCAGCAGGGCAATTTCGTTCCTTCGACGCCGGTCTATGCCGTCCACGAGGGCGGCTTCTACGGCGTCCCGGCCACGGCGCACGCGACGGCAGTGCCCGCCACCACGCCGCCGATCACCTGGATCCCGCACGAAATCGACCAGTCGGGCGCCGATCAGGTCTGGGCCGCCACCGAGCAGATGGGACCGCTCAACGGCGCGCTCGTCCACCTCTCCTACGGCGAGCCGGCAGCCTTCCGCATCTTCCTTGATGATCAGGCGACGAGACCGTTGCAAGGGGGCCTCATTCGCATCCCGGCCCCGTTCAAGGCGCCGCTCCTGAAAGGCGCCATCCATCCACGCGACGGCCAACTCTACGTCGCGGGGTTCCAGATCTGGGGGTCGAAGGCCGGGCAGATTAGCGGCTTCTCGCGCCTGCGCTATACCGGCCTGCCCAGCCTTCTCCCGGCGGCCCTGCAAGCCGGCGCGCAGGGCATCCTCCTTCGCTTCGACGAGGCGCTCGACCCAGCCGTGGCGACCGACGCGGCCAACTACCGGATCAGGCGATGGAATTACAAGCGCACCTCCGAATACGGATCCGGTCATTTCAAGATAGACGGCACGCCCGGCGAAGACATTCTGGCGGTGACGAGTGCCCATCTCGCGCCCGATGGCAAAGCCCTCCTGCTCGTCGTGGCCGGCATGCGCGAAGTCATGCAAATGACCCTTGCCTACGACCTGCGCAGCCGCGATGGCCACGCGGTGCAAGGCACCCTCGCCCTGACCGTCAACGCGCTGCACCCGCTGGATCTGACCGCCGAGGAATTCGGAGACCTGGATCTCGATCCGGAAGCGCTGGCGGCAGCCTCCACGACCTCGACGGCCTCGGTGGAACCGGCCAGCGTCGAACGCGGCGTGTGGCTTTTTACCCAGTACGGCTGCATCGCCTGCCACTCGACGGACGGCTCGGTCGAAGGCCGCCTCGGCCCCTCGTTCAAGGATCTCTACGGAGCGACCCGCCCGCTCGAAGGCGGCGCCCAGGCTATCGCCGACGAGGCGTATCTACGCGATTCCATCATAAATCCTGCCGCCCGGATCGTAGAGGGCTACGAGGTGGCGATGGCGTCTTACGAAGGCATCTTGAGCGAAACGGACGTGGCGTCGCTCCTCCTTTTTATCAAGTCGCTTTCGGAATAAAAACCGGAATCCAAAATCTAAAATCCAAAATGCGCTTCCTCCCCCTACATAAAATGAAACATCATCATGCGCCGCTGCTCTTGATAGCCGCGCTTCTACTCGCCGGCGCGGCCTGCCAGCGGCCTGCGGCAGAGGCGGTCGAGATCCCGCCTAACACCCTCACGGAAGCCGAGGTCGAGGCTGGCTGGCGCCTGCTCTTCGACGGGCAGACGACCAGCGGCTGGCGCGGCACCTACCAGGAAGACATCCCCCCAAACCGCTGGGTGGTCGAGGAGGGGATGCTGATGACTTTGGGCGAAGAAAAGGGCTTTAGCTCGATCATCACCGAGGAACAGTTTTCCAGCTTTGAACTGTCGCTGGAGTTCAAGATCGAGGAAGGCGCCAACAGCGGCATCAAGTACTTCGTCGTCGAAAGTGAGCCACCGACGCCCGGACGCGGGCTGGGACTGGAATACCAGATCTGGGACGACCGCAAGCAACGCGAGGCCAACCGGCGGATGGCGGCGCTCTACGACCTCTTGCCAGCGAAGGGCAAAGTGCTGCGCCCCTACGACGACTTCAACGAAGCCCGCCTCATCGTCCGGGGCGACTCGGTCGAGCACTGGTTCAACGGCAGGCGGGTCGTGCATTTCGTTCGGGGCAGCGAGGCCTATCGCGAGCGCATCGCGGCGAGCAAGTATCGGGATATCGAGGGCTTCGCCGAAGCACCGCAGGGCCACATTCTGCTTCAGGACGAAGGCGGCCATCGCGTCTGGTTCCGTAATATCAAACTTCGCGAGCTTTGAGAGCGAATGGGGAATGGCGAGTGGCGAATGGGGAAAACATAAAAAGTTCAAAAACACCCTTTCATACCCATGTCCGAAAAAACAATCACGACCCGATATCGAGGACCGCGCCTCCTGGGTGCAGGATTTGGGATTCTGGTGCTGCTCGTCCAACTCGCCGGCTGCGAGGTCGGGCCGGAAGCTGCCGAGATGGGCCTGCGCGTCGTCTCCGGCCCACCGGAGCTTGTCAGCGGGGGCGACGCCCGGCTGGAGATCGCCGTGCCGCCCGGCGTGGCGCCCGGCGACGTTACCCTGGAGGTCAATGGCACGCCTGTCGATGCATCGCTCGTCACGGATGAGGCACACGGTGTGCTGAGCGTGGTCGTGCAGGGGTTGCCGGAGGGGGAATCGACCCTCGTAGCGCGCGCCGGTGATCGAGAAACGTCGCTGGATCTGGTCAACTATCCCCGAACGGGACCCATGTTTTCCGGGCCGGCGCAAGAGCCGTTTTTTTGCGCGTCCGAAGACCATCGCGCCGACGCCGAACTCGGCGCCCCGCTCGACGACGCGTGCAGCCTCGAAACGAAGGTCAGTTTCGTGTATCTCTCGACGACCAGCGACGACTTCGAGCCGTTCGACCTGCAGGCGCCGCGCCCCCCAGACATCGCCCAGACCACCACGACCGACGGACGGACGGTCGATTTCATCGTGCGCTGGGAGCGGGGTACGATCAACCGATTCATCTACAGCCTCGCTGTGCTCTCGCCGGAAGCGCATGACGAAGACGCCCCGGATCTGTCTGCCTGGAACCGCAGGCTCATCTACTATTTCCAGGGCGGCGTGGCTGTCGGGCACTACCAGGGGGCGCCCAGTCGCTCGCGCATGCTCTACCGGCACGGCCTCTCGAAAGGCTACGCCGTCGCCTATTCGACGGGCACCAAGACGGGCACGCATTACGACCTCGAAGTCGGCGGCGAGACGGCGTTGATGGTCAAAGATCGCTTCGTGACGGCCTACGGCAAGCCGGACTACACGGTGGGCGTCGGCGGCTCGGGCGGCGGCATCCAGCAGTACGTCTACGGGCAGAACCATCCGGGCCTTATCGATGCCGCCATCCCGCAATATTCGTATCCGGACATGGTCACCCAGACCATCCACATCGGCGATTGCGAACTGCTCGAACGGTACATGGACGCCGAGGTCGCCGCCGATCCCACTTCGAAATGGGCTACGTGGTCGAACCGGACGTGGCTCGAAGGCCTCAACGCCTCAGACACCCTGCCCAACCGATACACCGGCGGGCAGCCCGGCCTGACGGAGTGCATCAACGGATGGCGGGGGCTCTCGCCGCTCTCGCTCAACCCGCACTACGGCACCGCGCCGGGCATCACCCCGGAACAGCAAGCCGCCGTCGAATGGACCCACTACGCCGATCTGGAGCAAATCTATGGCCGCGCCGAGGACGGCTTTGCCGCGCGTAGCTGGGACAACGTAGGCGTCCAGTACGGGCTGCAAGCCTTGCTCGACGGCCACCTCTCGCCCGATGAATTTCTCGACCTCAACGCCCGGATAGGCAGTTGGAAGAACGAGCCGGAGATGGTGCAGGAAGGCGAACCGTTCATCCCGGACGGCGGTCCCTTCGACCCGCACAGCGCCCGCAACATGAACCTGAGCCCGGACGACCGGGGCGCCGAGCCCGCCCCGCGCCTCGCCGCCGATCCGGGCGCCATCGAAGCAGCCTATGAGCATGGCCTCGCCTTCACCGGCGCGCTCGAAATCCCCGTGATCGACTGGCGGCATTATCTGGAGCGGCAACTCGACATGCACAACGCCCATCAATCGTTTGCCGCCCGGCAGCGGATGGTCAACCAGGACGGCGACGCTTCCAACCAGATCATCTGGTTTACGGACGTCGAGGACGGCGCCCCGCGCTTCGACCAGACACCGATGGCTTTTGAGGTCATCGATGAATGGATGAACAATCTCATGGCGAACCCTGCGCGCGGCGTGGCCGGCAACAAACCCGAACGCGCCGTCGATAGCTGCTTCGGCGGCGACGGCAACCTCCTCCACGCCGGAGACGACGCCTGGGCCGGCATCCTCGACGAGCGCAACGACGGCCCCTGCACCGCGCAATTCCCCCTCTACGGCACATCGCGGATCGTGGCCGGCGCCCCCATCACCGGAGACATTTTTAAGTGCCACTTGCAGCCGGTGCAGCAGGCCATCGCCTCGGGCCTCTACGGAGCGTGGACGCCGTCGGAGGATCAAACGGCCCGGCTCCAAAACATCTTTCCCGAAGGCGTCTGCGACTACACGAAGGGCGATGCCGGCAAGCCCGGGTGATGGCTGGCGCGTTTTTTCTGGAGAGATTATGCACAATGTAGCGGATCGCCCCCTCCGCCCCTACGGGGCACCTCCCCCGTTCTCGGGGGAGGGGTTTATTTTTAATTATTAAGAACTTATGAGACTCTCCCCCTGAGCACAGGGAGAGTACCCCGGAGGGGAGAGGGGGTCGATCTGAGGCCAAGCAAACCCTTTATCACCCTCACCCTGTCCCTCTCCCGTCGAGGGAGAGGGGACGCTTCGATTACCCGATTTAATAATCAAAAAGCATCAGCCTGCCGCTACATGCTTGATGATAAAGAATGTAGCAGAGCAACAGGGTTTGGTATCAGCCATCGTGCTTGCCGGGAAACAGCGCGCCTCGGATGCCGGCCCAGAGCCACTCGCCCTGCTCCCGAATCGCGATCATCGTGAAGCCCTCCTTGGTCCGCTTCTCGGGGCTGCCATTGGTCGTCTTGCGGTAGGTCTCCCCCACGGTGTCCACAATGACGAGATCCGGCGTCACGTAATGCACATTTTTAGCGGTGATTTGATGTTCGATGTCATCGGGCATCATCGGAAACATCGTTTCGAAATGCTGTTCGATAGCCGCGCGCCCGATGCCGAAGTCTCCATCCGTCGTAGGCATATTGGCATTCGGGTGAAACAGGGCGGCGCTGGCGTGTGCATCGCGCCGTTCATGCGCCTCTTCCGACGCGGCCACCAGGTCCTCATACGTCGTCGCCATAAGCAATACCTCTTGTGTTTTAATTAATGGGATTGAATGCTCCTGACAGGCTCGCTGGAGCAATGCATATATCGGGCAAATACAGGCGCTTAAACAAGGCGTTTTTTACTGGCTTTCTTTTCAAATAAATTCTTGGTAATATATTATTAAGGGGAAAGATTTGATACGACGTTTGCCTGGACGACAACCTCTTCGATAGCCCATATAATAAAGCGGCCTGATCTGCCTCATGCAAGGCAAAATCAGGCCGCTTTTCAGTACGTTGCCTGCGATGGTCATGCTTTGTAGTCTTTCGTTGTATTTTGCCGCAGGACACCTCCCCCAACTCCACCCTTGCTGCCGTCGCCATGCTTCGACCGTTCCTGCTGCTCTTCTGCCTGCTGACAACTCCTGCCTATGCCCAGCCTGATGAGCAACCGCGCGCGCTCATCATCGTCATCGATGGCCTGCGCCCCGACTACATTACGCCGGAGACGATGCCCAACCTGATCGTGCTGCGCCAGCGCGGCGCGTTCGGGGCCGATCACCATGCCGTCTTTCCCACCGTCACCCGCGTCAATGCGCCTTCGATAGCCACCGGGGCCTATCCGCGCACCCACGGCCTGACGGGCAACAGCATGTACGTGCCCCAGGTGCGGCCTGAGCGTCCGCTCAACACCAGCAGTGCCGAGGAGTTGCGCCTGCTCGAAGCGGCCATGGACGGAGCCTTGCTGACTACCCCCTCGCTGGGCGAAATCTTACAAGACTTCGGCAAGCGGCTCTTCGCCGCCAGTTCCGGCTCGGCGGGCTCGGCCTACCTGCTCAACCACCGGGGCGCCGGCGCCGGTCTGATCCACCACACCTACGCCGTGCCCGATAGCCTCACGCCGCTCGTCGAGGCCGCGCTCGGCCCGGCCCCTCCCCCCGACACGCCCAGGCCGGCCCTGGTCCGCCGCGCTATTGACGCGGTGCTCAAGGTAGGGCTGGATCGTCTCCAGGCCGATGCGCTGCTCTTGTGGATCACCGAACCCGACGGGACGGCCCACGCCCAGGGCATCGGCGCCGCACCGACCGTGGAAGCTCTCCGCGCGGTAGATGCTGAAGTAGGACGGCTTCTGGCGGGGCTCGCCGCGCGGGGCCTCGACGGGCAGATGAACGTCTTCGTGACGGCAGACCACGGCTTCTCTACCCACGTGGGGCAGCAGTCGCTCAGCGCGCTCCTGGTCGAGCGGGGCCTCAAACAGAGCAGCACCTCGACCGACGTCGTCGTAGCTGGTGGGGCCATCCACGTCAACGAGGGCGGCCTGGCCCGGATCGAGGCTATCGTCGGCCTGCTTCAGCGAACAGCCTGGGTCGGCCCTGTCTTCACACGCGCCCGGAGCCCCTCTACCGGCTCCACCGATCCCGATACGACCGCCGGCTCCGTCGAAGGGACGCTCTCGTTCGGTACGATCCGGTGGGACCATGCCCGCGCAGCGGATATTCTCACGGCGGGCACCTGGACCGACGAGGCGAATGCCCATGGCTACCGGGGCGCGGTGCAGGTGCCGGGGGTGGCCGGTCACGGCTCGGCCAGTCCCTTCGACATCCGGATCCCGCTCATCGCTGCCGGTCCGCAGATCAAAGTAGGCCTCCAGAGTGCGGTCCCGACGGGCAATGTGGACCTGGCCCCGACGGTGCTCCATCTCCTGGGCGTGCCGCCGTCGGAAGCTATGGAGGGGCGGGTGCTCTCAGAGTTGCTCGTGGACGGGCCGGCCCCGGCGTCGGTCGAAGTGCGGCGGCACCAGGCGCGTGCTGAGGCAGTGTGGGACGGGGGCCGCTATCGTTTGGTACTGCATCAGTCGTGGGTAGGCGGTACGCTCTACGTCGATTATGCAGAGGTTGAGCGGCGCTGAACGGAGGACCCGGCGGGGTATAGAGCGGTTATCGGTTGGATGTACACATTCGAGAATGAGAGGGGGAAAGGGGGATGTTGAATGTCGAATTTCGAATGACGAATCGCGAGTAGAAAAATGAATCTTTCGACACTCGACATTCGACACTCGACACTCGACATTCCTGAACTTCCCCCTTTCACCCTCTCCCCCTCCCTCCCTTTCGATCAGGGCAAAGCATACACCCAACTGAAAACCTGATTATTGACGCTGCACAATCTCCACGAGCGCTTCACGCGCGCGGTCATCATTGGCCTGCCCCAGCCAAAACACCGCTTGCTTACGCACTTCGTCGTTGGGATGGCCCTTCGCCACGGTGATCAGGCGAGGCACCCCGATGTCGTTCGACATCTGAGAAAAGGCAAAGACGACTTTCTTTTGCACCTCCACCTCGGCCTCTCCGGCGATGATCTCGTCGAACAAGGCCAGGGCGTCTTCACCCCCTTGTTGTCCCAGCCAGAAGATGGCCTGTTCTTGCATCTCGCGGTGCTCGTGTGACCTGGCGATGCGGACGAGGCGAGGCGATCCCACTTCCTGGGACATTTGTGAATAGGCAAAAAGAACCTGCTTTTGCACTTCCAGGCTGGGATCCTCTTCAGCGATTTGATCCAGCGCCTCCAACGCGGCCCGGCTTTGCTTCTGCCCAAGCCAGAAAATGGCCTGTTTGCGCACTTCCGGATGGGCATGGGTCGTCGCAAATTCAATCAAGTGCTTCAGGCTCTGTTCACTGGACGACTGGGAAAGGGCAAAAAGAGCCTGTTTTTGCAGTTCGATGTCCACTTCATGCACCAGGGCAGTGTCTTGCACGGTCTCGTCTTCTTGCAGAAACGTGACCCACAGGTAAGCCATGGGAATGATAGCAAGAAGTAAAACAAGGGCGGCCAGCATGGCGGCTTTTTGTCGTGTCATGGTATATACCCCGCTCTATTTGGGTGGTGATGAGATCCTATAAACGACGTGGGCGCTTACTTACAAGACAGGCGATGTGCGATTGAGGTTTACAACCATGGTCCATTCTACTTGAAAAAAGTCCGGCACTACCAGGATGCCCCCTTCTGCTCCCCGCTACGTGACAAGAACAACGAGAAGATCTATCTTCCGAAACACAAGACAGGCGATCTCGCCGGGCCGTATCGGGACGGATGTCCGCCCCACCGGCCATCACCGTTGAAGCAATCAAGGGATAGCGCTATGGAAAGGCCTGGGTGGTTCGTCATCAGATTATATCAAAAGGCACTCCTCAGCCTCGTTGTGCTGGCCTTGCCGGGATGTGCTCAGCCTGATACCGCGACGGAGCATTACGATATCGTGATCCAGGGCGGACGCGTCATGGATCCAGCCTCGGGGCTCGATGGCCTGCGCAGTGTGGGTATCCGCGATGGGCGTATCGCGGCCATCAGCGAAAACACGCTCGCAGGCACCCGCGTCGTAGAGGCAGCGGGGCTCGTTGTAGCCCCGGGTTTTATCGACCTGCATGCCCACGGGCAGAGTGAGGAGGCCTACGCGCTGATGGTGCGCGACGGCGTCACGACGGCGTTTGAGCTTGAGGTGGGCACGGGGGATGTTGCCGCGTGGTACAGCGCGCGCGAAGGGGGGCAACTGCTTAACTATGGCGTCAGCATCGGGCACATCCCTGTTCGTATGGCGGTGATGGGCGATGAAGGAGACTTCCTGCCGAGCGGGCCGGGCGGCAGCGCGTCCGCGACCAGCGAACACATCGCCGAGATGGAGCGCCGCATCGACGAAGGCCTGGCCCAGGGCGCGGTGGCCGTCGGCTTCGGGCTGGCCTACACCCCGGCAGCCACCACCGCCGAGTATGAGGCGATGCTCCGCGTGGCTGCCGGGCGGGGAGCCACCTCCCACATTCACGTGCGCGGGGGCGAAGGCGGTGTTGACGAAGCCATCGCGGGCGCAGCACGAGCGGGGGCGGCACTGCACATCGTCCATGCCAATTCGAGCGGCGGTGCCGGCATCGCCGCGTTTCTGGCGGCCATCGAGGAGGCGCGGGCCAGCGGGCAGGATGTTACGACCGAGGCCTATCCCTATGAGGCGGGCATGACGCGCATCGAATCAGCGCTCTTCGACGACTGGGAGACCTGGGAGGATGATCGTTTCGGGATCCATCAGTGGGCGGCCACGGGAGAGCGCCTCACTCGCGAGAGCTTTGCCCGGTACCGCGCGCAAGGCGGCGCCGTCATCATCCACAGCCGCACGGAGGAGATGACCCGTACAGCGATAGCAAGCCCGCTGACGATGATCGCCAGCGATGGCTTCCTCAACAACGGGCAAGGGCATCCGCGTACGTCGGGCACCTATGCCAAAGTGCTGGGCAAATACGCCCGCGAAGAGGGTGTGCTCACGCTCATGGACGCCCTGCGCCGCATGACCATCGCGCCGGCCCGGCGTCTCGAAGCCTACGTGCCGGCGCTGGCCCGCAAAGGCCGTTTGGAGATCGGCGCCGATGCCGACCTCACTGTTTTCGATGCGGCGACCGTCATCGACCAGGCGACCTACCTGGAGCCGACGCTGCCCTCGAAAGGCATCGCCTTTGTGCTCGTCAACGGCGTGTTGGTGGTCGATGAGGGGACGCTTGTCGAAGGCGTACAACCGGGCCGGGCTGTTAGAAAATGACTGAATCGTCCCCGGTGGGATGCTGATTTTGGATTTTCGATTTTAGATTTTGGATTGGGTGCCTTCCCAAAACAATCCAAAATCCGCAATCCAAAATCCAAATTTGAGATCCTCCCACACAGTCTCAAACATCGTCAACGCAAGCGGACTTGATATCATTCCAGAACTTCGACGAACAGGTTGCGCCACCGCACCTTGATGCCTCCCCCGTCGTGGATTTGCAGCGCGATCACCCCCTCTGCCTTGCCGATCGCCTCATCCGCCAGGTCGATCATCTCGATGCCATTGAGCCAGGTCGTTACGCGGTCGCCCACCACGCGCAATTTCATCGTATTCCAGGCCCCCATCCGGAGCACACTGTCTTTCTCGGCCTCGGGCTGTATGAGCCAGCCGCGCCCATAGGATTCATAGATGCCGCCGGTGTTGTGGCCGGGCGGGGCCACTTCCGCCTGCCAGCCGCTGATGCGCGTGCCCTCGATCGACGACCGGAAGAACACCCCGCTATTGCCATCGGCCTCCTGCTTGAATTCGAGCGTCAATTCGAAATCGCGGTACGTCTTTTCGGTAGCCAGATAGCCGTAGGCGGCATCGGGGCCGCTTTCGCAGACGAGATCCCCCCCGTCCACAAACCACCGTTCCGTGCCGTGGACGCGCCACCCCTCCAGGTTTTTTCCATTGAAAAGAGCCTGTCTGTTTGGAGAGGGCGTTGCCGGCGAAGACGAAGCACATCCCGAAACCAAAACGCCCATCAACAGGAGCAACGGGCCAGGCCCGTAGAGGCGGCGTCGTGGGTGCAGGGTCAGCGGTGTTGAATGAAGCATGGTATCTCCCTGTGATTGGCGAACTGTTGATCTTCATCCCCATCTTTCTCGGATTCTAATACCAGTTCTCTGAAAATATCGAAGAGGGCAGCTATCGCCGAAGACAACCGCCCAATCATTCTTCACCGCCGCACCCGCACGGGATACGGAGGGCGAACGGGTTGGGGAGGCGGATTCGCGCTGAGTTCTTCGAGGATGACCTCGATGGCTTTTTCCAACTGCGGGTCCCGACCGGCAATGACCTCGGCAGGCCACTGCTCGACCTCAATGTCGGGCGGGACGCCTTCGTTCTCGACGACCCAGCCCTCCTCGGTCCAGATGGCCAGGTTGGGCGCGGTCACGAAGCCGCCGTCCATCAAAACCGGGAAGCCGAGAATCCCGACCAGCCCGCCCCAGGTGCGTCGTCCGATGAGTTTACCGATACCCTGGTTGCGAAACATCCAGGGCAGCAGGTCGCCGCCCGAACCGGCAGTCTCGTCGATCAACATCACCTTCGGCCCCTGAATGGCGCCCTGCGGCGTTTCGAGGTCCGCGCCGTAGCGCATGGCCCAGTGCGCAACGTAGGGACGCCGCAGCAGGTCGATGTAATAGTCGGCGATCTGGCCGCCCCCGTTATGACGCTCATCGATGATCAGGGCTTGCTTATCGGCCTGGGGGAAGAAATACCGCTTGAAGTAGAGATGCCCCAGGAAGCTGGTGTTGGGCACATAGACGTAGGCCACGCGACCGTCGGTAGCCTCGTGTACTTTCTTGATGTTGCCTTCTACCCAGTCCCGGTTACGGAGCGACGCCTCGTTTCGAATGGGCACGACCTGCACCGTGCGTGCCTCGCTACCGTCTGCATCAGGCCCGACGGTGATTTCGACGATCTTGCCCGCCGTGTTTTCGAAGTGGCGGTAGAGGTTGTCCGGCGCGCGCAGGTCCACGCCGTTGACCGCCAGCAGGTATTCGCCGGCCTGCACCCCGACGCCCGGCTCGGTCAGGGGGGCGCGGAGTTCCGGCGTCCAGTTGAGGCCGCCATAAACTTTCGCGAACCGGTAGCGCCCCTCGTCGATCTCGTAGTCTGCGCCCAGGAGCCCGCCGGGGATCGATTCAGGCTCGGCCAACGGGTCGCCGCCGCCGGAGCGATGGTGGCCGACGGTGAGTTCCGAACACATCCATTGTATGACCCGGTTCAGGTCGGCGCGGGTGGCAAGGTCAGGCAGAAAGACCGCATACTTCTCCCGCATCGTCGCCCAATCCGCCCCGTGCATGTTCGGGTCGTAGAAATAGTCGCGGTTGATGCGCCAGGCTTCGTGAAAGATCTGCTCCCATTCGGCCCGGGGATCGATGCGTACCTGGATTTTGTCGGCGGCGATTTTGCCCTGGCCGGGTTCGATTTTGCTCCCGGCGCCGGCGATCATCCACGTACCGCCCGCGTTTACCAGCACCTTCTTGTGATCAGCCGAGAGCACATAGCTGCCGACGTTGCTGAGCAGCGTTTCGGCCTTTCGTTTTTTCAGGTCGAAGTGTTGCAGGCTGCCGGGGCCGAAGCTGAAAACTCCACCCTCGTCACGTTTCAGATAATAAATGTGCCCCTCGTCGCCGGCCTGCAAGTCGGAATAATTGGCTGCTTCGACGGGCAGCGTCAGGATCCGTTCGCTCAAGCCCTCGAAATCAATGGTGACGCGGTCCTCCTCTTCCTCGTCGCTCTCGGCATCCTCCTCCTCTTCCTGGCCGCCTCCCTCTTCGTCGCTCTCCCTGGCCAGCGGCGACAGGACGTCTTTCGACAGGACGGCTAGATATAGCTGGTTCGTGACTTCCATATCGGCGTTGGACATAGCAAACCAGGTGTTGACGGGGCCGGCGTCGGTGGAGGCTAAAAAGTAGAGGTATTTGCCGCTGGCGTCGAAGACCGGCTCGCTTACGTCGCTCAGGCCGTCTGTGAGGCGGTGGCTCTTGCCCTCGTCGAGCGCGTAGAGATAGACCTGCTGGAAGTTGTTCATCGTCTTGAGGGTGTAGACGAGCCAGCGCGAATCGGGCGACCAGGCGTGGTGCAGTGTCTTGAACGGCCCGTAGAGCGGTTCCGAGGCAATCTGTTGGCTGGTGCCGCTCTCGACCTCGAAGAGGTAGAGCGACCAGCCGTTGTCGGTATAGCTGATGTACTTGCCGTCGGGCGACCATTTGAGGTCTTCGTAAAACCCGCTCCCCTCCAGCGCGAACGCGCGCGCGGCGCCCTTGCCATCCTGGCTGGCCAGGTGGAGTTCATACTCGCCCGAGGCGTCGGAAAGGTAGGCGACGGTCTTGCCGTCGGGCGACCAGGCGGGGCTGCGTTCGTGGGCGCCGGGCGTCTGGGTGAGGGGCCGGGGATCGCCTTTTTCTGCGGGTACCGTGACGATCTCGCCGCGAAACTCGAACACCGCGCGGGCTCCGGAGGGCGAGAGGTGCGCGTTGCGGATGTAGGACGTGCCCTCGACGTAGCGAGGCCGGGTTTCGATCAGGTCGGCGGTTACGCCCACCTGGAGGCGCGTGGCAGCGCCCTGGCCGGGATCATACAGGTGCAGGTAGCCGGCCTGTTCGTAGAGGATCTCGCCCCCGCCTGCCGAGGCATTCAAGACGGGATAGTCGTCGTGCTGCGTCCGTTGTTCGACCTGGCCGGTGGCGGGATCATAGGCGAAGAGGTTGAACTCGCCGTTGCGGTCGGAGCGAAAGTAGACCTGCCGCCCGACCCACATCGGGTCGGTGTCGTTGCACCGGCCCGGTGGCTGCGGGATTTCCTCGACGCTGTGATCGGCGGTGTTGTAGAGCCAGATGCGGGTCGTCGTCCCACCCCGGTAGTTCTTCCACTGGTTGAAGGCTTCGTAGAGCGGCGTGTAGGCGATGAAGGCGCCGTCCGGAGAATAGGTGGCCTTCCAGGCGTGCGGCACGGGCAATTGGGCCGGAAAGCCGCCTTCTACCGGGACGGTAAAGAGTTGGCGATGCCGGCCCGTGTAGACCGCCCGAGGCGAGGTGAACAGGACCGCCGCGCCGTCCGGCGTAAAGCCCTGCACGATGTCGGACCCCGGATGCCAGGTCAGCCGCTTCGGCACACCGCCTTCGACGGGGACGAGGTAGACGTCGGTGTTGCCGTCATACTGGGCACTGAAAGCGATATACTGCCCGTCCGGCGAAAAACGAGGACTCGACTCGCTGCCGAGATGGGTGGTCAGACGGCGCACCCCGCTTCCGTCGCGGCGGGCTATCCACAGGTCCCCTGCATAGACGAAGGCGATATGGGTTTCGCTGAGAGCCGGCTGGCTCAGGAGCCGGGTATCGTTCAGATCGATGGGATAGGCCGGCTGCACGGCGGCAAGGCTCAGCAGCAGCATCGAAAACAGGCCTATCATCAAATGAGACCGCAAGCATTGCATGGCGCTCTTACTTTTTGGTGACAATGAATTTTGACGCTCGACTTCGGTACTACGGCATCGGTATCCTGAAGGCCGAAAACCTCCAAGGGGGTTCCCCGTCAAAATTCATTAGGGGAGCAGAAGAAGAGGCGCTTCTTCCAGGGCACACCTCGCTGCTGTTTGAATGTAGGCGTTCTTCGGCGCTTAAGAAAGGCATCGTCAGATCTGCGCTCGCAGGGGTTGCTTCTAGACACCAACGGATCTTACCAGAATCTTTCCAAAGTTTGTATCAGTCGTGGGCGTCAGGCCCTGACACCGATCAACAAAAAAGCGGCCTGATCTGCCTCATGCAAGGCGAAATCAGGCCGCTTTTGGGGTACCGCGTACGGGATTTGAACCCGTGTTACCGGCGTGAAAGGCCGGCGTCCTAGACCCCTAGACGAACGCGGCATGTCTGGTGCGCGGGGCGCAGGGGTGACCGAGGGGACTTGAACCCCCGACCTCCAGGGCCACAACCTGGCGCTCTAACCACCTGAGCTACGGTCACCATTTCTCGTTCGGAGCACGGAATTTAAGAATTCCTCACCCCTGTACGCAAGAACCAACACTTTGTGCCTCAATGAACTTTTTTAGATTTTGGATGAATCCAAAATCTAAAATCCGCTACCGGATCACGGCGACTTTGCCGAAGGCGGCGCCTTCGCCGTTTTCGCCGACGGCGACGACGAGATAGACGCCCGAGGGCACGAACTCCTGGCTCTGGTCTCGGCCATCCCAGCTTGCTCGTCCGCCGCGCACGGAGAACTGGGCCACCACCTCGCCATGTAAAGCTACAACCTTAATCTCCGTCTCCTCCACCAACCCCTCGATGAAAATCTCCGGCGCCGCGTCTTCGGTAATGCGGACGGGATTCGGGTAAACAAACAAGTCGCGTTTTTCGGGTGCCGGATTGATGGCGTCGCCGCGAAAACTGATCAGCCCCCGGTCGGTGCCGAAGTAGACCTCCCCCGTTTGCCCATCGACGGTGGTGGTGATGACGGAGTTGGAGAAAAGCGGCGAATTTTGATCCGTAAACAATTCGAGGCGCTCGAAGCCGTCGGTTTCCTGGATGAGGTAGGCGCCCTCGTCCGTGGCAATCCAAAGCCGGTTGGACGGATCGACGGCGATGTCGTTGATGAGCAATCCGGAAAGGACGAACGTGCCGATGTTGCGGTCGGCCCAGAGCGGCCAGTTGGCCTCGGTCGTGGCGTCGCGAGCCGCCACGGTGCTGCTGATGAAGAAGGCGGGGCCGTTGTCCGTGCCAATCCAAATCCGGCCCGTGCGGTCTTCGGTGACCGACGTGATCCTGGTGCTGGGCAGGCCGCGCCCGAGCGAGCCTCTTTCGCCGAAGAACTGGCATTCGTCGTCGCCGGGATCGGTAGCCGAGGCGCCGGTGTCGAGCAGCATCAGGCCGCGCGTCAGGCGGAGGTTGCCCAGTTCGAAGACCAGGATCCACTTCTGCCCGAACGAATCGATGAAGATCGGTCCGAGGGCCGTCGTGGGCGCCAGGCCGGAGCATCGGGGGGCCGGCAGGCCGGTCCACTGGCCGTCGGGCGTGCGCACGTGCAACGGCTGCGACGCGGTGGTGTTGGTCACCCAGAGGTTGCCGTCGTCATCGCTGGCCACGCCGCCGACGATGACGAAGGTGGTGGTGCCAGAGGCCGGTTGCAGGGTAGAATTGCCCTGATTGTAAAGGACCACGTTGCCTTCGGGCGTTACCTGCGCCAGGCCGTTGCCGTTCGACGCCGCCCACACGCTGCCCTGATCATCGGCATAAACCTGGAGGAAATTACCGAGGCCGGCGAGTTCGCTGAAGAAGCGCCCGGTGTAATTGGTCCACACGCCCTCGGTGTCGAGCCGGTAGAAGCCTGCGCCGGCGGCACTCTGCACGGCGGCAGTCCAGAGGTTACCGTCCGGGGCAATCGTCAGATCACCGAAGACCCCGTCGAAAGGGCCGGCGGGGAAGATTTCACCCTGCAATAACGGAAGCCGCTCGTTGCTCACGGGCCGGGCAAACTGGTTGAGGCCAGCGTTGGCATCGCCCACCCACACGTTATCATCCGGCCCTTCGACGACGGCACCGAGACCTGCGAAACCCTCGACTTCCACGAGCGATCCACCCGAAGCAAACGCCGCATAGAGCTTGAAATCGTCGATAGCCAGCAGCCGATCCGTCAGGGGGGCCAGATCGAGAACAGGACGGTCTGTAAACGGAAACTGATTGTAGGAGCCGTCTGCCTGGCGCTGGGCCAGCCCCTCCGCCGTCCCGACGTAGATCAGCCCCTGAAACGGCGTGATCGAAAACGACTCTTCGGTGGGCAGCCCGGCCTGCTCGACGGTCCACGCGCTGGGATCTTGCAGGTTGGGCACGCTCAGCGCCGCGTAGGCGACCCCTTCGTCGGTAGCCAGCCAGAAGCCACGCCGCCCGTCCGGCAGCGGCGCCACCGTCACGTCGCGCACCGCCGTAGCCGGCGTCAGCGCACCCAACTGGCTGTAGGTGTCGCGCACTTCCTGGCGTTCCGGGTCGAAGATCACCAGTCCGAACGACGTAGCCACCAGCAGCGAATCGCCCTGAAGCCGGAGGCGGTTGATTTCGGGTGAGGTAAAACGGTCGTTGCGCTGGATGTCGAAAAACGTCCTGACGTCGCCGGTTTCAACGTCGAGCCGGTCGATGACGCCGTTAAAATACCCGATCCACACCAGATTACGGCGGGCGTCGTAGGCGATGGCGCGGGTCTGCACGTCGTGAAGCCCCTCGGCCACCGTATACCGCTGGATCTCGCCGGAGGCGACGTTGAAGCTGAAGACGCCGCCCGAAGACGCCGCCCAGACGGCCTCGTCGGAGGTAGAAAGCGCGACGACCTCGCGCGTGGAGGTATGCGCCGTCCACTGATCTCCCTGCGCCCACGCGCCGGAGACCCCGGCAGCCCAAAAGACGAGGCCTACGCCGACCACGAAACGAAGCAGAGCCTTGCAAACCGTGTTGATCATGACGAATTCAACCTGTTGACCCGAACAAACATCGGCGAGCACGACGGCCTCTGATACCGATTTTCTGAAAAGCTGTGCCCTGTTTCGCAGGGGCATCCCTTGTGGATGCCCTGGGCAGACACGAGGCCTGCCCCTACGTTGCACAATCATTATCCAGACCTGATATCACTCCCCAAAACCCACGACCGAAACCGTCGGGCGCGATGTCGAGAGCGAGAGGCTGTGTGGTAGCGATGGGTCGATTTTTTAGATCGGATTCGGTGGGAAAGGCAAAATTTACAGTTGACGCAAGAGATTAACCATCTCAATGGCGGCTAACGCGGCGTCGGCGCCTTTGTTGCCGGCTTTGGTACCGGCGCGTTCGATGGCTTGCTCGATGGTGTCGGTGGTCAGCACGCCGAAGATGACGGGCACTTCGGTCTCCAGGGTCGTCTGGGTGACGCCTTTGGCGATGCCGTTAGCGACGAGTTCGAAGTGATACGTCGCGCCCCGGATGACAGCAGCCAGGCAAATCACAGCGTCGTACGAGCCCGAAGCAGCCAGGCGTTTGGCCACCAGCGGCGCCTCATACGCGCCGGGGCACCGCACCACCGTGACGCGGTCCATGTCGGCCCGGTGCCGCGAGAGCGCATCGAGCGCGCCGTCGAGCAGTTTTTCGGTGATAAAAGCGTTGAAGCGACTCACCACGATGGCAAAGCGCGCCTCGCCCGCCACCAGATCGCCTTCGATGAAGTTGGGCATTCGTTGGGGTGTTATGGTGTTTAGGTGTTCGAGTGTTTTAGTGTTTGGGTTCTCGTCCATCTTAAACACTATAACACTCAAACACTATAACACGGGCGCACTCATCTGTACACGCCAGCCCCCGCCATTACGTAACGCCGACGCGCTCTGCCGCTCGGCGGGCGCGTTCGAGCCAGGGGTAGGGGATGGTGTAGCGGCCCATGGTGTCGGCCTCGTCGGGGCGGGGGCCATGATAATCCGATCCTCCCGTTTCGAGCAAGACAAAATCGCGTGCAAGCTGGCGGTAGTAGTGCGTCAGCCCGGCGTCGTGCGAGGGGTGGATGGTTTCGAGGCCGTCGAGGCCGGCTTGCAGGAGCGCCATGATGGTGGCATCGCTGGTCCAGTGGCCGGGATGGGCCAGCACGCCGATGCCGCCGGCGTCGTGCAGCAACGCCAACGCCTCACGCGCCGGAAACAACGGCTTGGCGACGAAGGCCGGCGCGTCGTCGGCCAGATAGCGTTCGAAGGCTTCCTGGGGCTCCTCGACGTAGCCGGCGGCGGCCAGCGCCTCGGCTACGTGCGGGCGTCCCAGCGCCTGTCCCCGGGCCTGCGCCTGCACCGCCTCGAACGGCAACGGCACTCCCAACGCTTTCAATTTCGCGACGATCTGCTCGGCGCGCTCGCGGCGTCGCTGCTGAAACGCCGCCAGATGCGCGCGAAGTCCTGGATGATCCGGATCGAAAAAATAACCGAGCAGATGCACCTCCTCGTCGCCCACTGTCACGCTCAATTCGACGCCGGGGACCACCTCGACGCTGTATTGCCGCCCGGCGTCCATGCCTTCAGCCAACCCGTCGATGCAGTCGTGGTCGGTGATGGCTAAAGCCTTCAGGCCGCACGCCCGCGCCTTGGCCACCAACTCGGTGGGCGAGAGGCGCCCGTCCGAGCAGTAGGTGTGGGCGTGCATATCGGCTCTTCGAAGGTCGATCATGGCGCAGACAGGTTCAAGACGGCATCTTTCGCTGTTCAAATTGACGCTTGCTCATAGGCTGGTTCACACACCCCGCCTCGCGTGCGCTTGGCACCCCTCTCAAGAGGAGAATTGTCCACGTTCGGACCGAAAAAGTCTCCTCTTGAGAGGGGTGCCGCGCAGCGGCGAGGTGTGTTATGCAGTGCTCAGGCGAGCAAAAAAGCATAAAAATCCCGTCAGTCTTGCCCTCATACCCGGCTCGGCAGAGCAGGTTCGCCAACCGTGAATAACGCGAGAGAATCAAAAATCGCTAAACCACATGGGGCTTCCCGCGTAAAGAAGCTCTCAATCCAACCAGGATCCTATGGAACGGATGTGGAGCCCCTGGCGGGCCGAGCACATCGAACGGGTGAGCGAACCGAAGGCCCAGCCTTCAGACGGCCCGTCGATCTTCTCCAGGCTGGCCGGGGAAAACCAGGACGAGAAAAACCTGATTCTGTGGCGCGGGCAGCACACCTTCGTCATCATGAATCGCTATCCGTATACCAACGGCCACCTGATGATCGTCCCGTTTCGCGAAGTGGAGGCCTACGACGCGCTGACGCCGGACGAGCAAACCGAAGTGGCGTTTGTGATCAGCCGGTGCCTGGGCTGGCTCCGCCGGACGAGCAACCCCGAAGGCTTCAACGTGGGGATGAACATCGGCCAGGCCGGCGGCGCGGGCATCCCCGGCCACCTGCACGTACACGTCGTCCCTCGCTGGAACGGCGATACGAACTTCATGCCGGTCGTCGGTTCGGTGAAAGTCATCCCCGAAGCCCTCGACGCCACCTACGCCAAACTCCGCCGCGTCATCGACGAAGAAGAGGCGGTGGAGGGATAGGAGAATTTTGGATTTTAGATTTTGGATTTTGGATTGGGTGCTTTCGGATCCGTTTAAGCAACCGAAAAACGCCTCGGCGATTCCAACCGGCGCGGCTTTTTCGTTTGGGAAAAGGGGATCGGACATTTCCCAATCCAAAATCGAAAATCCGAAATCCAAAATTCGTTTGCACAGAATGAAAACCCGGATGCAAGACGCAACGTTACGGACTAAGACATACCTCGTTCATCACCCTGTAACCCTCTGCCCTTTTGAAACGATTTATCACCTGAAACCCTCCTTTCTTATTTTGGACGTTTCACGCCGCTCGTTTTCGAGGATCATCGTTACCACCCTGTATGCCTGACCTGATGTCCGATCCAGCACCTGAGACTGCGTCTGCGCCTTCGCCGAAGCGCGACGGTGCGGGTGCGTCTGCGCCTCGGGTCTCCATCGCCAGCATCGTCACGTCGGTGGTGTTGAGCCTGGTGGTGCTCGGCGTGATCGGCATCGTGACGTTCGAGCCCGATACGTTCGCGCAGATGCTGCGCGTCAATCCCTGGCTGCTGTTGCTGGCGGCCTTGACGGTGGTCGTCCGGATCTTCTTTGGGACGTGGCGGCTGCATTACGTCTCGCACAACCGGTTGAGCTGGCTTGGCGCGCTCCGCGCCCAACTGGCCTGGGATTTCTTCTCGAACGTGACGCCCTCGACCATCGGCGGCGGCCCCATCGCGCCGACTTACATCGCGAGCGACAGCCGCATCCCGCTGGGCGAGGCGACCTCCATCATGCTCTTTGCCATGCTGTTGGATCAGATCTGGTTCACGCTGGCTATCCCGACCATCGTCGTCCTCGGCTTTTACATGGAGATCATCCCCAGTTCGCTGGGGACGCTGGGGATGTCGGCGTTTATGCTCTACTTCCTGGGCTTTATGACCTGGGTGCTGATTTTCGGCTATTCGACGCTGGTGCGCCCGCACCTGTTGGAGAAGTTTGTGGGTCGTCTGTGCAGCATCCCCGGTTTGCGCCGGTTCCGCGAACGCGCCCTCGGCATGATGGATCAGCTTCAGGAACGCGCCCAGATCTTACGCACGCAGCGTCCCTGGTTTTACGTCAAAGGCTTCCTGCTGACCCTGGCTGTCTGGTTCAGCCGCTACATGCTCGTGGTGGTCATCCTCTGGAGCGTCTATCCGGCGGTGGATAAGCTGCTCGTCTTGCTGCGCACCATCGCCCTGATGCTCGGCGCCCTGGTGATGCCCACGCCGGGCGGCGCCGGCGGCATCGAAGGGCTCTACGCGCTGATGGTGGGCCCGCTGATCCCGGAAGCCCTCGTCGCGCCGACGCTACTGACGTGGCGCCTGCTGGGCTATTACATCTTCATCGCCCTGGGCGCCTACCTCACCGTGCATCAGGTGCATAAGACCATCACGCGCAAAAAGAACGAACGCGCCCTCAACGGCGAGTCGTCGTCCAACGGCGCCGCCGTCGTTCGGCCCTCGGAATCGGTTGAACAGACGGAGTGAGTGTTATGGTGTTTGAGTGTTTTAGTTGGTGGATCTCAAAAGACCTAAAACACTATAACACCAAAACACTCAAACACTCCCGAAACCATGACCGACTTCTCCATCACCGCGCAGCGCGACGACGTGGCGGCGTATCGGTTCCACGACGTTCATCCGCACCTCCGCTTCGGCACCGCCAGCGACCGCTATGCCGGGTGGCTGGGGCAGATTTATCCCGAAGACAAATACACCGGACGCATCAAAGCGCGCAAGCGGAAGCTGGGTGGGCAGACCTTCGAAGAGCGGACGTTGCCCATCGAATCGGTGCAGGATTATTTCGAGCACTTCGGGGTGTTGGAATTGGATTTCACGTTCTATCGCCCGCTGCACAACCCCGACGGCACACCGTCGAACAACCGCTTCGTGCTCCAGCAATACGCCGATTGGGCGCCGGAAAACGCGGTTTTTCTGCTGAAAGCACCGCAGCAGTTCTTCGCCCGGAAGCTGCGCCGCAGCCAGGGCGGCAGGGTCTCGTACGAAGACAACGCCGACTTCCTCAACGTCGCCGCCTACACCACGCTGTTCCATGAGCCAGCCCTCGACGTGCTGGGCGAGCGCCTCGTGGGCATTCTCTTTGAACAGGAATACCAGCGCCGCTCGGAAAGCCCCGACCCGATGGACAACGTCGCCGAACTCGACGCCTTCTTCAGCGCCATCCCCCGCGACGTGCAGCCGCACCTCGAACTACGCTCGGAACACCTGCTGGCGCCGCCGTACTTCGACTGGCTGGCCGACCGGGGCCTGGGCCACGTCTTCAGCCATTGGACGTGGCTGCCGCCCATCCGCAAACAGTGGGAGCTTTGCGGCGGGCGCTTCACGGCAGCCAACGGCGAAATCGTCACGCGGCTGCTGACGCCGGTGGGCACGAAATACGCCGACGCCTACGCCAACGCCTATCCCTTCGACAAACCCGTCCCAGCCATCGCCGAGACGCAGCAGGCGCGCAACATGGTGCTCGACGTCGTGGCGCTCATCTATCAGGCTGAAAAGCAAGACGCGCTGCTCAACGTCATCGCCAACAACCGCGCCTGGGGCAACTCGCCGTCGCTGGCGCAGGCCATCGCGCTGCGGGTGTTGGAGGAGGAAGAGAAAAAGGGGTGATTTTTCTTTCCGAGGAAAGAAAAAAAGCTTTATCTGGACTTTTCATATTGCCTCATTGACTTGCAACAGGTCTCTACTTGGGTCGCGTTAGACAAGTCCCGTAGGGACGACCTGTTTGTAGTTTATACACACCACTTTTATGTCAAGCCCCGTAGGGGCGACCTGTTCAGAGAATGTGACGGATTCTTTTGAACAGGCCGCTCCGGAGCCTGCCCCCGCGAAGGCGGGGGGAGCTTTTTGTTTTTTAAAAGCTTTTCGCTACACACGAGCGAAGCGACTGACGAAGTAAATAGGACGTCCCTACGGGGCTTCTCATACTCTCGGAATCCTCAACGCACCCTGAACCAATTCCCAAATATTCATTCTCGACAAATCTCAGACCACTACCACCTCCTCACTCTTCTTCCCATAAAACCGCAAAAACAGACCGAGCACCGCCACACCGAGGAGCATCGAGATCCACCACGGAAAGCCGAAGCCCGTCGGCACCGTGCCCAGGACGATGGCGACGAAGCCGACCGTGACGGCGTAGGGAAGCTGCGTACGCACGTGGTCGATATGGTCGCAGCCAGAGGCCATCGACGAGAGGATGGTCGTGTCGGAGATGGGTGAGCAGTGATCGCCCCAGACGGAGCCGGCCAGCACGCACGAGACGGCTGAATAGATCAGGTAATAATGGGACGGATCGGCGACGGCGTTGGCCTGGAGGACGGCCCACGTCAGCGGCACCACCAGCGGCATCAGGATCCCGATGGTGCTCCAACTCGACCCGGTGGCGAAGGCTGTAGCCGCGCTGAGAACGAAGATCAGAAACGGCACGAGGCCCGGCGTCAGCGCCTCGCCGAGGATCGAAACGAGGTAATCCGCTGTGTGCAACACGCCGGTGACGTCCGAGAGCGCCCAGGCCAGGATCAGGATGATCATCGCAAAAAGCATCATCTTGAGCCCGGCATACCAGGCTTCGACGACTTCGCCGAGTGTCAGGATGCGCTGGCCGAGGGTGAGCGCGGCTGCCACGACGACGCTCGCCAGCGACGCCCACATCAGCGCGGCGTACGAATCGGCGGTGCCCATGATGTCGCGCAGCGAAGCGCCCTCGCCCGTGGAGAGCAGCCCGATGATGACCCCGCCGACGAGCACGATGATGGGGATGACGGCGTTGAGAGCGCGCTGCGGCTTTTCGGTCTTCGGCTTGAGTTCTTTGCCCTCGGCGGCGGCTTCGTCCACCCTGGCGTCGGGGCCGAGCACGGCGCCCGTGGCGCGCGCGCGCCGTTCGGCCCGGCGCATCGGCCCGTAGTCGCGCCCGGAGAAGGCGACAGCGCCTACGAAAAAGATGGCGAGCCAGGGGTAGAAACTGTAAGGAATGGAATTCAGAAAGATCGAATACGCCGCCTCGTTGTAGCCCTCAATCTTGGCAACGGAATCGCGAATGATGCCCACCTCGAAGCCGATCCACGTCGTCACCAGAAACAAACTCGTCACCGGCGCAGCGGTCGAATCGACGATGTAGGCGAGTTTTTCGCGGGAGACCTTCAGCCGGTCCGTCACGGCGCGCATCGTGTTGCCGACGACGAGCGTGTTGGAGTAGTCGTCGAAGAAGATGACGAGGCCGAGCATCCACGTGGCGAGTTGGCCTTTCTGCGCCGTGCTGGCCCACCCGGCAATCCGGTTGACGATGCCCTGCATCCCGCCGTTCTTCGAGATGATCCCGATCATCCCTCCGATCATGAACGAGAAGAGGATGATGGCGATGTGCTCGGCGCTGACGAGGGTGTTTTGCACGTAGACCTGAAACGCATCGAGCAACCCTCGCCCCGCACCCGTGAGCCCGACGGCCATCCATGCGCCCACCCAGACACCCAGAAAAAGCGCCGGGATGACGCGCTTGAAGAGTAGCGCCATGATGATCGCCAAGAGCGGCGGCAAAATCGAAAGCCACCCCGGCATCGAACGCGTCGCGGCGCGCGCGATGACGACGCCGTTCTGAACGAGTTCTACCTCAACCGGCCCGCTCGCCGTCGTCGTCAAGTCTTTGGCGATGAGGCGCCGGTGCCCGTCGTCGTCCCGTTCAAAGGCCATCGCGTACGCCTGCCCGCCGAGACGCGCGGTGTAGGCCGGCGCATTGGCAGCATCGAGCACGACGTCGTCGCTGCGCAGGGTGACGGCGAACGGGACGTCGTTCAGAACGACCTGCGGCACGTCGAACGTGTAGTCCTGCCCCGTTGCGGGCATCGCCATCCACCCCAGGCAGAGAAACAGGAAAAGCCGTCGCATGGAGTATGAGGGAAAGGAGGCGTGGGTGAAAGAGCGAGAGGGAGAGGATGCAAAACAATCGCCCTCTCTCCCCCTCCCCCTTTCACCCTCTCTCAAACTAGGCCGGTTCGAGCCCGGCGGCGGCGAGGCCGTCGTCGCCCTCTTCGAGCGGCACGATGCTGAAGCCGGTAAACCCGTAGATAGCAGAGATGAACGGGTTCATCAGGTTGAAGAAGGCAAAGGGCAGGTAAGCAAACGTCGCCACGCCGAGGACGCCCGACATGTAGGCGCCGCAGGTGTTCCAGGGGATCAGCGGCGAAGTCAGGGTGCCGGCATCTTCGAGAGCACGTGATAGGTTTTTAGGATTGAGCTTTCGCTTTTGATATTCAGCCCGAAACATGCGGCCCGGCACCACGATGGCGATGTATTGATCCGAGGCGATGATGTTGGCGCCGATGCTCGTGGCCAACGTGGCGACAATCAGCCCGCCAGTGCCCTTCGCCACACTCAGGATGCGCGACGCCAAAACCTGGAGCATGCCACTCTTCTCCATGACGGCGCCGAACATCATCGCCGAGACGATCAGCCAGATCGTGTTGAGCATACTTTCCATGCCGCCGCGCGAGAGCAATTCGTCGAGCGCAGGGTTGCCGGTCGAGGCGGTGAATGTGCCGAAGAGCGACATCCAGAAGCCTTTGAGCAACGCCAGAAAACGCGGCAGGCTCGTCTCGCCCACATAGCCGAGCACCACGTCTTGCTGGAAGATGATGGCAAAGACACCCCCTAATAACGCACCGACGAGCAGCGCCGGAAACGCGGGCATCTTCTTGAAAATCATATACAAAACAGCCGCCACCGGCAGCAGCAGATACCAGCCGATGTTGAAGCTGCCCCGGAGGTCGGCGAGCATGCCCTCAAGACTGCCTCCTTCTCCTGAGACATCGCCGAAAAAGCCAATGATGGTAAAGAGGATCAGCGCAATGACGATGCTCGGCACCGTCGTCCAGAGCATGTGGCGGATGTGGGTGAACAAGTCGGTGCCGGCCATGGCAGGCGCCAGGTTCGTCGTATCGGAAAGCGGCGAGAGCTTATCGCCGAAGTAGGCCCCCGAGATGATGGCGCCGGCGGTGATGCCGGGGTTCAACCCGAAGGCCTGCGCGATGCCGACCAGCGCAATGCCGACGGTGCCCGCCGTCGTCCACGAACTGCCCGTAGCGACGGCGACCAGCGCGCAGATGATCACACAGGCCGCATAGAAGATCTTCGGGCTTAGCACCTGGAGGCCGTAGTAGATCATCGTCGGCACGATGCCAGCCATGATCCACGTGCCGATGAGCGAGCCGACCACCAGAAGGATGAAAATCGCCCCCATCGCCAGCGACACGCCGTGGACCATGCCGTCCTGCACCTGGCGCCACGTAAACCCGTTGCGCATCGCGATGATCGCCCCGACCATCGCCGAGAGGATCAGCACGATCTGGTTAGGCCCGTAGGATGAATCGCCGCCGAAGTAAGCCACGGACCCGGCAAGCAACACGATAAGAAAGAGAACAGGAATCGCCGATTGCAGCAGGGTCGGCTTCTGAGGTGCTTTTTCTTCCGGCGTTTTTTCTTCGTCCATAGAGCAAAAAGCGTCGATCTTCGTGATTCGGATTTTCCGGTTTCTTGCTTGTTCTTGTTTATGAACCGCATAACCGGAAAATCCGAAATTTATTCCGTCCCAAAAATCCGGTCGCCGGCATCGCCGAGGCCGGGGAGGATGAAGGCGTGTTCGTTGAGTTCGCGGTCTACCGTCGCCGTGACGATGGGCACTTCGGAGTGGGCGTCGTTGAGGGTGCGGACGCCTTCGGGCGCGGCGACGAGACACACGAAGGTAAAACGCCGGGCGCCGTGATTCTTCAGGTGCTGGATGGCCTGCACCGCACTGCCGCCCGTGGCCAGCATCGGATCGACGACGAAGACGCGGGCCGCTTCGATGCCGCCGGGGATCGAGCTGTAATAATCGCGCGGCTCTTTGGTCTCTTCGTCGCGATACATGCCCAGATGGCCGATGCGCGCCTCCGGCGCGAACCGCACAAAGCCATCGACCATGCCGAGGCCGGCCCGCAAGATGGGCACGACGAATACTTCATCGGCAATCTGATATCCCGCAGTCGTCTCCAGCGGCGTCTCGATCTCCAGCAGGTGCAGGTCCAGCGTGCGCATGGCCTCGTAGGCGAGGATGGCCGCCGCGTCGGAGAGCGTCTTGCGGAAAACCCCGTAGGGCGTCTCGCGGCGCCGCAGGATCGTCAGGTCGCGCTTGAGCAACGGATGATCGACGACGGTAAGGTTTTTCATAAGGTCGCTTCGCTCCCTGTCATGGGTTCGCTTCGCTCACGTCATTATGCTCACTGTGTTCGCGTCCTTTGGCTCGCTTCGCTCGCCGTCATTCGTTGTCATTCATTGTCGTGTTCAATCCATGACAACCAATGACGCGCCGAAGGCGCACTTGACGCACCCGAAGGGTGCAAATGACCATGAATGACGCGAAGCAAATGACAGCGAGCAAAGCGAGCTAAATCCGATCCCGCCGTTTCTGCTCCTTCAGGCGTTGGTGCTTCTCGTAGTTTTCGAGCCAGGGTTGGCGGTCGAAGTAGCTGTCCGAGATCTTTTTGAGCAGGCCGGAGAGCAACACCAACGACAGCACGTTCGGGATCGTCACCAGCGAGAGCGCCACGTCGCCGAGGTCCCAGATGGTCGTCACGGCCAGGATCGCGCCGATGAAGTGCATCAGCAGGAAGACCATCTTGTAGGGCAGGATGGCCTTTGTGCCCCAGAGATAGTTGGCGCACCGGTCGCCGTAGTAGCTCCAGGAGATGGCCGTCGAGATGGCGAACATGAAGACGCAGAGCAACACGATCCACCGGCCCACCGCGCTGAGGCCGATGGGTTCGAGGCCGCGTTCGAAGCCGAGTGTCGTCAGCGGCGCGCTGTTGCGCGCGGCGTCGGCGTAGATCGTCGTCAGCGTCGCGCCGCTTGCGCCTTGGATGCTGCCGTCGGCGATGTTGAGGGTGCCCGTGAACGGCTGCGTCTGCGCTTCGTCCGTAAAGATTTGCCCGACCGGCACGTCGTAGAACGCCAGGTAGGTGTCGCCGACGATGGCGCCGTTTTGGACGGCGAGGGTTTGCGGCGTCTCGGCGTCGGCATAGCCGGTTTCGTTGCTGCCGGTGACGTACGAGACGTTGACGTTATCGAGCGTGATGGCGGTATCGACACGCGCGCTGAACGAGCCCGTCAGGACGATCACCAGCCCGGTCATCGTGCAAATGACGATGGTGTCGATGAAGGGTTCGAGCAGCGCCACGACGCCCTCCGAGACCGGCTCGTCGGTCTTAGCCGCCGAGTGAGCAATAGGCGCCGAGCCCTGCCCGGCTTCGTTCGAAAACAGCCCGCGTTGCACCCCGTACGACATCGTCGTCAGGAAAAGGCCGATGCCGGTGCCGGCCACCCCGGCGGTCGGGTTAAACGCCTCGGTGATGATCGTCCCAAAAGCCGGGAAAACATCGCCGTAGTTGATAAAGAGGATGACGAGCGCGCCGAGGACGTAGAGCGTCGCCATCAGCGGCGCCAGGATACTCGTCACGGCGCCGATACGCCGGATGCCGCCGATGATGACCAGCCCGACGATGCTGGCCGTCACCAGCCCCGTGATCCACGTGGCCACGCCGAAGTTGTCGGCCACCTGCGTGGCAATCGTGTTGGCCTGGATGGCGTTGCCCGTCATGAACGAGGTGATCATCAACATGAAGGCAAAGAAGGCCGCGACGGGCTTCCAGTTTTTGCCCAGGCCGCGTTCGATGTAATACATCGGGCCGCCGGCCACCGACCCGGCCCACGCCTTGCCGTCCCCATCCTGATCGATTTTGACGCGGAAGTGCTGGGCCAGCGTCACCTCGCTATATTTCGTGGCCATGCCGAGGAGCGCCGTGACCCACATCCAAAAGAGCGCGCCCGGCCCGCCGATGTGGATGGCAATAGCCACCCCGGCGATGTTACCGATGCCGACGGTGGCCGAGAGCGCCGTGGTCAAAGCCTGGAAGTGCGAGACGTCGCCGGGTTCGTCGGGGTCGTCGTACTTACCGCTGGTGACGGCAAAGCCGTGGCCGAGGCGGCGAAACTGAATAAACCCGAGGCGGATCGTCAGAAAAAGGCCCGTTCCCAACAACATGATCACCAGAATCGGTGTCAAAATGGTGCCGGCAATGCTGATAAATGATTCGATAAACTCCATGGACTGGCGAGGGGCTGAATGGCTGGATTGGCGCCGTCAAGGCAGAACGGCAAAATATAACGCCCCGGCTTCGGCCTAGCAAACCGAAAGGAGATGCACTCGTGAAACGTGAAACGTGAGGGTGCCTTAGGGCGCATCTCACAATTACTTCTCGTTTTCTCGTTCCCACGGTCTCCGTGGGAATGCAGAACCGGACGCTCCCGCGTCCGAGAGGCGACGCAGGAGCGTCGCGATCTACACTCCCACGGAGGACCGTGGGAGCGAGCAAGGAAAGGAGGTTTTTTCTAGACGTGCTCTTAGCAATGACGCCCTCACGTTTCACCCTACAACGTTTCCGGATCGACGTCTACGACCTGGCCGTTCATCAGCGCGAGCGTGCGGGTCGGGAATTTTTTGACGAGGCGATAATCGTGCGTGGCCGAGAGCAGCGTCATGCCCTGATGATGCAGGCTCAAGAGGAGTCGTTGGATCTCGTCGGCGACGTGCGGATCGAGGTTGCCGGTGGGTTCGTCGGCCAGCAGGATCCACGGGTCGTTGGCCATGGCGCGGGCGATGGCCACACGTTGTTGCTCGCCGCCGGAGAGTTCGTGCGGATAGCGCTTTTGCTTGTGGCTCAGGCCCACCCGCGAGAGCAATTGCAACACCCGGCTCTTGACCCCGGCGCCGCTCTTGCCCGTGGCATACAGCGCAAACGCCACATTCTCAAAGACGCTGCGATCCGAGAGCAACTGGAAGTCTTGAAAGACCACGCCGATAGAACGGCGGAGGTAGGGAATGTCGCGGGGCTGGATGAGATCGCTGCGGTATTCGCCCACCCGGACGATGCCCTTGTCGGGCAGCATGTCCATATAGATCAGGCGCATGAGCGTGCTCTTGCCGCTGCCGGTCGGCCCGATCAGATAGGCCATCTCGCCCTGGTCGAGTTTGAGCGAGAGGTTCTCCAGCACCATACGCTGGGATCCATCCGGCAAAGGATACGACGCGCTGACGTTGTCGAATTCTATCAAGGCTTCGGGGGGGTTAGCGTTGCGGGTTGCCAGGACGTGTCCGCAAAGTCCCGTAGGGACGACCTGTTTGTAGAATACACCGATTTTTCCTCAAGATAAGCCCCGTAGAGGCGACCTGTTCTTTTTTCTTATTTAACAGGCCGCTCCTACGGAGCTATTTCTTAGGAAACGGAGCCTGCTACAAACAGGCCGCCCCTCCGGGGCTCTTTCTACATTCCAGTTTGCACACATCCCCTAAAAGATCGACGCCACCCTACAAACTATTAACTAAAAACCAGAAACCGAAAACCAAAAAATCAATCACCCCGCAGGCCGGCGTACGATCCAGTGAATCCGTTCGGAGGCGTCGGTGGCGGGGTTGCGCGTAAAGTCGCTGTAGGCAGCGGCCTCGACGAAAGGGGTGGCCTGGATGAGCGCGCGGACCTCGCCGAGGGTGTAGGCCCGCTGCACGTGCTGCTCGTAAAACTTCTCACTGCCGACGGTGAGGTTGAACATCGTGGTGTGCCGGCGCGTGGCTTCGTCGTAGTGGCTGTGGCGCACATAGGTAAAGTTACGCGCGCGCCCTTCATCCTCGAAAAAATCGGCATTGTTGAGAGAGTTGATGGGCGTGGTCTGATCGAAGAGAAACACCCCGTCGGGCCGCAACGCTTCGTAGGCGCATCGCAGCAGGCGGCTCACCTGCTCCTCCTCCAGCAGATAATTCAACCCGTCGTAGAGCAACACGATGGCATCGACGGGGTCGTCCACCTGAAAATCGGTAAAATCAGCCACGTCGAACGTAAGGGGAAAGCCCTCCAGTTCGGCTTTGCGGCGAGCTATCTCGATCATCTCCGCCGAGCCGTCGGTGGCTCTGTAGCGATAGGGGCCACGGGGCTGCAACGCCAGCGCCAACGACCCCGTGCCGCATCCCAACTCCAGCACCGACTGCGGATCGGTGTGATGCTCCTGGATCAAGATGTGCGCGTAGAGCGCCCACGCGTCATAATCGACGTGCGCCATCACCGCATCGTAGCCGGCGGCCAGCGCGGTGTAGGGCAGCGTGGTTTTGCCTCGGCGGCGTACTCGCATGTCTCGATTTTGGATTGGTCGATTGCCGAACCGTTTTCTCAATCGAAAACGTCTCAACAGTTCCAACCGTCACGGCTTTTCCGGTTATTGGATTGGGTGAAATAAAACAATCCGAAATCCAAAATCTAAAATCCAAAATCGCTTCAGCCTGCTTTACGCTGGCTCAGGCGGGGGGGGCGGCGGCGGACGATGTCGAGGGCCAGGTAGACCGCGCTGCGGATGCTGCCGGGCGACGCTTTGCCCTCACCGGCGATGTTGAACGCTGTGCCGTGGTCGGGCGAGGTACGCACCACCGAAAGCCCGGCGGTGTAGTTGACACCGCTTTCGAAGGCCAGCGTTTTGAACGGGATCAGCCCCTGATCGTGATACATCGCCAGGACGGCGTCGTAGAGGCGATAGGCGCCGATGCCGAAGAAACTATCGGCGGGGAACGGGCCGAAAATCAGGTGGCCGTCTTCGCACGCCTGCTCGATGGCCGGCAGGATGGTCTCAGCCTCTTCGCGGCCCAGCACACCGCCGTCGCCGGCATGCGGGTTGAGCCCCAGCACAGCCACCTTCGGACGCTCGATGCCGAAATCATGGATCAGGCTGGACGTGATGACCTGGATTTTTTCGAGGATCGCCTCGCGAGTAACGCGTTTGGGCACGTCCCAGATGGGAATGTGCCCGGTAACGAGGCCGATGCGCAACTCGTCGGCCACGAACATCATGGTGTAGGTATCGCTGCCGGTGCGCCGGGCGATGAACTCGGTGTGTCCGGGGAATTCGTAGCCAGCCTGCGCGATGGCTTCTTTGGAGATGGGCGCCGTGACCATCGCTTCGGCGTGGCCGTGCAGGCAGAGGTCGATGGCCGCTTCGACGGCTTTCATCGCCAGGCGTCCGGCCTCTTTGGTCACCTTGCCGAAGGCCACGTCGGGCTTGTCGCCTTTGGCGATGTCGAGCACGGTCAGGCCGCCTTCCTGGAGGCGATCCGGGACCTGCTGCACGACGTGGACGCGCAAGTCGCGGTAGCCGAGCTTGTTGGCGTGGACCTTGAGCACGTGGGCCGACCCCACCACCAGCGGCTCGATGAACTTCATCAATCGCGAGTCGGCCAGGCATTTAAGCACGACCTCCGGGCCGACGCCGTTGGGATCGCCGAGCGTCACGGCGATGCGCGGGCGTTTTTTTGGCTGCTTAGGCAGCGCCTCAGCTTCTATCGGAAAAAAGGGATCTTGATCAGGCATATGGAAAAGAGCGTGTCGTCTTCGAAGGTGCGCATTTATCGTCTCTACGCCCCTGGCCTGCGCAGGCTCCCAGTTTTTATGTGTTTTCGTGTTATAGCGTTATAGTTTTTCCGTGTTTAAGCACTTCAAATACAATCAACTATGACACTCAAATACCCAGACATTTTAACACCCTGACGCCTCCCTTATCGCTTCTTGGGATGGGCGTAGTCGCGCAGGAACTTGACCAGGAGGCGAACGCCGAAGCCGGTGCCGCCGGCAGGCCGGTAGGGTTTTTCTTTGTGGACGAAGGCCGGCCCGGCGATGTCGAGGTGGAGCCACGGATAATCGACGAAGTGCTCCAGAAACTTGGCAGCGGTGATCGAGCCGGCTTCTTTGCCGCCGATGTTTTTGATGTCGGCCACGGTGCTCTCTAAAAGCTTGCCGTAGTGATCGTGCATCGGCATGGGATGGACGAGGTCGCCGCTGCGCTGCCCGGCGGCTTCGATGGCCTGGAGACGGTCGGCGGCGCCGTTCTGGTCGTTGGTCATCACAGCGGCCACCTCCGTGCCCAGGGCCACCACCTGCGCGCCGGTGAGCGTCGCCAGGTCGATGACCAGTTCGGGCCGGTAGATTTTGGCGTACGAGAGCGCATCGGCCAGGATCAGGCGGCCTTCGGCGTCGGTGTTGAGCACCTCGACCGTCTTGCCCGAATGCATCACCAGCACGTCGCCCGGCACGTAGGCGTTTTCGCCGGGCCGGTTGTCGGTAGCCGGGATAAGACCGACGACGTAGAGCGGCACAGCGAGCCGGGCCAGCGCCTCCATCGCCCCGACGACCGCCGCCGCGCCCGACATGTCGGCCTTCATGAAATCCATCGAATCCTTGGTCTCTTTGAGCGACAGGCCGCCGGTATCAAAGACGACGCCCTTGCCCACGAGCACCACCGGTTTGGCGTTGACGGCGTTCTCCGGCAGCCACGTCAACTCCATAAAGACCGGCGGCTCCGGGCTGCCCCGGTTGACGGCCAGCAGCCCGCCCATCTTCTCCTCTTCGATGACGCTCTTATCCCACACCGACACCTCGAAGCCGTGTTTTTTGCCGATTTTTTCGACGGCCTTCGCCAGCAACGTGGGCGTCTTTTCGTGGGGCGAGGTGTTGACCAGATCGCGCGCCGTGCCGGTAGCCTCCGCGACGATGCGCCCGCGGTCGGCGCCGCGCCGGGCGGCTTTCTCGTCGTCGGCGGCGTGAAGCACGAGGCGCTCCGGGCCGCGATAGGCGCCTTCTTCGTCGGTCTTATAACGCAGGAAGCGATAGGAGGCCAGCACGAACCCTTCGACGAGCGCCTGCCCGGCGGTCTCGGCGTCGAGCGTGGTGGCCGGCACGCGAAGCGCGACGGTGGCGGCTTTGCGTTCGGCGGCCAGCTCGGCGCCCCGGGCGCTGACGGTGCGCAGGCGTTCGGCCTCGACAGCGGCAGAAGGCCCCATGCCGAGCAAGGCTGCCCGGCGCGCGCGCGCGGCGTCGGGATAGAACAAGATGGCTTCGCCGGGAGCGCCCGTAAAATCGTCGGCGGCGCGGCTGAGCGCCTCGCCGATAGCCCCGGCCAGCGGCGGCAGCACCGTCGCAGCAGCATCCTCAGCTATCGGCATCAACAAGAGGTCTACATCAAGGTCTGCCAGCGGCAGCGTAGTTACCGAAACTTTCATGTCTATCGTTGCGACTTCATGTCTAGCAAGGTCGAGAGATACGCTGCATCTTCCGGCGAGAGCGTGCCGTCGTTGTCCGGATCGCTGTCAGAGAGGCCGAGATAGCGCGGTGCCGAAGCCAGCACGTCGTCGATGACTTCGTTGAGCGGGCGGGTGAAATAGGCGCCGGAGGCGTTACGATGCCCACCGCCGCCGAAGGCCCGCGCCCAGTCGTGGACGTAGGTCTCCCCCTTCGACCGGAAGCTGACCTTGGTGCCGCGCAGCGTCTCGGTAAAGATCAACGCCACCTCGACGCCCTCGATGGCCAGGCCGTACCCGACAAAGCCCTCGGTGTCTTCGGTGGTGGCGCCCGTCTCTTCGAGCACCCGCCGCGTCACGACGAGGTAGCTCAGCCGCCCGTCGTAACGCAGCGTGAGCGTGTCGAGCACCAGGGCCAGGAGCCGCACCCATTCCGGGTTGCGCGTCTCGTAAAGCGCCGCGTGGACGGCAGGAGGCGCCATACTACCGCGCTCCAACAAATCGGCCACGATCCGATGAACCGCCGGCGTGACGCTGCTGTAGCGAAACGAGCCGGTGTCGGTCAAGATCGCGGCGTAGAGCGCCGTGGCAATCGCCTCGTCGATCAGATCGGGGTCGTGCGCGGTGATGAGTTCGTGGATCAGTTCCCCCGTCGAGGAGGCCGTGTCGCGGGCGAACGTCCGGTCGAACCACGTTTCGGGTTCGGTGTGATGGTCGATGAGAATCTTGAGCGCACCGCTGTTCTTGACGGGCTTGGCCATCTTGCGGCCCAGCCGGTCGAGCGCGTTGGCATCGACGACGACGATCACGTCGGCGCCGCCGATGTACTCGTGCTGCGCCAGCGCCCCGTTGAAGACTTCGATAGCCTCGACGCCCGGCATCCAGTCCAGATTACCGGGGAGGGGATCGGTGTTGATCATCGCCACCTGCTTGCCCAGCTTCTGCAAAAACAACCCCAGCGCCAACTGCGATCCAACCGCATCGCCGTCAGGACGGACGTGCGTAGTGATCAAGAAGCGCGTTTTTTCGAGCAAAAGTGGGAGAACGTCCTCTAGCATACGACCTCACGGCGTCAAACCGAAAAAATACAGCCTCCCCTTAACGCGTTTACCCTTCAAATGTTCGTGTTGCAGCACTCGTGTGTTCGGCCCAAAGACGAGGCAAGCCGGGGCTGAAGCGATCAAAATAATACGGCGTAGGCCCCTGTTTCGGCGTGCTCACCTCCTCCCAAAATGCCTGATGAAGAGCAATTTTCATAGACGTAGGTGTAAATTTTTTATAGTGTTGATGATATAATCGAAAAGAAAACGTCATGATAAGCATGACGGGATGTCTCCTCATCGAACGGAAGGAGGTATTCGTCGACAGACTGACTTCGCAAACAGTCTCTCATTACCGAACACACGACTTCATAACAATGGAGGATAAGATCATGCCTATTGAAGCAGAAAAGCCTACAGACGCGTACGTAGACATCGTTGAACTTATTCCATAGCGCCGACAAAAAAGCCCGTGCCTCTTTGCGAAGCACGGGCTTTTTTCGAACGCAGCAGAGGGGCTCGTTACACCCCAATTTTAGCCGTCGGGCCGGTGGCGGCCTCATGTTGCGCAACGACGGCTTGAATGGTATGACGCACGGTCTCTGACTTCTCGTAATGCGCCGACAGCCGCAGGTAGCCGAGGGCCCAGGAGCTATTCATCTGGCTCAAGGCCACAACCGCCATGCGGCGGACGTTGTCGTCGTCATGATTACGATAGATGCGCGCCACATCAACGGCGGCTACGCTGACGTCGAGCTTGTCGTTGTAGCGGATGATGTACTGCATGGCGGCCATACGCACGCCGTCGTTGTCCATCCGGAGCGCGTGAATCAGGTTCGTGCTAAAGGTCTTCCAGGTATCGACACTGACGGCAGAGGCTTCAGAAGCGGCCAGCGCCGAGATGGCTTCGGACGCGGTTTTTGCTTTTTTGACCTCGTCCGGGCCGGCGTAGGTGGCGGTGGCGAAAGTGCCTAAAAAGGCCAATAACGCGAGAAACGTCGCGATTCTTTTCATAGCAGATCCTCCCTCCCAAGAGTTGCTATTGAGCAGGTGATGTTGGTCTGCCCCACCCTACGAAAGCCCTTCCGGAGTGTTACGTTTTGGTTATAGACTGTCGTCAGATAGTCGAATCTTCATGGTGAATTGTTTTGATGCCGGGGTGAATGGTTGCGCGTATTGCGTCCTTCGTACTGCGTAGTTGGTCGTGTCCATACGCAGTACGCAATAGGGCGAGCGCACGCTAAATTTGTTAGCGGATTGGGAAGCAAACCGCCCCCTTGAGGGGGCTGTCGCGCAGCGACTGGGGGTGTTCACCAAGCTGTTTTACACCCTCCGACCCGCCTTCGGCGGCCCACCTCCCTCAAGGGAGGAGTCAAAGACTGCTTCGAAAAGTAGC
>JANQES010000025.1 GCA_028278205.1 Rhodothermales bacterium
TGGATGTCGGCGGTGTATTGGGCCTGGCCGGTGACCTTTTCCAGGGCCTCTACACGCGGCGCTTCGGGTACCGGCGCGTCGTCGAAGTCGCCCGCGCAGGCTCGTTGCACGGCCTGGTAGATCCCGACGTAAGCGCCGCAGCGGCAGAGGTGGCCGGACATCGCCAGGGCGACCTGCGCGCGGGACGGCTGGCTCGTGCCGTGCTCGGCCCGCCACGCTTCGTAGAAGGCAATGGCTTCGTTGATAAAGCCGGGTGTGCAGTATCCGCACTGCAACCCGTCGTGCGCCATGAACGCTTTCTGCACCGGGTGCAGGGTGTCGGCGGCGTGTGCTTCGATGGTTTGCACCGACTTGCCTTCGAGCGCGGAGGCCGGCATCAGGCAGGATGTCATGGGCCGGCCGCCGACGAGGATGGTGCAGGCGCCGCAGACGCCGGCGCCGCAGACGAGCTTGGTGCCGGTCAGGTGCAGTTTTTCGCGCAGCACGTCTACCGTCGCGTCTTCCGGACGGGCTTCGACCTCCACCGCGTTGCCGTTGATGGTCGTTTTGATCATGGTTGTCTGCTTTTGAGCCTGGCTTCACCGGCTGGGGGTGAACGAACCTACAGGATGGTTTTTCCTTTTTCACTAGCGAAGTGTGCCAATGTGTTGGCAGATAGCGCCAGGGTGTTTTTTTGATTCCAGCGTGGTTTTGGGGGGCTTTGTTTTGATCCGAGGGTTGTTGGTTTGCTTCTGTGTTGTCGTCCTTTTGGCTTGATCCAAAAGGACCAAAAGATCAAGACTTTACCCGCTGGGCCTCTGCTGCGCTTCGGCACGCGGGAAAATTTGAAACTCGCTTCGCTGCGCTACGCTCAGACAGCAAATTTTCCTTGTTCGCGTGCCTGCGCTCCGTTCCGAGACGGCCCACCGGCTAACGTCGGCTTTTTCTTTTCTCCCTTCGCCCTTCTCTCTTCGCCCTTCTCTCTTCGCCCTTCTCTCTTCGCCCCTCTCCCTTCGCCCTCTCCCCCTTTCTCCCCCTCTCCCTTTCCCCAAATCCCCACTGGCCACATCCCACTGGCCATTCGCCATTACCCTTTCGTCAGTCGCCGTAGCAGCAGCCGGTCGCGGAGGCGATCGGGGAGTTTTTGGATGAGGGCACGGACGTAGGCCATCCGCCCGACGAGGTAACGCGTCCTGGGGCGCCGGGCCGTCAGGGCGTGATGGATAACCTTCGCCACAACGTCCGACGAGATGCCTTGAGACGCCACATTTTCGACCTTGGCCTTCATGGCCCGGACGCCCTCGCCGTACAACGCCTCGGCTTCTGCCGGAAGTTCTCGCGAGGTCCCCTTCGTCCAGATGGGTGTGGCGACGCTGGCCGGTTCGATGAGCGATACCTCAAGACCCGACGCCTTCAACTCCATGCGCAACGCATCGGTGAGCGCCTCCATGGCAAACTTCGACGCCGAATAGGCCCCGGCAAACGGCAAGACGTTCAACCCGCCCACCGACCCGATGTTGACGATGCGCCCCGTCGCACGCCGCAGCAACGGCAAAAACGCCTGCGTGACAGCCAGCAGCCCGGTGACGTTGACGTCTAACTGCCGCCGCAACGAATCGAGCGGAATAAACTCCAGCGGCCCCGGCTCGACGATACCGGCGTTGTTGACGAGCCCGTCCAACCCTGCCTCGCCCACCATCGCTTCCACCTCGGCCACGGCCTTCCGGATCGATTCCAGATCCGTCACGTCGAGGTAGAGCACACGCAACTTCGGCGAGGCTTCGGCGGCCAGCGCCGCGCCGTCCTCTTCGCGCCGCACCGTGGCGAAAACGTCGAAGCCGTGCCGGTCGAGGTACAAGGCCGTCGCCCGCCCGATGCCGGTCGATGCGCCGGTGATAAAAACGGTTCGCATTTTAGATTTTAGATTTTAGATTTTAGATTTTGGATTTTGGATTTTGACACGAGCGGGGCGACTGACGAAGTAATTGGCTTGATCCGAGCCGGCTTGCTCAATTGAAGAAATCACGTCGATTCCAACTGTCGCGACTTTTTCGATGGCTTCATTCGTCTCGGTTCAACAATCCAAAATCCAAAATCTAAAATCCAAAATCGACCTATCTGTCCAAAATCGCCAGGGTCAGGCGGCTGACGGCGGCGAGGCGGCCCTGGTCGTCGTGGATGTCGACCTGCCAGACCTGCGTCTTGCGCCCGACGTGCACGGGCCGCGCCGTGCCGGTGACCCGGCCCTGCCGCACGCCGCGCAGATGATTGGCGTTGATCTCAATGCCGACGCAATACTGTTTCTCGATATCGATGCACATCGACGCGGCTGTGCTGCCGAGGGTTTCGGCCAGCACCACCGAGGCGCCGCCGTGAAGCATACCCAGCGGCTGCATCGTCCGGTGATCGACCGGCATCGTCGCCTTGAGATAGTCGTCGCCGACCTCGGTGAAGGTGATGTCGAGATGCTCCATCATGTTGACGCGGCCCCAGTTGTTGATGCCGTCCACCGTCACGGGGCGTTGCCAGATGGCCGCTTTTGTTGTGCTTGCGCTCATGGTTGTTTATATCTGTATAGGGTTAGGGACCTTCGTCGATGGGCTTCAGGCTGTGATTGCCCACCGCCACAAGAATCTAAACCAGAGGAGGTACACTCATGACAGAAGCCTTAAAAAAGACCCTGATCTTCAACGGAGCGATCATCTTTTTCTACAGTATGTTGGTCGGCTTTCCCTACGCGCTGGTCGTCGCCAGAGACGCGAGTGATGACGCTATTCGCGACTGGTCGGTAGCCCACGATGCAACGACCGTCGGTGCCATCGTGCTGTTTATCCTCGGTGTGATGCTGACAAAGCTCCTGCTTAGCGAGAAGCAGTACAAGATCCTGTCCTGGTCCTTCATCATTTCCTTCTACTGCTTCTCGGTCAGCACCACGCTCGAAGCCCTGGTCACGGACGAGACGTACTCATTGAGTGACCCCCAGGCAGCCACGGTGATCATAATGCTATTCAGCACCATCGCCACCATCACGGCGCTCATCGGGGGCGTGCTTCTGCTCATCGGGGCCTACAACGCGCTGACGTCCAACGGGTCCGGCAGTGGATCTTAACGCTCTACTTCTGAGACACCGAGCGGGCGGCGAGCCAATCGCTGACGGCTTGCCCGGTGCCCATCGGCCAGGGTTTGAGTTTATCCGGGGGCACGCGTTTGTAGCCGGCCAGTTCATCGCCCAGCGTGATGGTGCCGCTGGCGCGGACGTGGTAGGCCACGATGAGCTGGTTCATCCGAAAAAAGCTGTACACGCCGATCAGCGAGACGATCTCGCCGTCGAGGCTGAGTTCTTCTTTCAACTCGCGGAGCACGCCGTCTTCGGCGGTCTCGCCGCGTTCGAGGAAGCCGGTGACGAGACCGTACCACGTTTCGGGCCAGCCTTTGTTGCGCGCCAGAACCACGTCGCCCTCGTGCTCGACGAGCGCGGCCACCACTGGCGCCGGGTTGTCGTAGAAGACGAAGTCGCAGTTCGGGCAGGCCGGGCGCGGCAGGCCGCCGTCTTCGCGCTCGCCCAACGGCGTAGCGCATTGGAGGCAATATTTAGGCGTGATGCTCATGATTGTGGGGAATAGGGAACGGCGAGTGGCCAAGGGGGAATGAAAGCTCTCTCTTCCCAATCCCCATTCGCTATTCGCTTTTCTGCAACTGTTTCCCCGGCACGGTCATGTAGATCGAATCGCCGCGCGCGACCTCTTTGCCGGCTTCATTGGTGACGACGCTCTCGGCGTGGATGACCTGCCGCCCCATCCGTGTGATGGTCGATTCACACGTGATGATGCCTTCGGAGACGGGCCGAAAATACTTCACCCGCAGATCGACCGAGACGAGCGCGCCGCCCTCCTGCCGCAGTTGCTGGAACCGCTCGGTCAACAGCAACGCGTGGGCGATGCCGGTGTCGATGAGCGTGGCGATGACGCCGCCGTGAATGATGCCGAAAGGCTGTGTCAGGTCGGGCCGGAAGGCAATGCGGGTCGTCGAGCGGCCCGGCGCGGCGTCGATCACTTCCAGGCCGATCAGGTTGAAAAACGGAAACTGCGCTGCGTAGGCCAGCAGATCCTCGCGGGTGGTATAACTTGGCGGTGGCATGTAGTTCGTGAAACGTGAAACGTGAGGGTGCTTCGCTGAGACCTCCTTACAACGTATTTTCGGGATGGTCATGAGTCATGAGTCATGGGTCATGAGTGAAAAACCCGTGACCCATGATTCATGACCCATGACGGGTTGATCAGAGCATAGCGAGCAAGACTTTTTTCGACGTAATTAGCATCTCTCAAAGCCGCACCACAACCTTGCCCATACTCTTGCCGCTGTGCAGGTAGTCGACGGCGTCGGCGACGGCCTCGAGACCGTCGAATTCGGTTGGATCGATGGCAACGCGTAGCGAGCCGTCGGTGATCAACTGGAAAAGGCGGGCGGTGTGCTCGCGATAGTATTTGCTGAAGTGCGGCAGGAAGAACGCGTGGACCGAGGCCGATTTTTGCAGCAAATGCGCGTAGATGCGCGGCTGCCGCACCGGCTGCGGCCCCTCCAGATATTCGCTGATAAAACCGATAATGATCAGCCGCCCGTGCAGGGCCAGCGCCCGCACACACGTGTCGAAGAGCGCCCCGCCCACGCTTTCATACACCAGATCGATGCCCCTGGGATATTCAGCGCGCAGGACCTTTTTGACGTTTTCCTCGCGGTAGTTGATGACGAGATCGCAGCCGAGGCTCTGGAGGAATTCAGCTTTTTCGGACGTGCCGCAGGTGCCGACGACGTGGTTGCCCGCCAGCTTCGCCAGTTGCACGGCATATTGCCCGGTGCCGCCGGCAGCCGCCGTCACGAGCACCGTCTCGCCCTTGCCCATCCGGCCCGTCACGGCGAGCGCGATGGAGGCCGTCAGCCCGCTCACCGCCACCGTGAGCGCTTCGGGCGAGGGCGCGGGGACGGGAATGACGTGCCGCGCCGGCAGCACATTGTACGCCCGGTAGCCGCCGCCGAGGTTGAACGTCACCACGGCATCGCCCTCTTTGACGTGCTTCACCGCACTGCCGGTAGCGACGATCACCCCGGAAGCCTCCGCCCCGAGGTCGAACGGCAGCGACGCGCCGGGGTCGTACCGCCCGGCGGTGATGTTGACGTCTGTGGCATTGACGCCCGCAAACTCGTTTTTAACCACCACGTCGCCCGGCCCCGGCTCCGGAAACGGCGCCTCGACGATCGTTGCCGCTGCGCGAAAGTCGGTCGTCAATTCGGTAGCGACGAGTTTTTTGTAGGTCTTCGGATTCATCAGCGTTTATCCGCGTTCATCAGCGGTTGCAAACTTACGCCAGTAGCGAGCGAGGCCATACCAGCTTGCCTCCGGCTGGCCCATCTGTTCGTAGGGCGTCCGCACGGAGGGATCGAGCACCGCTTTCATCACCGCCATCTCGACGTTGTGAAAAGCGCGGGCCCGCGCGTCGTCTTCGCGTCCGTCGAGCAGCGATTGGCGGACTTGCTCAGCCCATTCGTCGAGGCGGCGCGCTATCTCGTCGAGGTGCCACGCTACGTCGTCCGACGGGCCGAAGTGCGTCACGAAGAGCCGGTCCGGTTGCCAGGCACGCAGCAGATCGATGCTCTCGTGCCAGGTTTCGACGTGGATGTCCGGCGGCGGTGTTACCGGGACGACGTAGGGCACGCCCATCACGCGCATGCCCGCCGTATCGCCGATAAAAGCCGTGCCGGTGGCCCGGTCCAGGTAGCTGACGTGATGGATGGCATGGCCCGGCGTATACGCCACCTCGAAGACGCGCCCGCCGATCTCCAGCGTCTCGCCGCCGTCGAGCATGTGGACGTTGGCTTCGGGCGTAGGCAGAAACGCGCCCCAGAGCACATCCATCAGATCACCGTAAATCCGCTGGGCGCTTGCCAGCAGCCGTTCCGGGTTGATCATGTGCCGGGCGCCGCGCCGGTGGACGTAAACCTGAACGTGGGGATATGTATCCACGATGACGCCGGTAGCCCCGGCGTGGTCGAGGTGGATGTGCGTCAAGAACAATCCGTGGACGTCGGCGAAGCTGGCGCCCTGCGCCTCCAATCCGGCTTCGAGCGTCGCCAACGAGACCGTCGGGCCGGGATCGACGAGCAGCAGGCCGGCGTCGGTCTCCAACACCCCGCAGGCAATCAGCCGGTCGTAGCCTTTGTATTCGACGTCGATGAACCACGTTTTATCAGCAATCGTGGGCGTTTCCATAAATCAAAAGCGTATGCGTAGAGGGTGGCGAAGTACGAGGTACTACGCCTGTGTCTAAAGGTTTTCTCAGAGCCAATGGCGAATAGCGAATAGGGAATGGTTAATGAGGCTTTCATCTACAATTCGCCGTTCCCCCCTGGCCCATCCCCAAAAATCCCCACTGGCCACATCCCACTGGCATTCCCTATCAGGAACTCCGTTCGATAAACGCCAGGATGTGCGTGGCGATCTGCTCGCCCTGGTCTTCCTGCAAAAAATGAGAGGCGTCTTTGATGAGCACTTCGGGCTCGGCGGCGGTGGTGGGGATGAGATCGCGGAAGAAGGGATGCGCCCGCCCCAGCACGGGATCTTCGTCGGCAAAGAGGACGAAGGCCGGCTTGTTCCAGGCAGCCAACTGCTCGCGGGCGCGGCGCATGGCGGGCGCCACCGGGTCGGCGGGCGTCATGGGCACCATCAGCGGCCAGGCTGCGGCGCCGGCTTTGGAAGCCGCCGTCGGGAACGGCGCGTCGTAGGCGTGGCGCGGCACCGCTTCGGGATGCGCCGTGCCCATCGCCACCACCCGCCCTACGTCCAGATCCGGGTGCGCCTCGACGAACTGACGCCAGCGCAGGAACGCGGCGCTCTTCTGCTCCTCGCCCGTGGGCAGAAATGTGTTCATGATCACCAGGCGCGCAAACCGCTCCGGATGCGCCGCCGCCACCGCCAACCCCACGAGCCCACCCCAGTCGTGGACGACGAGCGTCACGTCGCGCAGATCTAACGCCTCGACGAAGCCGCGCAGCGTATCGGTGTGGAGCTCAAACGAGTATTCATCCCGCTCAGTGAACTTGTCTGACCGCCCGAAACCGACGAAATCCGGCGCCAGGACACGGTGGCGGGCTGCCAGCGGCGGGATCATCTTGCGATAGAGAAACGACCACGTCGGCTCACCGTGAAGGCACAGCACCGTCTCGCCCGCCCCTTCATCCACGTAATGGATGCGCAGGCCGTTGATCTCGACGTAGTGAGGGTCGAAGGGAAAGCCAGGCAGGCCGGCGAAGCGGTCGTCGGGAGTGCGATAGACGGGCATTGCGATGCGATGTAGAGCGTTGGGACGTTCTGAAAGTCCTCGAACATTAAGAAAAACGCACCTTGGATCCTAACCTCAGTATGGACCCTGTGAGCCGACGAGGTTATATTTCTGATACGCATTCATCTCCAGGGAGCTACACCCAGAAAATACCTGATCAATCCGGAGGACGCATCATGGAAACAGATAAAAAGAAATGTTTTGTGGTTCAGGGTTTTGGAAAAAAAACGGACTACAGAACAGGCCGCGCGCTGGATCTCGATGCTTCCTACGAGGTGATCAGGGAAGCCGTCGAGGCAGCGGGGCTCGAATGCATCCGGGCCGACGAGATCGCCCATTCCGGCCTGATTGACAAGCCGATGTATGAGGAGATTCTCAACGCCGACCTCGTCATCGCCGACCTCTCTACGTCGAACGTCAACGCTGTCTACGAACTGGGCGTCCGGCACGCGGTGCGGCCCCGGACCACCATCATCGTCGCCGAGAGCCAGTTCGACTTTGCCTTCGACATCAACCGCAACCTGATCCGCACCTACACCCACCTGGGCACCGACATCGGGCGGAAGGAGGCCAAACGTTTCTCGAATGATTTGACCGAGGCTATCAAGACGCTCATCGCCGATGAAGATGCCGTCGATAGTCCCCTCTATACGTTCATCCCCCGGCTTCAGCCACCCGTTGAGGGGAAGGCGGTGCTGCGATCTCCGCAGGAGGAGGCCCCTGCCGCCCCCCCGATCCCCGACCAATCCGTGCGGGTGCTGATGCAGCAGGCCAAACAAGCCATAGCCGCCGGCAATTTTATCGTGGCGAAGAGCATCCTCCAGGGTGTCCACGCCCTGAAACCCAACGATGAGTACGTCATCCAGCAGATGGCGCTGGCAACCTACAAGAGCAAACAGCCCACCCAGGAGGATGCCCTCCGCGAGGCCAAGACGCTGCTGGAGAAGCTCGACCCGGAGGCCTCGCACGACCCCGAGACGCTCGGCCTCTGGGGCGCCATCCACAGACGCCTCTGGGACCTCAACGAGGAACAAACAGATCTCGACGGCGCCATCGCGGCGCGCGAGAAAGGCTTTTACCTGCGCCGCGACTACTACAACGGCATCAATCTGGCGTTTCTCTTTAACGTACGCGCCGCGCTTCCAGGCCGAGCGCCCGCCGACACCATCGCAGATTTCGTGCTCGCCCAACGAACCCGCCGCGAGGTCATCAGGGTTGCGGAAGTGGTCTTGCAAAATTTGCTGGAGGCGATGCAGGAAGATCCGCCCGATACACCGACCGAAGAAACGCAACTCAACGAAGAAAAATACTGGCTGCTGGCTACACTCTGGGAAGCCGCCGTCGGTATCGGCGATACGGCCCAGGCCGAGCAGTGGAAACAGCAAGCCGTAGAGGCAGCAACCGCCGATTGGATGCTCCAGACAACGCAGAAGCAACTCGCTAAAATCGAGGCGATGTTGGCCGACTCCCCGCTCAAGCACATCAGCATCGCCGGATAATCACCAAAGAGCGGATATAAGATCGAATTTGCGTGAGGCTCACACGAAGTTGGCATCATCTTAACCAAGCGATCATCTCAGAGACACGCTGCGGTTTGTAGTTTTAGCCTTCTTCCATGTATTCCCAAAAGAGAGACGCATCATGAAAGTGCTCTACATCGCTGCCGAGTGCAAACCTTTTGCCAAGATGGGCGGCGTAGGCGACGTAGCCGGCGAACTCCCCCCGGCGCTCAAAAAACAAGGCGTTGACATCGAGGTCGTCATCCCCTCCTACGGATCCATCAAGCCGGAAATCGTCAAAAAGCACGTCAAGAAAAAGAACCTCTACCGCTACGACGTGCCCTTCGCCGTGCCGGGCAAGCCCGATAACGTCGAGGCGGTGGCCGTCCACCGGGGCCGGCTGGAGGGCGTGCCCGTCTTTTTCATTGAGAACGAGACGTACTTCGAAGGCACCAGCCCGGACAACCCCAACCTCCGTTACGACCGCCCGTACGTCACCAGCGACGATGTCCCGTTTAAGGACGACATCATCCGGTTTTCGTTCTTTTCGGAAGCGTGCCTGGAGTTGATTCGCAAACGCAAGCCGGACATCGTCCACATCAACGACTGGGTGCTGGGCTATCTGTTTGGACGGATGAAGATGGAAGGGCTCACCCCCAAACGCGTTCTGACCATCCACAACATCGGCTATCAGGCCAATATCTGGAAAGCGTCGATCCAGGGCTGGCACATCCAAAAGCTCCAGTTCGACCCGGGCGTTGGGCCGCTCTTTAACGATCCCAACGGCAACGACGTCAACGCCATGCGCCTGGGCCTCGAACTGGCCGACCGCGTCAACGCCGTCAGCCCGACGTATTCCAGGGAAATGATCCAGCCGGAAAACGCCGGCGCGTTCTTCGAAGGCGGCAAAGGCCTCGACGCCATCACCCGGCGCGTAGCCTCCGAAGACCGGCTCGTGGGCATCCTCAACGGCTTCGTCTATAAGCACGAACCGACCGGCGAAGCTTTCGAGGAGATCCTGGTGAAAAAGGCGGAAGCGCGCAAACAACTCGCGCAAGCCTTCGCCGATCCCGACGCCCTCCTGCTCGGTTTCGTCGGGCGCGCGGTCGAGCAAAAGTTCAAGCTGCTGACCGAGCCGCTCGAAGGCCGTCCCATCCTCGACCACATCCTCGACCTCGAAGGCGTCAATGTGGCTATCCTCGGCACGGGCGTGCCGGAGTACGAGTCGTTCATCGGCAACGTCGCCACGCGCCACTTCGACGGGCCGCTGACCTACCTGCAATTCTTGCAAATGCCCCGGCGTAAAAACTATTCGTTCACGATTGCCTTCGACCGCGAGATGGCCAAGCTCATCAGCCTGGGCAGCGACGTTTTTCTGATGCCGAGCCTCTTCGAACCCTGTGGCATCACGCAGATGGAGTCGATGGCGAACGCCACCCCGCCGCTCGTTCGCTGGACCGGCGGCCTGGTCGATACCGTCATCCCCCACTACGAAGACGGCGGCACCGGCTTCGGCTTCGACGGCACCTCGCGCGAGGAGGTGCTCTGGAGCCTGCTGGGCATCGTAAAAACCGCCCGCGACCTCTACGCCCACAACAAAGAAGCCTTCCGAGCGCTTCAACAAAACGGCTTCAACACCCGCTTCACCTGGGACGCCTCGGCCAAAGAGTACGTCGAAACCCTCTACCAACCGGTGTTATGATTTTAGATTTTGGATGAATCCAAAATCTAAATTTTACTTCATGGCTTCCATAAGCATGTGCCCGTAGATGCCAGAGCCGGGGAGGTTCTGGCCGCCGTCTACGACGACGCAGGTGCCGGTGACGTAGGTTGCCAGGGGCGAGGCGAGGAAGACCGCCATCTGCCCGATGTCATCGACGGTGCCGTAGCGGCCCAGGGGGATGGCTTCCTGGAACCGGGCGTGGAAGGCGTCGTCGCCGGGAGCGAGGCGGCGCATGCCCTCGGTGCCTTCGATAGGGCCGGGTGCGATGCTGTTAGACCGGATGCCGTAGTGGCCCCACTCCATCGCCAGGTTGCGCATCAGGTTGTCGACGCCGGCTTTGGCGGCGCCGCAGTGGGCCTGTGCAAAATAGGGTGTGAACGCCTGGCCCGCCGAGATAAACAGGATGACGCCCCGCGTCTCTTTGAGTTGATCGAACGCCGCCCGGCAGGCGTTGAACGAGCCGAGCAGGTCGATGTCTACGACGGCTTTGAACCCGTGCGCGCTGAGCTGATGAGCAGGCGCGAGGAAATTGCCCGCCGCGCCGCAGACCAGCGTGTGGATCGGGCCGAGTTCTTCTTTCGTCTTGTCGAACGCCTTGGAGAGGTCTTCGTAGTAGCGGACGTCGGCCACGGCGGTGGTCACGCGGGCGCCGAGGGCTTCGAGTTCGGCCCGCGCCGCTTCGAGCTTTTCGGCGGTGCGCCCGCAGATACCGATGTTGGCGCCGAGGGCGGCAAAATTACGCGCAATCCCCAGGTTGATGCCGCTGCCGCCGCCGGTAACGAAGACGACTTTGTCTTGAAAGAGATCCTTCGGAAGATAGTCGGTGATGATCATGGATGTCGCGGGATGGGTGATGTGGAGCAGGAATATAAAGCACCGGCTCTTTGATCTCTGCCGCAAAGACACGAAGACTCGAAGGATCTTGACGGCGCATGTTTGAATGAAACGTGGATGACGCGGCTCCGGCGACACGAGCGAAGCGACTGACCGCAGGTAATTGTCGCGGGTTTATTGACAATGCGGATTAAGGGTTGGGAAATTGGGGCATACCTGCCAGGTTTTGGAAACCTGGCAGGTATGTTTTCGCCGCTTTCAGCTTGTTTTCAACGATTTTCGATTTCAACCCTTAATTCGCATTGTCAATAAACCCGCGACGATCCACTCAATCCAAATCTTCCCTTTCGGCCCCTTTGATTTCGAGGACGAAGTCGGCGCTGTAGGCTTTGGCGGGTGTCTGGAAGCCGGGGAGGGCCTGCCCGGCGAGGACTTTATCGACGATAGCCAGGGAGGCGAGGGCGGTGAAAGTATAGCCTTCCGGCACCGTCACCCGCGCGGTGGCGCGGCGGCCTTCGTCGTCCCAGACGGTGCCCCAGGCGAAGCTGCGGCTCTGGGCGCGCTCTTCGTCGCTGGGGCCGGCGGGCTGCCGGTTGATCATCCCCTTGAGCAAGGCCTGGGCGGGCGATGTAGCCAGCAGCCACCCGAAGTAGCGCGCCAGCCGGAGCATGCGCGGCAGGCTCTTGCCCATGAATGCATACACCGTGATGTTGGGAATGCCTGTGGTGTGATACGCCGTGAAGACGTCGCCCCACGGGATCGTCACCGCCTGGGTCGGGCCTAGCCCGAAATCCACCGCGCGCGTCTTCCAGGCCGCCGGCACGCGTTCGATTTTTCCATCACGGCGGACGGCGCCACCCTCGCCGATGTTTTCGATGGTGGTGATGGCCGTCCCGCGCGAAAGTCGTCCGAGACCCATTATCGCCAGGTCGAGGTGTGTGGCCGAGGGGAGGCGATTTTTGAGGTGCAGGGCCAGGCAATCCGTCGGCACCACGTCGAAGCCGACGCCGGGCAGCAGCATCACACCCGCTGCCGAGGCTTTCGCGTCGAGGGCGGCGAGCTGTTCGTAGACAGCAATCTCGCCGGTGATGTCGAGGTAGTGAGTGCCGGTGCGCAGGCAGGCCTCGGCCATCGGCCCGGCGGTGCGGTGGAACGGCCCGGCGCAGTGCAGCACCACGGGCACCTCGGCCAGCGCCGCATCGAGGGCGGCGGCATCGTCGAGGGCGCACGGCACGTGATCCAGGCCGAGTTCTGAAGCCAGCGCGGCGAGTTTTTCGGCATTGCGCCCGGCCAGCACGGGGCGCTTCCCGCGCTCGACAGCCATCCGGGCCACGAGCCGGCCTGTGTATCCGTAGGCACCGTAAAGGAGAAAAGACATACGTTTGGCCCTCCGATGAATGCGCGGTAATTTGTCCTAACCATCCAGGCCAATCAAAAGTTCAGACGGGCCCGGTAAACTACGCACTGTGAGCCAATAACCCATGCAACTCTCCACCCACTATCCCCAGAAACGCGCATTTGTGACGGGCGCGGCCTCCGGCTTCGGCCTGGCGCTCTGCAAAGCACTGGCCCGCGACGGCTGGGCCCTCGGCCTGGCCGACATCAACGATCAGGGCCTTGCCGACGCCGCCTCGCAGATCGAAGCCCTCGGCGGGCGGCCCCTGTCGTTCATCCTCGACGTCTCAGACGCCGAAGCCTTTCAGCGCGCAGCGGCATCGTTCATCGAACAGGCCGGCGGCGTCGACGTGGTGATCAACAATGCCGGCATCGGCGTGGGCGGCCTGCTCGAAGAAACGTCGCTCGACGACTGGAACGCGACCATTTCGATCAACCTGATGGGCGTGGTGCATGGGTGTCTGGCTTTTGTGCCTCCCCTCAAACGCGCCGGATCCGGCCATGTGATCAACGTGGCCAGCATCGCGGCGGTGGCGGCGGGGCCGTATATGGCAGCCTACAACACCGCCAAAGCGGGCGTGCTGGGCCTGTCCGAGACGCTCTACAGCGAGTGCAAAGACGCCGGCGTCCGCGTCTCGGTGGTGATGCCCTCGTTCTTCAAAACCAACATCGCCACGACCTCACGCGGCAACGAAGCCGCCCGGTTGATGACCGAAGTGCTCATCCGCCGCGCCACCTATTCCGCCGACGAAGTGGCCGCCTACACGCTGGCGGAAGCAGCCAGAGGCACCCTTCACATCATTTATCCGCGCATCGCCAAACGCATCTGGCACTGGAAGCGCCTGCTGCCGGGCCACTACTTTCGCACCATGCTCAAACAGGCCCGCAACACCGCCCGTTTCGTCGAACGCGTCAAGAAAGATGGATAATTTTAGATTTTGGATTTTAGATTTTGGATTGATCTGATTTGACACCGTCATCTCAACTGAAAAAGCCGCAGCGGTCCCGACCAGCGCGACTTTTTCTGTTGTTAAAAAGGGACCAGAAATCTCCCAATCCAAAATCCAAAATCGCAAATCCAAAATCGCAACCCCTCACCCTTCTGCCTCCTGTTTGATCACGCGAAGCATCTCCTTGCGAATCAACCCGCTGAAGGGGCCGACAATCCGCCAGTATCGACGAAACCGGCGCAGGCTGGCAGCATCGGTGCATTGCACCCGCGTCTCGGTGCTCAGCCGGACAATCCCATCCGGTTGTGGATCGATGTAGAACGTCCACGTCGCCTTGGCAAACCCCGGCTGGTCGAAGGGGCGAAAGGCGGCGGGTTCAAAGCGTTGCAGATGCCCCGTCGGCGTCCAGAACCGCCCGATCAGCCCCAGCAGAAGCTCTTGCTGCGGCTTCTCGTCGAGCAAGACGAAACCCATCTTCAGGAAGCCCTCCAGATTGAGCCGCCGCGTAGGTAATCCACGAAGCCGGAACAATGTTCGGATGAGCCCCGACCGGCTCAGATCCAGCCTTCGGGCCGCGTCGTAGACAACCTCCGGCGTAGCGCGCACATCGACGTGGTGCCGGCTGGCAACGTCGTATTCAGGCGCGTAGTCGTCTATGAGCGCGTTTTTCATTTGAGATGACGGTGCCGTCTTAGACCAATCCAAAATCCAAAATCCAAAATCCAAAATCTAAAATCTAAAATCCAAAATCACCCCACCTGTTCGTACCACCACGCGTCGTCGTCGTGCCGGCGGAGGCGGCCTCGGCCTGTCAGGTGGTCCAGATGCGCCAGCGTCTCGGTGACAGCCATCCGGATCTGGTGACGATCCAGCCTTCGATGGCTGAAGACGTTCTGAGAAACATCGAAGACCGTAGCGCCGCGCCCCACGGCGTGCTGCATGACGTCGAGGCGTTCGTCGTGATGCGTCTCCAGCACGCCGAGCCGCGGCGTCCACTCGGTGATGACGCCGCCGTGCCCCGGCAGGGCCTGGTTCGCATCGAGCGTCTTGAGCCCACCGAGCGAGTTCAAGTAACGCCCGAGGGGATCGGGCTCAACCCCCGGCCAGAACGAGATATTGGGGGTGATGTGCGGCAACACGTGGTCGCCCGCCAGCAGCAAGCCGTCGGTGGGATCATAGAAGATGAGGTGCCCGTCGCTGTGGCCGGGCGTGTGGATCATCTCGAACCATCGCGCTCCGATTTGCGCCGTCTCGCCCGGCCTCAGGTCGCCGGTGATGGCAGGCGTGGGCAGCATCATACGCCGCATCCCCTCGATCTCGCGAGGCGAAAAGTTGGTCCCGGCAGGATCGGGCAATCCGCACCGGGCAAAGAAGGCCTCCATCAGTTGATTTCGCGTCTTGCGATCCGATCCCCAGATGATGCCGATGATCTCGAATTCACGGGGCGAAATCCGCACCGGCACCACCCTTCTGCCGGCCTCCTGCGCAAGCTGCTGAAAATGCCCGGCCAGCCCCAGGTGATCCGGGTGATGGTGGGTAAGGATGATCTGGTGGATGTCACCGGGCGCGATGCCGAGTTGATCGAAAGCCGCGTTCCAGACAGCCAGCGCTTCCGGCGTCTTCAGCCCGGTATCGACCACGTCCCAGCCATCCGGCCCGCGCAGCAGATAGCAGTTGACCGTGCGCAACGCCCGAAACGGCACCGGCGTCGTCACCCGATACACGCCCTCGGCCACCTGCACGACGCCTTCAGCCAGGGTGGGCGAGTCGATAGATTGTTCAAAGTCGGCCATTTTTTATAGATACGGGATGCGAGATACGGGATGTGGGATAAGGAACGATCATCCAGCATCCCGCATCCCGCATCCGACACCAACCATCGACGATCTGTCATCGGTCAGTTTCAGGAAAGGATTGATCGAAGCGTCCTTACCGAATCGTATACGTCAGCCGCGCGGTAATGAGCCGACCTAGTTGAGGAGATCCGATGTATTCGCGGTGTTCGTTGCCCAGAATGTTTTGCCCCAGCACGTCGATGCGCAGGCCCGGCGCCGCCGCCGCAAAGTCATAGCCGGCGCCGACGTCGAGCAAGAAGTAATCATCGACAGCGCCGTTATAGACGCCGGAGCGCACTTCGAAGGCCTTGGTGTAGCGCCCGGCAGCGTTTACATAGAATCCCGACGGATCGCGATACTCGAAGCCCGCCCGAAACTTGTTCGTCGGCGCGTTGAGCGAGACGAACCGCCCGGTGCCGTCCTCGCCGAGTTCCTCATCGTCGAAAAAGTCATCGCTGACGTACGAGAAATTGCCGAAGAGGCTGAACTGCCGGTTGGGGATCCACTCCAGCGCCACATCGGCGCCAAAGTAATCGACGTCGCCGAAGTTGAGATACGTCAGCATCAATTCGGGCGCCCCTCCGGCGCCGCGCAGCACATTCTCTTCCGGCTCGACGACCCCGTAGGGCGTGCTGGCTGCCGTGTTCACAATCGTCCCGATGAGGGCCAGGATCTGATCCTGGTTGAGGCCCAGTGCCGCCAGATCCGGCGCGACGATACCCGGCAACACCGCCACCAACTCAGCGCCTGCCGCCGGCCCGCCTACCACCAGCGGCGTGATGATCTGAAGCCCGCTGAGGAAGTTCGTCTTCTGGGTATAATACACGTCGATGCCCACCACAAGCTGATCGTTGATCAACCCTTTATACCCGACCTCAAACGTGTTGGTGATGGTCTGCTCGATCGACGGCGTGCTCAGCGGCTGGACCGGGTCGCCGACGGTGTTGATCAGCACGCCGCCGGCGGTGCCCGGTATCTGCGTCGTGGCGGCGGCCAGCACGCCTTTCACCTGAAGCGCCTGCGTGCCGGTGATGCCGAGTTGAGAAAGCAACCCGTCGAGCGCGCCGGTGGCGTCGGTGATGCCGAGGCCGTAGCCGTAAAGCCCCGCCAGCGGAAGCTGCCCGAACGGCACACGAGCCGGCACGCCCAGCGGCGCCAGCGCCCCCTGCAACGACGGCACCAGGCTCACGAGACCGCTCTGGTCGAACGTAAACGGATTGACCGCCCCACGGGCGCGCACGCCGAACAACCCGTTGCCGCCCCGCGTCGGATCGGCACTCGTGACGATCAGGTCCAGAAACATGTTGACGGGCGACGGAGTGGTGAAGGCACGGTTGTAGGTGGCGCGCAGGCTGTTGCTGGCGTTGGGCTTGAAAACAAGCGCCGCGCGTGGCGAGACCTGCACTTTCTCGATCACGTTGTCGCGGTCGAGCCGGCCCGTAAGCACCAGATCGAATTGCTCCGAAAGCTGCGTGTTCGACTGCGCGTAGGCGCCCACCTCGGTCAGCTTGTCATCCTCCTCGTTGATGCCGTGGATGGTGCCGCCCGTCTTGGGATTGGTCTGCTTAAAATCGGCCCCGACAATGAACGACTGCCGCCCGGCCAGCACGTCGAAATTATACTGCGCCTGCGCCGTCAACTGCGTCGATTCATCGACGATGGGGCCGCCGGAGCGGTAGAGGAATGTATCGCCGGCATCGTTTCGGTTGAGATAAGCCTGGGCGAAGAGCCCGCCGGCCTGGAGGCGAAGCTGGCCGAAGAGCGCCGAGAAGTTATCGATCTGGTTTTCGCCGGTGTTGGCCTGGTTGATCTGTTTGATAGCGGCATAGCCCCCCATCGCCGTCAGCGTCGTCGTCGGGGTGAGTTGGTACTGAAGCGTGCCGGTGCCGTAGGCTTTCCACGTGTCGGTGTCGCGCCCGTCGATAGGCCCGAGGACGGCGCCGTTTTCGTCGAGGCGGTTCGGGGCGACTTCGGCGAGGATGGCTGCGTCGTCGGGATCGCCCGGATCCAGGTCCCAGTCTTCGGCCTGGCTGTAGAAACCGACGATTTTGTAGCCGAGCTTGTTATTGAGGACCCCTGCCGTGCGCAACGAGGCCTGAAGGGTGGTCTGCTGCCCGCCCGACAGCATCAGCGTAGTGCCCCGATACGCAAAGGGATCTTTCGTGATGAAATGAATCACGCCCTGCTCGACGCCGGGGCCGTAAAGCGCCGAATTCGGCCCGCGCACCACCTCGATCTGCGCCAGATCAATCGGCGAAATCGGCATGCTGCTGAACTGGTTGACCCCCAGGCTCGGCGTGACGGCTTGCCGGTAATCGACCAGCACGTACGTCCGCGAGACGAAGACTTCCTGAAACCCGCGCGTCGTAACCTGATAACGATCCACGCCTGCCTGCGCGATGTCTACACCGGGCGTATTGCGCAGCGACAACACCGCCGAGGGCACCGGATCTTTCTCCACCTGCGCCGCCTCGACCACCGAGATCGACGCCGGCGCATCGAGCGCTTTCTCCTGCTGCCGCGACGCCGTGATCACCACCGGGTTGAGCGTGACGCCTTCCGAGAGGCTGAAATCGAGCGCGCGCTGCTCGCCGGCAGCCAGCGTGACATCCACCTCTTCGTCTTGAAACCCGACGAAGCGCGCCACGACGCTGTACGTGCCCGCCGAAAGCCCTTCGATCACGTATTGCCCGTCGTCGCCCGCCGCCGCGCCGGCCACAATATTGAGCAACCCGGCCTGCCGCACGACGACGTTGGCGCCGCCCAGCGGATCGCCAGTGCTCGCCTCGGTGACCGTACCTGAAATAGACGCTGTCTGTGCCAGAACCAAACCGGGCAGGCCCATCATCAGGCCCAGGAGCAAGAAAAGAGCGCGTTTCATCAGCATAGTCATCTCCATTGTTTTAAAAATCCTGGCGGATTTTTAAAAAATTTTATGGTTGCTGGTTCGCATAGAGATCGCAAGAACCAGCCTGGGAAAAAGGGTTGGTCTGAATATCCACTGGAAGCGGTTCCAAATCAAGGGGTAAATCCCGGTGGATTATAAAAATAGGGGATAACGGCAGGTGCCAGGCTCTTTGATGCTGGTTGATTATTTACTTCGGGAGTGGCAAAACTGAAAAGTCCCCCCTCGAAAGCTCACAGGGGTAGATTTTTCGCTCCGATGTGGCAAAACAAGTTCCCCTCCTGGACAGGAGGGGAATTTGGGATATCTGCGTTTTTAGCCCATTTTTGCAGGTTATCAAAGAACCTACCCCTCCTTTGCAAGCGCCTCGCGTTCGCGTTTGACGAGTTCGCGGCGGAGGATCTTGCCGGAGGGCACTTTGGGAATAGCATCGATGAACTCGACGCGGCGCACTTTTTTGTGCGGCGCGACGCGTTCGGCTACGAAGGCCATGATGTCTTCGGCGGAGGCGTGTACGCCCTGTTTGAGCACGACGAACGCCTTGGGCACCTCGCCCGCTTCGTCGTCCGGGCTGGGGATGACGGCGGCGTCGGCCACGGCGGGGTGGGCCTGCACGACGGCCTCCAACTCTGCTGGCGCCACCTGCAAGCCCTTGTACTTGATCAGTTCTTTGACCCGATCGATGACATAATAATAGCCCTCCTCATCGATATAGCCGATGTCGCCGGTGTGCAGCCAGCCGTCTTCGTCGATCATCGCCTGTGTGGCGCCGGGGCGTCTGTGGTAGCCTTTCATCACCTGCGGCCCGCGAATCCAGATCTCGCCCTGCTCGCCCACCGGCTGGTTGTCGCCCGTCGAGACATCGACGAGGCGGATCTCGGTGTTGGGTACGGGGAACCCCACCGCCGTAATCTTGACCTTCTCGCCGCGCGGGGTGAAGTGCGTCACCGGGCTCGTCTCGGTCAGCCCGTAGCCTTGCTTGACCACACAGCCGAGCCGGTCCATACAGCCCTGCCCCACCGCTTCGGGCAGCGGCGCCGCCCCCGAAACGATCTGCGTCAGGCTCGACAGGTCGTAGTTATCGATGATGGGATGCTTGGCCAGCGCCAGCACGATAGGCGGGACGATGTAGCACATCGTCACCCGGTGCGATTGCATCAATTCGAGGAACTGTTCCAGGTCGAAACGCGGCATCGTGACGATGGTGGCGCCCCGGCTGAGCGCCATGCTCATGATGACAACCATGCCATAGATGTGATAAAACGGCAAGATCCCGATGAGCGTCTCGTCCGACTCGATCTCCTCCACCGCCAGCGTCTGCGCGATGTTGGCCACGAGGTTGTAATGCGTCAGCATCACCCCTTTTGGCAGGCCGGTGGTGCCGCTCGAATACGGCAGCACCGCCAGGTCTTCATGCACGTCGAACGTGACGTCGGGCGGCGAGCCATCGCCTTGCAGCAGCGTGGCGAAAGGCGTGGCGCCTTCGGCTTCGCCAAAAACGAAGACCTCCTCGATGCCCGCCTCGTCGGCAGCCTGCCGGGCTTTGTCGAGGAAATGCGGAATCGTAATCAGATACCTGGCGCCCGAATCCTTGAGTTGATGCGCCAGTTCGTCGGCGGTGTAGAGCGGGTTGGTCGTAGTCACCACGCCGCCGGAAGCGATGACGCCGAAAAAGACGATGGCATACTCCGGCAGGTTGGGGCTGTAAATCGAAAACACGTCGCCCTTGCCGAAGCCGCGCGCCGCCAGCGACGCCGCCATCCTGCCGACCGCACCCTGAAGTTGCAGAAAGGTGAGCGTCCGCCCGGACGGCCCGTCGATGAGCGCCGGCTTGTCGGCCCATTGATGAGCATTTTCGAAAACAAGCTCCGGCAACGAGACTTCCGGAATCTCAACGTCGGGATAGGGGCTGCGATGAATCATGGCTTCGGGATGGTTGAGGCGTGGTTCAGCGAAAGGAGGGGAATCGCAAAATCGGAAATCGTAGCATGAAATGTAAAACGTGAAACGCGATGGCCTTTGGATTTTGGATTGGGTGATTGCCGATCCCTTTTATCAAACATGAGTCATCCCGAATTATGCAGCCCCGTAGGGGCGCCCTGTTTGTAGCGCCAAAATCATTCCGAAGGAATCGGTGAAGCAAGATCTACAACCAGGCGCCAGACGCTGTCGGGTTGGATTTTCCAGACGCGGAAGTAGCTGCTGGAGGTGGCGGAGGTGTCGCCGGAGGCGGCGCGGAAGGTGGCGAGGCCGTAGGAATAGCCCAGGTCGCCGGCTTGCGAGACGGTTGCGGAGATAGGTCGCCAGGTCAACACCCCGTTCTCGGCATCGCGCGCGAGCACCTCCTCCATCGCCGCCGGGCCGATGCCGGGAAACGCGCCGTTTCGATAGACACGCACCGAATCGGTCAGGAACGGACGGAAAGCCTGGACGGCGCCGCGTTCCTCTGACGCCACGGCCAGTTCGCGGTCGGTGCGGAGCAGCGCCACGCGGGCGGCTTCTTGATAGAGCTTGCGCAGGGCTCTGTCTGCCGTGCTGGCGCCGGTCGAGACGACGCGGTCGGGCGCGGGCGTCTCGTGTTGCGGATGGAAGATACCGGCGTCGATTTCCACGCGCCACGTGCTGTCAGGCTGGACGCGCCAGACCGAGACGTAATGGCCGTAGACGGTAGGCGTGCCGGTGCTGTCGCTGAACGTCCAGGGGCCGGTGGTATAACCCAGGTCGCCGGTGGCGGCCACGTCGGCGAAGGCGGGTTGCCACGCCAGCGTCGTTGGCGCTTCGGAGCGTTCGGTGTAGACCGCGCGGCCGTCGGTGGGTGTGGGGCTGAAGATGATGGATTCTTCGGCCAGATATTCGAGAAACGCCGTCCGTGTCCCCTGCTCTACCGAGAGCTGCGCAAAAGCCCGCTCCGCCGCCACGAGCGAAGCCAGCGCCTCCCCGCGATCCGGCAACGGCTCCGGCTCGCACCCGATGAGGATGAGCACGATGCATAGACAAAAGGACCAGCGTGTTTTCATTGCTTTAAACGATGTGGCCAGGGCATCAGAAGGTATCGTTGCACGACGCATCACCGATATCGCTCTGCCCGAAAAAGCGTCGTTTCAACGGTACCGCACGCACGATCTACTTTCTGCAAGCTTTTCCATAATCGATCCAGATCATCCGGATTTTCGACCGCAGCCTGAGCCAGTTCAACACTGGCCCTGACCAACTTGAAAGCAGGACTATGAACCGGCGGTTGCCCGGATCCGCCTCGCAGTTTTTTTGCCGTCTCCATTAAGGTTTCCAGTTCCGGACGCCAATCTCTTGCTGGTTTTGCCGGTTTTTTGGCTCGTTTTGCCTCCGGATCAAAACTCTCGATAATGCGCCCGGCCTGCTTGGCCGCCATATAAGTTTCCTTCAGCCCCGAAGAAATGCCTCGCCCGAAATAGATGTTATAGCCCTGAAGCAAGCCGTCGTAAACAATCTTCCCTTTGAAGGGCAAAAGCACCGCTTTTAAGAGATAGGGCAAATCGCCCTTGTAGAACATATCCTCGAAGTCATCATAAAGAGCCAGGACACCATAAACTTTGTTATCTGAAGCAATAAAAACCGCGTACTTTTTCAGAAGACGTTCAAGATAAAAATCTCCCGCTACAAACTGTTTCCATTTTGCAATGATGTCCAGTTTGTCGGCTGAGAACTTCGGAGGGTTCTCCTGGATGAAGGCATCGATGAGATCGACGTGATCGTACACAGCATTTCGAACTTGTAGCTTTTCTTCCGTGGCGCAATCGAGATAGGCCTCTATCGTCTTCACATGCGGAAGCAACGCAAGCTGTTGCTTTACAAAGTAATGAAGCGCCCACATCAACTCAAAGAAGAGGTCGGCGTCTTGTTTGGAGAGTTTCATCAGAGTAGGAGAGGATTTGACAGAAAACGATGCCGGTATGTCAATCTACAACAGCGTTTTCAATGATGCTGATTTTCCGGATCCGCCCAGTCGAGAAATTCGACCGTCCAGCCGGCAGCGTTGGGTTCGATGACGCTGAACGTCACGGGCTGAGACAAGGCCCATCAAAGCAATCCCCGACGCCTCAAACCCTGCCGTCGATCAGTCGGAGTACCTCCGGCAGGAGAGTGCGGGAGGTGCTCAGGGCTTCGGGGGCGTAGATGGTCTCGTTGCCGGACCAATCGCCGAAAAAGCCGCCGGCTTCGCGTAAAATCACCGGGAAAGGCCCGCAATCCCAGGCGTTCATGATGGGGTCGAGCATCAGTTCCAGCCGGCCCGTGGCGACGAGGGCGTGGCCGTAGGCGTCGGGCCATCCTACGCGATAGTAGGTGGCCTTCTGGATGCGTTGCCACGCCTCGTCTTTGCCGTATTGCTCGAAGATGGCCGTGTCGGTACACGAGACAAAGCTCCGGCTCAGCGACGCCGTCTCGGCCACCTGCGCCCGGCGTCCGTTCCAGAAACAGCCTTCGCCCGTGGCGGCGTAGACCATCTCGTCGAGCGCCGGAAAATACGCCACCCCCACCTCCACCCTGCCGTCGATTTCCAATCCCATCAACAAGCCGTAGAGCGGCACCCCGCGAATGAACGACTTGGTGCCGTCGATAGGATCGATGAACCAGCGGTGGCCGGATCCGTCGTCGTCTTTCACCCCAAACTCTTCGCCGACGATGGCGTGGCGCGGATACCGGGCTTCGATGCGCGCGCGGATGACTTCCTCGGCTTTGCGATCGGCGACGGTCACGGGGGTGTCGTCTGCTTTAAAATCGGGCTGGACGCCGGCGCGGAAGTATCCGAGCGTCAGCCGCCCGGCTTGATGAGCGGTTTCGACGGCAAAATCGAGGTATTCGCGAAAGGCAGAGTTGGACGGCATACTGTTGGGATAAGCGTGGTGGATTGAGTACAGCTTCTAACGACACACAATCGAAAATCCAAAATCTAAAATCCAAAATCAAAAACCCGGTTCGTCCGGCGGGGGTTGATAATCATCGGGCAGGCGGTCGGCAAAGCGTTCCCAGCCCATATAGCCCGACATGGTGAGCGCGTAGGGATCGTCGAGGAGGCCGTCGAGGGTGAACACGGCGGGGGCGCCTTCGAGTTGCAACCACGTGATTTGATGGGTGGGCTCCATGGGGAAATACGGGTTATGCACCCACGCCCGGCGTCTCCCAAGCGTCTGGACTACGTAGTCCTCTTCTTCCAATTCGCCGGTGTAGACGACGTTGAGATAGTCGAAATCTTCCCAGAATAACGTCCGTTCGAAGGCCGTCTCGGCTTCGGCTACCAGATCGCCCGGATCGACCGAGGGCTTGTATTTTTCGAGATACATCACCCCTTCTTTGGCGTAATGAAAATCGAGCTTAAAGCCTTGCTGCGCGAGCCACTCCTGGCGTAGCTGCACACGTTCGGAGGCATCGGCGAGCGTAGCCAGGAAGTGACGCAGCGATCCGTTGTAGGCCCGGAGGCGCTCTGCCGCCCAACGCGCCTGCTCGGCCTCATCCGCCGGCTCCAACGGTTCAAAATGCACGGGGCCTTTGTACCGAATCCGCCCGTTATCGATGATGAATTCGTCCAGATAAAACCGGATACGATAGCCCAGCGCGCGGTTTTCGATCAACAGCGGGTCGTCGGCTTTGGCGGAAAACCACTGGTATCTCTGGCTAAAGCGCAGCACGTCGGGATTGAGAATCCGGCAATCCCTCGCGTTCTCCGACCGTCCGATAAACTCCCTGGTAAACCGCCGCAGTTGCCGCCGCCACCGGCGCGGCGGGCGCGGCCTCTCTTCGACGACGACCAACTCCTGCATTTCGATGACCGCCGGTGTAAGCCGCACGTCGAGCCCGGCGAGCGCCGTCCCGGTCAGGCGCAAGGGCGTGGTCTGCGTCTCATAGCCTATCATGGTGATGACGAGCTGGTGGCTGCCCAGCGGGATGCGTTTGAGCGTAAAACGCCCGTCGTTAGCCGTCGCCGTGCCCAGTGTCGTGCTTTCGATGAAGACGTGGACGCCGGGCAGCGGCGCCTCGGTCTCGGCATCGTAGACGACGCCGCTGATCTCGGTCCGGGGCGTGCGCTGGGCGTAGAGGATGCCCGGCGCCAACGCCAGGAAAACGAGGAGGAAAAGCGAGAGGGTGCGCTTCGTATCCATGGCGATAGTCCTTATCACAAACCTGCTTATCATGACGATACATATTCCACGCCATCGTCACAAGGCACTCGTAGATCGCCCCATTATTTATGACTTGTTCATCGGGAAGACCACGTTGCCTTCGATTTCCTCCGTCATCGCCCGCAAGGTGAGATGCTCGTCGTAGTCAGCATTGAACATGAAGGGTTTGTTTTCGAGGACGTATCGATAGATATGCCAGTCGGTCTCCGGCGTCGGCACCGTGAGCAAGTCATCGTAATGAATCCATTCGAGGACGCCCTCTTTGCATTCCGGCGGCTCGACGTAGTCGATCTCGGCGAGGTAGACGAAGCAAATCCAGTTGTACTTGACCGGCGATGTTTCGACGAGGACGCCGCAGTAACGCGCATCCGGCACGCTCAGGCCGGTCTCTTCGAACGTCTCGCGGACGGCGGCCTGAATAGGGCTTTCGAACGGATCGATCTTGCCGCCGACGGGGGTGTATTTGTCTTTGTTGGGCTCTTTGTTGCGCCTGAGCAGCAGGAAGTTGTCGCCGTCTTTGAGCAGGCACAGCACGGCGGGCTGTTTATGGCCGAAGGGTACGTTCATGCCTTATGAGGTTTCTCCCGCATTCTCTTGAATGATTTTGCGAATTTCCGCTGCGGAAATATCGCCCTGCTCTGTCTTGGAATAGATCGTCACTAAAATCACCACCTCTCGTGTCTTCAAATAATAGATCATGCGATAGCCGCTATTTGCGCGAGAGACGGCGAACATTCCGCTTAAATTCAGGCGTAAACGCGACGTGTATTGACGGCTCAGCCTCACTCGGCATCAATCCCCTCCCACAATTCGGAAACGGGGCGCACCTGACCTGAGCGTGCTTCTTGCCAGCCTTGCTCGAAGCTTTCCGCAGCGGTTGGAAGGGTCACGCCCTCGCGAAAAGCGCGCATCAGCTTCAGCAAAGCAGGTAAAAATTCCTGGGGAATCTTCTCGATTTCCTCCAGAACCTGATTTCGATAGGCGGGATCTGCTACATCCATCTGGGTGCTCTTTTTAATTACGGGCTCGGAACTGTAACGCTATAGCGTTCTGCTTGATTCTGACATATTGTCGCCGTCTTTGAGCAGGTACAGCACGGCGGGCTGTTTATGGCCGAAGGGTACGTTCACAGTTCGATCCAGGTGCTTATTCTGGGTTCTTCTTATCGTGAGGATCCGGCTCTACATCCGGCACTTGCGCCAGGGCCGCTACGTATTTCTCTCGGCTGCCACGCGCAGCGCGTTCCGCGAGATCTTCGATAAGATAATCCATGAACTTCTTTCCGACACTCGACCAGTCTTTGCCCGGCAGCGAATAGGGCAGGCGTGTGGCGCCCGGCTGATCCCAGCTATTGTCGTAGCCGCTGAGGTCCCAGATCAGGTCGGCGCCTTCGAAGCCTGCGTCGGCGACGGAGGAATCGGCAGACCTCGCCGCCGAAGGTTTTGTCGAAAAGCTGGACGTATTCGGGGATGCTATTTCATGTTGCGATCGAAGAACGCGGTGCTCACCTGGCCGGTTTTAAGATAACGCCGGCCATCCGGAAAAATCAGAATGTTAGTCGGGTAACTGTTGACTTTGAACTGCTCGATGAGGTCGTCCTTGACGTGTACCTGCGGCCAGGAGATGCCCCGCTCGTCGATCAGGGCTTGCGCGGCTTCCAGGTTGTCGGTGTAAAGCATCCCGATCATGAACAATTCGTCGTCAGCGCGGTCCTTGCGCGTAGCCAGGAGGGCGGGCAATTCATCGAGGCAGGGGGCGCACCACTCGCCCCAGAAGTTCAGCAGCACGTAGCGCCCGCGCAGGCTTTGCATGGCGAGGGTCTCGCCCTCGGTCGTCGTCAGCGCCAGATCCCAGAAGCTTTCTTCGAGCGTCCCTTTCAAGACCGCGCCTTCTTCTTCGAGTCGCTCTTCGAACTCCTTGAGATAATACGTCGGTCTCCACGAGCGTAACGCTGCGCCCGTAGGGATCGACGTTCTGAAGCCGGTACCGCTTCCCTGCCACCTCAAAGATGTCATTCAACTTGAAAATCTCCGTCGTCACGCGGGAGGTTAATTTACCGTCTCGGCCCAGGTCGATGATAAATCGATCTACCGACGTGGGTTTCCTCGCGTTTTCGACGTCGTCGAAGCGGCCAGTCTGGTTATAATCGTGCAGCGCAACGGCATAGGCGACGCCGTCGAGTTCGACCGTGCCCCGGCTCAGGTCCACGTATTGATCAAAGAAGTAGGTGTTGGGAGATCCGTCGAGGTCCGGATTATGCTGCTTCCAAAAGTCCACCCAGCGCTCTTTAAGATGCCCCGCCTCGTCGAAGATGAAGGCCGTCTGCACCGAATCGCCGAGGGCGTAGTTGGGCACGCGTTGCAACGAGCGGCCCGCGCGTTGTTCGGGATCCGAGGCATCGACCAGGAAGAATTGAAGCTCGTTCTGGTCGAAGGGAAAGAACAAAGGATCGCCGTCGTTGGTGAGGTCTTCGTCGTTGTTGAGATCGACGAAAAGCGTCTGGCCGTCTTCGCCCGGCAGCACGAGCGCCGAGACCATGTGATCGTCAGGAATGTCCCAACTGTAGAAGACTTCGAGGAACGAGGCGCCGGTCGTGTCCACGCCGGGCAACGTCAGGGTTTCGGTGGGCGCCGCGCGCAGTCCCTGGATGTGGAAGCCGTCGTTGTCGAGAGCGGTGCGCTGCGCCAGCGTCACGGTGATCTCCTGGGCCGCCCCCGAGGCCGCCCAACCCGATACGATGATTACGAGGAAGAACAATCTGAAACGCATGAATCCGGGAGTATTTTGATGATGTGACGGGATCGGGGCAATCGGGGCAATTGGGGTCAACCTAACGGAAACAGCCTTGCGGAACAATGCCGTTATCGATACTACCCACGCGGTTTGTGGAATAAGCAATTCTCGCTGACTGAACAAATTATCCCCTTACAATCCTTTTGCCATGGAGCCGGATCCGCAGCGGCGCGAGGCCAACCTCGTCATCCGGCCCGACGTGAATACATTCTTCGATAAACCCATCGCCATCCTCATCGGGCCGGGATCGATCTCGGCGGGTGAACTCGAAGCCCGTCGCCTTTCTTTTCATCCGAATGCCCGGATCTTCGGCCTGCCCGCTCCCGGCGGCAACACCAGCTCCGATTTCATCAGCATCGGCGATAACAAGCTGATGGAGGGGCCGGTGGCGGCGGGCGCTCATCGGGTTGTTTGGGATGGAAAAGACTTTAGTGGAAAGGGCTTGGGTTCCGGGCTTTATTTCTGGAAGGTGATGGCCGGGGAGAAGACGGAGACGGAGGCGGAGGCAGTGATGCTGGTGCGTTAAGTGTAGTTAAAATAGATTTACAGGATCTGCTTTTTTCAGAGTGTTTGTTCTTTAGCTTGTTCCCGGGCTCTTTGGCATGATCCCAGATTGTTGTCCTTTTGGCTTGATCCCGGCGTTGTGACTTGATCGCGTTTGTTTGTCCTTTTGGCTTGATCCAAAAGGACCAAAAGATCAAGACTGTACCCGCTGGGCCTGAACTGCGCTCCGGCACGCGGGAAAATTTGAAACGCGCTGCTTCGTCGCTCAGACAGCAAATTTTCCTTT
>JANQES010000031.1 GCA_028278205.1 Rhodothermales bacterium
CGGTGGATGGCGGCGAACGACGGCGTGCAGATCTTCCAGCCGGATCTGTTGTACTTCGGCGGGCTGATTCGTTCGATCAAGGTGGCGCGTATGGCCGAGTCGGTGGGTAAGCTATGCACGCCGCACATGTCGGGGGCCGGTTTGGGCTCGCTCTACGTGCTGCACTACGCCTCGGCGGTGCCCAATGCGGGTCCTTTTCAGGAATACAAGGGGGCGAACAAGGAGATTCCCTTCGAAAGCACGTCCGTCTCGCTCGAAGCCCGCGACGGCCAGGTGCCCGTGCCCACCGGCCCCGGCCTGGGCGTCCAACTCGATCCGGACTGGATTGCACAAAGCCAGGTTTTGAAGCTGGCCTGAGTGTATTTTTGGATTTTGGATTTTAGATTTTGGATTGGGTGTGTTTAGAGACCAATCCAAAATCTAAAATCCAAAATCAGAACCCCTCCCATACCGATTTATGGATGCGTCGCTCCTCGCGATTCTCGCCTTTCTGCCCATCGCCGTCGTCGCGTTGTTTCTGGTGATTTTGCGGTGGCCGGCCAGCCGCGCGATGCCGCTCTCGTACGTGGCGGTGGTGCTGCTGGCCGTGTTTGTCTGGCAGGTGTCTGCGCGGCAGATTACGGCGGCTACGATTCACGGCCTCATCGTCACGGCGACGCTGCTTTACATCATCTTCGGAGCGATCCTCCTGCTCAACACGCTCCAACAGAGCGGCGCCATGAGCGTGATCCGGCAGGGGTTGACGGGTATTTCGCCGGACCGGCGTGTGCAGGTGATCATCATCGCGTGGCTTTTCGGGTCGTTCATCGAAGGCTCCGCCGGGTTCGGCACGCCGGCTGCTGTGGCGGTGCCGCTGATGGTGGGCCTGGGGTTTCCCGCCATGGCTGCCGTCGTCGCGGGGATGGTCATTCAGAGCACGCCCGTCTCGTTCGGAGCGCTGGGCACCCCTATTCTCGTCGGCGTCAACACCGGGCTTTCCGGCGATGCGTCGGTGGAGGCGTTTGCCGAGGCTGCCGGGTTCGTGGCCGAGAGTGGAGGCGGGGGGTGGCTGGGGTTCCTGGCGCTGGTCGGCGCCCGCGTGGCGTTGCTGCATACCATCGCCGGCACGCTCATTCCGCTTTTCGTCGTCGCGCTGATGACCCGGTTTTTCGGGCCGGAGCGCTCGTTGTTGGCCGGCTTGAAAGTGTGGAAATTCGCCCTCTTCGCCGCCTTTGCCATGACGATCCCCTACGTGATCGTCGCGCACGTGCTGGGGCCGGAATTTCCATCGATCATCGGCGGATTGATCGGGATGGCCGTGGTGATCCCGGCGGCCCGCGCGGGCCTGTTCGTGCCGAAAGACGGAGAATCCTGGGATTTCGAGGCCAGAGATCGGTGGAAACCGGAGTGGATCGGGACCATCGAGATCGTCGACATCCGGTCGGAGGGCAAGCCGATGCATCTTGCGCGGGCCTGGGCGCCGTATCTGCTCATCGCGTTGTTGCTCGTAGCCACGCGGGTGCCGGCCCTGAGCCTCAAGCCGCTGCTCACGGCCCCGCTGGTGACCCTCACGCTGGAGAACCTGCTCGGCACCGGCATCACGTCGTCGGTGCAGCCGCTGTATCTGCCGGGGACCATCTTCGTCGTCGTGTCGCTCATCACCTATTTCCTGCATCGCATGAACGGCAAAGCCTACCGGCGGGCCTGGATCGATTCGTCGAAGACGATGATTCCGGCGTCGGTGGCGCTGGTTTTCACGGTGCCGATGGTGCAGGTGTTTATCAACTCGGCGGGCGGCGGGGCCGGGTATGAAAAGATGCCGATCATCCTGGCCGAGGGCGTGGCGGCGCTGACCGGCTCGGCGTGGCCGATCTTCGCGCCGTTCATCGGCGGCTTCGGGGCGTTTGTGGCCGGCAGCAACACCGTCAGCAACATGATGTTTTCGCTGTTCCAGTTCGGCGTCGGCGCGCGGATCGGGGTAGATCCGGGGTGGATGGTGGCGTTGCAGGCGGTGGGCGGCGCTGCGGGCAACATCATTTGCGTGCATAACGTCGTGGCGGCGTCGGCGGTGGTCGGCCTGGTGGGTAAAGAGGGCGCCGTCATTCGAAAGACGCTGCCGGCCTTTTTCTATTACGCGCTGGTGGCCGGCTGCCTGGGCTATGCCATCGTGTGGACGACCAGCAAAGGCTGGCTCAACACGGGCACGATCCTGCTCGCGCTGATCTATGCCGGTTTGATCGTGTTCATGCACCGTTATCTCACGAAAGGGCGCAGAACCATCGTCTGATTGGCTTTTCGATAGCGCAAAAGCCGATTTTTTGTTATAGTTGCTTACATGCGAGTTTACACAGACTAATACTCTTTGCCCCATTATTTCGGTAATCGCCGCCGACATGATTCCCCCTTTGCAGGGGGACAGCGGCGCGCAGCGAAGGCGGAGCGACGCAGGGGGATGTTCCGGCGGCCTTATTAAAGGTCTTCAGCAAGCCGCACGAACATCCCCCGCCCCTCCTTCGTCGGGGCACCCCCTTCGAAGGGGGACTTTTCGGTTCTGCTGCTACCGAAATAAAGAATCAAACATCATTAGCTTGCGTTTTTCGGCGATAGTGCAAGGGGATTTCAATCGAAGTACAATGATTCAAAGCACGACGATAGCCGTTTTACTGCTGCTCATCGGCGCCACCGTGGTGCCGTGGGCAGAAGTGGGTGCCTCCGAATCGCCGCCACCATCGGTGAAGCGGGTACCGGAGGCGGATCTGGGCTTTCAGTTCGTGCGCGTCCGCTATCAGAGCCACCCCGGATTACGCGGCAACGCCTGGGCTACCGACTATCCGACGGCGGAGCAGAACCTCCATGAAGCCATCGAACGCACGACCGGCCTCTACCTCGAAGGTCCGCCCATCGTCTTGACCCTGACGGACGACCGCATCTTCGAGCATCCGGTGCTCTACCTCACCGAGCCCGGCTACTGGCGGACCCACGACGAGGAAGTCGAAAACCTGAGAAAATATCTCGATCGCGGCGGCTTCCTCATCATCGACGATTTTCACGACTATGGCCGGGGGCAGGTCGGGCCGCAGTGGAACAATATGTACGACAACATGAAGCGGGTCTTCCCTGACCGTGAACCCGTAGAACTGACAGCCCGGCATCCGATCTGGTCCATCTATTTCGATATCGATCCCGACGCGGCCATCTCCACGAAAAACGGTGGAAGACGCCGTTTCGGTATGCGCTTTGGCCCGCTCGACGACGTTTACTACGGCATCTTCGACGACGCCGGGCGCATGATGGTCGTCATCTGCTATAATCAAGACATCGGCGACGGCTGGGAATGGCCCGGCGGGCGGAATCTGGGCGAAGCCTCCACCGTCAGCTTTCAGATGGCGATCAATTTTATCATCTGGGCGCTTACGCATTAAGCAGGCCAGACCATGTTTTGCAGTAATCTTGATGGTATCACGCTGTATCCCCGTTGGCGTTGGTCATGGGGTATGAGTCACGGGTCATGGGAAATCCCCATGAGGAAGGGCGCCAGGGTAAACCGGCAGTAATACGTACTACAGAATGATCACTTATTTCGAACCTGTACGTACTTCCTTTCGCCGGAAATCAGATGTATTGTCTTTTAAAAAAGGGTTTTCTCCTCGCCATCGCTTTTAGCTGGATCGTTCCGGTCGCTGCGCAGCGTGTTCGGCTTGAGGGCATCAGCGTTTCGTCTGGAGGCGGCGGCGGGCTGGTCGGACTGCCGCCGTACGAAGCCTTCATCAACGCCACTCGATCTCCTGAGCTTTTTCGAGGCGCCGGGCGCGAAGACGCTGTGACAGACGGGACGACGGCGCTCGGCAAGCTCGCCATAGACTTCGATTTCAGCTTTTCGAACCGGCAGCGCCACGTGTTCTTTGTGGGATTCGCGGCGCAGAGGCTCGATGCGACGTTGTACGCTATACCGGGGGCGGACAGCCTCACGCCGGGGATTGATCTGGTCTCGGCCAATGAGTATTTCAGCCTGCGAGGCGGGTATCGGTACCGGCTCCGACCGGGGCGGAAGCTTTCGGTGTTTGCAGGCCTGGTCGTCGAGGCGGGCACGCCCGTCTCTGCACTGTCGAAGGAAACCATCGCGGGCGATTCGCTGGGGCACGAAAACCGGTTCTTTGCGCGGCGGTCCGGGCTGTTTGCCGTTGGCCTGCCTGTGGGGATGCGCATCAAGCTGACGAGAGCGATGCATCTCACGCTCTCGCTGAACACATCCCGGCTCTGGACGCGGCTCGACGGCAACCGGGTGACGGTCAATCTGGTGGGGCTCGGAGCCGGCTTGCAGTTCCGATTCCGGAGGAGGGAGGGATGAAAATGAATGGCATTGTGATCCTGGAGCGTTTGAAAAACGCTCTAGCCCTCATCCTCGTGCTGATGGCCGCTCCTTCGACCGTGGCGGCCCAGTACACCCTCAGCGGCTACATCTACGACAGCCTCGACCGCGAGGCGCTGCCAGGCGCCACCGTCCAGGTGGAAGGCACGGGCCGGGGCACCACCTCCAACGCGTACGGCTTCTACTCGCTAACCGTCGCGGGGCCGGTGATTCCGCTGCGCATCTCTTTTGTAGGATTCGCCCCGATCCGCCGGCAGGTCGATCTGCGCGAGACGGATCGGATCGATTTCTTTCTGGAGGTCGAAGTGTTGGAGGCTGAGGATGTGGTCGTTACGGCAGATCGCTACGAGTTGCAGGAGGAGGTGCTCTCGACGCGGATGGGCGTGGTGGCGCTTAAGCCGTCCGAACTCTCAGCTATCCCGACCATCGGGGGCGAAGCCGATCTGATCAAGGTGGCGAGGCTGCTGCCGGGCGTCACGGCGGGAGGGGAGGGCGGCACAGGGATGTTCGTCCGGGGCGGCAGCATCGATCAGAATCTCGTGGTGCTCGACGAAGCGCCGGTCTACAACATCGGCCATCTTTTCGGCTTCTTTTCCGTCTTCAACACCGACGCGGTCAAGGACGTCGAGGTCATCAAGGGCGGCTTTCCTGCGCGGCACGGCGGGCGGCTCTCGTCGATTGTAGACGTGCGCATGGACGAGGGCAGCGCCGAGCGGCTCAAAGCCGAGGGCGGCGTCGGCATCCTGACCTCCCGGCTGACGGTGGACGGGCCGCTGATCGATGATCGGATGAGCTTTATGGTCGCGGCGCGGCGCACCTACATCGACAAGGTCTTCGGCCTGTTCGGGGCGGAACTGCCGTACTATTTCTACGATCTCAACGGCAAACTCAATTACCGCCTCACAAAGAACGATCGCCTCTACCTGAGCACCTATTTCGGCAACGACGTCCTCGCGCTCAACGAGCCGTCCGTCTCCGATTCTACCACCAGCGACGACGGGCTGGCAGGAGACCTCGATTTCGGGTTCAAGCTGGGCAATTTCACCACGACCCTGCGCTGGAACCACCTCTATCCGGGCAACCGCCTCTTTTCGAACGTGACGCTGCACCAGACCCGCTTCAAGTACGACATCTGGGGCCGCTTTCTCGACAACGAGTTGCTGATCCGTTCGAGAGTTCGGGACGTCGGGATCAAGGGCGATTGGGAGTATTACCTGACGCCGGAGAACACGCTGTATTTTGGCGGGCAGGCCATCTTTCACACATTCCGCCCGAACGTCTTGCGAACGACGGGGGAGATCAACGACGTGCTCGCGTCGAGGCCCGGCGAGCGGCTCGGCGCCAGCGAGTGGGCGGTTTATGCCGGGCAGAATCTCGCCCTCGGCTCGGCGCTGCGCGTCAACTACGGGCTGCGCCTGACGGCGACGAACTCGGCGGGCGCCTGGTACGTCGCGCCCGAACCTCGCCTGGCGTTGCGCCTGCGGCTCGGCGCGAATGCGTCTTTGAAGGCGAGTTACAGCCGCATGCGCCAGTATTTGCATCGCGTCTCGTCGTCCAGCGTCGCCCTGCCCACAGATCTGTGGTATCCGGTGACCGACAAGGTCAAGCCGCAAAATTCGCATCAGGTGGCTGCCGGCTTCACGCGGGCTTTTCCTTGGCTGGGGGCCAGCCTGTCGGTGGAAGGCTATTACAAGACCATCGACCGCATCATCGAGTATCGCGAGGGCGCCAATCTTCTTCTAAATGATACGTTCGAGGAAGAATTGCTGAGCGGCAGCGGGCGGTCGCGTGGGGTGGAGGTGTTGCTCCGGAGACGAACGGGGCGCTGGACGGGATGGCTGGGCTACGCGCTTTCGAAGACCGATCGCCATTTCGACGGCCTCAACGGCGGGCGTCGCTTCCCGGCCAAGTACGACCGGCGCCACACCCTCTCGCTGGTGTCGATGGTCGAGCTTACGCCACGGGTGACGTTCTCGGCGGTCTGGACGTACATGTCCGGCGCCTGGTTCACGGCCCAGAACGGCCAGTTTCTCATGCCGAATGCGTCGCTGACCACCGTGGATCTCGTGCCGGTCTACACCGACCGGAATGCCGTTTCGCTGGCGCCGTCTCACCGGCTCGACATCAGCTTCATCATCAGGGATGTCCTGGGCGGCGAGTGGCACATCGGCGCCTACAACTTTTACAACCGCGCCTCCCCGTTCCGCGTGGCTATCGACCACAACGGCGTCGCCTATCAGTACGTGCAGCAGGGCCTTTTCGGCTTCATTCCATCGATTACTTATAACTTCGACCTGAATCTGTGATGCTGAATCTGGATAATGAGAGGGGCAATGTACATCCCGGTCGTCGAACGGGATCTTCGGCTGTTAAGAACCTATCTCAAAAGCCTTCCCCTTTGTCATCCCGAGCGAAGCCGAGGGATCTCCCACCTCGCAGAATGCCTCAACGAGGGAGATCTCTCCGCTCGCTACGCTCGGTCGAGATGACAAGGTGGGGTTTTGACATAGTTTCTAAGTCCCGTTCTGCGACCGGGACATACCTTCGCGTTACCCGCTTTCTCGCGCTCGCCATCTCGCTGATGGTGCTCTGTTTCCTGGCGTTCGGATGCGACCTCGTCGATCTCCCGATTGAAGTCGAGCCGGCGCCGTCGCGGCTCGTGGTCTCGTCGGTGATGGGGCCGGAGCAGTCGCTGCTCATTACGGTCAGCCGGAGCTTCTCCGCGCTTTCAGCCACCGACGTCGACAGCCTCAGTTCAGACTTCATCAACCGATTGCTGATCGATAACGCCGGGGTGTTCCTCCGCTACGGGGAGACCACCGATACCCTGGCGCATCTTTTTGACATTCCGGGACTTTACGGCGGTTTTTTCTCTGAACTCGAACCGTACCAATTGCTCGATTTGACAGTACACGATTCGCTGACCGGCGAGATCGTCACGGCCACGACGGAGTTGCTTCCGCCGGTCGCGTTGGAGGCCGTTTCGCTCTCCGAGGAGATCGACGCGCAGGGCGACACGACGACGGTGCTCGTCTATCGCTTCGCAGACCCGCCGGGCGAGAATTTCTACGCCCTGCACGCTTACAACCTGCCCGCTTCCAGCGTGCTCGATTCGCTCTTCATCGACGATGAGGAGAATCCCGTCTTTGCCAACGACGAAGATCTGGTTTTCTACGAGACGCTCATCACCGATCAGGCTTTCACCGACGCCGTCATTGCCGACACGGTCCGGCTGCCGTTCGTCTCGGTGAACGACACGATTGCCGTGTCGCTGGCTCACATCTCGGAAGGTTATTTCCGGTTTCTGGACGCTCGCAGGCGCACAGGCGGGCTGGTCTCTTCCCTCGCCAACGAGCCCGTGAACCATCCCACCAACGTCATCGGCGGGCTGGGTTTCTTCACCGCGCATCAGCCGAGGGCGGTGGTCGTCGAGAAGCGGTGAATAACGAGTGTCGAATTACGAGTGTCGAGTGTCGAATTGCGCAGGATGTTATCTATCGACATTCGTAATTCGACATTCGACACAAATCAATCCGGCGGATACAACGGCAGGCGTTCGACGCGGTGGAACGTGATGCCGAACGGCGCGATGGGCGGGTCGATGGTGGCTTCGAAGAGCACGTTGCGCGTGGAGTAGTCCACCTCGATCGTTTTGCCGTACCCCTCTTCGCCCGGCCCCGCCGCTCCCGGCATGAAGACGACGTTGTCTTCGTCCGCGTGGTAATCGACGTCCGAGACGATGCGCGCGAACGTCTCCTCGCCGCGCTCTTTGCCGTATTGCCAGACCTGCTGGATCGTCATGGCATCGTCGTCAATGCGGTAGAGGACGGCGCGGCTGTAGGAGGGCTGGCCCGAGTAATTGCGGTTGTCGCCGTTATCGAAGAGCAGCAGCGTGCCGTCCGGCAGGAGTTTGGGCGCGTGCTGGTACCAGGCCCATTCGAATTCGGGATGGTTGGTCGTGCCCTCTAAGACAGCCGCGTCGGTGATCGGCTGGCCGCTGGCATCGAGCGGTTGCAGCAGCCGCGTCGAGAGGTCCGTGCCGTCGCCTGCGGTCTGCCAGCCCCGGTGCGGCGCGAGAATCCAGACCACCTCGTTGTCGTTCGTGAGCTTGACGGTGCCCTGGGTGCGGCCCGAAACGATGATGGTGTCGTCGGTAGGGTCGTAGGCCAGCCCGTTGGCATGAAACCAGTCTCGGTTATTGTTTGTCCAGGTCCGGCGGGTGTTGTCGAGCGACTGGTTGAGGTCCCATTCGCGGATAATGGCCCCCGTCCCCCGGTCGATCTCGATGAGGTAGTCTTCGATGGTGAACACGTTCTGCTTGTTGACCGTCACCACGAAGTTGCCGTTGGGTTTTTCGAGGACGTTGTGATGGAAGTTGTACCCCGGCATGTCCCACGTCCTGACGATGCGGCCCATCATATCCATCTCGATGATGCGCCCTGTGCTTCCATCGCCAAAATACAGGTTGCCGTTAGCCAGCCGCTCGACGCCGACGTCGTAGAACAGGCCCGACAGGCTCGGATGGTTGGTGAAATCGAGATACCAGCGGATGGCCCCGTCGGCATCGAAGATGAACGGGCGTTGCGGCGTCAACTCGTTGCCATTCGCATAGCCAAAATAGCCCACCAGATTCATGCCCGGCTTCATGGCGCCGGGCGTGGCTTTGTCGATTGTGACGACGGGCAGATCGGGGAGGAGTGGCTGGGCCGTGATGTCACGGCTGGTTTCGCCGAGGAACGTGCCGCTTTCGTCAAAAAAACGCAGGGTGACGGTGTTGGTGATGGTCGGATACAGGCCCAGCACCGGCAGCGTAGCCTGCTGGCCGACGCCGTCGAAGCGGTGCTGCACGTCGCCCGAGGAGCCGTTCCGGCCTGCAATGAAGAGTTCTACCTGCACCGGACGGCTGGTGGTCAGCCTGATCTCGGCGGTCAGGGGCGCAGAGCCGGAAGGATTGGGTGTGATCGTCAGATCTGTAATGAAATCGACTTCGGCGCCGCTGTCATCTACCGGATTGTTGTCGCAGCCGGCCCACGAGATCAGGCCGGCGAGGGCAAGCGTGAAAACTAAAAAGGAGCGCAGGCTGTACGGCATAAGCATTTCCGTGAATGCAGGCATAGAACGAAGGCGTTGGGCACGCGGGCGAAACGAGAACATTATTGAGGCGCTGAGGATCCATTCCAAAAGGTTATATTTCGAGCAACCGTGCGTCTTGTCTGTGTAGTCGCGATATTAAACAAGTAGGGCTATCTGTTGTGGTATTTTCATCGATGGCACGTTGCGCAATCAAAGGCACGAGTCATGAGTCATGGGTCATGAGAAAAACACCCATGACTCGTGACCCATGACTTATGACCAATGCCGGGTGTCTTATGATCGCAACATGGAGAAATACCGCACACCATGGTCTTGCCTGCTTCGTTGCCAAACCCCTCAACGGCATGGCTTACTCGTCCGAAGAGATCGAAAAGACCGGCCCGGCGGCGGATCGCGCGGAGCGATTGCAGCACCTCTTCAAGGAGGGTCTGTTGCTGGCGCCTGACGAGCGCGCCGCCTTTCTGGCAACCGCCTGCCCCGACGACCCCGATCTGCGCCGCGAACTCGAATCGCTCCTGGCTGCCGACGATCAGGCCAGAGCCGGCGGCTTTATGGATACGCCGGTGGCCCAGATGCCGACCTTGCTCGGCGGAGACAACGACCTCGAAGGCCGCCGTGTGGGCGCCTACACCATCCTGCGGCAACTCGGACACGGCGGCATGGGCGATGTCTACCTCGCCGTGCGTAACGAACCGTTCAAGCAATACGTGGCGCTCAAAATTATCCGGCGTCACATGAGCACCCGCGAGGTGCTCCGGCGTTTCGAGATGGAACGGCAGATCCTCGCCTCGCTCAACCATCCCAACATCGCCCGGTTGATTGACGGCGGCACGACCGACGACGGCCTGGCGTATTTCGTGATGGAGTACGTCGATGGGATGCCGCTTACGCACTACTGCAACGAACACCGGATAGGCGTCGATGAGCGGCTGCGGTTGTTTCAGACCGTCTGCCGGACGGTTCACTATGCCCATCAAAACCTCGTCATCCACCGCGACCTCAAGCCGTCGAATATTCTGGTGACGAGGGACGGGCGCATCAAACTGCTCGATTTCGGCATTGCCAAGCTGCTCAACCCGCATCTGAGCCCGGTCGAGATGCCGGTGACGCGGACCGAGATCCGGATGATGACGCCGGAGTATGCCAGCCCGGAACAGGTGCGCGGCGAAGCCCTCACCACCGCCAGCGACGTCTACAGCCTCGGCGTGGTGCTCTACGAACTCCTCACAGACCGGCGCCCGCACCGCCTCGCCGGGCGTTCGACCGAGGAGATTTTCAAGATCATCTCTCAGGAAGAGCCGCTGCTGCCGAGCACCACCGTCACGCAAACAACGGTGCCTGTCGGGATTACGCAGGAGCCACCGGCGCCTATCGAGCCCTCGGCCATCGCCCGGGCGCGGGATCTCAGCCCGGAACGCCTCAGACGCCGCCTGCGCGGCGACCTCGACGCCATCACACTCAAGGCGCTTCGCAAAGAGACCAACCGCCGGTACGGCTCGGCTGAACTCCTGGAGCAAGACATCGAACGCCACCTGACGCGCCAGCCGGTGCTGGCGAGGCGGGGGAACCGGCGCTATCGCATCGGAAAGATCCTCCGGCGTTATCGGGTGGAAGCGTTGGCGGTGGCGGTGGTGTTGGTGGCGCTGCTGGGCGGGCTGGGCGTGTCGCTCTGGCAGGCCGCCGAAGCTCGCCACGAACGCGACCGCGCCGAGGCCGCCCAGGCGCAGGCCGAGGAAGTATCCGGATTCCTCGAAGGCCTCTTTGCCGCCTCCGATCCCTACGCGCCGGTAGCCGAACGGCTCGACACGCTGCGCGTGCGGGAGTTCTTAGAACGAGGCGCCGAACGCGTCCAGACAGGCCTGGACGATCAGCCCCTCGTCCAGGCGCGCATGCTGGACGTCGTGGGGCGGGTGTATCGGAGCCTGGGCCTTTACGCCGACGCCCGGCCGCTTCTGGAGCAGGCGCTCGACATCCGCCGCGAAGCGCTCGGCCCCCGCCATCCCGACCTCGCCGAGAGCCTGACGAACGTGGGCGTGCTGCTGCTCGACACCGGCGAGTACGAACGCGCCCGCGATCTCCTCGAAGAAGCCCTGACGATCAACACCGAGGTGTGGGGCGACGCGCATCCGACCATTGCGGTAGATCTGAACCATCTGGCGTCGGTCTTGCGCGAGTTGGGGCTTTACGAGGAAGCCGAACAGCGTCACCTGGAAGCCCTCGCGATGATGCGGGAAACAGCAGACGAGCGCGATCCGCGCCTGACGTCGTTCATGACGGCCCTGGTGGCGACGCTCGAACAGGCCGGAGACCATGAAACCGCCGAGCGCTACGCGCGCGAATCGCTTGCGCTTCACCGCAGCGTCTACGGCAGCGACCACCCGCAGCTTGCCATCGCCCTGCGCGAACTGGGGCTGATCTTGCAACGCCGGGGGAAGTATCGGGAGGCCGAGGGGCTTTTTCGGGAATCGCTCGCTATCGCGGAGGCGGTGCTGGGCCAGGAACATCCTCAGATAGCCGACCTGCTCAACCGCCTGGCCTCCATCCGCTACTGGCAGAAAGATCTGGCCGCTGCCGACTCGATCCACCGAAAGTCGATAGCGCTCAAGCGAAAGCTCTATGGCGACATGCATATCGAAGTCGCCTACGGGGCAAATAATCTGGCGTCCGTGCTACGCGAAAAACGAGAATTTGACGAGGCCGACGCCATGCACCGGGAGGCAATTGCCATCACCCGCGCGGCGGTCGGGGAGGAGCATGCCAGCTACTGGATCGTGCTGGGCAACCGGGGCATGACGTTCACGGCGCGGGGCGATTGCGGGCAGGCCGAGCCGCTCTTGCGCGCCGCCATGGCCGGGCTGCGCCGCACCATCCCCGACGACCCCATCCGCGTGCCCTGGCAACAACGCTGGCTGGGCGAATGCCTGATCAACCGGGGCCGCTACGCCGAAGCCGAGACGACGCTTCTTGAGAGCCACACCGCGCTGCAAAAAGCACGCGGCGGCGACGACGACTTCACACGCACAGTAGCCGGGTTTCTGGTCACGCTTTACACCCAATGGGGTCAGCCCGAAAAAGCCGCGCCGTACGCTGAACGTTGAAAGGTAGCAGGCCCGTGCCGGAAGCGCCGGCAGTGCCGTTTCCAGACACCATGATGCCTGTCGAGCCGGGTCCGTTGATATCGCCGGAGACGTCGCAGGCCGGGCCTGTTGTGCATCCGGGCGAGACGCCGCTGGTGCCGCTGGTCGACGATCATGTGCCTGGCTTGATAAGGTTGGATCACTAAATCCCGCATCCGTCGTCAGGCGCTAGAGCCTTTTTTGATCTCCTGACGGCCTCTTGGTTGACGAGACGGGCCTTTGGGTTCGCGATCTGTGTGCGAGGCTCTCTTGAAGGAGGCCGTGAAGACGCAGCCTCGGCCTTTCTCGGTCTCGACGGAAATCGTCCCGCCCATGAGTTCGGTCAGGCGCTTTGTGATGGTCAGGCCCAGGCCGGTGCCCTCGTACGTGCGGGTCCACCCGGAACTTTCCTGGGTAAAGGCTTCGAAGAGATGCGGCAGAAAATCGGTGTCGATGCCGATGCCGGTGTCCTCAACGCGCAGATGCACCGTCTCGCCGTCTCGTTGCACGTCTACCCGCACCCCGCCTTCGTCGGTGAACTTGAGGGCATTATTGATCAGGTTTTCGACGATGTAGCGGACGGCTTCGGCGTCGAGGTTCACCACCAGGTTGTCGTCTGTGGAGGCTTCAAAACGCAGGGTCAGCCCTCGTTCCTGGGCGACTTCCTGGTAGGGCATCAGGGCTGCCTGAACCAGATCGGAGAGGTTCAGCGGTTGCAGATTCACCGCCCGCGTGCGCGCTTCAAGCTGAGAGAGCGTCAGCAGCGAATCGAGGGTGCGCATCAGGCGCTGGCTGTTCTGCTTAATGTCTGACGCGAAGTCTTTGAAGGCATGCGGCGCGTCCTGGGCGATGATGTCGGCACAGCCCAGAATGACGCTCACCGGCGTGCGGAATTCGTGGGAGACGTTATCGAGAATGGCCGACTTGAGGCGCTCGGAGGCTTCGGCCTTTTCTTTGGCGTCGAGCAGTCGCGTTTCGTATTCCCGGCGGTCGCGCAGCATCACTTCAAATTGCTCCTGCACCTTGTCTTCCAGGCTCTCGTTGAGCGATTTAAGGGCGTTTTCCTGTTCGTAGAGCCTGATCAGGTTGCCGACGCGGGCTTTGAGTTCGCGCGCGTTGAAGGGCTTGGTCATGTAGTCGTCGGCGCCCTTTTCGAGGCCTTCGAGCTTCATCTCGTTCGTGGCCCGCGCGGTCAACAAGATCAAGGGCGTAAATTGCAGATCGGCATCGGCTTTGAGCCGGCGGCACAGCTCGTGGCCGTCCATCTTGGGCATCATCACGTCGCTGAGGATCAGGTCCGGTTTGAGCGAGCGCGCTTTTTCGAGGCCGTCCCACCCGTCGTGCGCCGTGGCAATCTGGTAGGTATCGCTGAGGATCGACCCGACGTACTCGCGCACGTCGGCGTTGTCATCGATGATGAGCACCAGCGGGGGCTTGCCGGGGGCTTCAGGGGCGTGCCCGTTGACGCTGAATGCATGGGTCTCATCCCGCGCGATAGCCAGATCGGTGGAGAGTTCCATCAGGACGCCGGCTTCGGAGAGTTGGTCGTCCTCGGTGGTATCCTGCAGGATCTCGTTGGTCTGGAGGTGGGCTGTGCCGTGCGGCAGCAGCACCGTAAAGGTGGTGCCCACGCCCGGCTCGCTCTCGACGTCGATGGCGCCGTGGTGCAACAGCACCAGTTCTTTAACCAATGCCAGCCCGATGCCGGTGCCTTCGTGCTCGCGCGTGTTCGAGCCGTCTACCTGGCGGAACCTGTCGAAGATGTAGGGCAGATCGGCTGCCGGGATGCCCTGGCCGGTGTCGTGTACCCGTAGTTCGACGGCGCCCTCCGGCATCGCGGTTGTGGCCGGGCGCTTGCAAAGGCTCGTGATGATCGAGCCCTTGGCCGGCGTGTATTTCAACGCGTTCGAGAGCAGGTTGAAGATGACCTTCTCTAGTTTGTCGGGTTCGTAATAGAGTTCGAGCTTTTTCGAGTCGGCGCGGAAGATCAGGTCTATCTTTTTTTGTTCGGCCAGCGGCATACACGACTGCACGATGCCTTCGACGAACGGCACGACGTTGCGAGGCCGGGCGCGCAGGACCATCTTACCGGCTTCGAGCTTGGAGAGGTCGAGCAACTGGTTGATCAGGCGCATCAGGCGCAGCGCGTTGCGCAGCATGATCTCTAACTGCCGGTGCAGCGTGCCCTCTACGACGCCGTAGCTGCCATGGAGCGCGCTTTCGAGCGGCCCTATGATCATCGTCAGCGGCGTGCGGAATTCGTGCGAGACATTGGCGAAAAAGCGGGTCTTGAACCGGTCGAGTTCTTTGAGTTTTTCAGCCTGGGCTTCGATGACTTCTTTGGCCTGCTCGGTCTTTTCTTTTTCGAGCCTCAACTGGTGGGTGCGTTCGTCCACGACACGTTCGAGTTCTCGTTTCCGGGCTTTGAGATGGCGGATGCGGAGGCGATAGCCGGCATAGCCAATAGCGAGCAGGGCCAGTACACACAGCAAAAGAAACCACGTGGCCTGATAGAAATGGGGCCGGAGTGTCAGCGAGACCGACGCGCCGGTATCGTTCCAGACGCCGTCGCTGTTGCGGGCCTTCACCAGGAACGTGTAGGAACCCGGCGACAGGTTGGTATAGGTGGCTGTCCGGTTCGTGCCGGCATCCTGCCACTCTTCATCGTAGCCTTTGAGGAAGACGCGGAATTCGATGGCTTCGGGCGCGATGAAACTCGGCGCGGTGTAGGTAAACTCGAACTTTTTCATGCCCGGCGCCAGTTCAATCCGCCCGCGTTGCGCCACGGCTTTGTTATTGACGATCATTTCCTCGATGACCACCGGCGGCGGTAGGGGGTTGTGGCGGATGTTGGCCGGGTTGACCATGGAGACGCCTTGCACGGAAGGGAACCATAGGGTGCCGTCGCGGCCTTTCCAGCCGGCAGGCTGCGTACCGCCGTTAAACTCATGACTCTTGAGCCCATCGGCTTTGTCGTAGACGGTCGAGGAGAAATGATCGATCCGGCCTTTAGCGAAGGCGTTGAGTGTGTCTTTGCTGACCGAGAAGAGGCCTTTGTTGCAACTCATCCAGAGGACGCCCTGGTCGTCTTCGAGAATCTGATAGACGTTGTCGCTGAAGAGCCCTTCTCGCGAGCTAAAGGTGGTCAGGCTGCCGTCGGGTCCTTCGGCGTTGTTGAGGACGAGGCGGGTCAGGCCGCCTTCATACGTGCCGATCCAGAAGGCGCCGTCGGTGTCTTCGTGCAGGGCCAGCACCAGATTGCTGGCGAGCCCGTCGTCGGTGGTAAAAGCGGTGATTTCTCCGTTGTGCAGCCGGTTGAGGCCCGCGTCGTAGGTGCCGATCCAGAGGGCGCCGTGGCGGTCCTGGAGCAGCGCCGTGACGAAGTTGCTGCCCAGGCCGTCGTCGGTGGTATAGGTGGTGAAGCGTCCATCGCGCAGGCGCGCCACCCCGGCGTCGGTGCCCATCCACAGATTGCCCTCATCGTCGCCATAGACGACGAAGACATCGTCGCTGGGCAGGCCGTCGTTATGGGTGTAGTGAGTGAAAACGCCGTCTTTGAGGCGATTGAGACCGCCGCCGAGCGTCGCGATCCAGAGCGCGCCGCTACGATCCTGATAGACACTCGTGACGAAGTCGCTGGAGAGGCCGTCTTCGGTGGTGAAGGCGGCGATTTCTCCGTTGTGCAGCCGGTTGACCCCGCCGCTTTCGGTGCCGATCCAGACCACGCCCTCGTTGTCTTCGTAGACGGTCAGCGTGCCGTTGTGCGAGAGTCCTTCCTGGGTGGTATACGTGGTAAACTTGCCGTCCCAGAGCCGGTTGAGGCCGCCGCCCTGGGTGCCGATCCAGAGGCTGCCTTCGCGGTCCTGATAGAGCGCCAGGATCCGGTCGTGCGAGAGGCCGTCTTCCTCCGAGAAGGTCTCGAAGCGGTCGTTGTTGAGCCGGGCCAGGCCGTTGTCCATACCGAACCAGAGGCTGCCCTGCGAATCTTCCCAGAAGGCCCAGACGCTGCCCACCGTTTCGGTGTCGTCTTCGGGCACGAAGGCCTGGAGCACGCCGTCGCGGAGGGTGCTCAGGCCGCTTCGGGTGCCGAGCCACATGGTGCCCGTCTGGTCTTCGTGGATGGCCAGCACGAGGTCGTCAGACTGCGCAGCGGTGTAGCGGTACACGGTGATCACCCCGTCCTTCAAGCGATGCAAGCCGTCTTCGGTGGCGATCCACTGGGCCCCGGCGCGGTCCTGGTAAAAGGCATAGATGTGGGTGCTGTTGAACCGGCTCTCGGCGGTAAAGCGGGCGAATCGATCCTGATCTCTGACGTAGAGCCCGGCGTCGCGTGTGCCTACCCACAGGCGTCCTGCGCGGTCTATATACAAGGTGCTAACCGTTTCACCCTCGAAGCCCTGGTCGGCGTTGTAACGGGTAAACTCGCCGCCGGCATATCGAATCAGGCCCCCGCCCATGACACCGATCCAGAGGGCGCCTTCGTTGTCTTCGGCCAGCGCATGGATCACCTGGCTCTTCTCGAAAACAGCGGTGTTGCTTTTGTCAAAAATCGTAAAACGCACCCCGTCGAAGCGGACGAGGCCTTCTTCGGTGCCCAGCCAGAGATAGCCGTCGCGGGTCTGCACGACGGCGCCGACGGTGTTTTGCGGCAACCCTTCGTCGGCCTGCCAGTTCTGATGGACGTACTGGGTGAGGGCCTTTTGCGGATTGAGAGGCTTTTGCTGCGCGCGCGCATCACGTCCCCCAACCACGCATACTAGCGCGAAGACGAGCCCTGCAAGGATGAGGATATGGTGTCTGTTCATCAAAATGCTTCTCAGCAATTCGTCTGGCCCAGGTGGGGGGACGTGAATCCAACGATTTAACCCTCCATGCGAAAGACCTTTATAATAATACGGGCGGTCTTGATGGTAGCCCGGCGTTGAGGCGGCGCGTGGTGCTGTTTCGAGGGCCGGGTCGCAGGTATTCCCTGGGAGATATCGGCCTGAACGAGCGATTATTTAGGGCAAAAGGACGAAATCGTAAGCTTTACCCCACGGCATTTCAAAAAGTAATCCGGGAACGCGTTGACACGATGAGAGGCATGCCGGTGCTCGTCTGTTCATCAATAAAATTTCGTTAGGCGCATTCAGAATCATCATGTCCTTATGGACGGGGCGCAGAGGGTTCGTGAAGATCGTTTCTGCGCGGAAACCCGGCATAGCGATGCAGACACGATGAAACGGAAGGCCCGCTTGCTAAAGCTGCCGAAAGCCCGCTGCAAGGTCGAAAACGCGTTTTTCTTCCTCTCTGGAATCATTCTTGTCCAGAATAAGCAGCGAAGTGCGGCCTCCCACGCTTTGGTGAAATCCACCGAGCGCCACACAGCGCCAGTTTATGCACTAGAGGAGAGGAATCTATACCATGAAACCGACGATCTTCGTCACCCGCTCTGCCAGCCTGTTTGCGATCATCGCCCTGGCTATGCTTGTCACCGTCACCGGCTGCGGCGACAGCTTCACCGGCTTCGACGAAGCGGAACTAGAGCAGAGATCCATCTCCAGCGTGGCGCCCAACGGCTCTAAGCTACGCCACATGCACCTGCTCGATCAGGCGGTGCGCAACAACGGGGGCAAGTCCGGCTCTTCGGAGAACGAGACCGTCGGGCTCATCATCGGGTTAGACGAGACCCTTCTGGGGGCCGACAAGCTCCTGCGGCGCTATAAGCTTCTCCGGCGCTACAAGCTTCTCCGGCGCTACGACTACGACCACGTCTTCTTCGGATCGGCTGCCGAAATCGATGCCGCTATCCTCGACAGTGTGCTGGCCGAAATGGCCCAGAACGACACCATCGCCTGGGTCGAACCCGACATCTTTACGCAGATCAACCCGGATTACATCCCCGAAGGCGGCGATGGGCAGATGGTGCCCTGGGGCATCGACCGCATCGGCGGGACGCAGAGCATCGCGCAGTCGGGCGACGGCAGCGGCACCACCAGCGGCGTCGAAATCTTTGTGCTCGATACCGGCGTGCGCTCCACCGACCTGTCCGTCACAGAGAAGGTCAACTTCTCCGGCGCGCCGACGGATAACGATGTGGAAGGCCACGGCACCCACCTCGCCAACACGATTGCCGGCAAAGACAACACGAGTTGGATTGTTGGGGTGGCGCCGGGGGCTAACGTACACTCGATCAAAGTGCTCGATGACAACGGCGAGACCGAGATTTCCAACGCCGTGGCGGGCGTCGAGCACGTCGTCGGGCAGAAGATCCAGAACCCGAACACGCCGATGGTCGTCAACCTGAGCCTCGGCGCAGACATCGGCACGACCGACTATAACGCTCTTGACATCGCCGTCGAAGCAGCGGTGGCTAACGGCATTGTGGTAGTCGTCTCGGCGGGCAACGGCGGCATCGACGCCTCGACGGTGACCCCGGCTCACGCCGCCGGGGCCATCACCGTGGGCGCCTACGATGTCTTCAACCAGTTCTCGGCATTCTCGAACTTCGGCCCGGCGGTCGATATCCTGGCGCCGGGGGCCGACGTGCTCTCGTTGGTGGCCGATGGCAGCGACGTGGCGCGCGCGCTCAGCGACGGCACCTCGCAGGCGGCGGCGCACGTCGCGGGCGCGGCGGCGCTGTTCCTCTCGGAGCATCCGAATGCCTCGCCGGAGCAAGTCCGCAACGCGTTGCTGGGCGTGGCCCAGCCGTTCGTCCACAGCGTCCCCTCCGGCACCACGGACAAGTCGGTCTGGGTGGGATTGGACCTGACGGACATCGCGCTGCCGCCGTTCTTCCAGTACGCAGCGATGTCGAACTCCAGCATGGACCTCAAAGCCCAGGTCCATATCGGCATCGAGCCGGGCGGCCCGGCCTCGCGCAACGCCAACATCTTTACCAACAGCAACATCAAGGCTACCGAGTCGAACATCGTCGTCGAAGGCTTCGGGTATCACCGGGGCAACCTGGACGGGTCCGAGAGCATCTTCCAGCCCAATTACAACCCGACGAATGAGCCGGGACACCGGCAGGTCGAGTTCGTCAACATTCCACCGTTCGACCCCGACGCCTTCATCGAAACGGCCACACAGCAGACGAACGGCAACCTGTACCTGGCTGGCCATTATGAACTGGGCACCTGCCAGAATCCCTTCATCTGGTACGTCGAAGGCAACGTCGAGACGACGGCGGAGGTGAGCTTATCCGGCTACGGCGTGTTGCTGGCCAAGGGCAACGTCAAGCTCGAACACAACGTCGTTACCTCGTCGAGCGGCGCCGAGTCTACGCTGGGCATCTATACCAGCGGCAAGGTCGAGTTTGCCTCAGAGCACATCAGCCTGGCGGCGCAGATTTACGCCAACAGCGGGGCGGTCTTCAAGGGCAATACGACCCTCTACGGCAGCATCATCACGCGCTCGAAGCAAGACTATACGGAGACCGCTACGATCTACTATCGTCCGGCCTCACCGGCGCTGACCGAGCCGTTCTGGCCCATCGGCAACTGGGACGGGCAATGCGACGAGACGGACGGCAACGGCGGCTCACAACCCGACCTCTTCGTGGACGACGCCACGGCCAACGAGGGCGCCGGCACCATGGCGTTCAACGCCTGGCTCAGCTTCCCCTCAGGGGGCGACGTGACGGTGGACTTTGTCACCAACAACGGCACGGCCAGCCAGGACAACGACTACGCCGGCGTCTCGGGCACGCTGACGATTCCGGCGGGGCAGACCTCGGCCACCATCGCCGTGCCGCTCATCGACGATGGGGAGGCCGAGAACGATGAGACGTTCACGCTGACGCTCTCGAATCCGCTGGGCGCCATCTTCAACGGCGGGCCGGCCACTGGCACCATCGTAGACAATGAGCCGGACCTGGCTATCGCCGATGCCTCGGCCAACGAGAACGACGGCTTGATGAGCTTCGTCGTCACGCTCTCGGCGCCCAACCCGCTCGACGCGACGGTCGAATATGCCACGAGCGACGGCAGTGCCGGAGGCGGCAACGACTACACCGCTGCTTCGGGCACGCTCGTCATCCCCGCCGGTCAGACCACCGGCACGATCCACGTCGGCCTCCTTGACGACGGCGAAGCGGAGAGCAACGAGACCTTCATCGTCACGTTCTCGAACGCGCACGCGGCCCGCATCGAAGACGGGCAGGCTACCGGCACGATCTACGACGACGACAACGCCCCGCCGCCGCCCCCGCCGACCGTCTTGACGATCAGTGACCTGTTTGCCTCGATCTCGTTCTCGGGCAGCGACGGCTCGCAAGACTGGGCCTCGGCCTGGACCGAGCACGGCGAGTCGAACGGGACTTCGAAGGGAAGGGTGCGCGTGCAGGCGAACAACAAATGCGCTTCGGGCAACTGCCTGCGTTTCGCAGGAGGGGGGACCAACAAAGGCGTCAGTCGCGCCATGAATCTCTCCGGCGCTACCTGGGCCACGCTCCGCTTCGACAGCCGGCGCAACAACTTCAGCGGCGCCGACGCGTGCCTCGAAGTCTCCACCGACGGCGGCCAAAGCTGGACGACGCTCAAGACCTACAGCGACGGCAGCGACGGCGGCCAGCAGCCTGAGGTCCACGACCTCTCGCCCTACATCGGCAGCGAGGTGCGGATTCGATTCTTCTCGTACAGTGGGGGCAGCGGCCAGCTCTACATCGATAACGTCGAGATCGAAAACGATTCGGACGGCCTCTGAGGCAGCACCGCTTCCATGCAAAAGTAGAACGGGACGCGTAAAACGTGAGGATGCCCCTGGATACATTCCAGCAAGGAATGGCAAAAGAAAGGACGTTCGCCCGGCAAATGTTTTCCTGTAAGGCGGCACCGACGGTACGCTGCAACCGGGTGATTCCGCCATAGAAAACAAAGAATAGGCAAAACGGTTAGATTAGGGCGTATTGATCGTCACAGCAGGAGCCGGGACCGTGCCGCCGGCTCGCCCTGTGATTTTGGATTTTAGATTTTGGATTTTGGATTGGGAAATATCTGATCCCGTTTTAACAATCGAACAAGCCGCGACGGCCGCTACCACTGCGGCTTTTTCGATTGAGATGACGATGCTGAATCAGACCAATCCAAAATCGGAAATCCAAAATCCAAAATTCGCCTGTTCCCCCACCCGTGCCTTTTTAGCGACACAGTCTCATGCCGGATGCCCCGAGCTATCCCTCCCGTATGAAATTTTCCAGCGATCTACGCCGGATCCGGGAAGCGCGTAATCTTGCGCTCGAAGCGCTCCACGATGAGACGAAGATCCCGCTGAGCGTCCTCGAAGAGTTCGAAGAGACCGGCCTGTTCGACAATCCGATGTTCAATCGGGTTTACCTTCGGTCGCTGGTGCGCGCCTATGCCTCGTTCATAGAGATCCCGACGAAGACGATGCTCGAGGCGCTCGACGAAGCGTTGCTCGATACCTATGAAGGCAGCCTCGCCGCGCTCTATCTCAAGGACGATTCGCCGGAGACGCCTGTGGCCGCCCCTCCGATAGTTGAGCCGGCGGCTCCTGAAGCCCTGCCGGAAGAAGTGCCGGCGCCCGATGAGCCCGCTGTTGAGGAATCGGCAGTTGAAGAGCCGATAGCAGAAGAGCCGATAGCGGAAGAGCCTGCTGTTGAAGAACCTGTGGCTGTTGAAGAGCCGGTAGCGGAGGAACCGGCAGTTGAAGAGCCGGCGCCTGAAGAACCGGCAGCCGAAGAACCGGCGGCTGAAGAACCGGCAATCGAGGAACCAGCGCCGGAAGCGACGGCGGCTGAAGAAACAGCGGCTGAAGGAATCGGCGTAGTGGAGGAGATTCAGCATATGTTGCGCGCCGGAGACATGGCGCAAGAAACGGCGCCTGCGGATCCGGATGCGAACGAGAATGACCTGCCGGAGACCTCTTCTGAGAAAACGGCGCGTGGACGAACAAGCCCTCCGTTGTTGACCACGGCGGAGGCCACGCGGGATTCCCCGGCGTCGGGGGGCGGCAGCCGCCGGAGGCGGCCTGTGGATGCCAGACGACGCGCGTGGTATACCCAGTGGATCGTCATCGCCGGCGCCGTGCTCGGTTTTGCGGCAGCCATCTGGGCCGTGATCGTCCTCATCGACCGGCCCGAAGAAACCGGCAGCCAACAAGCCGCCGCCGGGGTCGCCGTCGTCGATACCACAGCGGCCATGCCAGCCGAGCCGCCGCGCCCGCAAATCACCCTCGACGACACCCTCTACGTCGTGCTGCTGGCTACCGAAAAAGTCGAACGCATCCAGATACGGCGCGACAACGACTTGCTGCGGTCTTACTGGATCGAAGAAGGGGTGGCGAAGGCGTTCCCGGCGCTGGAGCGGATCGTCTTTGAAAACAGGCTCGACCTCATCCGCCTCTTCGTCCAGGGCTTTGAGTATCCCACCGATATCCGCGACGATGAGGATCGCGTTGTCATCACGCGCGCCGGGCTTCAAGCCTTCGCCGATAGCCTGACGGCCTCGCCCGTCGCGCTCCCTGCGCCCCCAGACACCATTCCCCTGTGGCCCGTTCGGGGGCAATGAGGGGGATGCGATTTTAGATTTTGGATTTTGGATTTTGGATTGGATGTGGCTGGTGGGTAGGTATGCACAAGATGGTGAAGCCGCGACACAGCCCGGCCCTGAAGGACCGGGCTCACCAGCTCAAGCCCCGATGGGGCTAAAACAGGGCGCTTCGGCGTCCTTGCCCTGCTGAGCCCGATGATTGAGCGCCGGGCGGACCGGGGGGGGCACCACAGAGCCCATATCAACCCCACGGACCAATACCATTCAAATAAAAAGGCTGTCATTACGAAGATGCTCAGCATCACCGCGTTGCTTATGAACCCTACATCCTTCATCTCCATAATCCTCCTGGCGTTGGTCTGGACGGCTTGTGGCCAGGAAAAGACCGAGACGGCCACGCCTGCCGAGACGCAGGCGGCTGCCGAGACGGTGTCGTACACCGAGACCTATCGCCCGCAGTATCATTTCTCCCCGGCGATAAACTGGATGAATGATCCCAACGGGATGGTCTATTACGAGGGGGAATATCATCTCTTCTATCAATACAACCCGTTCGGCGATACCTGGGGGCACATGAGTTGGGGGCATGTCGTCAGCACGGATCTGGTACATTGGGAGCATCTGCCGGTGGCCCTGCTCGAAGAAGACGGAGTGATGATCTTCTCCGGCAGCGCCGTGGTCGATTGGAACAACACGAGCGGTTTCGGCACGGCCGATGCCCCGCCGCTGGTGGCTATTTATACCGGTCACTATCCCGCCAACGAACACCAGGAACAGCATATCGCCTTCAGCACCGACCGGGGCCGGACGTGGACCAGGTACGACGGCAACCCCGTCCTCGATCGCTACGACAAAGACTTCCGCGATCCGAAGGTAATCTGGCACGAGCCCACGGCGCAGTGGGTCATGGTCGTAGCGCGCTCGGCGGAGCACACGATTCAATTCTACGGATCGCCCAACTTGAAAGACTGGACGTTTCTGAGCGAGTTCGGGCCTGTCGGGTCGGTAGAAGGGCTCTGGGAATGTCCGGATCTGTTCGAACTGCCGGTCAACGGCGATTCGACTCGTACGCGCTGGGTCTTGCAGGTGGACGTTGGCTCAGGCGCGGTGGCAGGAGGCTCCGGCGCGCAATATTTTATGGGCGATTTTGATGGCGCCACCTTCCGCCCCGACGATACCAACACCCGCTGGGTCGATTACGGCAAAGACTTCTACGCCGCCGTCTCCTGGTCCGATGTCCCGGCTGCCGATGGCCGGCGGCTGTGGCTCGGCTGGCTGAACAACTGGCAGTATGCGCAGGAGATTCCCACCGGCCCCTGGCGCGGTGCGCAGTCTATTCCTCGCGAAGTGGTGCTTCGGGAAGATGACCAGGGGGTGTATATGGCGCAGATCCCCGTCGAAGAACTCAACGTATTACGCGGCGAGCAGTATCAGGCCAAAGCCCTGCCCATCAAAGCAGGCACCGCGCCCCTCACCGACACCGGCCTCGACGGCAGGGCGCTGGAGATCATCGCTGAATTTGAACCCGGCCAGGCTTCGGAATTCGGCTTGAAAGTGCGTGTGGGGCCGGACGAGGAGACCGTCGTCGGCTACGATGTAGCGTCGGAGACGGTGTTCGTAGACCGGCAACGTTCAGGCGCGGTCGATTTCCACAAAGACTTCCCTGGCAAACAGACCGCGCCGCTGTCGCCGGAGGATGGTCGCGTTCGGCTTCACCTCTTCGTCGATTGGTCGTCTATCGAGGTTTTTGCCGGTCACGGGCGCGTCGTCATCACCGACCGCATCTTCCCCAGCCCTGAAAGCGACGGCCTCGCGCTCTACGCCACCGGCGGCCCGGCCCGGCTCCTCTCGCTGGATATGTGGGAGATGGGGTCGGTTTGGGATTGAGGATTTTGGATTTTGGATTTCCGATTTTGGATTGGTCTGATTCGGCACCGTTTTCTCAGTCGAAAAAGCCGCAGTGGTATCGGCCATCGCGGCTTGTTCGATTGTTAAAACAGGATCGGATTTTTCCCAATCCAAAATCCCCAATCCAAAATCCAAAATCGAAATGACTTCCGGCCCCCTGCTTATTCTGCTGCTGATCCTGGCGATCCTCTTCATCATCGTGGGGACGGCCAGGGTGAAGATGCATCCGTTCATCGTGTTGCTGATTACGGCGTATGGGCTGGGGCTTTTGGCCGGGCTCTCGCCCGAAGCGGTGATCCAGGCCATCACCGAGGGCTTCGGCGGGACGCTGCGGTACATCGGCATCGTCATTGCTGCCGGCACCATCATCGGGGCGATTCTGGAGCGGAGCGGGGCCGCGCGGGTGATGGCCGAGACCGTCATCCGCTGGGTCGGGCGCGCCAGTTCGGCGCTGGCGATGAGCCTGACCGGAGCCGTCGTCTCGATCCCCGTCTTTTGCGATTCGGGCTACGTGGTGCTCTCGCCGCTGAGCCGGTCGCTGGCGGCGCAGTCGAAGCAGTCGCTGGCGGTCTACGCCGTGGCTTTGAGCATGGGGCTTTACGCCACGCACGTCTTCGTGCCGCCCACGCCGGGACCCATCGCCGCTGCCGGCGAACTCGGCGCCGACATCGGCACGGTCATCATCCTGGGCCTGATCACGACGATCCCGGTTATCGCCGCGACGTACCTGTTTGCGCGGTACATGGGCCGCCGCATCTACATCGATCCCGCCCACGAGCCGGAAGAGGGGCCGCCGCCGGAAGCCGGTGAAGCCGCCGAGACGGAGCGTCTGGCGCCGTGGAAAGCGTTCGCGCCCATCACCGTGCCGGTGTTGCTGATCGCCGTACAATCGATAGCCGCGTTGCCGGCCAGGCCGTTCGGCGAAGGCGCGGTGTTTACGCTGTTGCGTTTTCTGGGCAATCCCAACACGGCGCTGCTGCTGGGCGTTTTCATTGCCTTCGCTGTGGTGTGGAACAAGAGGCCGGCGGTCTACGGCGAATGGGTCGGCGCCGGGTTGAAAGAGGCGGGGACGATCATCCTGATTACGGGGGCCGGCGGGGCATTGGGCAGGGTGCTCCAGACCACACCGCTGGGCGATTACCTGGGCGAGACGCTGGCGCCGCTGGGGTTGGGCGCCTTCAGCATCCTGTTGCCTTTTTTCATCGCTGCCACGCTCAAGACGGCGCTGGGCTCATCCACCGTGGCCATCATCACGACGGCGTCTATCATCGCGCCGCTGCTCGATGCGATGGGCCTGGCCGCAGGCGTCGGGCCGGTGCTGACGACGCTGGCTATCGGCGCCGGCTCAATGACCGTCTCGCACGCCAACGACAGCTACTTCTGGGTCGTCAGCCAGTTTTCCGACATGACCGTCAGCCAGGCTTATTTGCTTCAAACAGGCGGCTCTGCAGTGGCGGGGGTGACGGGCATCGTGGCGGTGTTTTTGATGAGCCTATTCCTTTTATGAATTTTGACGTTTTGCCTGGGGCAGGCAACGTTGGAGTCGTAGAGGTTGAAGGCCCGCGGGAGTTTTCGTTGTCAAAATTCATATTTTGGTAGTGCTCCTGAATGTGTTGATACGCTTCTTAACCAAGTCATTCCCTGATTCTCCCGCGAAGGCGGGAGGAAGGCGGGAACCCATCCAAGATTTCAGGGATGCCGGCAGTCCTTGAAAATTGGATGGGTCCCTGCCTTCGCAGGGATGACTTGTTAAGGGAGAATTGCGCCATCAACACACCACCAATCAGTACCAACGACGGAGAAATGTTATGAAAGTAGTTAACCTTGAACATGCGGTTCTAGATGATTGTGTTGAGGATGCTCAACGTGAGCGCGTCGTCATCACGCGTGACGGCAAACCAGTTGCCCTCATAATTGGCATCGAAGGATTGGATGAGGAACAGCTACAACTTTCGCGCAGCGATAAATTCTGGAAATTCATCGCGGAACGGCGTAAGCAGGAAACGATAAGCCGCGCTGTGCTTGAGCAGCAGATCAACAATTCTGGCTGACGAGGGCCGCCTTATGCCCCGACTGTTTCTCCTCAGACGAATGTGCCCCCTCTTGCTGCTGGCGCAGTTTGTGCTCGTCGCAGCAGCGTGGGCGCAGGGATCGGGGCATCTCGTCTTGACGCGCCTCGATGGGCCGATTTGGCTTGATGGGTTGAGTGATGAACCGGCGTGGCAGGCCGTCGAGCCGTGGCTGCCCAGCCAGTATGAACCCGACAACGGCGCGCCGCCGACAGAACGCACCGAATTCCTCGTCGCCTACGACGACGACTATATCTACTTTGCGCTTCGCGGCTACGATCAGGATAGCACCGGCATCCGATCCAACACCCTCTATCGTGACCGGCTCAGCGGCGACGATCACTTCGAGATCCTGCTCGATACGTTCAACGACAATGAAACAGCGGTTCTTTTCACGACGACGCCGGGTGGGATCCGCAAAGACGCGGCCATCTCTAACGATGCCAGCGGCGGCGGCATCGCCTCGGGCGGATGGATCAACGGCGATTTCAACACTTTTTGGGATGTCGAGACGGTGGTGAACGGGGAGGGGTGGTTTGCCGAGTTGCGCGTGCCGTTTTCGAGCCTTCGTTTTCAGGATGAGGACGGGCGTGTCGTGATGGGCATTGCGTTGCAGCGCAAGGTGGCGCGCAAGACCGAGCGCCTGGTTTTTCCGCCCGTGCCGTCGATTGCCAACTGGGCTTTTTTGAAACCGTCGCTGGCGCAGAAGATTGTTATCGAAGGCGTCCGCCCGCGCAAGCCGCTCTACGTGACGCCCTACGGCCTCAGCGGGATCGGGCAAACCTTCGCTCTCGACGAGGCGCGGACGGGCTATCCGCGCGAAGACGATTTCAAAGGCGAAGCCGGCGTCGATCTCAAGTACGGCCTGACCAACAACCTGACGCTCGACCTGACCGTCAACACCGACTTCGCGCAAGTCGAAGCCGACGACCAGCAGGTCAACCTGACGCGCTTTTCGCTGTTTTTTCCCGAAAAAAGACAGTTTTTTCAGGAACGCGCGGGCATTTTTGATTTCAGGACCGGCGGATTGAGCCGCCTCTTCCACAGTCGCCGCATCGGTCTGACCGAAGACGGGCAGCCGGTGCGTATCCTCGGCGGGGCGCGCGTCGTGGGCCGTTGGGGCCGCTGGGACGTCGGTTTCCTCGACATGCAGACCGCCGAGAGCGAGGTGCTGCCGTCGGAAAACTTCGGGGTGTTTCGCCTGCGGCGTCAGATCTTTAATCCCTATTCGTATGCCGGCGCCATGACGACCAGCCGCATCGGCGCCGACGGCAGCTATAACCTCGCCTACGGCCTCGACGGTGTCTTCCGCGTAGCCGGCGATGATTATCTGACGCTCCAATGGGCGCAAACCTTCGATCATGAACAAATCGACGCCGGCACCCTCGACGGTTTTAACAGTGGGCGGTTTACGGCTGAAATAGAACGGCGACGGCGGCGCGGATGGGGCTACAACGCCGTCGTGGCCTGGGCCGGACGCCACTACGATCCCGGCATCGGCTTCACCCAGCGAAACGATTTCACGCTGCTCGACGACGCGATTTCTTACACCTGGCTGCCCGATGAAACGTCGTCGTTGATCTGGCATACGCTGGGAGTGGCCGGGTTCGCCTTTGTGCGCAACGAAGATCGGTCCATCGAGTCGGCGGAGGTGGGGCCGGAGTGGGAGTTTGCCGCCCGGTCGGGCGCGGGCGGGAGCCTGGAGGCGAAGGTGCTTTTCGAAGATTTGCTGGTGCCTTTCGCGCTGTCCAACGAGGCGGTGGTGCCTGCCGGGAGCTATACGTTTTTCCGGGCCGGCGCGTCGTATCACGTCTCGCACACGCGGCTGTTTCAACTGCGCCCGCGCCTCGAAGCCGGCACGTTCTTCGACGGCTGGCAGGCCACCGCCGAGGTCTCGCCCATCTGGTACGTCTCGCCGCACCTGGAACTGGCGGGCTCGTATCTTTTCAACCGCATCCGCTTCCCGGATCGCGATCAGCGCTTCGATGCGCATCTGGCGCGTCTGCGCATCGGCACGGCGCTCAACACAAAGGTGTCTACCAACGCCTTCATCCAGTTCAACAGCGCGACGAACAGCGTGTCGGCCAACGTCCGGTTTCGCTACAACTTTCGCGAGGGCAACGACCTCTGGATTGTCTACAACGAAGGCATGAACACCGACCGGCACCGCCTCAGCCCGGCGCTGCCTTTCACCGACACACGGACGATCTTGCTCAAGTACACGTACACCTTCCAGTTATGAAGCATTCCTGGCCGCCAGCGTCAAGGCGCCGATAAGCGGGGCGTCGCCGCCGAGGGAGGCGTGGACGATGTCGGGGGGGAAAATGAGCGTCGTTGTCACCACCTCGCGGATGCGGTCTGTGATGACGGGCTGATGCTGGGCGATGCTGCCGCCGAGGACGAGCCGTTCCGGGTCGATGATGTTGCTGATGGCGATGGCGGCGAGGGAGATGTAGTTGGCCGCGCGGTCGATGAGCGCCTGGGCGTCCGGATCGCCGTCGCGGGCGGCGTCGAAGATTTCGACGGCGCGGTCGGGCGTGGGCGACCCGCCTCGCAGATCGGCCCAGGCATGCGCCAGGCCGATGCCGGCGGAGGTCAGTTCGAGGCAGCCGCTGGGCTCCCAGTTCTTGCCGATGTGGACGGGTTCGGGGACGAAGTAACCGAGTTCGCCCGCCGCATGATGCGCGCCTCGCAGCAACCGCCCCTCGACGACGATGCCGGCAGCCACGCCGGTGCTGACCGTCAGGTAGACGAGCGAGTGGCATCCTTCGCCCGCGCCGCGCGCATACTCGCCCAGAGCCGCTGCATTCACATCATTGGCGACGAAAGCCGGCAGCCCAAAGCGCTGTTTCAGCAACGCAGCCAGGGGAATGTTTTTCCAACCGGGTAAATTCGCCACCTCGATCACCACACCCTGCGCAGCATCCGTGATGCCGGGCACCGCACAGCCGACGCTCGCCAGGTCCGCTTTGTCGCGTCCGGCTTCACGCAAGCACTGCTTCATCAAGTCGATGATGACATCGAGCACCGGATCGGCGCCGCCGTCTAACGGCGTTCTCGTGCTCTGCCGCGCGAGGATCTGCCCCGGCGCATCGACCGGCGCCAGCGCACACCGCACATTCGTCCCGCCGATGTCGATGCCGGCGACGAGGCCGGGGGATGACTTCGAGGTCATGTATTGGTTGAACCGTTGAGGGTGGTGATTTGGAAGGCGTTGAATTTTAGATTTTGGATTTTGGATTAATCCAAAATCTAAAATCCATCCAGCTCTCGCACCCAGATATTCCGATAGCGGACCGGCTCGCTGTGGTCCTGAAGCATCAGCGGGAGGGCGCCGGCGTGGGCTTTGTAGGGCGGGCGTTTTTTATGCGAGGTGGGGCCGGTCAGCACCACGTTATCCTGGACGAGCACGCCGTTGTGAAGGACCGTCACCCGCGCCGGGCGGACGAGGGCGCCATCGTCGTCGAAGTGGGGGCGGCGGAAGATGATGTCGTAGGTTTGCCACTGGCCGGGCGGGCGGCTGGCGTTGACCAGCGGTGGGTACTGGCCGTAGACCGAGGCGGCCTGCCCGTCGGGGTACGTCTTGTTGCCGTGTGAGTTGAGCACCTGGACCTCGTAGGTCTTCATCAGGAAGACGCCGCTGTTGCCGCTGTTCTGGCCGTCGCCGCTGTTGGGGGCGGCCCATTCCACGTGCAGTTGCACGTCGCCGAAGCCTTGTTTGGTCTGGATGGCGCCGGCGCCATCGACCACCTCCATGTAGCCGTTTTCGACCTTCCAGCGGGCCGGTTTGCCTTTGGTAGTTTGCCAGTGAGAAAGGTCGGTGCCGTCGAAGAGCACGAGGGCGTCGGCGGGCGGCGGCGCCGGGGCACCCGCCGGGCCGGGATCGACCATCGGCGGCTGCGCGCGGTCTTTGTCGTGGACTTTCCACTGATCCAGCGAAGGAACCTGCTGGGCCAGGCTGTTCTGGCCGAGGGTCGCAGCGGCAAGCAGGACGAGGAGGCCTGCGCCGAGCCTGAGGCGATGCGCGTAGTGATGAACCATGGGGCCGGTGTTTTACAGATGAATCATTCGGAGAGCAACGTCCGAGGCCAATATAAGCAGGCAAGATAAAGTTATGGGGTATTTTCGCCGCTGCACCTCATAGCACCGTTAGCGTCGGTCACTGGTGTTTTTCTAGTGACCAGTGACCCGCGCCCTGGCTCGTGCAAGGTGCCGACCTGGAAAAGACCGCACAACATAGTCTCACCTGCTTCACAACCGGATGCGTTTCAGCACATCCTGCCGGGCGTTCGCGACATCAGAGCGCATTTCGCAGCATTGTGCGCAGCCTCCACCGGGCCTTCGCGTAGCTTGAAAAAACAGGGCTGAGCTAGGTCGCATTGACATTCATTTTGAAAGGCCGATTGCGCCCGATTTTACCCGAATCGGCGTTGCTTTTATCGCCCGATGCTGGGCATCGCGCTCAAAAAGCGCCTTGATTCGGACAAAATCGAACTGCAATCGATCCTTCACTCTAAATGCCAATACGACCTAACCATGCAGGGGAATTCTGGGGCTGCATCGTCTCGGCTTCGTTGTTCGCACACAGCTTCCTTCAACCGGAGATGCCCCGGTGCCGAAGCTGTCATCGCATCATCACAACCATGAGGGAGGGACCATGTTTACGCCATCAACCAACACACAGGCCAGGACGCTTCGCATCCACATTCTCAATCAACAGATCCGGGCATGGCGTCTGGGTGCAACAGCGGTGTTGCTCTTATGCACCCTGATCTTTACCGCGCAGGCGCAGGCCCAGGGGCTTGCCCGCGCCGACGGCGACGGTATCGCAGAACGCGCGGCAGCCCGGGCCGCGCTCGTAGAATCGGTGCGCAATCCTATCGAAGCGTTGTCTTCGCTGCCCACCGTGAGCGCGGCCTGGGTCGAACACGTCGATCAGCAGTTTGCGCTGTCGCTCAAATCGTCCATCGAGGCTGTCCGGCAGCAGACCCTTCAGGATATCATCTACATCGCCAACTTTCACAGCGACCGGGTGACGCTCAAGAAAGTCGTCTCGCCACTGTTGAACATTTATCTGTTCGACAAGGATGAGCGGTACCGGATCATGGCCATCTCGGCCCTGAGCGCTCTGGAGGATCCCTACGGCATGCAGCGCCTGCGCGAAGAGGTTTCCGGCGTGCGGTCGAAGCGCGTCCGGCAACTGACGCTGGCGGCGCTGGCAGATTACCAGCAGAGCCACGGCTTGCAGTAAGATGCGGGATTCGGGATACGAGATGCGGGATGTTTCTATTAATCCCGCATCTCGTATCTCGCATCCCGAATCTCCTACCCCAACGTCGCGTTGACTCGATGGCGGTAGCTGCGGCTGAGTTTGAGCCGGGCGCCGTCGCGAAGAATGACGATGGCGCCGCCGTTGGTGTGCGGTACGATCTCTTTAATACGCCGCGCATTGACCATCGTCGAGCGGTGAATCCGAATGAACTGCTGCCTGTCGAGCCGCGCCTCGACGTTTTGAAGGCTCTCGCGCAACAGGTACGACGAGGCGCCGACGTGCAGCCGGACGTACACCCCCTCCGATTCGATCCAATCCACTTCGTTGGCGTCTAAAAAAATCAGGCGGCTTCCGGTTTTAACCACCAGCCGATCCTCATACTCCGCCGGAGGCCGCGCTGAGATCGGGTTCTCGACGTTCAGATAGTGTTGCAGCAGCCGGAGCAGCCGGTCGCTGTTGGCGATGATCCGGCGTTCGTGCAGGCGTTCGCGGGCGCGCGCCAGGGTCTGCATGAAACGGGCATCGGTGAACGGCTCCCGGAGATAGTCGAGGGCGCAGGCGTCGAAGGCATGGACGGCGTAGGCTTCATGCGCCGAGACGAAGACGATCAGCGTCGGAAAGGCATCGCTGATTGGGTCGAGGGGATGCTCATCGTTGAACGGCGCCTGCAAAAAAACAAGCTGCGGCTGGTGCTCCCGGATGAACGAAGCCGCGCCCGTGGTTCCGGCTAGCTCGCCGACGAGGTCGAGATCCGGTTCCGGTTCGAGCAGCCGCCGGAGCCGCGCGCGGGTTGATGCTTCTTGATGGATAATCGTGGTGCGGATAACATCCATGCGTTCCTACCCTCGCTCGTGACAGCTTAGGATGAGTATAAATAGAGTGGGGGCATTTCAGGAATTGCTTAAGAACTACGAGGGGGTAGGGCAGAGGGTTACGTAGATAATGTTAAAAAATTAGCATCTCGCATCCTTTCCCTGCAAAGGTTGTGCAAGGTGTCGTAGGGGCAGGCCTCGTGGATGCCTTGGGCAGGCACGAGGCCTGCCCCTACGAAGCACACTAAGTATTCAGGACAGATATTCTTACGCAGCTCGCACATGGACGGCGAAGGCCTCCGCCGGGTTCGTCACAAGCACCTGATGGATCTCTTCATCCGTGAAACCGGCGTTTTTCAGCCCGGGCAAGAAGGCTGTGAATAACGTGTCGTAAGGCCGGAAGATGCCGCCGTCCGGCTCGCCCACGCGATACCACCCGGCATCGTGCGAGACGAGCACGCGATGGAGAAGGCCCTGCTCTTTCATGGTGACAACAAACTCGACGAACAACTCGACACGGACGGGATTAAGCCCGTCGAATGAGATCCAGGCGCCGCGCCGGGCGGCCTCGACGTTGCGCATCCGATCCCGTTCAGCGTGGGCGTGTACCCAGATCCAGGCGCTCGGATCGACGCCTTCGCGGGCGAGCACGTCGAGTTCGTCGAAAGCGGCTATGGCCGGTCCGGTGTGGGCGGCGATGGTCAGGCCGGTCTTCAGATGCGTCCGCGCCGCGGCCTGCACGAGCTTCCGATCCACGTCGGAAAGCGCCCCGCTATCGACGCCGATTTTCATAAAACCGGGCCGGATGCCGGTGCCGTCGATGCCGTCTTCCCATTCGCGAATCCACCGGGCGGCAAGCTGATCGGCGGAGTCGGAAAAGACGTGCGGCGGCAGGTAGATGTCGTCGCGAGCGCCGTAGTAGCCGGTGTTGGTCAGGAGGTGAATGCCGGTGGCGTCAGACAGCCGCTTCAGCAGCCGGGGATCGCGCCCCAGGTAGGCGGGCGTGCATTCGACCAGCGTTTGCCCGCCGAGGTCGCGAAACTGCTCCATGAACGGCAAGACCGTCCAGAAGGCCTCGTCGCGGTCATAGCGGTCCGGGCTGACCTTGTCTGCGCCGATGAAATCGACCAGCACGTGCTCGTGGGAGAGGGTCCTGCCCATCTGCTCCAGCGAGATCCACCCGTTAACCGTCATGATGTTCGATTCGCCCTGAACACCGGTCGCTTTCGACCCGGCGCACGCGCTCAGGGCCGTCGTGGCGAGGCACGCTTTGAGGAAGTCGCGTCGTTGCATGGGGTTTGGCAGGCTGGATTACGTGTGGCGGTAGGTTTGAGGTTGGTATTTCAGGCGCCCGTTGGTACAGGTCACTGGTCATTGGTCACTAGTCACTGGTGGCGTCAAAAAACCAGTGACCGATGACTAGTGACCAGTGACCAGAGCCAACCATCCTCCAAAGTGGAACGATAAGAAATACCTACTCCCGCTTCAAAAACGCCAACAAATCCGCCATCTGTTGTTCGTCGATCTGCGCTTCGAGGCCGGGGGGCATGGCCGAGGCCGACGAGGCGGTGATCGAGGCGATGTCGGTGCGGGGGATGGTGGTTTCTTCGACCTGATTGCGCACGGTGATCGACGTGGGCGTCTCGTCGGTGATGACGCCGGCAGCGGTGCCGCCGCTCTTGCGCTGGATCGTCCAGAACTCGTAGCCGCTGGCAATCGACTGGTTGGGGTTGAGGATTTTGGAGATGAAGGCTTGCCGGGGCCAGTGCTGCACGGTGGCGAGGTCGGGGCCGAAGGCGGTGTCGCCGGTGTCGCCGGCGCGGTGGCAGGGGGCGCAGACCTGCGTGAAGACGGTCTTGCCCCGGTCTGCGTCGCCGTCTTGCGTGAGCGCGGTCTGGTATCTGGCGATGAGGGCTTCGCGGGCGGCGTCGTCCACGCTCAGGAGCACCCGCGCCCGGCTGCGGAGGGGCTCTTCGGTGTCGCGCATGAGCATCACCCGCCGCCGCCAGCCGATGGTGGCCGGCTGAATCGTCTTGTTTTCGACGGCTTCGAGCAGCAGCGGCACGCGTTCTTCCGTCAAAAACACGTCGATGGCTTCGGCGCGGATCTCCGGCGTCAGCGTGTTCCAGCGGTCGAGCAAGAACGCGGCGGGGTCGGTGCCGCTGGTTCGGCTCAGGGCGCGGACGGCGGCGCGTTGCGCCGTGGCGGGTTCTTGCGGGTCGATGGTTTGTTTGAGCAGGTCGAGGTAGTCTTCGGCGTTGTTGAGGGCGATCAGGCGGAGGGCTCCGGCGCGTAGTTCGGCGTCGGCGGCGCGGTCGGCGGCCTGGGCGGCGGCGCGTTCGAGAGCAGTTTCGAAGGCCGATCCGGAGGGCGGGCCGGTGTACTCGAAAAGGTCGAGCACCGCCGCGCGGACGGCGGGGTCGTCGTTGTCGAAGAAAGCTTGCAGCAGGCGTTCGCGTTCGGCGTCGAAATCGGCGGGCGGGCTGTCCTGGCGGCGGATACCTTGCGCCAATCCTTTGAGCGCCGCCGCTTGCCACCACGCCGCGCCGGGCGATGCGCTGCGCGTCACGGTTTCGATCAAGCCCCGAACAGCCTCTATGTCATCGCCCGCGCCGGTGATCGTCGCCAGGCGTTCGAGATAGGTTTTCCGGCCTTCAGTTTCCCGATCAGCCAGTTGGGCGACGGCGGCTTCGAACAGGCCCGACGGTTCGGCAGGCTGCGCCAGCAACGCCGCAATTTGCGTCCATTCATCCTCGATATCCTTAAATAAAAGCCGCTGGCGGGCAGCCTGCGCTTCGGCAGAATCGAGTTCGCCGAGGGTGTTGAGGAGTTGAAAACGCACTTTTGGATGCGGATCGTTCTCCAATGCCAGCAGCGGCGCGGCCAGCTCCGGCGCATCGGCGAGGTAGACTTCCGCGAGCCGGATCGCGTTTTCGCGGACGCCGGGTTCGTCGTCTTGCAGGGCCGTTTCGAGGAGCGCCGGATCGAGGTGGCCCAGGCCGTCGAGCGTCCAGAGCGCATGCACGCGAGCCACCGGCGAGGCGCTTTCGTTGAAGAGCCGGATGAGCGGTTCGACGGCAGCTTCATCCTGCCGGTCTACCAGCAGTCGCTGGGCGTTCATCCGCCACCAGATGTTTGGATATTCCAGCAAATAGACCAGTGTGGTGGATTCTTCAGCGCCTAGCCCAAGGGCGCCGTACCAGACGAGCGGCCCGGCATCGTCCGGCACAATCCGGTAAATTCGCCCCCGATCCAATCCTTCATAAAGATTCTCCGATTGCGCCGTCTCGTCATCCATCCATTCCGGATGCTCGACGATCTTGCGGTAATAATCGACCAGATACAGCGCGCCGTCGGGGCCGATGGTGAAGTTGACGGGGCGGAACCAGCTATCGGTCGAAGCCAGAAATTCGCGGCCTTTGCGCAGGCGGCTGGCTTTGAACGTCGCGCCGTCTTCGGTCACTTTATCGACGTGGACGAGGTTATGCACCGGCTCGGCGGTAAAGGTGACATCCTGGTCATACGGCGCGGGAAAAGCGCCGCCGAGGTAATGGGTGATGCCGCACGCCGAGGTGAAGACGCCCCGGTCGGTGAGCAGTTGATGCTCCGGATTGACCGTGATGGGGTAGACCGTGGCGGTGGTGCCGTGGTCGGGCGTGTCGTGTGTGGCGCGGCGGACGGGCAGGTCGGGATTGCGCTCGAAATACCGCGCAGCGATGACTTCGTGGTAATGATGATGGCTGTTATCGACCAGAAAATGATGCCCCCAGGCATCGAACGTCTGGCCGAACTGCGAATCGCCGGAGAGCGACTCCAGGGCGCGCGAATCGGGGCGGAAGCGGACGTTGCGGTCGGCGCCGTTGCGTTCCAGGCGGGGCGCTTCGGGCTGGTCGGGAAAGTGGATTTCGCTGCCCCGGTCGCCGAAGAGGTCGGCGTGCGCGTCGGTCCAGATGGTGCCGTTGTTGGCGATGTAGATCCAGTTGTCGAGGCCGTAGAGGGGTTTGTTGGCGTTGTGCTGGGGATTGGAGAGCGCGAAGCCCGTCAGCACCACCTGCCGCACGTCGGCCACGTCGTCGCCGTCGGTGTCTTCGAGGTAGAGCACGTCGGGCGGGTCGGTGACGAGGACGCCGTTTTTCCAGCGCATGATGCCGGTAGGCAGCGTCAGCCCGTCAGCGAAGAGTGCGGCGGCGTCCGGCTGGCCGTCTTCGTCGGTGTCTTTGAGCAGCTTGACGCGCCCCGTGCCGCCCTTATCGAGCGGATAGCCCGGCATCTCGACGACGTAGATCCGCCCGTTTTCATCGATATCCATCGCCACCGGATCCATCACCAGCGGCTCAGCGACGACGAGTTCGATCCGGAAACCGTCTTCGATTTCGAACGTGGCGAGGGCGTCTTCCGGGGCGTAGGGCGGGGCGTCGCCCGGCGTGGAGGTGGACGTGGTGCATCCGGCGAGGAGGAGCAGGAAAAGGAGGCGGTGGTGCATAGGTTTTTGAGATTAACCGCTGAGGTCGCAGAGATCGCAGAGTTTTCAGCGCCCTCTGCGATCTCTGCGGTAAAAAATCAACGCAACAGAGTGCTAACGCCGTTTTCCAATTCGAACAACGCCTTAACCTCCGCGTCCGTCAGTGCGCGGTTGAAGAAGGCGAGGTCGTCGAAATACCCGTTGTATTGAATCCCGATCAGGATCAGGGTTTGCGCCGGATCCCAGGTGAGCGTTTGCTCGCGGTCTGTGAGGGTGCCGGCGCGTTGGCCGTTGAGGTAGGCCGTCAGCACGCCGTCTTTGGCGCCGGTGTTGAAGCGCTCAAACGTCATCACCACGTGCGTCCACTGATCGCGTTCGAACGGCGGATCCGGGACCGAGATCATCGGCATGGCCCCGTCTGGCATCTCCCACCAGTTCTCGCCGTCAGGATTCCACACCCTGGTGTCTGCAAAAGCGGCGAGGCGAAATTGGCGGGGGCCTTCACGGGTGAAATCGACGAACAGCGAGGCGTCGTCCCAGGAGCGCGGGGTGATCTGGATGGGATCGCAGAATGTGCCGGGTTTGAGGTCTTCGTCCGGGGTCAGACGCAGCCAGAACGACACGGTGCCGCTCCAGTTTTTCGCGCGGTAGGCGATGTTCTGATCGGCTTTGAAGAAGAAGATCGTGTCTTCATAATTGTCCATCGCGAGCGCATCGCCGAAGCGCCCGTCGCCGTCGCTGAGCCAGGCGGTGGCGGCCTGCGGCAGGCGCGGCAGCGCGGCGGCCCGGTCGTCCCACGAGGGCGCCGTGTAGAAGCGCGGATCGCCCCGCGCAAAGCCGGCATCCACCTGCCCGTCGAACGCAGCGTGGAACGTGAGCGCCTCGCGCAGCGATGTCGTATTCTGGGCCTTCGCGCAGGCGGGCAAGAGCAGCAGCGCGGCGAAGAGGACGGTTCGAAAAGGCATGGTCGCCAGGTTTAGATCTGCATCCGCAGGATATTATGAATTTTGACCGGGAAAATCCGTTTCGTGACTCTTTCTTAAAGGATGATGCACCGGTTTTCCCAGCCCGCACCGTCAAAATTCATAAAAACAAAGAAAGCCCGGCCAGGGCGGTCAGGCTTTCCTGTTTTAAGGCTTTCGTATGCAGGATTATACCCGTTGCACGTTCATGGCGCTCAGCCCTTTGGGTGTGCGCTCTACCTCAAACTCTACTTCTTCGCCATCATCGAGCCCTTCATTCCAATCGAGCCCTGCAACGTTATTGCGGTGTACGAAAACGTCTCTGCTGCCGTCATTAGGTTCAATAAAGCCGTAGCCTTTTTCGATGTTGAACCACTTGACTCTACCGTGTGCCATTGCTTGTACTGGGTGTTTCGCTACTGTACGCGTCACTCAAAACCGACCATAAGAAACTCGAAGAGCCTAACGGGGGAGGTGAAGTCGTGCCAGCGCGGTGTTGTGGGTGTTAACGAGACAATAATATACGCTTAAATGCTATTTGGGTTCGAGAATATGCCGTAGAGTCAAACATCATTCAAACAAAAAAGCCCGGCCTCTACGGCCGGGCTTTTCTGCATTAATGCGTTATGATGAAGGGTTAGTTCATCCGTTGCACGTTCATGGCGCTCAGGCCCTTGGGCGTGCGCTCTACCTCATACTCTACTTCTTCACCATCGCGGAGGCCGCCGTCCCAGTCGAGACCCGGAACGTTGTTGCGGTGTACGAACACGTCTCTGCTGCCGTCGTTGGGTTCAATAAAGCCGTAGCCTTTTTCGGGGTTGAACCACTTGACTTTACCGTGTGCCATTGTTTGTGTTGGTTGTTTCGCTACTGTACCCGTAAATCAAAACCAACCGGAAGAATCTCGAAGAGCCTAACAGGGGGAGATGAAGTCGTGTCAGCGCGGTGTTGTTGATGGTAACGAACAACAGTATACGCGTTATGAATTTTGACGTTCCACTTTGGGACAGGGGTATTGAAGGCCTGGATGTCGAAAACACGCGTCGGGGTTCCCCGTCAAAATTCATAATTTTTCAAGGCTACGTCGATATGGATTTTGATAGGGAAATCCCATGACCGACTTCTACCTTCAAGACTTCGATGCCGCCATCCCAAAGCGTAACATCAAAATCCATATTGGAAACGCTTCCGATTGGCATATTCGCCATCGTCTCTCGTAAATTCCCGGACTTCCCCCGCCAGATCCAAAAACCGCTTCCCCTCCGCCACGCGCCTGGGACGGCTGTGCGTGGCGCCATGCAAATCGTAGAAACGCAGTATGGCCCCCAAGAACGTGTACGTCGCGCAACAGGCCAAGGAGTATGATGCCATCGTGGTCGGCTCCGGTATTACCGGCGGCTATGCGGCGAAAGAGCTTTGCGAGCTAGGGCTCGAAACGCTCGTGCTCGAACGCGGGCGCCCCGTCGAGCACGGCCCGGATTACGTCACCGAGCACAAGCAGACGTGGGAATTCCCGGCCCGCAACAGCAGCGACGGCAAGCGCTACAAGGACGTCTATCCGGTGCAGAGCCGCACCTACGCATTCGGCGAGCACACCGAGCATTTCTTCATCAAGGACAAAGAAAACCCCTACGTCGAAGTCAAGCCCTTCACGTGGATCCGAGGCGATCACGTCGGCGGGCGGTCGTTGATGTGGGGGCGGCAGTGCTATCGATGGAGCGACATCGACTTCGAAGCCAACGCCCGCGACGGCCACGGCGTCGATTGGCCCATCCGCTACGCTGACATCGCGCCGTGGTACGATTACGTCGAGGCATTCGTCGGCATCAGCGGGCAGGCCGAGGGCGTGGCGAGTTGCCCCGACGGCGTGTTTCTGCCGCCGATGCCGCTCAACAAAGGCGAGCAGGTGACCAAAGAGGGCATGGCGCGCGTGTTCTCGGATCGCGTGCTGACCATCGGGCGGGTGGCTATCGCGACGCAACTGCACAACGGGCGCGGCCCCTGCCACTATTGCGGGCCGTGCCACAGGGGCTGTACGCCGGGCGCGTACTTCAGCAGCCTCAGCGCCACGTTGCCCGCCGCCGCTGCCACAGGCCGGTTGACGCTCCAACCCAACAGCATCGTCCACAGCGTCATCTACGACGAGGAGAAAGGCCGCGCCACCGGCGTCCGCTACGTAGATCGAGCCACGAAAGAGGTGCGCGAGGTTTACGGCAAGATCGTCTTTCTGTGCGCCTCGGCCCTGGCGACGGCCCAGATCATGCTCCACTCGACGTCGAACCGCTTCCCCAACGGTCTCGCCAACGACAGCGGGGCGCTGGGCCGGTATCTGATGGATCATCACTTCCAGATCGGCGCCGTGGGCGAACTGCCGGGCCTTGAATCGTCCTATTACATGGGCATCCGGCCTAACGGCGTCTACGTCCCGCGTTTCCGCAACGTCTCGCCGGAGACAACGCGTTCCGACTACGTGCGCGGTTTCGGGTATCAGGGCGGGGCAGGGCGGCCTAGCTGGGGGCGGCCTATGAAGGGGTTCGGCGCCGATTTCAAGCACGCCCTGCGCGATCCGGGGTCGTGGGAGATGCGCTTCAGCGCTTTCGGCGAGACGCTGCCGCGCTACGAAAACTTCGTCTCGCTCGATCCGGATCAGAACGATCAATGGGGCATCCCGCTGCTGCGCATCAGTTGCGACTGGGGCGAGAATGAGATGGCGATGCGGCCCGACATGATCGAGTCGGCGATGGAGATGCTCGACGCGGCTGGGGCTAAAAACATCCGCGCTTTCGACAACTACACCGCAGACGGACTGGGCGCCGAGCCGGGGCTGGGCATCCACGAGATGGGCACGGCGCGCATGGGGCGCGATCCCAAAACGTCGGTGCTCAACGGCCACAACCAGTGTCACAGCGTGCCCAACGTCTTCGTCACCGACGGCGCGTGCATGACCTCGTCGGCCTGCCAGAACCCGTCG
>JANQES010000032.1 GCA_028278205.1 Rhodothermales bacterium
GCAGTACGCACTACCAAACCTATGGACAGACGAGAAGCTGTTAAGCGGATTGGGATGTTGATGGGCGGGGCGCTGTCGATGTCGACGGTGGCCGGGGTGCTGGGAGGGTGCCGGCCCGGCCCGTCGGCTGAAGCGTATGCGCCGCAGGCGATGAGCGCTGCGCAAGACGAACTGGTCACGGTGCTGGCCGAGTTGATCATCCCGGAGACCGATACGCCCGGCGCTAAGGCGGCGCGCGTCAACGAGTTCATCGACCTGATGCTCAACGACTGGTTCAAAGACGACGAACGCGCGGCCTTCCTCGACGGATTGGCCGATGTCGAAGCCCGCGCCCAGGTGACGCACGACAAGGACTTTGAGAGGCTTACGCCCGAAGAGCAAACGGCCCTGTTGACGACGTTGGAGGACGAGGCGATTGCGGCGATGTCTGACCCGCAGGCTGCGGCGGCTGGTCCTCCGTTCTTTTCGATGTTGAAGCAACTGACGCTCTTCGGCTACTACACGTCGGAAATAGGCGCCACGCAGGAGCTTCGCTACGAACGCGCGCCGGGGCGCTACGACGGATGTGTGCCCTACGCCGACGTGGGCCGTGCCTGGGCTTGATGCCATCGATAACAGACGATTGACAATGCGCTATAAAAACGTCCATATCGCACAGCAAGCCGAGGAGTACGACGCCATCGTGGTAGGCTCCGGCATCACCGGCGGGCTGGCGGCGAAAGAGTTGACCGAAAAAGGGCTCAAGACGCTGCTGCTCGAACGCGGCCCCTACATCGAGCACATCACCGGCTATACCGGCGAGCACAAAGCGCCGTGGGAGCTTCCCTACCGTGGGCGCGGCGAACGCGAGCTGTACGAGACCGAGTATGCCGTCCAATCGACGTGCTATGCCTTTGGCGAGGCGACGAAGCATTTCTTCGTCAACGACAAAGACCATCCCTACACGACCGATCCCGACAAGCCCTTCCGCTGGATCCGGGGCTACCACCTCGGCGGGCGGTCGTTGACCTGGGGCCGCCAGTGCTACCGCTGGAGCGACCTCGACTTCGAAGCCAACGCCTACGACGGCTTCGGCGTCGATTGGCCCCTCCGCTATGCCGACGTCGCGCCGTGGTACGATTACGTCGAAAATTTCGCCGGCATCAGCGGGCAGGCGGAAGGGTTGCCGCAACTGCCCGACGGCCCGTTTCTGCCGCCGATGCAGATGAACTGCGCCGAGCGGGTAGTCAAGGAAGGCATCGAAAAGTCGTTTTCGGATCGGAAGATGACCATCGGGCGGGTGGCGGTGCTGACACAGCAGCATAACGGACGGGCGCCCTGCCATTACTGCGGCCCCTGCCATCGGGGCTGCACGACGGCTTCGTATTTCAGCAGTCAGGGCGCCACGCTGCCGGCGGCGCAGGCGACGGGCAACCTCACCATCCGCTGCGACAGCATCGTCCACAGCGTCGTCTACGACGAAGACACCGACCGGGCCACCGGCGTGCGTGTCATCGATGCCAACACGAAAGAAACCGTCGAATACAACGGCAAGATCATCTTTCTGTGTGCCTCGGCATTGGGCTCCACCCAGATCATGCTGAACTCGAAATCGACCCGATTTCCGGACGGGCTGGGCAATGACAGCGGGGCATTGGGGCATTACCTGATGGATCATCCCTACCAGGCCGGCGCCATGGGCGAGGTGCCGGGCGTCAATGACCAGTATTTCTACGGCAACCGGCCCAATGGCATCTACATCCCCCGTTTTCGCAACCTCGATCCCCGGTCGCAGAATCTCGACTTTTTGCGGGGCTACGGCTACCAGGGCGGCGCCAGCCGGGCCAACTGGATGCGCGGCCTCGGTATGAAAGGCTTCGGCGCCGATTTCAAGCAGACGCTGCGCGATCCCGGGCCGTGGACGATGTGGATCGGCGGCTGGGGCGAGCACCTGCCACGCTACGAAAACTACGTCGAACTCGACCCTGATCAGACCGATCAATGGGGGATACCGGTACTCCGGATCCATTGCGCCTGGAGCGACAACGAAGACAAGATGCGCGAGGATATGGCGTCCTCGGCTGCCGAAACGCTCGACGCCGCCGGATGCACCAACATCCAGACGTTCGTCCTCGACTCGCCGCCCGGTTTTTGCATCCACGAGATGGGCACGGCGCGCATGGGGCGCGATCCGAAGACGTCGGTGCTCAACGGCCACAACCAGTGTCACAGCGTGCCCAACGTCTTCGTCACCGACGGCGCGTGCATGACCTCGTCGGCCTGCCAGAACCCGTCG
>JANQES010000066.1 GCA_028278205.1 Rhodothermales bacterium
CGTCCAGCCGGAGATGTCGACGGGGCTGCCGGTGTTGTTGGCGATTTCGACGAACTCGTCCTGGGTGGTGCTGACGGTGCCGTCGCCGTTGGCGTCGCCATCGCTGGCATCCGGATCCGCATGAATCTCGTTGATGACAAAGACGGGCGTTACAGGAAGAAACGTAGCCACACCCGGATCAGGGGCGGAAAAAGAAGGCCCGTCCCACGTCACTGCGATATTTTCCGTCGTCTCATCATCGCCTGTGATGCCGTTCCCACTCCCCGTCACCTCATTCGCGCCTTCAAGCAGAATACGCTTGGTTGAGGCACCGGAACCAGGATCTGCAGCTTGCTGGGGCATCGTAAACGCATCAGACAGATAGGCCGATGCAATGGCGTCGCCGTCGGGACCGTCCACGGAAACCCCGGTCTTGTTGCCGATATCATTGGTAGCAGACGGTGTACCAACATTGACCATGTCTACATCCGTCACCAGATCACTGGCACCATCCCAGACAAACAAAACAACATTTTCTCCGGAGTTGGTCAACCCAGCGGTAGCTGATCCCACATCGGTAGCAATCATGTCGGGCGTGCCGGCGTCGGTGCCGTGGATCTCGAAATCTGCAGCAAATCCGAAGGCCGATTGAAAGCCAGCCCCGTCAAAAGCAATCACCATCACCCCCCCTGCCGGGATTGTAGCTCCTGCTGGAAATTGGACGATGAAGTCACTGCTGGCAATGCTCGGGGCCGGTCCTGCTCCAAACGCGCCCGGTAGCAAGGCATAATCGTCATCATCAGACAAGTAATACTCGTCCAGAGCGACAGCGCTACCCGTGGGGTTGGCGATTTCGATAAACTCGCTCGCTGTCGGGGTTACCACAGCTTCTGAAATGAGCACATGATCGTCGTTGCTGAAAACGGCTGTTTCCATCTTCGGTGCAGGGCCGGTTCCCAAAAACAACAACGGCAGCAACACGAAGAGAAAAGGAGATCTTAGCCAGGATACGGAAGCCATAACTTCACCTCAAAGGTAATCGTGTGGGGGACAGCGAAGGGGGGATTGGGAAGACCTAAGATACGGCCTGTCAATTTTATTTAGGGATTTGGGAATTTTTTTTAAGGATATATTACCAAATCAAGGTTTTATTTCGGGATCTACGGCAAATTGGCACGCCATTCAGCCCGAAAAAACGGAATTCACTACGTGAATCGTATCAGAACAAGAGACTGCATGAAGCCGCTATAGAGAGACTGTTTAGAGGTGTTTTTTTAGAATGGGAGAATCGGGGCGCCGGAACGTCGGAGAAGGTATCGATTGTGTGGGTGGAGTGGGAGAATTATTTGAACGATGTGTGTCGAAGGGTGAAGAGCGCAGATCTCACCAGAGCGAAAAAACGACATAAAAAAACCCGAAGGGCGTAGCTACCCCTCGGGTTTTGAAAAACAGGATCAGAAGGATGGCCGAACGGCCCGGCGGCTACCTGTGCTCTGCGTTGCTGCCGGCGGCTACCTGCTCCTGAGGCGCCATCTCAGACTCCGCCCGGTAAAGTTGAGGATAGACGTACCGGTCGTGGCTGCCCCGCTTTACGCCGATGAGGGTGCCGCTGCCAATGCCTATCATGACACCGAAGCCGGTGATCACGCCGACGTATTGCTCGACGCTGGTCTTCGCGTTATCAGAGTCGCGCACCGAGGTCAGGGCCAGCCCGGCTGCCAGCCCCAGGATCGCGCCGCCGGCTGCGCCCAGGAGCGCGCCTTCCTTGGCGCCACGGCCCGGACGTTTCCAGGAAATCGAATGAATATCGTTGCTGGCAGCACTGCGAACACGCCCCGAGAGCATATCGATGGCCCAGGTCGTATCGGGCCGAATGCGCAGCGCCGTCGAGGAGATCGTCCGCTTGTCGTTGAGTTTGATATCGACGCGACGCCCTTCGAGGGTCTGGTGGAGTTTGTCAAAGCTGATCGCTTCTTCTTGCACCTGCTGAGAGTGCGTGCAGCCCGTCAAGTAGAATGCAAACAGCAGAAGACCAACAGGAAAAATTTTGGATCGTAACATGGGCTTTTCGGCAGAGTTAACGCGGTGGGGGAAGGCGTCAGACCTCCGGCGTCTGGCAACCGGGGCATAATATCATTCAATCTGAAGGCAGATTTACCGGCCTCAGATTGAATGATATCAGGCCTTTGACTTTAATATCGTTTGATACCCCGGACTTCTCAAGCGTCCTATACAAAATCGTCACACTCGTCCGGCTGATCCGCGTAATAATTGTGTGACGACGCCCTTGAATCGCACACATTAACAAAGACTTGACAAAACGCAGCGTCCTGCCGGAATACTTACCAAACAGTTTCTCAGGGCGACGAGGTCGGCGCCCGGCCATCGGTCAGCGGGAGGCTGATCATGTTGGCGAACAAAGCGTAGGCGCCGGGATGATAGACTTTCAGTTGCCGGTACCAGACCAGCGCGCTATAGAGATAGGTGCCCTGCCCATAGTCCGCCATCAGGGTCGATCCGCAGAGCGGTTGTTCGCCGGGGTCGTGCATACAGAAGAGTTCGTCGTAGGCGTCGTCCCAGGATTGGGGGAAGTAGAGGCCGCGTTCTTGCACCCACCCCTCCCAGGCCGCCGGGGCGATGGCGTTGGGCTGATGCAGCAGCGGATGATCGGGCTGTTGAAGCGTGACGGCGGCGTCTTCGCGTGTGACACGGCCCCGGCCCAGCACCAGCGAGTACGGCGCGAAGGTCCCCGGATTCTTGCGGCTGCCGTCGAAAGGATCGTTATACTGCGCGTTCCATTCGAACGTCTTTTGATAATTGACGATGAGATGCCCGCCGCCGTTGACCCAGTCGAGCAGCTTGTCGTTGTGCGCACGCAGATCCTGCCGGATAAGGTAGCTGCGGATGTCAATCACGATGGTATGGAGGCCGTCGAAAGTGCCTTTAGCCAGCGCCAGCGAGTCGAGCATCACGTGCTCGACGCCGAGTTCGTCGAGCGCCTGTTCGAGCGTGTTGTCATAGCTTTCGACGACGCCCACCTTGAGCCCTTCGGCGGCGGCTACGTCGAAGACGCGGCCCGTGGTCCAGACGCGAGCGGGGGCGGGTTCTTGGGTAGCCGGTTTGGCGAGACCCGTGATCGAGATCGTGTAATCGCCGGCCTGAAGGTCGTCCGGCATTGCCAGCGTCAGCGTATCAGCGGCCCAGCCTGATATTTCGGGATCCAGCAGCGACTGCTGGTGCAGCACGACGGCCCGGTCGGCATCGCGCGAGACGGCTACGTTGAGCGTCAGGCGTTCGGCAGCCGGGTCGAAAAGGCGAGCCTGTACGGGCAGCCGGTTCGGCCCCGGCTTCAGCCGCATCTCGGCGGTGGCAGCTTCGACGTAGAGCGGCGGCGCTATTTCCAACGGCAGGTAGCCCGCCGCCAACAGGTCGTCGGTGCCCGCGCGGTAGGCGGCATAAACCACGGGCGGATGGTTCGTAAAGCGTTCGTACTGATAGACCTTCTTCGGCAGCGTCGGCGTAGCCGTGGGCGAGACCTTCAGCGTAGCAATGCTGGGGGTGGCGTCGGCCAGGTAGAGCGTGGTGTCGATGGCGCCCCGGAACTCCCAGCGCAGCCGCCGTTCGGGAAGCTGATCAGCGTTCCAGCGCAAGCGGACGGACTGACCCTGCACGGTGAGGCTGTCGCTCAACGAAAGCGCCTCGTCCGGCAACGAAGCCAGGCGCCCTGAATCGATCAAGTAGGGAATATCAGGCCGGGCAGTGGTGTTGGGCGGCAGGTTGGCAGCCAGATCGTCCTCGGCCAGGGGCGCGTCGGTAGCCGAGCGCAGCAGCGTGAAATGGTTCTGCGTAAGCCCCCGAAGCCGCTGCGCAAACATATCCATGCCCTGCGACGCGTGATGCGCCAGCGCGTCGGCAGCATTGGCGGCATACGACTGCCCGGACGTTTCATCGACGTCGCCCACCGGCACGGCGGCGTCGTAAGTCTCTCCTTCCCGAGGCCGCCAGTGCCGCAGGAAAAGGCGCTTCGGCTGCCAGAGGTCCACCCCCCCCTCTTCCAACTGTTCGGGATGGTAAGACGCGTCGGCAGCCAGTGCAAAAGCGTCGTAGCCCGCAATGCCGACGGCCTGATGCTGCCCATGCTGCCGCCGGGGTCCGACGGTGACCGTGTCGTGATTGGTGAAGAGCACGTCCGGCTTCAGCTTGCGAATCAGATAAACCAGCCGCGCCGTGACGAAGTCGCGCCCGCCCCATTTTTCGAACGCTTCGTGCGCGATTTTCGAATAGCCAAAATCATAGAAATTCAGAAAATAGACCTGGGTGCCGAGCGCGCGGGCAGCGCCTTCGGTTTCTCGGGACCGGATGGCGCCGAGCGCGTGGTACAACTCCGGCCCGATCTCGTTCTGCCCGCCCTCGCCGCGCGTAAAGATGACGCTGTAGACGACGGCGTCTTTGGCGTGGCGGTAATAATTCATCGTCGTGCCATCTTCGTCGTCGGGGTGGGCCGCCAGGTTCATCGCCACGAGCGGGCGCGGCGCCGGAGCCGGTTCGGGGACGGGCTGAGAGGTCGCCTGCGTGCAGGCGGCAGCGCCGAAGGCAACGAGGAAAAGACCGAGAATCAAACGCATGGCTTCACCTTTACACGAGAACGGGGGCGGAGACGGTTATCAAACCAGATGAATCTAGAAAGTTTCGTCGTTCGATGGTGTCTGTTCTTTCAACCTGCCGCTCAAAACAACGTTCGGAATCCTTCCTGGGCGAAATGCCGGTCATTCGTGA
>JANQES010000079.1 GCA_028278205.1 Rhodothermales bacterium
GCATAGCGCATCGGGGTTAGTGGAGGGCTATGCCAGTGAACGAAACTGTTACCCATGTTGCCGGTCTATTTTGTTACCTATCTACCCGGTCCGTACCCAACCCTTGCCTAAAAATAAGCCCCGTAGGGGCGACCTGTTCAAAAAGGATGCAGCAGCTTCTTTTGAACAGGTCGCTCCGGAGCCTGCCCCCGCGAAGGCGGGGGGAGCTTTCTGTTTTTTAACGCTTTGTGCTACAAACAGAACGCCCCTACAGGGCTACTCTTTCTTTGAGAATCGAGATGGACTACAAACAGGTCGTCCCTACGGGACTTTTCTGGATAGCGCCGTGCTCCAATCCGACATCAGCCATCTGCGATCGGCCATCCGCTATCCCATCCATCTTCCCAGACTCTCCGACTCAACAAATCCTCACCCCAGTCCTCTGATAACGAACAGGATCACCAGCATCAGCACGAAATAGCCTGCCAGCGCCAGGTAGGATTTCAGCCAGGGGCGCTCGCGTTGGATGATGCCGGCGCGGCTCAGCGTGTACGTCTCGGTATCGCCCGTGGCCCCCGCGATCATGCCGCTGACGGCGTACGCGACGCCGCTGGTGACGGCGCAGCCGATCAGGTTCCACCACATCCAGTGAATGCCGGGGAAGCCGAGCCACAGCACGATATTCAACCCCACGCCCGCCACGATACCCGCCAGGATCCCCGGCACGTTGACTTTTTTGGATAAGACGCCCACCACGGCAGTTTACGCCCGCCGACGTAGTAATCTTCGGCGTCTTTCTGATGCCTGCCCAGATACACGCTGAGGCCGATCATCCCCAGCAAATACAAGACGATGATCACCCAATCCAGTACGGTCATATCGTTTTCCTCGACAGTGCGGTGACGACGCGTGTGTATCTATTCAATGGAGAGCGTGATGGATGATTGAAAAGCCGGTAGCCTTGCTTTCTCTCTCGAACAAGCGACCAACCAGATTATTGTATTTTAATCACTTATTGTATTTGCATGTAACTTTACACCTTCAATCGCAATGGCAATTGCCTGGTCAATCGCTTGATCAATCGCTTGCTGGTCACGTGAAAAAGGTAATTCGTCACCAACAACAGCTAGAATACTACCCATCAACACACTGTCACTATCGCATTCTCCAAAGAGCCGAGAAAGAGGGCGTATTTTTTTGTTGTAATACTGTCCTAATATGAAGAGAGCACTGGTCTCCATTTCTGTAACCAAAATCCCTAATTGGGATAACAATTCCATATATTCACGGTGCTGATGAGCCAGAGGTCCCGACTGTAGCTCTCGCGCATACAGCGCTGCCTTAGAATGAACCGGCCCTAGATAAACGGACTCTCCATATCCGAGCTTAAGGGCAGCTTGTTGAAGACAAACAATAAATTCAGGAGAGGAAACGGCGGGGACTTCTATAGGAGAGTAGAGCCTTGAGACATCTTCATCTCGGACGGCTGCGGTGGCAATTACCGTGCTTGGCACTTTTATCACGTCCGGCTGGAGAGACCCTGAAGTACCAACCCTGATAAAACGTTTCGCTCCTAGCATTATAAGCTCTGAAACGATAATCTCAAGGCTTCCAACCCCCATGCCGGACGATACGGCGGCGACATCTATAGCAGCATTATCTCCTTCCAGTTTACCTAAATATATATCGTGTCCTCGGCTATTTGTGAGCACGGAGAGGTCAGAAAAACGCTCTGAAATCTTCTTAGCCCTGCCTCTCGACCCCGGGAGAAAGACATAGCGACCATGACCGTCATTTCCCTGCAAAGCGGAGCTATTTGCGCTAATATGCTGAGGTCGGTGCATGACGATCGTTGTTCGCTTTTTGCTTCACACAGGTTGCTAACAAGTTACGATCTTCGGAAATACTTTGAAAGGAATGTTGGAACGAAGATAAATACTGCAAAAAACGCCATTAGACCTATGCCATCGCGTGTGATTTCTTCTAAAAAATCACCAACATAATTCGGGCTCCAACATGCAATCTGGACTTTTCTTTCTTTCATTATCAGAGGTGTTAACCTGTAAAGGAGCAGGATAGCAAAAGCGACCGGGAATATCTTAATAGTCACTATTCCCCGATATCTTCATTCCACAATTCAGGGTTATTCATTATGAAATTTTCCATTAGCTGAATACATCGCCTATCTTGAAGTACTTCAACGATGACACCTCTGGAACGGAGAAGGTCTTCTTCGCCCATAAATGTTTTGTTTTCACCAATTACCACTTTGGGTATTCCGTAAAGCAAGATAGCTCCTGAGCACATCGCGCACGGTGAAAGCGTCGTGTAAAGTGTGCATTGTCGATAGACCGAAGCAGGTTGACGCCCGGCATTTTCAAAGGCATCCATTTCTCCATGAAATACTACACTACCCTGCTGAACACGCTTGTTATGCCCTCGACCAATAATTTGCCCCTTGTACATAATTGCTGAGCCGATAGGGATGCCCCCCTCCCCTAAGCCTATTTCGGCCTCCTCAATGGCAACTTGCATAAACGTATCCATCCGAGAATCCTCCCTGTCTGCTTTGTAGACTGACCGAACTTATCAGAGAGTTCACCGAGTGCAGGCTTTGAAGCTCACCCCGTCGGCTCGCTCAACTCGACAGCCTCCATGTTGCTGCTGAAGGGCTGATCGTAGAGCCGCGTCCCGGTGGCTTTAGCGAAGGCGTTGGCGAGGGCCGCGGAGACAGGCGGCAGCGACGGCTCGCCTAAGCCCGTCGGGTCGATGCCGTTGTCTATGAAGAAGGTCTCGATTTCCCTCGGCGCCTCGGCCTGGCGGATGAGGCGGTAGCTGTCGAAGTTACGCTGAACCGGCCGGCCCTCCTGGAACGAAAGGGCGCTGTACATCGCGTGCCCGATGCCGTCTACGATGCCGCCTTCGACCTGATTGCGGGCCGCGCCCGGATTGACGACGATGCCGCAATCGACGGCGCACCACACTTTCTGCACACGGGGCTGGTTGTCTTCGATGACCAGATCGACCACCTGCGCCACGTACGAATTATGGCAATAATATGCCGAGACGCCGCGATGCACGCCGGGCATGTCGGCGCCCCAGTTGGCTTTCTCGCGCACGAGCCTGAGCACGCCCGCGTAGCGCTCGGCATCATAATCATTCCGCTCGCCGACGGGGTTGGCGATGGCTCTGTCGAACAATTCCAGGCGAAAATCGATGGGATCTTTGCCGGCAGCTTCGGCCACTTCGTCGAGGAACGATTGCTCGGCCCCGGCGATGAAGTTAGACCGGGGCGCGCGCCAGGCGCCCGTCGAAACGTTGGAGTCGAGCTCCAGGTTTTCGGCCAGGTAATTATCGACGGTGCCTGCCGGGAAGCGGTTGGCGAAGACGGGGCTGCCATGAATCCCGACCCCGCGCACGTGGAAGCCGATCAACTCGTTTTGTTCGTTCAACGCCGCGCGATAGATGACCTGATAGGCCGGGCGGTAGGTGCCCTGCGTCATGTCGTCTTCGCGGGTGTAGACCAGCTTGACGGGCGCCTTCGCCGCCTGCGAAATGGCCGCCGCCTCGACGCCGAAATTGCCGTAGAGCCGCCGCCCGAAGCCGCCGCCCATCCGCGTCATCATGATCGAAATCTTGTCCTCGGGCAGGCCGAGGATGCTCGACACCGATTTGCGCAGAAATTCCGGCGTCTGGATCGGGCCTACTAATTCCGCCGAATCCTCCTTCACATCGGCGAAGAAGTTCATCGGCTCCAGCGTGTTGTGCGCCAGGAACGGCGCGCTGTAGGTCCGTTCGATGACCTGGGCCGCGTTTTGGAAAGCGGCCTCCGGATTGCCGTCTCTGCGCGCCACCTCAGCGCGGCCACTTTGCAGCAAGCCGGCCATGCCTTCCGTATGGTCGGCGGTGCTTTCGAGTTTGGAATCGGCTTCCCATTCGATGACGAGGGCTTTTTTGGCCTTCATCACCTCCCAGGTAGAGCGGCCCAGGACGACCACTTTTTCGGGGAAGGCGTTGACGTCGGACCACTGCTCATCGAACCCTTCGGGCGCGGCGTCGATGGTAATGACGTCGGTGATGCCGGGCATGGCTTTGGCCGCCGTGGCATCGAGCGACTTGAGCTTCATGCCGAAGGCCGGGGCGTGTTCGATCATCGCGATCAACATGCCGTCGCGGTGGAAATCCAGCCCGAAAAGCGGCTCGCCCGTGACGATTTTGAGCGCGTCCACATTCTTCCGCGTCGTCCCGATGATCTTGAAATCTTTGGGATCTTTGAGTTCGACCTCTTCCGGGACCGTGACGGAGGCGGCCTCCGAGGCGACGTCGCCGTAGCCGAGACTCTGGCCGGTGCCGGCGTGGGTGATGATGCCGGCGTCCGTAGTCAGTTCATCGACCGGGACGTTGAGGCGTTGGGCAGCAGCTTCGAGCAGCATCCGCCGGGCGGTAGCGCCGGCCATCCGCAGCCCTTTCCATCCCTGGCGAATCGACTGGCTGCCGCCCGCGAGTTGACGTCTGAAGCTCTGCGTGTCCAGCCCGGCCTGTTCGACGACCACGTCGCGCCAGTCCACGTCCAGTTCTTCCGCCACAATCATGGGCATGGACGTCTTTACATTCTGCCCGATCTCCGGGTTAGGCGACATGATGGTCACCAGCCCGTTCTCGCCGATTTTGAGAAAGGCGTTGATGCCGTACCAGGATTCGGGCATCGCTTTGAGGGCAGACGCAGCGGGCGCCGGCTTGCAGGCCCAGTTGAAACCAAGCATCAGGCCGCCCCCGGCCAGGGCGGAGACTTTCAGGAAGGAACGCCGGTTGAGGGTCGTCTTTACGGAAGCCACGGTTTTTCTCGTCAAAATGAAGAGGAAAGGAAGGAGCCCGGTTCAGGGGATCAGCCGGCAGCCGCTGTCTTGATGGCGGCTTTGATGCGGAGGTAGGTGCCGCACCGGCAGATGTTGCCCTGCATGGCCCGGTCGATTTCTTCGTCGCTGGGCGAGGGGTTTTTGGCCAAAAGCGCAGCGGCGTTCATGATCTGGCCGGTCTGGCAATAGCCGCATTGCGGCACGTCGTGCTCCAGCCAGGCTTGTTGCAGCGGATGGCTTCCGTCGGGCGACAGGCCTTCGATGGTGGTGATGGCCCGGTCGCCTATACTCGAAACAGGCAGCGAACACGCCCGCACAGCGACGCCGTCGAGGTGGATCGTGCAGGCGCCGCACTGGGCGATGCCGCATCCATATTTGACGCCGACGAGGTTCAAATGCTCGCGTAATACCCACAACATCGGGGTATCCGGCACAACATCGACCTGATGTTGTTCTCCGTTGATGGTGAGGTTGAAAAGTGCCATGATCAGACGGGGATGAAGGCTGAAGTGCTAATGCGCCATAAAGTACCCTTTTCTCAGAAAAAAATCGAGTACCTGTTTCGTTATGACGAATTTCTACCTGGCTTGCGGCGCAGGTGTCTCGGCGCTACTTTGCCTTCCCACAGCGACACTTATGGTGTTCTCGTGTTTTCGTGTTATGGTGTTTTAGTGAACCTCCGGCCCGCCCGGCGCTCAATCACCGGGCTCAACAGGGCAAGGACGCTGAAGCGCCCTGGTTTAGCCCCCCTGGGGCTTTAGCCGGTGAGCCCGGTCCTTCAGGGCCGGGCGGCGTTGAGGTTTCGCTATCTTGTGCGCCCCTACCCAAACTATAACACCCAAACACCATAACACGAAAACACCCAAACACTATAACTCCCACACGGCCCCTCCGTTGTAGGACACCGGAAAACCAGCCAACTGCAACCCCCAGAGGAATCCCCATGAAAAAGCTCGCCCTGCTCGCCGTCGCCCTTTTCGTCATCCACAGCGCCTACGGCCAGATTAATGCCCGGCTGATGCGCTACATGGACGTGTCAGACACCCAGATCACCTTCGTCTACGGCGGCGATATCTGGGTGATGCCCAAAACCGGCGGCACAGCCATCCAGGTGACGCACTCGCCCGGCGAGGAATCCTGGCCTCGCTTCTCGCCCGACGGCAGCGCCATCGCCTACACGGCCAGCTATAACGGCAACCAGGATGTCTACGTGATGCCCACCCTCGGCGGCATGCCCACTCGGATCACCTATCAATCGCACACCGATAGGATGGTGGACTGGCATCCCGACGGCGAGCACCTCTTGTTTGCCTCCGGGCGCGAAAGCGGAAGGCAGTCGTTCCGGCAGTTTTATCTGGTCAGCAAAGACGGCGGCTTCCCCGAAAAACTGAAGGTGCCCTACGGCGAACTGGCCAGCTACTCGCCCGACGGCAACCACCTGGCGTACATCACCAAAATCACCGAAAACTACCCGTTCAAGCGGTATCGGGGCGGGCTGGCGTCGGACATTATTATTTATGATCTGCGCGCGAACACTGCCGAAAACATCACCAACAACCACGCCAACGACGGCAAACCCGCCTGGGTCGGCGACAACGTCTATTTCCTGTCGGATCAGGGGCCGAATATGCGGCTCAACATCTGGGTCTACGATATCCAGGCGAAGACCACGTCGCAGATCACCCGGTTCGATGATTTCGACATCTCCCATATGTCGGCGGGCAGCCGGGATATCGTCTTCGAGGCAGGCGGCACGTTGTATTTGATGGATCTGGCGAGCCGTCAGTACCAGCCCGTCGCGGTCAATGTCGTCAGCGATCTTTCGGTCGAAATGCCGCAATCCAAAGACGTCAGCCGGCAGATTGCGAACATGACGGCGGCGCCGGAGGGCAAGCGCATCGTCTTCGAAGCGCGCGGCGAGTTGTTTAACGTGCCGGCCTCGGAAGGCTACGTGATGAACATGACGCAGTCGAGCGGCGCCTTCGACCACAATCCCGCGTGGTCGCCCGACGGCGAGCACATCGCGTATTGGAGCGACCGATCCGGCGAATATGAGATCTACCTTCAGGCCAGCGACGGCCAGGCGGCCCCGCGAAAACTGACCAACCGGCGCGGCGGCTTCGGCTACAGCCTGTTCTGGTCGCCCGACAGCAAGAAGCTGGCGTTCTTCAGTCAGACCAACGACATCTCGGTCGTCGATGTGGAAAGCGGCACCGTGACCGTCGCAGGCAACACGAACTGGAACGTCAGCCACGGCGCCAGCTTCCGCTATGCCATCGCGTGGTCGCCCGATTCGAAGTGGCTGGCGTTCAACCAGGGATTGGAAAACGTCCATCAAGCCATCTTCCTCTACGACCTCGAAAACAACCGGGCGCATCAGGCCACGAGCGGTTTTTTCAACGACACCAACCCCGTTTTCAGCACCGACGGCAAGTATCTTTTTTACCTGACCAACCGCAACCTCGCCCCCTCCTACTCCGCCATGGGCGACGGCACCTGGGTCTATCCGAACGCCACGCAGATCGCCTCGCTGAGCCTGCCCCCCGACGCGCCGTCGCTGCTCCACGCCAAAAATGACGACCTCGAAAAGAAAGAAAAAGCCCCGAAGGACACCGCCGGGGTTACGGTCGAGGTAGATTTTGACAATCTCGAAGCCCGCCTCGTCCTCCTCCCGCCCGACGCCGGCAATATCCAGCGGTTGATGCCGTTTGACGGCAAACTGGTCTACCTGCGCGCTCCCAATACGGGCGCAGGCTTCGGCCCGTCGTCGTTGATTGTGTATGATCTGGAGAAGCGCGAAGAAGAGACCATCATGGAGCGCGTCAGCCGCGCTGCCGTCACCGCCGACGGCAAAGCGTTGCTCGTCGGCAGCAGCGGCAAATACGGGATCATCAAGCCGGCGCCCAAGCAAAAGATCGACAAGCCCATCCCCACCGACGGCCTCGTGATGAACCTCGTGCCGCGCGAAGAATGGCGCCAGATCTTCACCGACACCTGGCGCCGGCATCGCGATTTTTTCTACGATCCGGAGATGCATCAAGTCGATTGGGATGCCTTGCGAGACCGCTACGGCGCGCTGATCGAAGACGCCCGCACGCGCTGGGACGTGGCTTTCGTCCAGTCTAACCTCGCTGCCGAACTCAGCGCCGGCCACACCTACACCCGCGCCGGCGACGTCGAACGCGTCACGCCGCGCGTTACCGGGTTTCTGGGTATCGATTGGGAGTTGGATAACGACAAATACCGCATCAAACGCATCGTTCGCCCGGCAGCGTGGGACACCGAAGTGCGCTCGCCCTTCGACCAGCCGGGCGTGGACGTGCAAGTCGGTGATTACATCCTGTCCGTCAACGGCATGGCGCTGGATCCGGCCAAAGATCCATACGCCGCCTTCGAGGGGCTTTCCGGCAAAACCGTCTCGCTGGCCGTCAGCCGCGCGGGCGACGAAGCCGACAGCCAACACCTCATCATCCAATGCCTGACGCAGGGCGAGGAGGTCAACCTCCGCTACCTGGAATGGATCGAAAACAACCGCAAAATGGTCGATGAGCTTTCCGACGGGCAACTCGGCTACGTCTATATGTCCAACACCGGCGGTCGCGGGCAGCGCGAACTGGTGCGGATGTATTACGGCCAGCTAGATAAGCAGGGCTTCATCATCGACGAGCGCTTCAACGGCGGCGGGCAACTGGCCGACCGCTTTCTGGAGCTACTCCAACGCCCGGTGGTCTACAACCTGCACTGGCGCCACGGGCGCGACCATACCTGGCCCACCAAAACCAACACCGGCCCCGCCGGCATGCTCATCAACGGCTGGGCCGGCTCCGGCGGCGACGGCCTGCCGTGGGCGTTTCAGGAGTTAGAGGCCGGCCCCATCGTCGGCGAGCGCACCCTGGGCATCCTCGTCGGCCCTGCTACCGGCCACCAGCTCATCGACGGCGGCGGCATCACCGTGCCCGGCGCGCGGCTCTACGACAACGACGGCCACTGGTTCTGGGAAGGCGAAGGCGTCACGCCCGACTTCGAAGTCTGGGACGACCCCAACATCCTCGTCCAGGACCGCGATCCGCAGATCGAAAAGGTGGTCGAAGAAGTCCTGAAACTGCTCCGCACGAATCCCCCCGTCATGACGCCGGCCCCGCCACTCGAAGACCGGACGGCGAGAGGGTTGAAGGCGCAGAATTGAGAATTGAGGCGGCTTCGTGAAGATGGATTGCAGAGTTGCGGGCTTCCTGGACCTGGGAACTTGTTCCTGGGTCCAGGAATGTTTATTAATGGGTATAGCATGAGTTAGGCTTCAAGTAAAACCGACTGTCAGCAGCCAAATGAACGTAAGGATCGAGAAATGGGAAGAGTTTCAGGCTGAGTGTAACAGCCTGTCACGCCCTAAAGAACGATGGATCTTTCGCGGACACCAATCTTCAGACTGGAAACTCTCTACAACGCTTGAGAGGACGCTTAACCGACTTACGCCGTCCGATGAAAATACACGAGAGGCTGAATCTTTTCTTCTCCGCGAGTTCAAACGTCACTTTCACCGGTATTCGCAGTCTGTTCCTCATGAAGACGATACCCTGGAATGGCTAGCGTTAATGCAACATCATGGAGCACCAACACGACTTCTTGATTGGACTTTTTCAGAATACGTCGCACTCTTTTTCGCGCTCGACGGAGTTGCCGAAGGCTGCGAATGCATGGTTTGGGCTGTAAATCAGAAACAATGTTGGGAAAAGTTCAAGAGTGAATTACCGGAAGAACATCTGCAAAGTCTCAACGAGGATGACAAAGATCGCAGGGTTCTCAATTGGGCACTAAATGAGTTCCCCAACCCTCTCATATGCCCGCTGAATCCATTCCGATTGAATGACCGTCTAGCAATACAGCGAGGAACGTTTTTAGTGCCGCTGGATCCTAATCGAACATTCATGGATAACTTCAACGAGCCTATTGGGCGCAATGAAGCTCTATTTAAGAAGATGACCATTCAGTGCTCACGAGATTTCCTACATAAAGCCCTGACCGAACTACACAAAATGAATATTTCGAATGTGACCCTGTTTCCCGGAATTGACGGCTTTGCTCGATCTCTGAACACCACTGTCCTCCTTCCGCATTTGCGGCCTCAAATATGACCCAAAACGCAGCCTAACTCCGCTGAATCCTATGAGAGACGACTATGACTTCTCGGATTCGAAGCCGAATCCGTACGCGAAGCACTTGAAGAAGCAAATCACCATCCGCCTGGGCACGGACGTCATCGCGTACTTTAAGAAGATGGCTGACGAGACGGGGGTGCCCTATCAGAGTTTAATCAACCTGTACCTGCGCGATTGCGCGGCGACGGGCCGTACGTTAACGATGGCGTGGGAGAGCGAGGAGGACGCAGAATAGATAAGCTATGGCCGGCGCTATCGTTGACAAAGTCAGTGCCTTTGCAAGACGCCATCGCGGTCTGCTCGGCTTCACGTTGCGGAAGCTTGCCGATGCCAATTTGATCCTCTTTCCCATTAACGAGAAAAAGGGAAGAGAAACGCTTCGACTCATTCGCCGGGTCAAAAGGGAGAAACGGCTTTTGCAGGCCTACCATCAGGCGTACAACCTGATCCGCGCCGTAGAAGCAACGAGCAAGATTCCCGGCGACCTCGCCGAGGTGGGCGTTTACAAAGGAGGTTCTGCGAAGCTCATCTGCGAAGTCAAAGCCGGACGTGCGTTGCACCTTTTTGATACCTTCGAAGGGCTTCCCGCCGTAGGATCCACCGATGCGCCCATCTTTCGCGAGGGCAAGTACAGCGCTCCTTCCGTCGATGAGGTCAAGACGTATTTGCAGGGGTACGCCAACCTGGCGTTTCACGTAGGCCTGTTTCCTGAAACAGCAGGTCCCGTTCAGGAGACGATGTTTTCTTTTGTTCACCTGGACGTGGACCTCGTGAAGAGCACCGAGGACTGTCTTGAATTTTTCTACCCCCGCATGAACCCCGGAGGCATTATTCTTTCTCAGGATTATGCCTTTTCCGGCGTACGAGAAGCCATCAACACGTTCTTTGCCGGCAGACCGGAGCCGGTGATGGAGTTATGCAGCACCCAATGTATGATTGTGAAGCTGGGGAACTTGTACGAATGTTGCTAATCCAGGCTACCACCACGCCCTCTAAAGCGTCTCCGGCCACCGTTGCCGCTCATGAAAGATGCGGAGCAGATGCACCGCCTCGCGGCCTAGCCGATAGACGACCAGATAAGGCGTCTTCCGAATCACCAGTTCACGCGTCCCGGCGATTCTGCCGGGGCGACCGATCCCCGGAAAATCTTCCAGCCGCCCGACGGCGTCGAGGATCCTTGACGCTACCTGCGAAGCCGCATCAGGGTCATGCTTTTCGATATACCGGCGCAGCTTCGCCAGGTCTGCGACGGCCTGCCGGCTCCACACCAGGGTCATAGCGGCGCCTCATGCTCGTGCTCGGTGCCCCAACTGGAGAGCCAGGCAGCCACCTTCTCATGCTCAACCACGCGCCCTTGCTCCACGTCGGCGATGCCGGCGATGACGGCTTCGAGAAAGCGTTGCTTCTCGCGCAATTCGTCGAACGCCACCGGCGAGAGCATCACTGCGGCAGGGCGGCCATTTTGCGTGATCACAAGCGGCATGTCTTGCCCGGCGAGGTCTTTGAGCACACGCGCCGCCTTCGCTTTAAAATCACCCAGCGGCATGATGCTATCAGAAACACGAAGGTCTTTCATCACAGAAGGTAAAAAGTTCATAAAAGGACTAAAAACGAACTAAAAACAGTCCATAAAAAGATTAGGTTCCCGTATCTTTAACAATCCACGACACCCACTGTACCCCCACCCGATCTCATGAAGCCCTCCCTTCGTCGCGCCCCGTTCGTCCTCGCTGTGGCGGTCCTGACCCTCTGCGGATGCCGCGCGAGCGCCCCGGCGACGCCTCCGCCCCAGGCAGCGCCAGCGCAGGCGGCAGCCGCCGATACGCTCAGCCGCGCTGAACGGTGGCAGCAAGACCTGGCGTTCCTGGCAGATGAACTGCCGCGCCGGCACAAAGACCTTTTCGTCCACCTCGACTCTACCGCGTTCCAGGCCGCAGCCACCGCCTTCGAGGCGCAGATTCCGGACTTTGAGGATTCCAAAATCATCGTCGAGATGATGCGGCTCGTGGCGATGGCGGGCGATGCGCACACCGGCATCCGGTTTGGCGGCACCGGGTTTCGGCGCTATCCGTTGGGGGTCTTCTGGTTCGAAGACGGCCTCTACGTCACCCAGGCCGACAGCGCGCACCGGCAGATGCTCGGCGGGCGGATCGTGTCGGTTGGAGGGATGCCCATCGACGAGGTCATCGAACAGCTTCAGACGGTGATTGCTGCGGAGAACGAGATGCAGTTTCGCCAGTCGGTGCAGCGCTACCTGATGACGCCGGAAATACTGGCCGCGCTCGGCGTGGTCGCAGATAGCGACGGCAACGTCTTCACGCTCGACCTGGGCGAGGGCGCGCCGCGTCCGTTCGCCGTGACGCCGGTCAGCAAGCCCTTCAACGCCCTTCAGGTGGGGCCGTCTGAGCCGGATGAGCGCCCTCTCTACCTCCGCCGCACACGCGCGATTTACTGGCACACGTTCCTTCCGGAAAGCCGGACGATGTACGTGCAGTACAACCAGTGCCGCGTAGATCCGGCCCTGCCGATGAAACGATTCGCCGAGCAGGTGTTCAGAGAAGCCGACAGCCTGGGCGCCGAGCGCATGGTCATCGACCTACGGCTCAACAGCGGCGGCAATTCTATTATTTTCCGCCCCTTTTTGCAGCAGCTCAAGAGCCATCGCCTCAATGCCGAAGGCCGGTTGTTTGTGTTGATCGGTCGCCGGACGTTTTCGTCGGCGTTGCTCAATGCGTTGGAATTGCAAAAACAAACCGAGGCCGTGCTGGCCGGCGAGCCGACGGGCGGCAAACCCAATCATTTCGGCGAGGTGCGCACCTTCCAACTGCCTCACTCCCGCCTGACGATCCATTACTCTACCAAATACTTCACCATCGTCCCCGGCGACCCACCATCGCTCGAACCCGACCGGCGCATCCCCATCACGTTCAAAGACTTCGAAGCCGGCGCCGATCCGGTATTGGAAGCGGTACTGACAGGGTTTTGAATTTTAGATTTTGGATTTTGGATTGGGAGGTTTCTGATCCCTTTTTAATAAACGAAAAAGCCGCGACGGTCGGGTCCGCTGCGGCTTTTTCTTTTGAGATGACGGTGCAGGATGAGACCAATCCAAAATCTAAAATCCAAAATGGAATCATTCCGCCAGGGGTAGGCGGATCCAGAACGTCGTGCCTTCGCCTTCGTCGGTTTCGAAGCCGATGACGCCGTTGAAGGCTTCGATGCTGCGCTGGGCGATAGCCAGACCGAGGCCGGTGCCGCTGGTTTTGGTCGAGAAGTTGGGTTCGAAGATCTTGTCGCGTAAATCTTCGGGGATGCCGTGGCCGGTGTCGGTGACGGTGCTGTAGGCGAAGGCGGGGCGTCCGTCGTGGGCTTCTTCGTGGCGCGTGGCAACGAGGACGTGGCCATCGTCGTCGTGCAGGGCCTGGAGGGCATTTTTGATGAGATTGATGTAAATCCGGCGCAGTTCTTCGCGGTCGGCTTCGAGCACGAGGGGGGTGGGGTCGAGGTCGAGGTCGATGACGGAGCCGGCTTCTTCCTGCATCAGGGCTACCGCCTCGCGGACGACGGCGTTGAGGTCGAGGCGTTCGAGCATCCGCGTGGGCATGCGCGCAAACGAGGAAAATTCGTTGGCGATGCGCGCCAGCGAGTCGATCTGTTCGACGAGCGTGCCGGTGATGCGCTCGAAAAGACGGGCAAAGCGCCCCTGCCGGGTACTGCTGTCCGGGACGGCGGCGCCGTTGCCTGCCGTCTCGACGTCTTCGTAGGCCCGGCGCAGGTGCTGCACCGACAGCTTCATCGGCGTCAGGGGATTTTTGATCTCGTGGGCCACCTGCCGGGCCATCTCGCGCCAGGCCAGTTGCCGCTCTTGCTGGGCCAACTGGCGGCGGCTCTCGGCCAGTTGCGACTGCATCTCGTTGAACGTCTCGACCAGCTCGCCCACCTCGTCGTTGGTCTCGACGGGCAGCATCCGCTCGAAACGCCCTCTGGCGACGTCTTCGAGGCCTTCACGCAGCCGGGCGATGGGCCGGGCCAGGGCATTAGCCAGCAACGACGCCGTGCCCATCACCAACACCACCAGCGCCAGCAGCGCGCCGAAGAGATAGGCCACGGTGCGCGCCCGTTCTTCTTCGATGCGTTCTTGTTCGGGCAACGTCGGCACCGAGATGACGTAGCGAGGGCGCCCCTGTTCGTCGAGCAACGCGCGGTAGCCGGCGGTGTAGGTGAAGGTGCCCAGTTCTTCTTCGACGAACGTAAACTGGTAGCCGTCGAGGTTCAACGCTTCGAAAGCCTTGATGGGCAGCCGGTCGTCGATGAGGCGGTCCTGGATGAGTTGCGGGCGGCTGTAGTTGATCAGGCGCTCGTCCTGGTACAGGTTCAGATCCAACCCGACGCGGGCTGCCAGCGAGTCGATGCGGGTGCGTTCGAGGACGCGGTAGCTCATCTCGTCGCCCTGGGCTTCGAGCGCCAGCGTTTCTTCGACGCGCTGGAGGTGTTGCCGCAGCCAGCTTTGCACAGCCCGGTCGTTTTCTTCAGTCACCACGCGTACCCCGACGAAGCCGACAGCCGTCACGGCGATGATGCCGACGATCAGAAAGGCGTTGAGCACTTTATCGCGAAAACGCACACGCGGCGCCGGCAGCAACCCGGCCTGCCGGCGCAGATACAATCCGATCCCATAAAACGGCAACCCGACCAGCAACCCGGCCACGGTCAGGCGGAGGAGGTAATAGAGATGATCGAAGGTGGAGATGGCCGAGGCGCGCACGGCCACCACCCGTTGCTCTACCGGCTCGAGGATGGGCGAGGGCGAGAGCCCGGCCCGTTCGCGCTGGTAATACGTTCGGAAGCGTCGCTCTTTCACCTCTTCAGACCGCCACTGCTCGGGCTGGATCACGAGGGCTTTTCGGACGGCTTCGTCGAGACGATAGCGTCCGAAGTTGCGCCCGAAGCTTCGGACGAGCACGCCATCGCGGAAGACGGCCAGCGAGAGGTTGGCGTAGAGGTTGCTGAAGCCCGCCGGCAAGAGCACCCGGAGGAAGGGCGTGTTGGCCTCGTGGAGCAGGGCGTGCGGTTCGGCCTGCGCCATGATCCAGCCCAGCGGCTCGGCCTGGCTGGCATCGCGAACGGCCGCGATGCCGGCATACTGAAACCGGTCGGGGTCGAGCCGCCCGGTCATGGGTTCGACGAGGATGTCTTGCGAGCCGTCGGCATACATCCGTTGCAGCATATCGAACTGCTGGACATCGCCTTGTTCGAGAACGCGCTGGTTGAGCCGATCCTCCGAAACGTCGAACCGTCCGAGGGGCCTGCCCCGGGCATCGAGGAAGACGAGGCTGACGTCGTAGGAGCCCATCGAGGAAAGCAAAGAGCCCCGGAGCAGCCCGAAGGCCAGCGAATCGAGATAATCCCGCCGCCGCGCGGAGTCTTCCGGGCCGGTCAACGCGGGAATAACCGTGGGCTCCGACCGCGCCTGATCGAGCACTTCTCTGAGAGCAAACAGCACGCCGGGGTCGTGCCCCTGATCGAACGACTCAGCGGCTCTCTGCATCTGGATGCGTCGTTGTTCGGCCAGGCCGCTGTAAAAAAGCGGATAGAGCAACATGCTCATCACAAAGATAGCCGGAAGCACGCTGCGGAGCGTCAGCCAGCCCAGCCCGCTGCCGGGCCGCGCAAACCCCCAGGCGGCCAATCCAAACCCGACGACGAGAAAAGCCAGCGCGACGGGCCACGCCACCAGGGCCTCTACGTCGGACGCCGCGTAGACCGCTACGAGCGGCCCGCCAATGGCTACGAGCACGCCCAGGCCCAGCGCCCAGGACGCCCCCCCTGCCGAATCCTCGCGCACAGGCTGGCCCATCACCATCCACGCCAGCGAGACGATGAGCATCACCACAGACAGCGTACAGACCAGCAACGTGCAAAAGATGAGCAGGATGAGCGACCGGGGAAACAGATCTTCGCGGGCAAAGAAGTCGAGGGTGCTGTCGAGCACGGTGTGGCGCGCAACCTCGGCCAGCACCAGCATCAACCCGAAGGCCAGCAAGACCGTCAGGGCCAGACCGGCCAGGAGCCGCCACGGCGACGCCGCCAGCCCGCGCAGCCGTTGCATGCCGTTACGCCCCGGCGGAAGCTCTTTGCGCAGCTTCAGGAAACGAGCGGCATAGTCGAGCAGCGCAAGCGCAAAGAGCAGCCCAAAGATAGCCGTGACGAAGAAGTCGCCGGTCGAGCGCATCAGGTCGCCGCCCAGAGCCGAGGCAAAGTGTTCTTTGTCGAAGAGCGAGGCCAGCGGCGCCTTGCCGGTTTGCCATCGTTGAGGCACTTCAAGTTCAAGCAGGGCATACCGCGTGCTCCACCAGGCCACCGAAACGAGGGTCAGGCGCAGGCCCGCTCGCAGCCCGGTGCGCCGCGCTGCCGGCATCGAGGCATCGGCGTTGCGGTGCCACGTCCACAAGCCTGCAACGAGCCAGAAAAGCAGCAACGTCGTCCAGAAAGCGAGCACATCGTCGAAGCGCTGCCGCGTGATGCTGATGAGCTGGTCGGGCGGCGGCGGCTCGACGATGACGCGGCCCAGGATAGCGCCGTCGAGCCCTTGAAGCAACCGGGCCTGTCCGTGCTCCGGGGCGTTCTCCAGAAAGGGTCGTTTGAACTGGGCCTGCACCGTCAGCCGGATGCTGCGCTGCCAGACCTCGCCGATGCTATAGTCGCGGAGATACTGATTTTTGACCGGCCTGCGCGCCTGAAGCAGTTGCATGACCCGCACGGCGCCGACGCTTTCGCCCACGGCGTCGCGCACGGGATACCAGACGACGAGGGCCTGCCGCCAATCGCTGTCTTCGGCAATAGCTGTCTGGAACGATTCGAGGAAACGCGGCAACTCCGGCGCCTCGTCGAGGGGAAGGCTCGGGCCGTTCCAGGCCATGAGTTCAAGCGACGGATCGTAGAGTTCGACGGACCAGCGCTTGGGCAGTTCGAGGCCGGCAAAAAGGCGGGAGAGTGCTTTTTTGCTCTCCGGCCACCCTTCGAAGTTTCGCTGCCGCATCGCCTCGATGATGGCGGGGGTCTCGGCCAGGGCCTTGGCCCGGTCGAACAAGGCTTGCTGCATCCCAGTGAAGTCATCGTCGATGCGCACAAGCGCCCGCGAGACGACGGCCTCTTGCTGTTGCTGTACAGTGGCTTCGACGTGCGCCACCCGCCAGAGCCGTCCGCCCCACGTGAGGCCCATGGCCACCACGAAAAAAACGACCACGCCTAGATAACGCCTCCCAAGGCGATGCCCTGCCGCGCGCGGTGTCTTCTGGTCGTCCATGGATTCTGATTTTGGATTTTAGATTTTAGATTTTGGATTGGGTGCCTCCTGAGAGCAATCCAAAATCCGACACGAGGCGAAGCCGACTGACGGAGTAAATCCAAAATCTAAAATTCTATCTCTCTCATACCAACGCCGCCAAACCGATTACTCCCCCTGCCGTTGTTCGATGCGTACTTCGCGCAGTTGCCACTGCTGGTCCTTCAAGTGCAGGCGGAGGTATACCTGAAGCGGTTGCCTGGTATGTTTGTATCGATACAGCCCGGTAGCAAACCAATTGCTGCCGTCCGGGGTGTTATTGCGTGGTGTGAAGGCCTCCGGGGGATAGCGCTGGAAGAAATCTTTCATCACGTAGGTAGCCTGGGCGCGGCTGTAGAGCTTACTGCCACCCAGCAGCGCAATCTCGACGCGGTCTGCCGCCTCGTCGAGCAAGGCGTCTGCGTCGCCGTTTTTGAACGCTTCTTCCACGCGGTCGAGCGCCGTCTGTTGCGCCAGCGCCGGCCCGGCGACGAACCCGCCGGCCACCCCCAAAACCAGCGCAGCGATCAACCACACCCGGCGCCCTATGGAGTCCCACTTCATCATGGCATCTATTCGGTTGTTTGTAGACGGCCTCCGGCCAGCCCTCCCGGTTGCCGGCATGCCGTCTTTGAGCCTGCATTATCCTATAGCAAAAAACGAACCGCCGCGCGAAACATCATTCTCAGCCACCCGGCACGGGCCGGAGTGTAAGCTTTTGTGGACGCTCGAAGCACAACGGGGCAAATTGGCAAATGGAAAATCGGCAAATGGCAAAAAGCTTCTATTTGCCATTTGCCTCATTTGCCCCGTTGCTTCATTTGCCATTTGCCCATGGTACGTTATCTTCGGGATGCAACGCAAGACCATCGAGGAAACGAATGCAACGCACGCTGATTACCGGAGGAGCCGGCTTTCTGGGCTCGCACCTGTGCGACCGCCTCGTCGCCGAGGGGCACGAGGTTATTTGTATGGATAACTTCATCACCGGCTCGCCCAAGAACGTAGCGCACCTCATCGGTAATCCTCATTTTCACCTCATCGAACACGACGTCACCAACTACATCTACGTAGACGGGCCGCTCGATTATGTGCTCCACTTTGCCAGCCCGGCCTCGCCCATCGACTACCTCCAACTGCCCATCCAGACGCTCAAGGTGGGCGCGCTGGGCACTCACAAAGCCCTGGGGCTGGCCAAAGCCAAAGACGCGCGCTTCCTGCTGGCCTCCACCAGCGAAGTCTACGGCGATCCGCTCGTGCATCCCCAACCCGAAACCTACTGGGGCAACGTCAACCCGGTAGGCCTGCGCGGCGTCTACGACGAAGCCAAACGCTTCGCCGAGGCGATGACCATGGCCTATCACCGCTACCACGGCGTCGAGACACGCATCGTGCGCATCTTTAACACCTTCGGCAAACGCATGCGCCTCGACGATGGCCGCGCGCTGCCTACCTTCATGGGCCAGGCCCTCCAGGGGCACCCACTGACGGTCTACGGCGACGGCAGCCAGACCCGCTCGTTCACCTACGTCAAGGACACTGTTGAAGGCATCTTACGCCTGCTCCAAAGCGACGTCGTCGAGCCGATCAACATCGGCAATCCGGATGAGTTGACCATCCTCGATTTTGCCAAAGAGATCATCGCGCTCACCGGCAGTACGAGCAAGATTGTCTTTGAGCTGCTGCCTGAGGACGATCCTCTGATCCGGCAACCGGACATCTCGCGGGCGCGCACCCTGCTCGGCTGGCAACCGCAATTCAGCCGCGCCGAAGGCCTCCGCCTGACCCTCGACTACGTCCGTGAGCAACTCCGCGATCTGGGGGATGGGGAATGATTTGGTCACTGGTCATGGGTCACTGGTGGAGGATAAAACCACGAATGACCAGTGACGCGCGCGAAGCGAGCATAATGACAGCGAGCGCAGCGAGCGTAATGACCAATGACGTGAGCGAAGCGAACATCCTCATCAAACAACCCGATAGGGGATCGGGTCGGCGCCGTTGAAGGCGGCCAGGATAGCTTCGGAGGCCATCCGCGCCATCGCCGTGCGGGCTTCGACGGTGGCGCTGCCCAGATGCGGCGCCAGCACGACGCCCGGATGCCTCAGCAAGCCCGGATGCACTGCCGGCTCCTGTTCGAACACGTCCAGCCCCGCCCCGGCGAGTTGCCCGGCTTCCAGGGCCTGCACCAACGCCGCCTCGTCTACAACCGGCCCGCGCGCCGTGTTGATCAGCAAAGCCGACGGTTTCATCCGTCGAAACGCCGCGGCATCGATGAGATGGTAGCTGTCTTCGTTGAGCGCGCAATGCAGCGAGACAACGTCGCTTTGTTCGAGCAACGCTTCGAGCGAAACGTACCGGGCGCCCAGTACACGTTCGGCGGTAGGATTCGCGCGCCGCCGGTTGTGATAGATCACCTTCATCCCGAAGCCGAGCGCGCGCCGGGCCACGGCCTGCCCGATACGCCCAAACCCCACGATGCCGAGCACTTTGCCCCGGAGTTCCATGCCCATCAGTAGCATTGTCTCCCATCGCTGAAAGGATCCTTCGCGCACAAAAGCATCGGCGGAGCGGAGGTGACGGGCGACGGCCAGCAACAAGGCAAAGGCAAAATCGGCAGTAGCATCGGTGAGCACGCCCGGCGTGTTGGTGACGATGATGCCATGCGCGCGCGCCGCCTCCAGATCGATGTTGTCGGTGCCGACGCCGAATTGCGCGACGATCCGCAGATGCGACGAAGCCGCCAGCACCCGTTCGGAGATGGCATCGGCGACGGTGGGAATGAGCGCCTCGGCGTCTTGCGCCAGGGCGATGAGCTGGTCTTCGCCGGCATCGCCTCGCACAGCGGGATCGTAAATCTCGACAGGATAGGCCGCGCGCAAGTCGGCCAGGCCGGCTTCGGGCAACGGACGGGTGACGGCAACAGAGGGCATATGTTTTCCAGATGACTTCCCAGCCTGATGAACCTTGACCCTAAATGTACACAGAAAATTTGACCTGACTTAGTTAATACTGCTACAGGCCGATAATTCAAGCGGCGCCATCAACAATATCCAGACTGTTTTTTTGACCATGTCTTCTTACGCAGCTAGAGAAGTTCCTCTTTCAACAGGTTTGGTCTCGCAAAGAGGGCAGTTCTTCCTGGTGCTCATCCTGGTTGTGCTGCTGGGTTTGACCTCGGTGGCCCAGCTTCTTTTCGCGGTTCCCATGCCGCAGGTCTTTATACGCTGGCTCGAAGTAGCCTTTGCCGGATTCTTCCTCTTCGAGGCCTCGCGCTCCTATCGCGCGCCGGTCATCAAGCCGCTCGGCGGCTGGCTTTTTCTGGCCTGGATCGGTTTTGCGACGGTTTCCGTGGTGCTGGCCGTCCATCCGGTGCCCGCCCTGATCCGGCACGCCGAATGGATGACTCACGTGCTGTTTGCCTTTACGCTCTGGCATTACCTGCAACGCCACCCCGATACCGTCAAGATCCTGTTTCTGATTATTCCAGTGGGCTTTCTGCTGGTAGGGCTGAACATGGCCGGCGCCTGGTTTACGCTGCCCAACCCGCGCGACTATAACTGGTTGGAGGGCATCCCGCTCATAGGACACGCCCGGCACTTCGGGTACTACGGTCTGGCGACGCTCATCGCCGGCGGCGGGCTGCTGCTGGGCTTCGGCGAAAAAATGACGTGGCCGAAACGCCTCCTGGCGCTCGGCGGCCTGGCGCTCTGCTGGGGGTTCATGTTCTGGGCCGGGGGTCGCGCGGCTATCGGCTCGGCGGTGCTGGCGCTGGCGTTCATCGTATGGTTTGCCGGTAAGGGCCGACGGGCCGAGTTGGCCGGGATCTTTATCGTCGCCGCCGCCCTCGGGCTGTGGCTCTCTACGTTCTTCGCGGTCAACAACGCCTATATGGGCTTTTTGCCTTCGCTGGAACGCACAGCCACGGCTACGACGGCCGGCGGCGTCAACGGCTTCACGACGGGCCGTATGGTGATATGGAGCGCGGCGCTCAGCAGCCTGGAGGGCCACTGGCTCTTCGGCCTGGGTCCGGACGGCTACCGGTTCCTCGAAGAAACGCATTACGGCATCCAGCCGCACGGCATGCCGGTGCAGATACTCGTCGAATGGGGCCTTGTGGGCGCGATCCCGTTTTTGCTGCTGCTCGGGCTGATTTTCTGGAAAGGGCTCGTCTATTTGCGCCAGGAGCGGGATCCTTTGCTGCGCTCAGCCCGGATCACCGCCTTCGCCCTGATCGCCGGATGCACGTTGCACAGCGTCGTAGACGGGCTTTACTATCACGCCCAGCCGTTGCTGTTTTTGTTCACCTGTTTTGCCATCGTGCTGTTGCCGGTTACGGCGGCCCGCTCGCATGTCAGACAACACCCGATCTTCAAACTGCTCACCGCGCGCCGGACGCTGTGGGGGCTTACGATCTTGCTGGCGCTCTTTTTCTTCGCGAACGTGGACTGGGTTTATCTGTGGATCATTCGTGCGTTTGGGGGATAAATCGCCCGGCATCGCCCGGCATCGTCCGATATCCCCCGGCATTGCCCGATATCGCCCGGCATCGTCCGATATTCCCGGCGAAGGATCACCGGGCTGGGGGATGAAAGCCCGTTGGGCTTTTCGCCGGCCCTGGGTGCGGCGGTTCAGGGACGGGCGGTGCTTCGTTGAGGGAGGCCGGGCATCATTAATAATTTGAGGGGATCTCCGATACTTTTTCGGACTGTTTAGACGAAAAAACGCGAATGATGAAAGCCCGGCTTTCAGATATAATCAGGCGATGGGGCGCGCACATCAGCTTTAGCCTCGTGGATCAGGCCCTCTTCTCCGGCGCGAATTTTTTGCTCAACATTTTGTTGGCGCGCTGGCTTTTGCCGGAAACTTACGGCGCCTTCGCCGTCGCTTTTTCGGTCTTCCTGTTCCTGGCCGGTTTCCATAGCGCGCTGCTCATCGAGCCGATGAGTGTGCTGGGGCCGTCGCGTTACGCCGCGCAGGCGCGTCGTTATTTCGGCCACCTTTTGTGGATGCACGTCGGCCTGATGGCGGGGCTGTCGCTGGTTTTGTTCGTCGCTGCCTTTGCGTTTCTTCAGGCAAGCCCCGACGTAGCTTTCGGACTCTGGGGCGTGGCCCTGGCTCAACCGCTGATCCTCTTTTTCTGGCTGCTCCGGCGAGCCTGCTACATCGAGCGGAAGATAACCACAGCCCTGGGCGGCAGCGGCCTTTACAACGTGCTGCTCCTGTCGGGCCTCTTCCTGCTCTACGTCAAGGCCTGGCTGACGCCGCTCAACGCTTTCCTCATCGTGGGCGCGGCCAGCCTGGGCGCGGGACTCGTCGTGTGGCGCCGGTTCCTCGGCACAATGCCGGGCGCCGCGTCCGACGCCCCTGCCTTGCCGCTTCGGGCCGTTCTGAAAGCACACTGGAACTATGGGCGATGGACGACCGGCGCCTCGGTGGCGCACAGCTTCAGCACGGTCATCTTCGCCCCCCTCGTAGCCACCTTCCTGGGGCTGGCCCAGGCCGGCGCTTTTCGCGCGATTCAGGTCCTCGTGACGCCTATCCTTCAGGTGATCATCGCCCTGGGCACGCTGCTGCTTCCCTGGATGTCGAAACGGCACGCCGAAGAAGGGATGCCTGTGCTCCGAGGCATTATCCGCAAAGCTACGCTGCTCAACGTGAGCGTGGTGCTGTCGATGGCGCTCGTGCTGCTCGTCTTCAGCAAAGAGATCATCACGCTCGTCTATGCCGATGCCTACTACACTGAGTTGCGCTGGTTGATGGTGTACTTCGTCGGCGCCACGTTGCTGGTGGGCCTGAGCCAGCCTGTGGCGTTGGCCTTACGCGCCATAGAAAAACCCAGCGCAATCCTCTGGTCGAAGCTCGGCGCGATGGCAGGCGTCGTGCTCGTGGGGCTTCCGCTGATCTGGCAGACGGGCCTGGCCGGTGCCGGTTTGTGCGTCGTGCTGGCCGCCCTGGCCGAGACCGTCGTGTTGGTCTTCTGTATGAAAAAACTGGGGTCGCGCCCGATGCCTGCGAGCAATCCAGATCCTTTAAGCACACACCAGTAACGATACGATGCCTCGTCCACGGGTGGTCATCCTGACCGAAATCCTGACCCACTACCGGCAGCGGTTTTTCGAGTTGCTCAGAGATCAACTCGCCGCCGCCGGCATCGATCTGGTGCTCGTCTACGGGCAACCACGGGGCGAGGCGGCGTCGAAAAAGGATACCATCGATCTGCCGTGGGCGCATAAAATACAGAACCGCATCCTCTCGGTCGGCGCGCGCGAGGTCTGCTGGCAGCCGGCGCTTTCTTTCCTCAAAAACGCCGACCTTTTCATCGTCGAGCAAGCCAGCCGGCTGCTGATGAACTACGTGCTGTTTGCGGCGCAGGTGCCCGGCTTGAAAAAGATGGCTTTCTGGGGGCACGGCCAGAGCTTCCGCCCGAATGCCAGCACGGCAGGCGAAACCGTCAAGCGGTTTATGTCGAAACGCGTCCACTGGTGGTTTGCCTACAACGACTTGAGCGCCGAGATCGTCGCCACGCTCGGCTTTCCGAAGAGCCGGATCACGTCCGTCCAAAATGCCATCGACACCCGCGCCTTGATCGCGCACAAAGCGAAGATTGACGACGACGCCCTTCGACGCCTCCGCGCAGAACTCACGCTCAAGAGCGACAACGTCTGCCTCTACGTCGGCGGCATGTACGCGGAGCGGCGCCTCTCGTTTTTGCTGGACGCCTGCCACCGCATCCGGCAGCAGGTGCCGGACTTCGAGATGATCTTTCTGGGCGCAGGACCGGAAGCCTCGCGCGTGGCAGCAGCGGCGAAAGAGCACCCCTGGCTGCATTACGCGGGCGCTAAATTCGGCGCCGAGGCCGTCCCCTATTTCATGCTCTCGAAACTGCTGCTGATGCCGGGTCCGGTAGGACTGGTGATTCTCGACGCGCTGGCGCTGGAACTTCCGCTCATCACCACGAATCTCGCCACGCACGGCCCGGAGATCGCCTATCTTCGAGAGGGTCATAACGGGATGATCGTGCAAGCCGCCGAGGATGTAGAGGCCTACGCCGGCGCCGTAGCCACGCTCTTGACGGATGACCCAACGCGGCAACACCTCGTGGCAGGATGCCAGGCGGAGGCCCACACCTATACCATTGAAAGCATGGCCGACCGCTTTGCCCGGGGCGTCGGGCAAGCGCTGCACGCTGATTGAGAGGGGGCAAGGGGGAGAGGGAGAAAGGGCGATTCTAATGGCTATTCGCTTTGAAAAAATCCCCCTCTCTCCCTTTCTCCCTCTCCCCCTCGCGTGCTTACATTCAGCCAAAAAATACTCCCTCACCCGCCATCACAGCCACCGCCTTTTATGAAAATCCTCCTCGTCCATAACCGCTATCAGCTACGCGGCGGCGAAGATTTTGTCTTCGAGGAGGAAAGCGCTCTGCTCGAACGGCACGGGCATCACGTCATCCGTTGCGAGGTTTCGAACGACGAGATCAAGGACTATTCAGCCTTCCAGCGATTTCTGTTTTCGGGCCGGACGACGTGGTCTTCGGCAGGCTATCGGATGGTGGAACGGCTGGCGCGGCAGGAAAAGCCCGACGTCGCCCATTTTCACAACACGCTGCCGCTGATCTCGCCGGCTGGCTACTACGCCGCGCGGCGCCATGGATGCGCCGTCGTGCAGACGCTCCACAACTATCGCCTGACGTGTCTCAACGGCTTGCTGTTGCGCGAGGGGCGTCCTTGTGAGGCGTGTGTGGGCAAAGCAGCGCCGTGGCCGGGCGTGGCGCACGCGTGCTATCGCGGCAGCCGGGCAGCGTCTGCGGCGGTGGCAACCATGCTCACCACGCACCGGGCGCTGCGCACCTGGGTCAGACAGGTAGACACCTACATCGCGCTGACGCCCTTCGCCCGGCAGAAGTTCATCGATGCCGGTCTGCCGGCGGACAAGATCGTGGTCAAGCCCAACTTCGTCGATCCCGATCCCGGCCCGACCACAAACAAGGAAGACTACGCGGTGTTCGTGGGGCGATTGTCTGCCGAAAAGGGCCTCGACGTGTTGCTCGAAGCGTGGCAAAAACTCGGCGCCCGGATGCGCCTAAAGATTGCCGGAGACGGCCCGCTGGCCGATGCGGTGCAGGAGGCGATGCAGGCAAACCCACACATCGAATGGCTCGGCCAACTGCCCTACAACGCCGTGCTCGACACCATCGGCAGGGCGGCGTTTCTGGTTTTTCCGTCGATTGGATACGAGACGTTCGGGCGGACGGCGGTCGAAGCCTTTGCCAAAGCCACGCCGGTGCTGGCCTCAAACCGGGGCGCCGTGGCCGGGATCGTCGAGCACGAACGCACCGGCCTGCTCTTCCGCCCCGGCGACGCCGAAGACCTGGCGGCCAAAGCGTCCTGGCTCCTGGATCACCCCGCCGAACGCGAGCAGATGGGTAAAGAATCGCGCGCGGTGTTCGAAACTACCTACAGCGCTGAACACAATTACAAGATGCTTCTGGAGATCTACGAAACAGCGATCACACACGCGCGGTCACGCGCGCAACTCATCGCGTCATGAATATTCACACGCTCTACGGCGCCATCGCGCGTCGCTTTCGAACCCGGCGCATGCGCGACTTCATCGAGGTGTATCAGGTAACGCCGGAGACGCGCATTCTAGACGTGGGCGGCTCGCTTTTCAACTGGCACCTTATCCCGTTCCAGCCCCGGCTTACCATCGTCAATTTAATGCCGCCGCCAGCCTCGCTACCCGAGCACGTAGAATGGATCGTGACGGACGGAACCACCCTGCCGTTTGATGCGCGGAGCTTCGACATCTGCTATTCAAACTCCGTGATCGAGCATCTCTATTCCTGGGATAATCAGCAGCAGTTCGCCCGCGAAATACGCAGAGTCGCCAACGCTTATTACGTGCAGACGCCCAACCGGCGCTTTCCCATCGAACCGCACTACCTGGCGCCGTTCATCCACTGGTTGCCGAAAGGCGTCCAGCGCAAACTGCTACGCCGGTTTACGCTGTGGGGGTGGATGACGTCGCCTTCGCCGGAGAAATGTCGCGAGACCGTCGCCGAAATCCGTCTCCTGACCCACCGTGAAATGGCTCGCCTCTTTCCGGAAGCACGCATTCAGCGAGAGACGGTCCTGGGCCTGACCAAGTCGCTCATCGCGATGTGGGATGCGCGGGAAACGGCCTCTGAAAAGCGTCCCCAGTCCCGATCAAGCACCCGCGCTCGCCTCGGCACGGCGGCCTGAGAGGCTGTTTGGATTTTGGAAAAGTCTTGATCAACAGGTCCAAGAGTCATCCCGCTTTTTTCAGCCCCGTAGGGGCGTCCTGTTTGTAGCACAAAGATCAAAAAAAACAACAAGCTCCGTAGGAGCGGCCTGTTCAAAAAATCTATCGCATCCTCGTTGAACAGGTCGCCCCTACGGGGCTCGTTTTTAGCAAAGAACTAAAATTCGGGATGACTCATGGACCTGTCTGAGAAATCCTAACAGCCTCTGAGAGATGGCGTAGCAAGAAAAGCGTTTGGCGTTTCAGGTTCAAAGTTCAAAGTTTCTCCAAGACCAACCTTGAACTTTGAACCTTGAACCTGTACTCAAATCGTTCCTGATACGAGGGCGTGGCGTAGCATCAGCCCGACGAATCGGGGATTATTGCGCATATACCGGCGCCAGAGGCGTTTCGGCTCGGTACACATCCGGAAAAACCATTCCAGGCCGGAGCGTTGCATCCAGCGGGGCGCCTGCTTCTTGAGACCGGCGTGAAAGTCGAACGCCGCGCCGACGCCGAGCATCACCGGCGCGGCGAGGCGTCCGATGTGGGCATGCATCCAGCGTTCCTGCTTGGGCGTGCTCAGGCCCACCCAGACGATGTCGGCGCCGCTGGCGTTGATCATCGTGACGATCTCCTCGTCTTCCTGCGGCGTCAACGCCCGGAACGGGGGCGAATAGGTGCCAACGATGTTGAGCCCCGGAAACCGCTCTTTCAGCTTTTTAGCCAGCAGTTCGGGCACGCCTTCGGCGCCGCCGTAGAGAAAATGACGCCCGCCCCAGTTCACCGACGCCTCGCACAGGGCCAGCATCAGATCCGGCCCGTAAACACGGTCGGCGTGTTTGAAGCCGCGCATTCGGCTGATCCAGACCAGCGGCATGCCGTCGGGCGTTACCAATCCGGCGGCATTGTGAATGTCGCGCAGGGAGGGGTCGTCGTGGCTTTCCATCACGCCGTGAACACCCGTCACACAGACGTAGTGCGCGGCTCGCCGGTCCACCCAACCCTTGATGGTCGCCAACGCCTGATCCATGTTGATGGCGCTGACGTTAACCCCGAGAACGTCGGTGCGTGTGATCTTATTCATGATTGAGACTGGGGAGAGTTCTTTGAGAGGTATTCACCATCCGATAGCTTCTGCTTTTTAGAGCGTTGCATATTTCGTATTTCGTACTGCGTAAGGGTGCCACGACACGAGCCGAAGGCGATTGACGAAGGAAATACGAAGTACGAAGCTTTTGTCCAAAGCGCATAGGCCATCGAATTATGACCAACCCAATTACTACGGCATGTTGATCGAACGCCCCATGCCGGGAACGGTCTTGCGCTGGCGCGCGACCGGCGGCGCGTCGGCGGTGCGGCGGGCCATCTTGGCGCGCACCTCGGCTTCGATCCACTGATAGGTCTCGGCCAGCCCTTCTTCGAGAGAAATCTGCGGCTCCCAGCCGAGGACCTCGCGCAGGCGGCTGTTGTCGGAGTTGCGCCCGCGCACGCCCATCGGCCCGTCGATGTGTTTTTTGACCACCTCGATGTCGGCGATCTCCGCGACGATATCGACGAGTTGATTGATCGTGACCATCCGATCCTGGCCCAGGTTGAGCGGCTCGGCGTGGTCGGAATGCATCAGCCGGTAAATCCCTTCGAGGCAGTCGTCGATATGGCAGAACGAGCGCGTCTGGAGGCCGTCGCCCCAGATTTCGATTTCGGGATTACCCGTGAGTTTGGCGTAGGCCACCTTGCGGCACATGGCCGCCGGGGCTTTCTCGCGCCCGCCTTCCCACGTGCCGAGCGGGCCGAAGATGTTGTGGAAACGCACCGTGCGCGTCTGCATCCCGTAATCTTCCATATAGTGCTTGCAGAGGTGCTCGGTGATCAGTTTTTCCCAGCCGTAGGCGTCCTGCGGCTGCGCCGGGTAAGCGTCTTCCTCTTTCAGCGGCGTCACTTCGGCTTCGGTTTGCAGGTATTCCGGATAAACACACGCCGACGACGTGTAGAAATACCGCTGCACGCCGTTGACTTTCGCCGCCTCGATGGTGTGCGTGTTGATCAGAATGTTGTTGTGCAAGATCTGCGCGTGGTGGGCCGAGATGAAACCCATGCCGCCCATGTCGGCAGCCAGCGCGTAGACGTGGTCGATGCCGCGAGTAGCTTGCAGGCAATTGTCCCAGCGACGCAGGTCCAGCAGTTCGAACTCGTCGGCAGCCGTGGCTTCAAACTCCGGCTCTTTGATATCGACGCCGCGCACCCAGTACCCGCGTTTTTTTAAGAATTTGACGAGATGATGACCAATAAACCCACCGGCTCCGGTGACGAGAACGCTCGCATGTCCCATGAGATTGCCTCTTGATGTGATGATTCATTCGGTATCGCGCCCCGCCTCCTGGCCCGGTTTGAGCGTCTCGTTTGAGACGGGCTGCCTTCCCCTTTAGGATCGCCGATTCGGGCCTTTCCTTAAATCGACTTACGCCCGCGTCGATACTACTTACGCCGAAGTAATTACTGCACATTTTGCCGGATGTCATGGGTCATGAGTCATGGGTCATGAGTGAGAAACCAGTGACCCATGACTCATGACCCATGACGGCCTCGAAACAGCAAAGCGAGTAGGATTTTTTCGGCGTAATTAGATCGTGACTCACATTGCGCCCTTCTGTAGCGGCCCAAGAAATCGTATAAATGTCTGACACCGCGAAGCGTCTTCAACAACCCCGCCCTCGTCGCGCGGGCGGCGCGAGCCGTCCTGCCGGCGACCGTCCGGTCAGGCCCCGACGGGTGCCTCGCAGCGGCCCGGAGACGCTCACGGTCAATCTTGAAGATCCGCGCCACAGCGAAGCGTCGGGGCGCCGGTATGCCCTGCTCTACCATCGCCGTCGCCTGACCAACGCCGCTGCGCTGGGCCTGGGCGACGCGCTGGCGCTGACCGCTGCGATGCTGCTGGCCGGCGCCACCCGCTGGATGCTTTTCGAGGCTGCGATGATGCCTGCCTGGAGCCTGTTGATGCTGCCTGCCTGGGGGCTGAGCGCGTGGGCGGCGCGCCTGCTGCCCGGCTGGGGCCTGGGCGCCGTCGAAGAACTGCGCCGGACGATGACGCTGCTGACGATGGCCTTCGTCGGCTTCGCGGTGATCCTCTTCCTGAGCAAACAGGCCGAAGACCACAGCCGCCTGACGCTCACGCTGGCCTATGTCTTCAGCCTGCCGCTGGTGCCATTGGGGCGGATGGCCATCAAAAAAATGCTCATCAAGACGGGCCGATGGGGGCTGCCGGCGGCCATCTACGGCGGCGGCGAAGCCACCCGGCGCATCATCGAAGCACTCGGCGAAGAGCCTGGCTTCGGCTACATGCCCGTGGCGGTCTTCGACGACGACGCGGCGCGGCACCATCAGTTTGTGGCCGGCGTGCCGGTGCTCGGCGGGATGCATCAATGCACCGACCAGGCCCCGATGGCTATCCTCGCCATCCCCGACTTCGACCGGCGGCAGCTTCCAGCTCTGCTCGAAGGCCCGCTGGCGCATTACAAAAAGATCGTCCTCATCCCCGATCTGTTCGAGATCCCGACGCTGTGGGTCCGCTCGCGCGATATCGCCGGGGTGCTGGGGCTGGAGATCACCAGCAACCTGCTCGACCCGCTGGCGCGCTTCGTCAAACGCGCGATGGACCTCGCGCTGGTGCTGCTGGCCGCGCCGCTGTGGATGCCGCTGTGCCTCGTCCTCGCCCTGACCATCCGCCTCGAAGACGGCGCCAGCGCGCTCTATTTTCAGGAACGCCTGGGCAAAAACGGCGTCACGTTCAAGACCATGAAATTCCGCACGATGGTGCCCGACGCCGAGCGCGTCCTCCAGGAAAAACTCGACCAGGACCCTGCCCTGCGCGCCGAGTGGGAGGCCCATTTCAAACTCTGCAAAGACCCGCGCATCACCCGCGTGGGTACGCTCTTACGCACGACCTCGCTCGACGAGTTGCCGCAGTTGATCAACGTACTCCGGGGCGAGATGTCGCTCGTGGGGCCGCGCCCGCTGCCGGCGTATCACCAGGAAAGCCTCACGGCGCGCACGCAGCAACTTCGCGCCCGCCTGCGTCCCGGCCTGACGGGCCTGTGGCAGATCTCCGGACGCAGCGACACCGGCAACGAGGGCTTCGAACGCTGGGACGCCTATTACGTGCGCAACTGGTCCGTCTGGCTCGATCTGGTCATCCTCTTCCGCACCGCCCGCGCTGTGGTGAAACGGTCGGGAGCATATTAGTTCGTGTCATTTGCTTCGCAGTCATTTGCATGCTTTGCATGCGTCAATATGCTCGCTTCGCTCGCGTCATTTGTTGTCTAGATCAACGAATGACAATGAATGACGCGCCGCAGGCGCAATTGACGCACCCGAAGGGTGCAAATGACCGCGAAGCAAATGACCGCGAAGCAAATGACCGCGAGCGCCAGCGACCCTTAAGCCTGTCCTGATAAATCCGATTAGAGAAGCAGGCCGATTCGGCTAAAAAATCCCCCCACCGTCAGCGCGAGAAACACGGCGCTTCCCGTAGCAACGCCCAGCTTTCGATGGCATGAAGATCTTATTTTTCAAGGATATCGACCAGGATCATGCACGCGCCGTCTCACGGTCTACGGCCTTCCGCATGGGGATGCTGTTCGGTCCGGCGGCGCTGCTGTTGGCGGTGATCCGGCTGCTGGAGCACTCGATGCTCAAAGCGATGGGCGTTCGCGAGGTCGGCGCGGTGTTGGGCGAGTCGGCGGCGCCCCTCTTTAGTATTCTTTTTGTGACGATGGCGCTGGGCTGGGCGGCCTACGCCGCGTGGCCCTACGTGCGGCCCGTCTGGGTCATGGCCGGGACGGTGATTCTGGGCGCCGGCTTGCTGTTCTGGGCCAAGATTCTGTTGCCGCCGTGGATGGCCGGGTGGGTCAATCTTGACGTCTTCCAGGTGCTCCGGTGGGATCTGCTGACGCTGCTGGTGTTGGCCCTGGCCTGCGCCCTGATCGTAGACCGCCTCGACGGCTGGATGCGGGTGGTGAGCCTCGGCCTGATCCACGCGCTGATCCCGCTGCTCTTGCTGCTGCCGATCTTCGAGTTGGGCGTCATCCTCTCGATGGGCTCGCCGCTGGACGGGTCGCTGCTGTCCTATTCGATCCGTCATCTGGGCGAGTTGGCCCCGGTGCTTGCCAGCGAGATGAGTCCGTTCCGGGTGATGCTGCTGGCGCTGCCGCTGCTGATCACGCTCCTGCCGCTCGTCCTCGAACGCCTGCCGGCCCTGCGCCGGTGGATCCTCGACGCCGCGCCGGGCACCGACGTTGTGCCGGCCTGGCAGGCTGCGCTGGCGCCGGTGCCGCTGGTGCTGCTGCTGGCGCTGGCCCCGTCCACCGAGCTACCGCCCACGCATCGCACGATCTCGTACGCCGGCATGACACAGAGCATCCTCGAAGACACCAACTTCGAACCCGACGACCTCGCCGGCCTGACGACGCCCGCCGCGCCGCCGTTCGACACCAGAACCCTCCGCTTCGTCCCGACCGACACCACGCGCCGCCTCAACGTGGTCGTCGTCATTCTGGAATCTGTCCGGAGCCGTTCGACGACACCCTACAACCCGACGCTCGCCACCACGCCTTTCCTCGACGATCTGGCCCGGCGGTCACTGCTCGTCGAAAACATGTACGCGCTCATCTCCTACACCAACAAATCGCTCGTGCCGATCCTCGGCGGGGTCTATCCCGAACTGAGCCGCGACATCGTCGAGGGCCGTCCGGGCGCTGTGCCGGCTGCCGGGTTGCCGGCCTTGCTCCAGCCTCACGGTTACCGCTCGGCCTTTTTCACGCCCGCGCAGATGGCCTTCGAGAACAAAGATGTGATCTTGCAAAATCTGGGGTTCGAGGGGATTTACGGTGATGCCACGTACGACAAAACGAGCTTCGATCAGGCCAACTACTTCGGCTATGAAGACCGCGTCATGCTCGAACCCAGCCTCGCCTGGGTCGATGAGACCGTCGCGCAGGATCAGCCCTTCTTCTTGAGCTACCTCACACTGACGGCCCATCACAGCTATCACACCCCGGAATCGTTCGGAAAAAAACAGTTCGACGACGACGAACACCTCAACGACTACCTCAACGCGGTGTATTATACCGACGCCTTCTTGAAGGATCTCTTCGACGGCTTCGAACGGCGCGGATTGATCGACTCGACGCTCTTCATCATCCTGAGCGACCACGGCGAAGCCTTCGGAGAACACGGCCAAAAGACGCACGGCGACGTCATCTGGGATGAGGCGATGCAGGTGCCTGCGCTCGTCTACAACCCGGTGCTCTTCCCCGAAAGCGGCCGCATCGCCGGCAACCGTTCGCAAATCGACGTGATGCCGACGATTGCTGACGCGCTGGGCTATCGGATCGAAGGCGGCCTGTATCCGGGCTTCTCGCTGCTTCAGGACGTGCCCGAAGGCCGCGCCGTCTATCACAGCGCCCGCGACGCCAACCTCGCCATGGCGATGCGCCAGGATTCGCTCAAGTTTTTCTATTTCAACCGGCGCCAGCCCATGCAGGTCTTCGACACCCGCAACGACCCCCAGGAACGTTTCGACCTCGCCGCGCAGATCTCGCCCAGCCTGCTCAAGACGGTCGAACTCAAACTGCTGCTCTGGCGACGCGGTGTGCAACTGGTCTATCAGGATCAGCTTTCACCCGATGAATTTTTTGCCAACGTCAGCACGAACCAGTAACGCTCGTGTGAAAATTTATGACCAGCAAAAACAGGCCCTTGTTCTCCGTTTCAAATCGCGTATTTTGCGTTTCCGAGGCGTTTTTTTCCCACCAACAACAGTCCTCGATGAACACTACCCCCCCAGCCCTCATGCTGCTCATCATGGCAGCCGTCACGCTCAGTGCGTGCTTCTCTTCCCAGACGGCCAGCGTCAACACGCCCGGCTGGATCGACGAGAATCCCAATCTCCAGTACGACTTCACCCTCCCCATCTACAACCATCCGGTCTACCTCGGCGTTAAGGTCAACGTCTCGTTCAGCGGCATGGCCAGTTTCTACCTGCTGCGCAGCGACGAGCCCTACAGGCGGATCAAATCGGTCAGCCTGACTTTCGAAGAGCAAGCGTATCTGGCGAGCCTTTTCGAAGAAGCCAATTTCGCCACGTATCCGGACGTCGTTCCGTCGAACGGCCAGGTGGGCACACCGCCGAGCGCCATTCGGATCGGCTATCGGACCGGGCAAGACCACCCCACTCAGATCGTGCATGGCGCCGTCTCGAAGAAACGCAACGAAGACGCCTATCCCGATGGCTTTTTCGCGTTGCTCGACGGGCTGACGGCTTTTGCCGCCGGCAAACTCAACGCTTCAGCTTCGGGTAAACATGCCGGTCTGATTCGGACACCGGATCGACGGGTGGCGGCGAAGAAGCCATAACCACGTCCGGAAAAAGTTTGGTCTTGAACCCGTCGAAGTCGCGCGCCCATTCTTTGTGATTGTAGACGCAGACGGGCAGGCAGATCGAGCAATAGTTGTATTGGGCGAAGTAGGGAAAACACCGCCCGGTATCGACGACGTAGCGGTCGTAGCCGAGGTGGTCTTTGCCCGCCGTGGGGTCGCGTTCGTCGGGGATGGCGTTGGCGGGGCAGTATTTGCGGCAGGCGCGGCACGCATCGCAAAACGCCGCGATGCCCGCATCGATGGGCCGGTCGAGCGTCATGGGGATGGACGTGGCGACGCTGCCCATCCGAAAGAGCGGCCCCAGTTCCGGGTGGATGATCGATCCATGCCGCCCCAACTCGCCGAAGCCTGCTTTTAATCCGATGGGGATGTGCAGCAAGTCGCTATCGCCGAGGGGGTGTTCGATCTGGCACGAATAGCCGAGGCTGCGGATGAAATCGGCCAGCGCAATCACCGTCTCGCCGAGGCTGTGATACACGCGTAAACACTCGATGGCCGCCTCCCGCGAGGGCACCGTCTGAAACGCCCGCCACCGCATCCGCTGGCCCACCGCCACCGCATATTTTTCTTCTACACGCCGCCCCCGATACAAATCCTCCGGCTCGATCTCGCAGATCCCCACAATATCCGCCCCCACCTCCTTCGCCTTCGCCTTGACGATCTTCGCCGCTTCCTCCGGCGAGGCGAACACATGCCGTTCCGCCGCCACCGGCCCCGCAAAGCGCGGATACTGCTCCTCGTAGATCTGGCGCAGGATTTCATCGCCTTCCGGAATGTCGATCGTCCGCCCGCCGGCACCGTCGTACCATTCCTGCCACGCAAAGGCCGGTGGCGATTTGGCGTTGGCTTTGACCATGAATTTTGACATTTGACCTGGGTCAGGTTTGCGCTATGCCTTCATCCTCTGTCTCGATCGGCGTTGGCGTGTCAAAAATCATAAGGAAATGGATAAAATCGATTTCTGGCGGATTTGCGGAGGTCGATGAGCCCGCCTTAACAGAAATTTTAAAAACTCCTTGACATTGCTTGATTATTTGATTTAATAAATGAGGGGTGGGCATTAATCGAGAGCGAGCCGAAATGGCTTGGTCGCCTGCAAGGGGTGCTGATGAATCGAATTGAAGACCATCAGCACCTGCAACGAG
>JANQES010000106.1 GCA_028278205.1 Rhodothermales bacterium
CGCTCCGGCACGCGGGAAAATTTGAAACTCGCTCCTTCGTCGCTCAGACAGCAAATTTTCCTTTTTCGCGTGCCTGCGCTCCGTTCCGAGACGGCCCACCGGCTAACGTCGGCTTTTTCTGTTTTTTTCTTTTTCTCCCTTCGCCCCTCTCCCTTCGCCCTCTCCCCCTTTCCCCCAAATCCCCACTGGCCACATCCCACTGGCCATTCCCCATAACCACCGGCTCAGAAAAACCTGGCTGTGAGCCAGATCAGCGCTGCTTTTCGTATGGATAAATGAGCGATATCTCTACGCTAATCATTGCTTTAGACTTTAGAGAAGGGGTTGATGAACCGATAGTATGCTCAAGTGCGGCTCACCAACCCCCTTCCACGATACGCTAGACTTTAGAACCGCGTGATGTTCATGAAAGGATTTATTGCCACACGCCGGCTACCGTTTCTGCTCGCATTGATGATCGGTTTTCTGGCGCACGCCATCGGGGCCACGCCCGGTCTGGCCCAGGAAACACGCCTCAACGGCATGCTCAATCTTGCCTTCGGCGCTTCCAGGGCCGAAGCCCAGCAGTCGCTGCTCATCCACGATGGGATGACGTTCGACCCCATCCACAGCGACGCCGACAACCTCGTCTATGACGGCGGCACCTTCGCCGGGCAGGCTGTGGGCTTCTGGGTGCTCGGCTTCGTCGATGACCAGATGCACACCAGCAAGGCCATCGTCCAGCCCGGCAAAGAAGACCTCCTGGCCACCTACAACGAACTGCTGGCCGCCTTCATCGAAACCTACGGCGAACCGACCACGCAAGTCGCCTACTTCGACGACCCCTACGAAATGGGCGACGGCTTCGAGACCTACGCCATCAGCTTCGGCAAAGGCCACTTCGCCGCGCTGTGGAAGTTCTCGGACGGCGACAACGAAAACGCCATCTCGCTCTCCATCGACAAAGACCTTTACATCCCCATCGTCTTTCAGAGCGGACGCCTGATCGATCTGGCTATCAACAAGCACGAAAGCACGACGACTTCCGGTCTCTAAAATCTTACGTTCTGATGCATCCCTCTTCTCACCCCTCGACCTCGCGCAAGAATCGCCGTCGTACCAACGCCATGCGGCCCCGCCGGGCTGCCGACGCGCCGGCTATCCCCCCGCCGCGCAAGCCGCTGCCGCCCACCTGGCAACGCGCCTGAAAACCCGGAGGCGGAAAATTTCTGCGAACGCGAAAATCGTTACATCTTGCGTCTGGAAACGCTTCCGAAGATTGCCTACATTAGGGCCACGAAACACCGGCACGCCACCTGCCTCTTTTAAGGGTCTCTTCTCGAAGGGATCAGCAACCAATTAAAGGTGTCCTGCCGGTGTTTTTTTTATGTCTAAAACGTAAAACGTGAGGATGCTCGCCTTACCGTTGGCGGGAGCACCCTCACGTTTTACGTTTACTTCGTCAGTCGCTACGCTCGTGTCACGTTTCCCTACGGCGTCACGCTTCCGAAGACTGCCGTCTTGCCCTGGGCGTCGAACGAGAGCACATCGTAGGGTTGCGGGTTCGGGCCTTCCATGCCGGGCGAGCCGATGGGCATGCCGGGCACCGTGATCCCCTTGACGTCCGGGCGTTCGTCGAGCAGCTTCTTGACAAACATCGGCGGCACGTGCCCTTCGACGATGTAGCCGTCTACGATGGCAGTGTGGCACGAGGAAAAGTCCCGCTTCACGCCGTACTGGTTTTTGATGGCCGAGAGGTTGTCCAGGTCGCGCGTCTCGACCTCGAAGCCGGCCTTCTCCATGTGGCCGACCCACTTGGCGCAACAGCCGCAGGTGGGCGTCTTGTAGACGAGCACTTTGGCCGAGGCCTGGCGCTGCTGCGCGATGACAAGCCCGCTGGCTACGATGAGCAACGCGGCGCTCGCGATGATGACTACTTTGTTGTTGACCTTCATGATACCAGGATCCGGATAGATGGGATGGGTCGGGGCGACGGATGTTGGAGCGAATGGTTTGACGGGGCGAAAGGTTCCTTAAGGGATGATTCGGAATGGTCATGAGTCATGGGTCACGGGTCATGAGTGAAAATCCCGTGACCCATGACTCATGACCCATGACGGTCTGATCAGAGCAAAGCGAACAGGACTTTTTTCGACGTAAAGCGCATAATATCAGCTAATGACTGACCAACCTGTCGCCCTCTCGCTTCAAATGAGCGCACCGTCCGGCGAGATCGTTCAAAAAGCCGTCTTTGTCTTCGGGAGAAATCAACAGCGGCAGCGAGGTCCCACGATCGATGTGGAGCCGGTCAAGGGAGAGCGCGGGGGAGCTTATCGGGTTGCGCGAAGGCGTCACGCCCTGAATGTTGTCGAAGGGAATTTTTTGACGAACCAGGCCGTGCCTGACGATCAGCGTATCGCCGGTGAGTTCGTAGTGCACCGGCAGGACGAGGCCGAACATCAAGCCGCCGTAGAAAACCACGGATCCAAGCCCGATATAGCCTGCCACCGGATCGCCCGTTAGATAGGCATAACCGGGCACGACGATCACGATGCCGGGCACGATGATGAAAAGAATCAGCCCCAGCCACCAGTCTATTTTGCTTTTATACACCAATGCGGTTTCAATCAGCCTGTTGTGTCATCACCATAAGATACGGCCTGACCAACCGTTGGTGTCAGAAGAGCGAAAAGCGAGGCGCGTAGAGCGAGGACCGAAAAGTGCTTCTCCCTCTTCGCCCTCCGAACCATCACTTCGTTACACCGAAGCCTTATTTCCCTCGTCTTTCCGTTCAAACAGCATCTCGACGTGATGTTTGATGAAGTGCTGTTTCCATAGCACCGGATGTTTCGGCCAATCCCATCCACGCTTGTCGAATTCAGCACGCAAGTACGCGCCCAGCGTGTTCTCTGCTCGGCCCGTGAACGTCTCTCCCGTCCGTGCTTCCTCAACGGCAGCGACGCACTTGAACAGTTCGGCGTTGCTTCCGATGCTGTACGTCTCGACCCTGCCGGCAAGATAGTCGTCGGTGATGTAGGGCAGGACGAGTTCGATGTCCAGCAGCACGGCATAGATCCAGGCCAACCGGAGGGCGAGCTTCTTCAACCCAATCGCTTGTTGAAACCATTGTTCGAGTTCATCGAGCGTCAAGCCGGTGGGAAGCTTCGTAGGAACGAAGTCCCCGTTTGCCTTCTTCCTGGCGATGGTAAGCCCGGCGGGCTGGCCCAACGGTTGAGGGCGCAAGGCCGGTATGCGCTGCCTGAAATAAATGAAGAGCATAACGCCGCCGGCCAAAACGACGAAGAGCGCGGACAGCGCAAAGTGAAACCGTGTTTGGCTGCGTCCGTTCTCAATCAGTAGGAGCCTGCTTTGCGCCTTTTGTCGCTTGATCTCGGCCTCCAAGGCAGCAACGAACTCACTCGGTTTGGGCGCATCGATGACGGCCTGATAGAAACGCATTGCCCGATCCAGATTGTCGCGTTCCTCGTAGAGCATCGCCAGTTCGTACGCAACGCGGAGATCGAATTCACGAACGCTCTCCGAAATATTGCGAGCAGCTTGAAGACTTTGTTCTGCTGCTTCAAGGTTTCCGCTTCGACGCAATAACTGTCCTTGTCGGAAGAGCGCGTAAACTTCACTTCGTGCAGAACCGGACTTGCGCGCTAATTGCACGCCGGTTTCCATTTCGCTCAAGGCTTGGCTCGTGTCTCCGTTCGCGGCATAGGTCTCGCCGAGAAGCGTGGTACTCGCTGCAACCTGCGCAGTGTCGCCCAGCGCCCCGTAGAACGCCAGAGCACCGCGAATGCTTACCAACGCTTCCGGTAGATTGCGTTGAAGAAACTGTACTTCTGCTTCCATGTGAATTGTACGTCCGTAGGCTACACTATCCTCGTAAGTCTGGGGTTGTTCGAGCAGCACTTGGGCTTCTTGAATAAGTTTCAGCGCAGCGTCGTACTCCCGAATGCCTCGGTAAGCATAAGCGCCGTTGATGTGCAGATGCGCTCGACGGCTCGGCTCCAGAACGTCAGCGTATTGCTTCGCTTCAAGGTAATCTCCCACCATGCCAACTCCGTTGCCAGCGAGAGCACGCAGATGAAGTCGCCACAAGTAGAACCGGCCCTGATAGTACCGGGGCGCTTCATCGAAGTACGAATCAAAGAAACGGTTTACGAGGTTCGAAGCCTCTTCGTAGCGTCTGAGTTCATCGAGGGCAAACGTTTCTGCTGTGAGTAGCCACACTTCCCGCTCGACGGGCATCTCCTGTTCACAATCTCTAGCCACGACCGCTAGATCAAGAACGGTTTGCAGCGAATCGGGAATACGGGCTGCTTCCGTAGAGGTGATCTGATAAATCCGCTGTCTTATTTGATCACAGCGAGTTTGCGCATATGCATTACAGAGAAGAAACAAAGAAAGGATCAGCAGCAAAGTTGATAAAATGCCGCCCACCCTATATCGTACACGTTCACCTGATCCAATCATTTAAACCCCTTGTTGTCATGTGGATTGTTGATTGGCCTGCCAATGCTGCCGACGATCCGAACGGAAACGGAAACGGGAACGGCGGCGGTAGCGCAGGAACCAGCGGCGGGGGTGGCCCGCCACCTCCAAACGGAGAATGAAACCTGAGCCGAACCACTCGGCTGCAAAGGGCGGTCGGAAGATGCGCCCTTTGCTCGTCCTTATAGACACAAAATTTCCGAAAACATAACCTCTCGCAGCCAATTTTCTTTGGGGATGTTGGCTTTTTCTTTGGTGAGCAGCGTTTTTTGGCCTCGTGGGCGAAGCATCCGCTTCGAGACATCCCCAAAGAAAATTGGCAACTCCCGAAATAAAATAGCCGGATCCTGAAAAAAACTCCCACCAGCGGGTACATTCGGCAGCGAAGAAAGGACCAGCAGCAAAGTTGATAAAATGCCGCCCACCCTATATCGTATTCTTTCACCTGTCCCAATCATCTAACCCTCGCAATGCTATGTGGATGCTAGATTGGCAAATGCACGCCGCCGATGAAAACGGCAATGGCAACGGAAACGGCGGCGGTGGCACCGGAACCAGCGGCGGCGGTGGATCAGGACCACCCCCGCCCAACGGAGAGTGAATCCTCAATCGTGCCCAATCACCTATCCTAATCATCAAACCCCCCTGATGCTATGCGAAACAACAAATGGCAATTTGAACACGCCGCCGACGAAGGAAACGGCAATGGGAACGGAAACGGAGGCGGCAGCGCCGGAACGGGTGGTGGCGGTGGATCTGGGCCACCCCCCAATGGTGAGTAAACCTAAGCCGAACCATTCGGCTGCAAAGGGCGGTCGGAAGATGCGCCCTTTGCTCGTCCTTATAGACACAAAATTTCAGAAAATATAACCTCTCGCAGCCAATTTTCTTTGGGGATGTTGGCTTTTTCTTTGGTGAGCAGCGTTTTTTGGCCTTGTAGGCGAGGCATCCACTTCGAGACATCCCCAAAGAAAATTGGCAACTCCCGAAATAAAATAGCCGGATCCTGAAAAAAAACTCCTACCGGCGGGTACATTCGGCACGGATAAGAGTCTACAATTAAACCCGCCCACCAGCCTGCGATCCAATGTTTATTCAAATCGGGAAGCAACGCCCAGCCGCTCAGGTTACACCCCCGCCAGAGCGCCGCCCGCCGGTCGAAATCATCTTTGTCGATGAGGAACGCGATTACGACAACGATACGTTTATGCGTTTGCCGTTCGTCCCTCGCGAGGGTGAAGAGATTCAGCTAGACGGCGACTTCCGTAGACGTGGCGCATTCATCGTTGAACGCGTCGTGTATTCGTTGGTTTGCAACGGACGACGTGCTGGATGGGTGCAGGATGACTTGCTGGACGTGTACGTGTATTTGTACGTTCGAGAGACGAGCGAACAGGAAACAGAAAGGGATGCGTGCTCCGAACACCCACCCCTCGTACGTTGAAGCGAACGATGCTCTCAGTTTGCCGTTTCGGTTGATGATCGATGCCCTAACCGTTGAGGGTTGTAGCACCGCATTTGTACACGGTTCTGTACACAATTTAATTCGTGCTCGCCGGTCGATTGCTCGGCAGGCGTTCGGGCATGTCGGCGACGACGTAGGCCATCACGGCGAGCGTGGCGACGCACAGGTTGAACTCATGGGGGTCGAGCTTATCCATCGTATCCGCTGCGGTGTGGTGGTACCAGAAATATTTCTCGCCTTCGACCGAGAGGCCCATGCCGGGCACGCCCTGGCGCATCAGCGGCCCGATGTCAGCCCCGCCGCCGCCGCGTGAGATGTCTCCTGACTCGATGCGTTCGAGCAACCGGCCGATCTCCTGGATGACGGCGTAGGCTTCGCTCGTCCCCGAAAAGCCGAAGCCGCGCGGCTTGAAGACGCCCGAATCGGTCTCGATGGCGAGGACGTGGTTGTCGATCTCGTCTTGATGGTGGTCGCGGTAGGCGGTGGCGCCTCGGAGGCCGTTTTCTTCGTTGGTCCACATCACCACGCGGATGGTGCGGCGGGGGCGCAGGCCCAGCTTTTTGAGCACACGCAAGACCTCCCATGCCGCCACGATGCCGCCGCCGTCGTCCATGGCGCCCTGCCCCACGTCCCACGAGTCGCTGTGCCCGCCGAGCACGACGATCTCTTCGGGCCGCTCCCACCCCAGGATCTCGGCGACGACGTTGCGCGAGCGCGCGTCGGGCAGCGTCTGGGCTTCCATCATCAGCCGCACGCGGATGCGCTGGCCGCGGTCCTGCATGCGCTGCATCATGATGGCATCTTCGACGGTCAGCGCAGCGTGGGAAATCGGCGGCACGTCGTCGTCGTAGCGCATGGTGCCGGTGTGCGGGGTGTAAAGCGAGACCGGCCCGACCGAGCGGATGAGACTGGCGATGGCCCCGGCCTGCGCCGCCCGCACGGCGCCGTTGACACGGTATTGCACGGTCCGCCCGTATGACGTAAAGGCCACGTTGAAAAGCACGATCTTGCCCTGCGCCTCGTCACGCCGTTCTTCCAGTTCGTCGAACGACTTCACCACCAGCACCTCGCCGGTGATGCCTTCAGCAGGCGTGCCGACGCTGCCGCCGAGGCCCAGAATCTGAAGATCGCGCGGCTGGCCCGGCTCCAGGAGCGTCAGTGCCTCGCGGCCCCGCACCCAGTGCGGCACCATCACCGCCTCGCCGCGCACGTTTTCGAGGCTGTCGGCGGTCATCGTCTCCAGAATCCAGTCGTTGGCGCGTTCGAGGTTTTCCGAACCGCTGAAACGATGACCGAACGTGTCGCACATATACGCCAGGCGCTCGAAGCCCGAACTGTCGGCGAGCGCCGTGTCGATGATCTTGTCGGCGTCGTTGCGATAGGCATCGACGAGCGAGACGGAGGCCGTGCCCTGCGCCGAGGCATCACGGGCGATCAGGATAAAGACGAAGACGAGTAAAACCGTACGAAAGCGCAGCATGAGGGCATCAAGGCGTTGATGAGAATCGCGCGACGAAGTCATCCCTACTCGCCACGAAACGACAGGTTCTTAGCAGGCAAGGAAAAGTTTGGCGGTATTTCCTGCTCTTTCACTCTGCGCCGCCGTTGGCGTCGGTCACTGGTCATGGGTCACTAGTCACTGGTTCTTGAAAAAGACCTTCACCAGTGACCAGTGACAGCGACCCTTGCGAAGGCAGGGGGAGCGTAATGACTAATGACCTTCGCCTCCAGTCGCCCAAAGAGCCCACCTCGAAAACACGAGCAAACTACTTCGGAAAGTCTGAATGTTCCGTGACGCGGCGGGCTTGTTGGAGGTGGCGTTGCTGATGGGCCGTGAGCATGGTCAGCCCTTCGCCGAGCGTCAACCGGATGAAGCGCGTGGCGGGCGACGAAAACTTGTTGCCGTTGAGATCGGCGCCGTCGGCCTGCCGGATGAGGTCGGTGAATGCTGCCTGTTGCTCGACGAACTGCGTCACGACCGTCACGTCGATCAGCGCCGGCGGCGGCGTGAACAGCCGCAACGTCTTAACCTTGCGCTCCGACTCGGGCGAGACGTAGCGAATGAAGGTTCGCCCAAACCATGACGGGCGGAACGGAGCGCTGCCGTGCTCACGCGTCGGCTGTTCGAGGGCTGCCTTGATCTTCGGCAAATACAACCCGTCGACGATGATCAGGTGTTGGAGACATTCGAGCACGTTCCAGACGCCGGGCTCAGGTTTCCAGGCGAGCCCGGCGTCGGAGAGGTCGGCGCGCAACTGTTGCGCAGCGGCGGTGGTAGCGGCGACGTCGGCCAGCAGCTTCTGCAAATGCGGATGGGCGACGGTTTCTATTGAGGTATCCATGTCGGGGGCGGGTTATGGTGTTATAGTGTTTTCGTGTTTTGGTGGATTTGACCCGAATATCATAACACTAAAACACCATAACACCATAACACTAAAAAACCATTTAAACCTAAAGTGCGTGAATTCGCAGGCCGATCCTTGCAACTGGGCGGCCTCGTGTTGGATACCTGGTTACAAAGTAGCTATCTTTGTACGTGTGGGTCCGTTGCGCTGAGCCTGTCCTGTTGTAAAAGGCGTATGTATAATAAAGGGCAGTGCGTCGCGTTGTATTGACAAACGGAGTCGTGGAGCCACATCTGTGGAGCGCGTTTATCGGTAACAAAACACAGCACGTCTGCCTGACTGCTACTAACCTGACGCAAGACTGAACGCTTCGGTGCTCTCGCCGAAGTCCTGGGATGCAGGCGCCACCGCAAGGGCGTCTGCGCTACCCGAAGCGTCGTTTGCGCAGGGCCGACCCGCTCATTCAATCGTACTGTTGCTGTGTCCTCCACACTCAAGACCTCCGCGTTTCTGGCGCTTATCGCCTGTTTTCTGTTGCCCTGTCTGGCGCAGGCCCAATCCGTCAATAGTCGAAAGCGATTTCTCCGCTGGGCCTATCAAGACGCCGCCGGCCTGGCACAAGATTTAAGCCAGCGACGCACGGCCCTCTACGCCGTCGGCGCCATGGCGCTGCTGACGCCCCTGTCTACCTTCGACCGCACCATCGACTACCGCGTCGATCACTATCCGGGCCATTTCGGTAATTTTCTTGAGTTCGCCAACCATCTCGGCGGGCCGGAGATGAACCTGCCGGTGGCGGGCCTCTTCGCGTTTTCGCTGACGACGAACGATCAAAAGTTTCAGGACGCCGCCTTCACGTCGTTGCAATCGATGATCTATGCGGGCCTGCTCAGCTACGGCGTCAAGTATACCATAGGCCGTTTCCGCCCGTACGAACAGAGCGGCCCGCACGAGTTTGCGCCGTTTTCCGGGCGTAGCTCGTTTCCGTCAGGCCACACCACGACGGCTTTCGCGATCCTGACGCCGTGGGTGCTCTACTATCCGCATCCGGTCACGTACAGCCTCTTTGCCCTGGGCACCGGCACGGCCATCGCCCGTGTCGTCCGCGAAAAACACTGGGCCACGGACGTGCTGGCCGGCGGCGCGCTCGGCTTCTTCACGGCGTACTATCTCACCCGGCGCCATCAATACCAGACCGGACGCATCGCCATCACGCCCGTCCTCGGCTTCAACGCCGCCTCGGTCTCGGTGCGGGTGAACCTGTAGGACGTGTGAGTCCCGTAGGGACGTCCTGTTTGTAGAAAAAATTGTACTTTTTCCGATAAGCTCCGTAGGAGCGGCCTGTTCTTTTAACAGGCCACCCCTACGGGGCTATTTTTTTGTGGAAACAAAGGATTCTACAAACAGGACGCCCCTACGGGGCTACAAAAAACGGGATGATTCATGTCCTTCCACGATCCCCCTTTACTGGCGTCAGTCGCGCTTCGCGCTCGTGTCACCCTTTCGCCCTTTCTCCCTCTCGATTCAATCACACCCCGACCAAAAAGCCCACTTGAATCGACAACCCGCTGATATTGAGGGTATGGCTGAGGCCGTGGTCATATTTGGCATTCCAGAACAGCCCGATCCGTGGTTTGGCTTTAAACTCGAAACTCTGCACCATCTGCCCCACTTCTACATAAAAACTGACCGACTCAAAGGTCGATGTCGTCACCGTGCGCACCTCTTCAAAGTCTAGCGGGCCGATGCGTTCAATCGCGCTAGAAATGACATTTCGATTCAATGTGATCGAAGAAATCCCGCCGCCGAGCCAGGAAATATCGTTGACCTTGAAGAGGTTGATGCCGTAGCGAACCCCGGCGTTGGCGACGGTCATATCCCACTTCAACGATCCTCCGGCCTCTGCACCCGCGCCGTGTCCCGGACCCAGCCGGGTTGCATTGAAGCGGTAGAGTTGCGCCGTTCCGTAAAGACGATGCCGGGGTAGGGTTCGAAAAAACCGGACGCCGAGTTGCGCGCCATACATCGCGCCTTTGCGATGATTGGTCTGGAGTTCGTCCAGCGCGGGCCTGAAGATGCCGCCTGAGACGCTCAGCATCACCCGTGGGAACAGATCGATTTCGGCTTCCTGGGCCAGGCAGAGACGCCCTCCGAGCAAGAAGAGCAGAATCGCTAAAAGGCTTGGACGCACGGCGGTATGGACGGATGGAAGAGACACTGAGGCGGAGCGTCATTGTGTTATAGTGCTATAGTGTTATAGTGTTTGAGTATGATCAACTAAAACACTATAACACCATAACACTCAAACACCCTTACATCGAATACATTGTTGCAAAGCACATCCCTTGAAGTCGCCCCAGGCAACATCGACCTGAGAAAAGGTTTTATCAACCCACTTCCGACGCCTCATGGTCGCGTTGGAGGAGCACTTCGCGGAAGGCAATCCCCTCGGCGGCCAGCACGAAGACCGTCGAAGGCAACCCCCGCGCGCGGATGCGGAGCCGTTCGTAATAGGCGACGAAATCGTCTTCGTTTTCCGGCGCGGCCATGCCCAGCAACACCAGATCGGCATCGCGCGAGTTCTCGCGGAGGATCTCGTCGAAAGGCCGTCCGTTGGCGACGACCACGTCGACCGAAGCGCCGGTGCGGGTCTCTTCGACGAGCCGAGAAATGTTGGCGTGCGCGTCCTCGGCGGCGGCGTCGGTGGGTACGACCATGCGAAGCCAGACCTCCGCGTTGCGCCACCTCAGGCTCGTTTGCAGCAGGTAGGCCAGGATCATCATCAGGCCGCCGTTGCCCTTGAGGCCGCCCCACCACACGTCGATGCGTTTGCGCTGGCCGAAACCGCGCTTCTCATCATCCCGCACCACGATGACGTTGCGCTGCGACTGGTAGAAATGGGCGATCATCCGGCAATAGGGCTTCAGATGCGACGGCTCCTTGCTATCGCCCAGCAAGATCGTGTTGGGCACCAGCACGCCCATCCCGTACGCTTCTACCAACCGTTCGGCGCCGATGAAAGGGTTCGGCGCGGTGATGACGCGAACCAGCCCCTGCACGCCCCGCCGGGCCAGATACTCCCGGATTTTGGCCTCCACAGCCTGTTGACGTTCCACCGAGAACGCATCGCTGGGCAGCACCGTCGAGACGGTCATCAACGCCCGGTTGTGCGTCAACGACGCCGTCAGGTCGATCAGGTGCCAGCGGCGTGTGGGGGCGCCGGAGAGGACCAGGATGTGCGGGCGCCAGTTCTTCGGATCGGGTTCGAAGCGCAGGCGCAGCAGCCCCGCCCGCGTCAGCGCCATCCAGATGCCCAGGCGCACGTCGCCCCAGGCGCTCTCCAGGCCGCGCCGTTCCAGCCAGATGTACACGCCCAGCACGAAGACCGCCGCGATAACCGTCGCCAGTGCGTTGATGAGAAACATCACCGCGATACACCCGACGGCCCCCAAAAGCGACAACGACCAGTGTACCTTGAACTTGGGCCGGAACGAGGGGCTGCCGAGGAACCGCTCCACCCCGGCGGCGATGTTCAACACACCGTAGGTGGTCAGGAAAAACATTGTCAGGATGGGCGCGATGATGTTGAGGTTGCCGAAGTAGACCGCCGCCAGCGCGATGATCAGCGTCACCACGGTGCCGATGCGCGGGGTGTCTTCGGCGCCGCTGCCGCGCCCCAGAAAATCGAACCGGCGCGGCAGCACCCCGTCGCGGGCGATGGCTTGCAAGACGCGCGGCGCCCCGAGCATGCTGCCGACGGCGCTAGAGAGCGTCGCGCCCCAGATGCCCAGCAAGATGGCATCGCCCCAGAACGCCATGCGCCGCATCACCAGCGGATCTTCGATGAGCGTCTCGGCGCCGACGCGCGCCACCAGCAGCAGCGGCAACGCCATGTAAATGAAATAGCCCGTCCCGATGGCCGCAAACGTCCCGCGCGGGATGGATTTGCCCGGCTCAGCCAGATCGCCCGACAGGTTGACGCCCGCCATGATGCCCGTGACGGCCGGGAAGAAAACGGCAAAAACCGTCCAAAAACTCTCGCCTCCTTCGGCGACCCCGGTGAAAAGACCGACGTCCGGCTCCTCAAGCGGCTTGCCGAAAAGCAGCGACAGCAACGACAGCGTGATGGCTGCCATGATGAAATATTGGGATCGAATGGCAACCTTCGCCGAGATCAGCGTCAGCGCCGTCACCAGCACCGTCGTAATCAGCCCGACGGTTTTTTCGTCGAACGCCGGAAACGCGCTGACGACGCTTTCGGCAAAACCGACGGTGTAGAGCGCCACGGACAACGCCTGCGCCAGATACAACGGGATGCCGACGGCACCGCCGGTCTCGATGCCCAGCGACCGGCTGATCATGTAATACGCCCCGCCCACACGCACCCGCTGATCCGTCGCAATCGCCGCAATCGACAGGCTGGTCAAAAACGTGATGCCCGTCGAAAGCGTGACGATGACCAGCGTCGGAATCAACCCCACGTTGCCCACGACCCAGCCGAAGCGCAGGTACATGATCACCCCGAGGATCGTCAGAATCGACGGGGTAAAGACACCGCTGAAGGTCCCCAGCCCCCCCGGCTTGGCCGGCACGACCACCCTGCGAGACGGTTGGGAGCCTTCCAGATTACGCTTTGCCATACGAGATCAACAGCACTACTTCACGGAGAACCGCGTTAAGGTAGGACTTCTGATAGACTTACGTCGTTAAATTTTGGTGGACGATGGTTGGGAGCCGTAGAATCGGAGGGTCGGGGAGCCGGAGATTTACCGATGTGTCAAATAGTTGGTGATGTTAGCGCGTGCATGGGGGTGTGGGAGTATGGGGGTATGGGAGGATCTTGTTGATGGCAGATGACTGTAAGCACATGGCTGGTGATACGGAGAGTAATTCGGGGAAGAAAGACGCCTAGCCGATGGCGGAGGTGATGAGGAGGTTGGGGCGGTAGGGGGCTTGCATTTCATCTTTCGGGGGCGGATACTGTAGGAAAGCAGCAAGAGATGTGTCAATAAATTAGAAGGTATGACTAAACACAAAGCACGATGGGAAATCCAGAACATACGGCAAGGCTTAAGGAAGGAGGAGCGGCCTGGTGCACGTGGAGGTGGGTGAACCTGGAGGTACGGCCTCACTTGAGTTGGGCGGACCTCACCGGGGCGGACCTCCGAGGGGCGAATCTCACCGGGGCGAAGCTCATCGGGGCGGATCTCTCCGAGGCGGATCTCTCCGAGGCGGATCTCTCCGAGGCGGACCTCTCCGAGGCGAACCTCAACAGGGCGGACCTCATCGGGGCGGACCTCCGAGTGGCGAAGCTCAACAGGGCGGACCTCACCGGGGCGGACCTCAACAGGGCGAACCTCGGCAGGGCGAACCTCCGAGGGGCGAACCTCTCCGTGGCGAATCTCACCGGGGCGAACCTTTTCGGGGCGAATCTCAACAGGGCGAACCTCACCGGGGCGGACTTCACCGGGGCGAACCTCACCGGGGTGAAGCTCTATAGAACGGTCATAGATGAGATAACTAAGGAGGGGCTTCACGACAGCAACCTCCTCTTTGATGAGGAGCTTGACCTGAAAAGAGGACTTCTTCTTGCGTCCACCGAAGAAGGCCGATCTATCACATTGGGCATCTCTGAGAGGGCCATCCTGGAGGTAAGCATTGCCGACAAGGAAATCCTCCTATTGGTACAAGAGCACATCCTTAATGCCGCCGGTCAGTTGATGGAAGCGATGGGTTACGAACTGGAGGCGGAGGAAGAACCCAAATATGGCTCTTTCTTCCAGCAGCTCCGGTACAAACTCAGTGAGTTGATTACCCCGGAAGACGTCTCAAAGCTGGCAGAAGAGGCCAAAGAGGGCCTGCGCGCTCAGATTAACAAGACACCCATCCAGGCGACGGCTACGCTTACCTCAGCGACCGCCGAACTCATCACAAGTCTGGAGAAGGTCGATAACGCAGCGATTCGTCTGGGGACGCTCATCGTCGTTAAGACAACCATCGACGGGGTAACGAAAGTCCGGATCGAAGACATCTCGATCACACTCGCACACAAGCTAAGAGACGAGCCGACCTTTCTGGAAAGTCCGGTCGCCGTAGCGCATTTTCTCGATGAAGAAAAGAAGGAAGAGGTGGCCTAGCACGCCCCTCCACCGCCGATTCCAGATCTGCACCCTCCCTCCACACTTCCAGAAAAGACCGCTGAACCGAGTGAGGAAAACCCACCGAAGGTTCAGATGTAGCGAGGGCGTAGAGCATCAGCCTCCACTTGATTCCCTGTCGATACAAAACCACATGCGCCCTCAGGCGATGTAAGCCACCACGGCGCAAATTCCCAATCTGCCATCCCAAACCCTCCCACACTCCCATACTCCCACACAGAATCAAAGCCTGAAGGCAACACCGAACTTTACGGACTGAGACACAACTCAATAAAACATTCTCCGACTCGCAGATTCAAGACCATCGGCAACCGATACGTCGGTACGATGTAATAAGGCTCTACCGAGATTCAAGAAACCAACCTGAATGGCTGATACTAGGAAAGGGTGTATCCAGACGCCCCTCCTGAATTACACAAAACCCCTCGGTTTTTATGCGAAAGACGATGCATCGGCTTGCGGTGGGGATGATGTTGGTGTTGATGACCGGCACCGCCGTCCGCGCACAGCAACCCGCCACCGACCGTCCCTCCGACAACCTGCTCGCCCGCGCAGACTTGCAAGCTATCGTAGATCTCCAGGTCGAACGCGACGCGAAAGCGCTCGTCGAACACCTCGGCGACGAAGATCCGGCCGCGCGCGCCCGCGCTGCTTTTGCGCTGGCCTCCGTCCAGGATTCCGTGGCCGTGCCCGCGCTGCTCGACTTGCTCAACGACCAGAACACGACCGTCCAGGCCGATGCCGCCTTTGCCCTCGGCCAGTCGGAGGGCCGGGTCTACGCCCCTGCCCTGCTCAACGCCCTGGCAACCACCGACGACCTGACCGTGCAACGCCGCCTCATCGAAGCGCTGGGTAAGAAAGGCGACAAGGCCTCGCTGGTGCCGCTGGTCTCGTGGGCGTGGAAAGATACCGCGCATACCGCCGAGGTAGCCCTGGCCCTGGCCCGCTACGGCATGCGCGACCTCCACGCGCCCGAAGCCGTAGACTACCTCATCCAAACCCTGCACGCTCCCGACGCCGACCTGCGCCTCTACGCCGCCTACTACTTCGGACGTTCGCGCGACACCACGGCCTGGGCGACCCGCGCAGACACCGTCCGTACCGTCCTCGACAGCCTGAGCATGGACGACCCCGCCGCGATGCACCTCATCACCGGCATCAACCGGCTGGGCAACCCCGTCGATACGCCCCGCCTGAAGCACTGGATGGAAACCGCCGAAGACTGGCGCACACGCGTCAACGCCGTGCGTGCCATGCGTGCCCGCACCGACGAAACCGGCATGCGCGCCGCCCTCTACGACCGCCTCGTCGATCCGTCGGTACACGTGGCAGTGGCTGCTGCGCAGGCGCTCAACGACGGCAAAAAATGGCCCGAAAAAGACGCCGATGTCATCAAGCAGTGGACCCAGTATAACGCCTATGCCTGGCGCATCACCGCGCCGCTGCTCATCGGCATGGCGCGGCTGGGCGAGACGAGCTTCGTCCTCGGCGAACTCGAACGTCGCCGCAACAGCCGCAATCCGCTGGCCTACGCCCGCGCCCTGCCGGCCCTGGCCGCCCTGCCCGGTCATCACGGCTTCGAGATCCTCGTCAATGCCGCGCATAGCCAGAACGTCCGGGTGGCCCACGCGGCGCTCGGCGCGCTGGCTACACGCTGGCAAGAAGACCGCGACACCCGCGCCAAACGCCCGGCTTATTTCGACATCTTCGCCGACGGCCTCCAGCGCAAAGACCAGGCCCTGGCATGGACCTCGGCGCGGGCGCTGAGCGATTCGCTCTTCCGCGCCCTCGGATCGACAACGCTCTTGCAGGAAGTCTATGAAACGTGCGAGCCGGCTGAAGACCTCGACGTGATGACGGCCATCCTCAGCGCCCTCGGCAACTCGGGCGATCCGGAGGCGGAAGCCTTCCTCCGGCGTGAGATGACCTACCCGCATACCGACATCGTCATCGCCGCCGGCAACGCCCTCAAAAACCTCACGGGCGAAACGCCGGCCATGCCTACCGGCCATCAGCCGCCCGAACGCACCATCGATTGGGCCTATCTACAAGCCCTCGGCCCGCACCCGCAACTCGTCCTTCAAACCCCCAAAGGCGCCATCACAATCGCCCTCGATACCGAGCAGGCCCCGCTGACCACGCAAACCCTGACGCAGTTTGCCAGCGCCGGCCAGTTCGACGACGTGCCCTTCCACCGTGTCGTGCCCAACTTCGTCATCCAGGGCGGCGACTTCGCCCGGCGCGACGGCTTCGGCGGGCCGCCCTTCGACATCCGTAGCGAGTTTACCCGCATCCCCTACCGGCGCGGCGCTGCCGGCATGGCCAGTTCGGGAAAAGACACCGAAGGCTCGCAATATTTCATCACGCACAGCATCCAACCCCACCTCGACGGGCGCTACACCGCCTTTGGCTATATGCTCGACGGCTTCGATGTGCTCGACACCCTCTACGAAGACGACCACGTCGTCACAGCCACCGTCATCCCGGATAGAGAGCAGTGAGTATGTAAAACGCTTTGCGTTTTACATTCATTGAATCAGCCGGTCATAGGTCGAAAGATGAGAAGGATCGACCTCGGAAAGCACGCCGTAGGCCTGCGCGCTATACGATGATTGTTCGAAAATCGCTGTCAATTCCTGGTATTTCGTCGCGAAGAAGTACGTCGTCGTCGTTTGCCGCGACAATTCTTCGTAGAGTTCCTGCATCGTCGCGAGCACTTCGAGCACGACGAGGCGGGAGCGCTGCGGCTCCGAGATAAAATGGTCGAGCCCTTCGAAGTGATATTTGAAATAGGCCTGCCGTAAGGGTTTAAACCGGGGATCGAGGAGTTGCCGGATCAGGCCCGCCCGGCGGTTATTGAGGCTGCTGCCTTGCGCCTGCGACAGTTCGTGAATCCGCCGCGCCTTCTGAAAAAATTCCTCGCCGCCGAACTCGCTAAACGTGTCGTAGTCATACCCGAGCATGATGTAGACGTAGAAGTCGATCACCGAAGTTAGCGGGTTGTAGCGTTCGGTTTCGAAGATCAGCGGTGTGCCCTGCGAAAACTCGAACGCCCACTCCGGATCGTTGATCTCCAGAACTTTGGTCGTGGCCGAGGTGCCATAGATAGGGCGACTGCTCGTCATGATAAACTGCGCGTTGAACGACGTCTGCGTCAACGCCTCGCGGAAGACGATCTGCATCGTGCAGGAGATGCGCTCTTCTTCGAGAAAGCGGTCGTCAGTCCACTTATTTTCATTGATGTATTCCTCGACGAGTTCTTCGAGTTCTTCGAGAAAGGTAAAGTTGTTTCCTTGCAGTTGCCGGTAGTTGATCGCGACATCGCAGAAGATTTCCTCCTGCGCCATCGCCGCCGGCACGACTGCCGCCGCAACGAGAAACACACACACCGCCGCAACGAGATGCGAGAACCAGGATCGAATGCCCATCATGGTGGAAGAAAGGATAAGCTCAGGGTTGTGATCTGATACCCCCGCCTTAGCGTAGCGGTTTCCGCCGGGCGCGGGGCCATTTGTGATACACCCCGCCACTCCGGTATGATCATTCGATTGTTTTCAATGTATCAATGACATTCTCCTGCTATTTTTGTCATAATAAGCCTCAGAACATGCGATGCATTATTCGATCCCGAAAAAAAATAGGCAGATCCTCAAAAAAAATTAGCCCGAAGACACAGCGCTTTGATATGTTTTGGGGGCAAACATCCTTGAGCGGGTACAGGATATGCCTCGTAGCGGCTGTGTCTGGATTATGATGCTGCTCCTGGGCAGTGGTCGCCTGGGATGGGCGCAAACCTCCATGGAAAGCGGAGCGCGAGCGGCGGCCCTCGGCGGCGCGGCCACAGCCCTGACGCAAGAAGCCACCGGCTACGCCAACCCGGCTTCGTGGGCGACCTTCCCGGGGTACGCCGTCTCGTTCTTCGCCAGCGAAGCCTTCGGGCTGTCTGCGCTTCGCCTGGGCGCCGCCGCCTTCGTCGCGCCGACACGCCTGGGCACCGTGGCGGCCGGCGCCCGGACGTTTGGCTTCGATGACTATCGCGAAATGCACTTCCACGCCGGGTATGCGCGTGGTTTTCGGTTAGGCACACCCCGCCGCTTTCTCCTGGGGCTCAGCCTGCGCTACCACCGTATTTCGATCCCGGAATACGGGAGCGCCGGTACGCAGGCTTTGAGCCTCGGGGGATTGGTGGAGGTGCGCCCCGGCGTCCACGTTGGCTTTCAGGCCACCAACGTGTTCGCGCCGAAGCTGGATGGGCAGGAAGACGGAGCGCGTACGCTGGCATTGGGAGTGGCCTACTGGTCGGCCCAGCGGGTGTTGGTTGTGCTGGATGCCTGCAAAGACGCGCGTTTCCCGCTCTCGGTGCGCGCCGGCGTGGAGGTGTACCCCGTAGACGTGCTGGCCTTACGCGCCGGCGCAGCGACGGAACCAGCCCGCTTTACCGCCGGCCTGGGCCTGCGCCTGGGTACCATAGCCGCCGACGTAGCCGGCGAACACCACTACGCACTGGGCTGGTCGCCCGCCGTCTCATTGAGCCTTCTTTGGTAATCGAAAAGAGTCCTCTTCGTTTTGCTTTTCTCGGACGGTCATGGGTCATGAGCCATGGGTCATTGGAAAACACTCATGACTCATGACCCGTGACTCATGACCGTGATGAAAACAGCAAGAAAGGAGACCGGACTTATTTCGATCGGAGCAGGCTACCAACCATATTCCTGGCTTCGTAGAAAGTGGGAAGAGGGTGTGCGGCAGAGCCTTGCGGCTTATTGTCTATCGAGGGCGACGTCGTGTGGGTACACGAGGGCGCCGTCGCCATCGACAAGCCACCCTCTTCCCCTGGCGCTTTGCCTGCTCCTGACGAGCAGCCTGCTCATCCGCCCCGCTGCTGCCCAACATCCCCCCGATACCACCGACGTCGACATCGCCGTCGAAGCCATCCTCGAAGATCTCGGCGAGGCCCTCGGCGATCCGGCGCAACTGGCCGAACGCCTGGACGAGTTGCGCCTGCATCCTCTCGATGTCAACACAGCGTCTGCGGAAGAACTGGCGCAGATCCCGGCGTTGAGCCTTGCCCTTGCCCGCCAGATCGTCCTTTATCGAACAACAACCGGCCCGTACGCAACGCTCGACGCGCTGCGCGCCGTGGAGGGGATGACCGAGACCGTACTGCAAGCGGCGCGTCCTTACCTCACCGCCGGCTCATCGGGCGAGCGCGCCCCTGCCGGCTTCAGCCGCCTCTTCGAGAACCTTCAGGGCGAATGGATCCAGCGCGCGGGGCGGCGGCTCGACCTGGGCAAAGGCTACGACGACGACACCACACACACGACGTATGCCGGATCTCCGGACCGCTTCTACACGCGCCTGCGCGTCCGCTCGCAGCGACATTTCCGGCTCAACCTCACCCTGGAGAAAGACCCCGGCGAGCCTTTTGCGTGGGATCCGGCAAGCGGCGCCTACGGCTTCGACCACGTGACGGCCTCCGTGGCGCTGCACGACCTCGGCCCGCTGAAAACACTCGTCGTGGGGGATTTTGTGGCGAATTTCGGGCAAGGCGTGATGCTCTGGCGCAGCAGCGCCTTCGGCAAAGGCCGCGAGACCGTGCGGCCCCTCGTCCGTGCCGGGCAAGGACTGGTTCCGTACGGCTCTACCGACGAGAACCGCTTTTTCCGAGGCGTCGCCGGCACGATACGCCTTGCGCCGGGCCTTTCGACGTCGGTTTTTGCCTCGCGCCGCGCGTTGGATGCCACGGTGACCGAGGTAGACACGACGGACGCGGGCGCCTTCGGAGCAGAGGGCGCGGCCACTGGCTTTTCCGAGAGCGGCCTGCACCGCACGCTCACCGAACGCAGCAAGAAAGACGCCGTACGCGAAGATCTGATGGGCGGCAACGTCGAGGTCCGGCGCGGCGGCGGCGTGCTCGGTGTGGCAGGCTATCACAGCCGGTTCGACCGCCCGGTGCGCCCCGGCGAGGCGCCCTATCAGCGGTATCAGTTTGGCGGGCAACAGGCCACGATGATCGGCGCCTATGGCCGCGTTTTTCTGGGCGCGATGCACCTCTTCGGCGAGGCAGCCCGTTCTCAGGATGCCTTCGGCGGCATCGGCGGGTTGACGGTGCGCCTGACGAACCGGGCCGAGGCCGTCATGCTGGCGCGTCATTATCCGCGCGATTTTGTGAGCCTCCACGGCTATGCCTTCGGCGAGCGAAACGGGGAGACCACAAACGAAACCGGCTATTACGTAGGGCTTCAGATCAACCCGGGCCCGGCGTGGCGGCTGGCGGCTTTTTTCGATCAATATCGATTCCCCTGGGTGCGCTTCGGCGTGCCGCGTCCGAGCACCGGCTACGAGGTCTTTTTCGTGATCGAACACCGCCCGCGCCGCTGGCTGACGGTCTACCTCCAGGGCCGCAGCGAGACGAAAGAGACCGGCATCGTACATACAGACTCCGGAGGCCGCCTGCTCGACGCCGTCCGCCCCGAAACGCGGCAATCGCTCCGCCTCCACGGCGACTATCGCTTCAGCCCCCGGCTCCGGCTGCGAGCGCGCCTCGAAGCCACGCGCTTCGCGGCACCCGACGCCGCCGATGCCTACGGCCTCGTGCTCTATCAGGACGTACGCTGGCGCCCCATCAACACCGTGCAAGTGGATCTGCGCCTGGCTTTTTTCGATACCGACACCTTCGAGACGCGCGTTTTTACCTATGAAAACGATCTGCTTTACACGTTCTCCGTCCCCGCTTTCTCCGGACGCGGGCAGCGCGCCTATGCCCTCGTTCAATGGACGCCGACGCCTCGCCTGACGCTCCAGGCGAAAGCGGCCATGACGCAGTTTGAGGATGCGCTGACGGTCGGCTCCGGGCTCGACGAGGTCGAAGGCAACCGGCTCCGGGAGGTACGCGCCCAGCTTCGATGGCGGTTTTAACACATCTTGGCAGCATACCCGCACAGGTATAAGGATATTCCTGACAACAACAGGCACTATTTCCCGACATCAAAACTAGAGAACCCCTGTCAGCAGGTTCGCTTCTGAAAGAAACACTTTGGGCAGAATGATTTACCTCAAAACGTTTCTGTCCACCATCAGGAGATACAACCGTGCAGCATGCACTTCTTTCACCCTGCTCTTTAATCTTCTTATCCCCCCCCACAGCTCCTGCTCCACCCTGTCGAGCACCGCCGCTTCAGGCGTCCTCGAATCTGCCCTCCACATCTTGATATCCTCAATCAAACATTGGGTACTACACGATGACCACACGTATACGACCACACCTCCCCCCCCTATCCATTGCAGCGGCACTCTTGCTTCTGATCTTATTTTCTCCGGCGGCGCTGGCGCAGTTTTCTAACCGTGATGTATCGAGCAGGTCGCTCCCCGCCCGCGTCCTCAACCTCAACCAGAATGAAAGCGCGAATCCCGCAGGGCTCGTGTCCTACTGGAAACTCGACGGCGACGCCCTCGATGCCCTCGGCACCCACGACGGCACCTTCTTCGGCGATCCAACCGAAATACCAGGGCAGGTCAACCAGGCCTACGACTTCGACGGCGACGACTACATCGATCTCGGACCCGACGGCTTCGGCATTACCGATGCCTTCACCATCACCGCCTGGGTCAAGTGGGGCGTCGATGCTATTGACCTGGCGGTCTTCAGTTCGAGTTTTGTTGATCATGGTCTTGGTATTGACGAGGGACGCAGGATTTCCTTACGATCCAATGCCGCCACCGTGACGATGCAAGGCTGGCAATGTTGCGAAGCAGACGGCTATCTGGAGCTTTATCCCACCGGTGACGATGACGGGACCTTATGGGGCGGCACGATCGATGAATGGCATTTCTTGGCGATGCGGCTTGAAAATGGCATCCTGTCGGTCTTTGTCAATGACGCGTTACAGGCACAAGGTGACGTCGGCGGCAGCGGCGTGCTCAATCCGAACATCACGTCGAACCATTTAGGCTATCACGTGGAAGGCTGGACGATGCAGGGCGCTATCGACGAGGTGACGGTCTTCAACCGGGCGCTCTCCGACGTGGAGATCGAAACGCTACGGCTCAACGGCGTAGGACCGCTCGACCGTGACGGCGACGGCGTCGATGATGAGACGGATAACTGCCCGTCCGAACCGAATCCCGGCCAGACCGACGGCGACGGCGACGGTCTGGGCGATGTCTGCGATAACTGCCCGACAGCCTACAACCCCGACCAGCTTGAGAGCGAAGTGCCCGCCGGCATCGTTTCTTACTGGAAGCTCGACGGCGACGCTACGGACGCTGCCGGCGGCAATCACGGAACAAGCATCGGAGAGCCTGTGACCGTGGCAGGGCAAGTCAACCAGGCCTATTATTTCGACGGCGATGATGCTTTCGATGTTGGAACCGACGACTTCGGCATCACCGACGCCTTCACCGTTACGGCCTGGGTGAACTGGGAGACCGAATTTGGGGATAGGGCTGTCTTTAGCTCTAATTCATTCAATGAGCACCGCAGAATATCCTTGAGGTCTAATGCCGTGACGGTGATGATGGAAGGCTCGCAGTGCTGCGAGGGCAACCCCGGCTATCTGGAGCTTTATCCTGATTTCGCCCCGGATGATTTTCAATACTTATGGGGCACCACCGTTAACGAGTGGCACTTCGTGGCGATGCGGCTCGACGAGCGCGAGCTGTCGGTTTTCGTCAATGGCGAATTGAACGCCCAGGGCACCGTCGAAGGCGGCTCCGGCTACCTCAGTTCCGACATCGAAGTCAACTATATCGGCGCCCGCTACGACGATTGGTACATGCAAGGCGCTATCGACGAGGTAACCGTCTTCAACCGGGCCTTGTCAGAGGCCGAGATCGAGGCGTTGCGGCAAGCCGGTCTGGCCGGGCGCGGATACAGCCAAGCCGATGGCTTCGGCGACGAATGCGACAACTGTCCGACCATCTACAACCCGGATCAGCAAGACTCCGACGGCGACGGCTTCGGCGACGTGTGCGACAACTGCGCCACGGATGCCAACCCCGGTCAGGAAGACGCTGACGGCGACGGCTTCGGCGACGTGTGCGACGGCTGCCCGGATGATCCCGATCAAGACGATCAGGACGGCGACGGCATCGCCGACGGCTGCGATAACTGCCCTGCCGACGCCAATCCGAACCAGCAAGATCAGGATAACGACACCCTCGGCGATGCCTGCGACAACTGTCCGAGCATCTTCAACCCGGATCAGTTTGAGAGCGAAGCGCCGGAGGGCATCATCTCGTACTGGAAACTCGACGGTGACGCTGCTGATGCAGCCGACGGCAACGACGGCACACTCTTCGGAGACCCCGTCTGGACGACCGGCATCGTCAACGAAGGCTTGCTCTTCGACGGCATCGACGACCACGTGGAAATCCCGCATGCGGAGAACCTCAACTTCGGCAGCGACGACTTCACCATCATAGCGTGGATCTATCCGACCGCCTTCACGGGCAACCACGGGCTCAACGCCATCGTCACGAAACACACCGGCGACGAAGCGTCCTGGCTCTTCCGAATAGCCACCGATCTCGATGGCATACCGAGGGTCAACTTCGAGATCGTTCACCCGATTCTCCGGTATTATGGCGGCACGGAAGTAACGCTGAATGAATGGCACCACGTAGCCGTCAAAAGAACCGGAAACGACTACACCCTCTATTTCGACGGACAAGAGGACGGCACCTTCACAAACGATAAGATCTTCACCACCGAAGAGCCGGTGCGCATCTCTGACCAGGGCAACGTAGACGATGAACGCTTCACCGGCATGATCGATGAAGTCGCCATTTATGGCCGTTCGCTATCGACCGCCGAGGTCGAACAGCAATACGTCAACGGCCTTAACGGGCGCGGCTATTCCGACGCCGACGGCTTCGGCGATGCATGCGACAACTGCCCGTTCGTGCATAACCCGGATCAGCAAGACACCGACGGCGACGGCAGCGGCGATGCATGCGAGACTTGCCCGCTCGACCCTGATAACGACGAAGACACCACACCGCCGGTCGTCATCGCCGAACTGATTGCCGTCTCCGGCGACGATGACGACGACGATGAGGAAAGCGGCGGCTTCGAAGTCCGATGCACCGTCACCGACACGTGCGACGACGCCCCCTCAATCACCCGCATTATCGTCATACCTGACTTCGACAACCCCACGTTCAAGTTCAAGACGAAGAACAAAAAACGGCTCACCTTCAAACCAAACCGCAACGAAGTGGTGGTGCAGGGCCCGGATCCGCAAGCCTTCTGGGCCGGCGTAGAGGCTGCAGGAGGCATCGACGTGGAAAACGCGCAGGTGCTCTCGCTCGGCGACGATGACGACGATGATGACGATGACAACGGCGGGCATATCGTCTATCGCTTCGACAAACAGGGCGCGCTCCGGGGAGTCCGTGGCGACGATGCGCCCATACTGCGCTGCACAGCCACGGATGCATCGGGCAACACGGCCTCTGACGAAGCCACACCCGGCAGCGACGATGACGACGGCGACGATGACGACGGCGACGATGACGACGGCGACGATGACGACGATGACCGCATCGGACAGGCCGGCGAGCAGGCCGGCGCGCTGGAAGTAGCCGCCGAGGTGCCGGAAGAGTACGTGCTGGAAGGCAACTATCCCAACCCGTTCAATCTCACAACAACGATCCGCTTCGGGCTTCCGGAGCCGGCGCAGGTGAAGCTGACGGTCTATGACGTGTTAGGCCGGCGCGTACGCGTGCTGGTCGATGCGATGCGCGCGGCAGGCATGCATGAGATGATCTTTGATGCCGGAGGGTTACCCAGCGGAATCTACCTGTACCACCTGGAGACGCCGCAGGGCAACTTCATTCAAACCATGCAATTGATAAAATAAGCCGGCAAAATAGCTCGATATAGAAACAGGGGCAGATCTCGCACCGAGGTCTGCCCCTGTTTTTCATCGATATACTTCCTTTTTTACCCTGCCCTCCTTGCTTAAGTCATCGCTAAATGCCGCCGATACGTGAGAATGCACGCTGGCCTTCGAAAACCGGTTTCCTTTCGGGCCGAAGCACGAGACGCTTCGGCGGATACCGGTCGCGATGTCTGGTGGGATCTTACCGATGCCCCTGACGTCCTCCCCCCACAAACCTTGCAAGACGATGCGAGGGCACTACCCCATAAACGCACCGTGGAATATCGCGAACGCCCCAGAATATCGTCGCCCGTCCACCTGCGGTACAGATTGTTACAGTTGCTTTCACAGCGGGTTTGTTTCATTGACCAGCCTCCGCTCGTAACGCCCGTCGATGGAATCCAATGATCGCCGACAAAAGCCTCCATATCCTCACGGTTGAAGACAACCCGGACACGCAGACGCTGCTTCGGTATATGCTGAAGCCGTACTTCACCCTGGTTTTCTCTTTCCACGTGGACGAAGCCCTGGCGCTGGCCGAACAGCATGCCTTCGGGCTGTTCCTGCTCGATATCAACCTGGGCGAACAACGCACCGGCATCGACCTGCTCCAGCTTTTGCGCCAGAAGCCGGGCTACGAAAACACCCCGGCGCTGGCCATCACCGCCTACGCCATGCCCGGCGACCGCGACCGCTTCATCATGGCCGGCTTCGACGGCTACATCAGCAAACCCTTTACCCGGCGCGAGCTCCTCGAAACGATTGAGATCGCCTTAGAGAAAAAAAAATCTAAAGGCACAAAAGCTGCCGCCGCCGGAAAGAAAAACTCCAAGCCGTCGCCTGCCAAGAAGAGTTCGAAGCAAAATGTGTGAAGCGTGAAACGTGAAACGAACCGAAGGTGACTGACGAAGTAAACGTGAGGGTGCTGTTAGAAACGGCACGTCAGGCACCCTCACGTTTCACGTTTCACGAAATGCCCATCCTTCTTTCGACAACGTCACGCTCTCGTCTACGCCTCCTCTCACTACTCACAGTCATCACGCTGTTGATGCTGGCCGGGTGTATGCTCCGGCGAACGTATCAGGGTAAGGGCCGCGTCGTGGGCTTTGGCGACGACGGCCGCACCGTCATCATCCAGCATGAAGAGATCAGGGGCTTGATGCCGGCCATGACGATGTCGTTCAAGGTGCTCGGCGACGTTTCGCTCGAAGGGCTCGCGGTGCAAGACGCCGTCGGATTTCGCCTCGTGGTGACACCCGATAGCTCCTGGATCGATCATCTGGAAACGCTGCCCGATAGCGCTGTGGCAGCCCACCCGGCAGGCCGGCCCGATCCGGCCTACGCCACCTCAGACGCCTCTCCCCTGTTGAATCGAGGCGATCCGGCCCCGCCGTTTACGCTCATCAACCAGAACGGCGAGACCATCCACCTGTCGGATTTCGAAGGGCGCGCGGTGCTGCTAACGTTCATCTACACGCGCTGCCCGCTGCCGGATTATTGCCCGCTGCTCTCGCGTCACTTCCAGACCGTGCAGCCCCGCCTGATCGAACGCTACGGCGATCAGGTTCACCTGTTGAGCATCAGTTTCGACCCGGACTATGACACGCCGGAGGTGCTTCAATCCTACGCTCGTCGCTACACAGACAACACCGAACAGTGGACGTTCGCCACAGGATCGGCGGAAGAGATTGCGCGCCTTGCACGGGCCTTCGGCGTCGCCTACGAGGCCGATGGGCAGGTTTTCGACCACAACCTCGCCACGGCGCTCATCGGCCCGGACGGCACCGTGCAGCGCATCTGGCGCGGCAATACGTGGCAACCGGAGGAGGTTCTACAGGCCATTTCTTTCAAATAAAACAGACCTGCCGAGCTTTTGACACCCGGCAGGTCTGAGAACCCTTTTTTTTAGACAGCATGGGGCACAGAGGCCGTCATTGACTGGTAAAACGTGAACCACCATCTCGTTTATCCATGAAACTCGAACCAGGTCAAGGTCACGAAACTATCCTGGTAATCGCCATCGCCCAGATCTTCGGATGCGAACAGATAGGTTTTAGACGTTGCCTTCCCGCCCAAAACCATAGCGGAACTCGCAGCTTGAACGTCGGACGGCTTACCGTTGGCGCTGATAGCCACGGTATGAGGATTCTTCCCCCCCATGAACGTGCCTGTTTTGGCAAAATACTTGGTGCCACTATCTGAAGCATTCACCAGGATATTCCCGTCGGCATCCTTGATTAGCAGGTTTTGGGTAAAGCCCGCCTGTGTGCTCAGAGACCATTGCGCCACTCTGCCCGGCCATAAGTTGACCTCGATCGGATCTCTCGTTGGAGGAAATGACATAGTAATTCCTTGGGTTAGATTGTAGGGTTGGTGATTGAAAGGTGTCTATGCCGGCCTGCACATCCTTTCATCTCTATTAGCGTAAAACGAGGCCGGATCCCCTCAAGCCCTATACTATTTTTCTGACTTACCGAACAATTTCTTAAGGTCCAAAAAAGACGGGCATAGTCATCCCACAAACCCCATCAATACCTTCTGATCTCTACCGTTATTTCGGAATCGGCCCGTGTTCGCTTTTGAACTCGACCATCTCTTCGACCGTCGGCGCGTGGATGCCCTGCTCTTCCATCTCGTGGATGACCTCTTTGTCGACACCCGACTCGCGTAACTCGACGAGGTCTTTGACCGGCAATTCTTCATAGCCTTCCGAGGCCATATCCCGGAGATACTGCCGGTCGATCCCGGCGATTTTCATGGCAACGAACTCTTCGAGCGAGGGGCAATAACCGGCGTCGCGCACCGCCCGCACGTAACCCGCGTTGATGCCGACGAGCCGCGCCAACAACACATCTTCTCGCGATGCTTCGTCGAATCCCAACCGGTGCAACTGCCGTGCATAGAGCGTTTCCCGCCCATCAGCGATCTGTACCAGTTCGATGAGATCGCGCGTGTTGACGGAAACGCCCAGATTGAGGTGGTTGAGGGTCTGCGCGGCATCTTCGAAGAGATCCTTGCTGATGTCTGCGTCGAGGCGGTTGATCTGGCGACGCAGGCGCAACAGGCCCTCGTCGAGGTCTAGGTCGGCGCGTCGGGCGCGAGAGCGCGGCGCGGGCTTTTGTTCGGATCGGACGTCCGGCTTGCGGCGCGCGGCGGCGTAGACGAGCTTCGGCTGCTGCGGCGTCGGGCGGGCTTCGGCCCGGTAGACAGGACGATCCCGCCGATCCGGAAAGACGTCGTCTTTCGGCGCGCGAACGTCGAATTCTTTGAGCGGCTTGACGGTCTGATGGCCCAGATGGGTGATGGTGATATTGCCGTCTTTGGTATGGATGGCCAGCAGGCGCCCGCCCCGCCCCAACGTGCCCCGAAAGCGTTCGCCTTTTTCACGGCTCCGGCGGCGCATGTCGATGACCGATTGCAGGTGGCCGTTTGCTTCGACGTAGAGATCGATGTCGGTATGCGCGTTTTCGGGCAACTCGACGGTGATGTCGCCGTTGGCGCTGTCGAAGGGCAGCGGTCCCGTCCAATCGGTGCGTCCGATGCGGGCGTGGATGTCGCCCTCGTGGGTGCTGGCGTGGGCATAGGAGTCCGTGCGCAGCTTGACGTCGCCCTCGACGGCATGGGCGCTGACCGTGCCGGTAGCCTGGACGAAGATGTCGCCCTCGACGGTGGCCGCCTCGACATCACTCTCCAACCCGACGACCGTCACGTTGCCGTCGCGGGTCTGGCCTGAGAAATGGACGCCTTTGGGAATGAGCGCCACAAAATCGACCTCGGCCTGATCGTCCGCCGCCTCGCCGTGCCAGGTGTCGGCAGCGCATTGTTCGGGATCATCCGGATGCGGCAGGCAAATGACGACATCGCCTTCCTTTTCTACGACGCGCACCGCCCCCGCAAACGCCTCATCTCTGGGCAACGCCATCACTTTGACCGCCTCGCCCGTAGACGGCGTGGCCTGCACACGCCCCCGAATCCCGCGAATATCGACCGTCTTGCCCGGATCGACCTGCCCTTCCCACTGATACCCCTCGCCCTGCTCCGTGACGACGTGCTGGAAGGCCAGATCACCTGAAACAGCATCAGCTTGCTGCTCAGCGGGCCGCATCACCGCCAGCGGCAGCACCAGCGCGGCGGTCAGAACGAGGCTGGCTGTCGTGCCCAGACGCCCCAACGCGCTGCGCTTGCGTGCCGCATCGAGGATCGAGAGCACCCGGCCTTCGAGTTGCGAGGCGCGCGCCATCTCGACGGCGGACAGGGGCGCCACCAGCGTCGTGCGGGTCGTCCGCGCGATGTCGAGCAGGTGGGCGGCATAATCGGAGGGCCTGACGGCGCCGTTGAGCACGTAATCGTCGCAGGCCAGTTCGCGTTCGTGCCGCATCCGGCGGGCGGCGATCCAGACCAGCGGGTTAAACCAGTTCAGGGCACAGGCCACCTGCGCGAGCGTCTGCGTCAGGCAATCCCAGCGTTTGACGTGCGCCATTTCGTGCGTGAGCACACACCGGCGGCGGGCTTCAGACCAGTCGTTGGCGCGCACCGGCAGCAAGACCACCGGCCGCAACAAACCCCAGGTCATCGGCATGGCCGCGCGGATGCTGCGCAGCAAACGCACCCGCCGCCGCAAGCCGAGGTCGCTTGCAATCTGGCTCGACAGATGTGTCCAGGCCGGGTCGCGGATGAGACGGGCGCGGTAGGCCAGCCACCCCACACCCGCCGCTCCGAGCCCAAACCGAAACAGGACCGTGGCCGCGCCGGCGGCCCATAGTACCAAAAGCCAGACCGGCCAGGACGCCGCGCGGGCGCTTTCATAAACCTTGAAAAACGGCGCCAAGATCGTCTCATAGGCCGGCGGCAGGGCCGTCGTCGTGCCACTCTCGCTAACCGGCGCCACCGCGTCTGATTCTGCCTCCGAAGCGGCCGGCGCCACGGGGGTCGTCGCATCGGCCACCGGAATCGCCGGGGAGGGCTCCGCCGCCTGGCGGTCTAAAGACGCCGTGGCCTCCTGCAAATAAGGAATTTCGGCCAGAATGGGCAGCCGCCATGCCGGAAGCGTCACCGTCAGCACGGGCAAGATCAGCACGCTACACAAAGCCAGGCACCAGATCTGATGCCGGGTCGAAGCCGACGCGTTTTTCAGCAGGCTCGTCACGAGCCCCGCCAGTGCCAGGATCAGCGTGCCTTTGAGCGTCAGATCGAACAAAACAGCGAGAACTTCACGCGCCAGAACCGGCAACGCCCCCGTAGCGAGCAAGTCAATCATGGTCAACGACCTTCTTCGTGGGCCTGATCGATCAGGCGAGCCAGGCGCACCAGTTCGGCGTCGGAGAGGTCCTCCCGGTTCATGTCGAGGAGAGCCGCCACGGCTTGCGAGACCGATCCTTCAAAAAACGTGGACAAGACGTGTTTGAGCGCCGACTGCCTGGCCGTGTCTGCCGGCACCGTCGGGACGTACACGTAGCGCGGGCCTTCCTGGCGATGCCGGAGATGGGTTTTCTCTTCCAGGATGCGCAGCAACGCCCGAACGGCGGAGTAGCTGGGCGGATCGGGCAGGTTCTCCATCACTTCGGCAGCGGTGGCTTCGCCGAGACGATAGATGATGTCCATGATCTGCCGTTCGCGACGGCTCAACTGGTGGTGAGGCTGAGTGGCCATAGCAGTGGGTCGAGTCTGTTAAACAGCCGTACGTAGCGGGTCGAGAAAGGGTTACAACGGGGCGAGCGTGTTAAAAAATTAACACAACAAAAATATAGCAGGGGGAAAGGAAGGAATCAAGCCAAATTGCTAGAAAAACAGCACCTATAACCCCTTAATTAAATTCGCCCCGCGAATTTAATTAGTGCAGATGGCTCGAAGGACCCGGCGGCGTTTCGAGAGTTTATCGTGCCAGACTTCCTGATCGATCTCCTGGTCGTCGAGGAAGTAGGTCCACTTTCCGGTGGGTTCTTCGTGGCGCGTCATGAAGGCCCGCGTGTGGGCAATGCGCTTGAGCACCGGCGACATACCCATCTGGTGCACGAGCGTGATCTTGTAATGATCGACGCCCTCATGTTCTTTGACCGAGAGCCAGTTATCGCCACAGACGTGGCAGGTGTAGAAGCGCGATTCGGGTTCCTGCTCAAAGAGCGCTGAGGCGTCCTTTGAATCTTCTTCGATGGCCACTTCCATCGGAATCATGCTCTGGGCGCCGCAGGTCTTACACTCAAGCTTATCCATGGCCTCCTCGATCCATGAAATGGGGTCGGTCCGTTTCCTTCTACCCTCTACTCAGGGAGAGGTTCAGCGCTCCTCCATCTTTTCATGGATCAATCGGGATGTGCTTCAAAAACAAGGAGGTGTTGGGGATTTTGGATTTTAGATTTTGGATTTTGGATTGTTTATTTCCACGGTTCTCAATAACCGAAAAAGCCGCGACGGTTGGGACCGCTGTGGCTTTTTCTGTTGAGATG
>JANQES010000039.1 GCA_028278205.1 Rhodothermales bacterium
CGCGTGTTGAGAAAGAGTGACCGCTGGGACAACGTCGTTGAGCTAGCCAAAGCCAGAAAACTAGCCGCTTGACAACCTACAAATTGTCGTGCGCCCCAAACAGGACGCCCCTACGGGGCTGAAAAAAGCGGGATGGCTTATGCTCGACTCATCAGTTTCTCCGACTCTTCGACTCTCCGACTCATCAATCTACTCCTTCCGTAGCTGCGCCGCCACAAAATCTGCGACGACGGCCTGGCCTTCCAGGTTCAAATGCCCGTCGTTGTTGAAATACATCGGGCGGCCCTGCTGTTCGTTCGCGTTGAGCACCGGCAGCGGATCGAGCACGTGGACCGAAGGCGTACCGGCAAAGGCCTGTTGGATGCCGGTCAGGAACGGATAGGCGCCGGCCTGCACGGCGGCGGGGCGGCGGAACTGCGCGCCGAGGGCTTGCATGTGGCCGAGGTAACGCGGATGCACCTGGCTCGCGTGGGGAATGACCAGCAGATACGCCGTACACACGGCGGGGTCGCAGTGAGCGAGTAGCTCGTGCAAGCCCTTCAGCAATGTCTCAAAATCCGCCTTGCGGTCTGCCTGCGTCAGGATCTGGTTTTCGAGGATCCACGGATCGTCGCGCAGGTAGCGCTGCTGGATGGGCGAGTAGGCCTCCACAGAAAACGGCGCGTTGAAGACCTCTGGGATGCCTTCGCGCGGCGCCGCCGGGCGCGTCCATTCAGCCCAGCGTTGGCCGAGCCGGTAGTTCAAAAAATACACCGACGGCAAACGCCCGCCGACGAGCCTGTAGACGTTACGCGCGGGCGAGGCCGTCTTCCAGTTGATTGGGAAGCGCACGTTGATCAGGTCGTTGCCCACGTAGATTTGATAGATGAAGATCGACGGCTGAAACGCCTCGAACCGGCGCGGCGCCATGACGTTGGCCTGCACGATGCCCGTCCCACTGACCCCGGCGTTGATGATGCGATAGCCCGGCATCAGCGGCCTGAGCTTCTCGGCATAGGTGTGCATCCCGGCGGTAAATGAATCGCCCATGATCAAGACCGCCGGCTTGCTTTCGGCGTTTTCGAGCACGGCGGGGGTGTTGTAGCCGCGCAACTCAGGCCGGTACGTATCGACGAGTTGATGGCGATAGATGATTTCGAAGAGCAGCAACACCACGACGCTGCACAGCAACCCATAGACACTCCAGCGAAGGGTTTTCTTGATGAATCGGAGGATACGGGGCGAGGCGGTCATAGCGCGCGTTGGCAGCGAGAACGTAGCGTCTCATCAAAAAGAGAATTCGACGAATGAAACTATAACAAGGTTCAACGAACCGGCTTGCCGTACAGGGGCAGAGAACGTATCATCCATTAAACCTGATTGAGCATCCCATCTTCCCCACAGATTATGCCCGCCGACCACGCTTCCGATAAAAGCCCCGACACCTTTCCCTTCGGCCAGGAGATCGCCTGGCAACCTGATCCGGCCTGGATCGCCGAGAGCAACCTCCAGGTCTTCATGGAGACGCACGGCATCGCCTCGTACGACGAACTGATGCGCCGCGCTAGCGAAGACATAGCCTGGTTCTGGGACGCCGCGCTCGAAGACCTCGACATCGTCTTCTACCATCCCTACGACACCGTCGTCGATCTCAGCGACGGGATCCAGTTCCCGACATGGTGCGCCGGCGGCGAGATGAACATCATCCACAACTGCCTCGACAAGTGGCAGGCGACGCACGCGAAGGACTTCACGGCGCTGCGCTACGAGAGTGAAGAAGGCGATGTGCAGACGTTCACCTACGAAGAACTGCACCACGAAGTCTGCCGGTGCGCCAACGCGCTGCGCTGGCTGGGCCTGGGCAAAGGCGACGCCGTGGGCCTTTACATGCCGATGACGCCGGAGCTATGCATCGCTTTTCTGGCGATTATCAAGATCGGCGGCGTCATCCTGCCGCTTTTTAGCGGATACGGCCCCAGCGCCGTAGCCACGCGCCTCAACGATGCCGGCGCCAAAGCCGTCTTCACCGCCGACGGTTTCTACCGACGGGGCCGCGCCGTGACGATGAAGCCCACGCTCGACGAAGCGCTGGAGACCTGCCCGACGGTCTGGCACGTCGTCGTCCAGCAACGCGTGGGCCTGCGCGACACGCCGATGCAGATGGGCCGCGACCACTGGTGGCACGACCTCATCCCCAGTCACTCCGATGAAGCCGAGACCGAGCGCACCTCGGCGGAAGACGTGCTGATGATCATCTACACGAGCGGCACGACGGGGCGGCCTAAAGGCGCCGTCCACACGCACTGCGGCTTCCCGGTCAAAGGCGCGCAGGACATGTACCACGCCATGGACCTCAAGCCCGAAGAGTGCATGTACTGGATGACGGATATGGGTTGGATGATGGGACCCTGGCTCGTCTTCGGCACGCTCTGCATCGGCGCATCAATGGTCTTCTACGACGGCGCCCCGGACTACCCGGACCCAGGCCGCGTCTGGCAACTCGTCGAAAATCATCAGGTGACGCACCTGGGCGTCTCGCCGGTGTTGATCCGCGCGCTCAAGACGCACGGCACCGAGCCCGTCGCCCGGCACGACCTTTCGGGCCTGCGCGCCGTCGGCTCAACGGGCAGCCCGTGGGATCCGGAGTCGTGGCGGTGGTGCTTCGAGCACGTGCTCGGCGGCCAAAAGCCGATCCTCAATTATTCAGGCGGCACCGAGATCAGCGGCGGCATCCTCTGCGGCAACTTCTTCAAACCGCTCAAACCCGCCGCCTTCTCCGACGCCGTCCCCGGCATGGACGCCGACGTGGTCGATGCCGAAGGCAACCCGGTGCGCGGCGCCGTCGGCGAGCTGGTCATCCGCCAGCCGTGGATCGGCATGACGCGCGGTTTCTGGAAAGACCGCCAGCGCTACCTCGACACCTACTGGAGCCGCTTCGACGACGTGTGGGTCCACGGCGACTTTGCCGCCGTCGATGAGGACGGTCTCTGGTACATTCTGGGCCGCAGCGACGACACGATCAAGGTGGCCGGAAAGCGATTGGGGCCGGCAGAGGTCGAAGCCTTGCTCAACGGGCACGAGGCCGTCGCCGAGAGCGCCGCCATCGGCGTGCCCGACGAGATCAAAGGCGAGACGCTGGTGACGTACGTCGTCCTCAAGCCGGGGCACGATCCCTCTGAGCCCCTCCGCGAGGCACTCATCACCCGTGTGACGTCAGAACTGGGCAAACCGCTCAAGCCCAAAGCTCTCCTCTTCGCCACCGCCCTGCCCAAAACGCGCAACGCCAAGGTGATGCGCCGGCTCATCCGCGCCGCCTACCTCGGCCTCGACGCCGGCGACACCTCCAGCCTCGAAGACCCGGCAACGGTGGAGGCGATCCGAGCGGCGGTGTAGAACGTTTTACGACGATAGCGGGTATGAGTCTTTGAACAAGACGAACGCCAGAAACAATGACGTTTCGCCCCGAAATAGAAAACCTACTCGATGACTTGAAACTGCGGCTTCAAGCTCTCTACGGCGAACGGCTGGTCGAGGTGGTTTTGTTCGGATCGGTGGCTCGTGGAGAGGACACTTCAGAGAGCGATGTGGATGTGCTCGTGGTGCTGCGCGGCCCGGTAGACCGCTATGCGGAGAGTGGACCGCTGGCCGATCTTATGGTGGATATGATGGCACGGTACGGTGAATTTGTGACCCCTGTGGTCTTCTCAGAAGAAGAGTACCGAACGGCAGACTGGCCGCTGCTAAGAAACGTCCGAGGAGAGGGGATTTCACTATGAAACCCGAAACCAATGCGTTACTAGAAAAAGCCCAGTACACGCTTGATGCAGCGCGGCGGGATCTAGACGCGGCAGATGCTGATCATGCTATTTCCCGCGCCTATTACGCAGCATATTATGCTGCCACGGCTGCCATAAACGAGGTAGACCTCGCCGCTAAGACCCATAAAGGTACACATACGCTATTCTATCAGGTGTATGTGGAATCAGGAAAGATTGATGAACATCATCATCACACCTTCTCCCGTCTATTCCAGAACCGCCAGGATGTTGATTACGCCTTTGGCATCAACATATTGCCTCTCAAAACCGCTATCACTGCTGTAGAACAAGCCGAGGCCTTCGTCGAAGCTGTCTCATCCCTCCTTTCGTCCTGATCAACTCCCCCTTCCCAAAAAACTACCTCGTCTCCGCCTCTTCGTCCTTCTCCTCCACCGGAATCTCCACCTCTTCGCCCCAGAGGTAGCGGGCGAACCATTGCCAGTTGTGCCAGACGGCAGCCAGGCGTTCTTTCGGCTTGGTGATGCCGTGGCCGAAGCCTTTGTAGACGATCAGCTTCGTCTCGACGCCGATGTCTTGCAGGCCCTGGAAGAGTTCGTAGGCGTTGGGGATGGGCACGCGGCGGTCGAACTCGCCGTGCTGGATGAGCGTGGGCGTGGAAGCCTGCGTGATGTTGGTCATTGGCGAGGTTTTGAGGTAGACGTCACCGTCTTGCCACGGCGTGGCTTCGAGATACTGGCGGGTGAAGGGATGGATGTCGGTGTTGACGTAGTAGGTCATCCAGTTGGAGATGCCGGCGCCTACCGAGATGGCGGCGAAGCGGTCGGTGTTGGTGGTCAGGAAGGCCGAGATGTAGCCGCCCTGGCTCCACCCCATCGCCCCCATCCGGTCGGCATCGACGAAGCCTTGATCGACGAGATAATCGACCCCCGAAAGCACGTCCCAGGCATCGCCGACGCCGAGGTTGCGGACGTTGAGCGAACGGAACGCCTCGCCGTAGCCCGCCGAGCCGCGATAGTTGGGTTGAAGCACCACCGCGCCTTTGGCAAGCCACTGCGGGATGGGATAGACGTAGCTGTCGATGGGCGTCGGATAGTCGATCCCGGTCGGCCCGCCGTGAATGACGACGAGGAGCGGGTATTTTTTGTTGGGATCGAAATCCGACGGTTTGAAGAGCACGCCTTCGATGGGGGTGCCGTCGCGGCTGGGCCAGGAGACTACCTCGCTCGTGCCCACGGCCCACGTCTCGATCTGCTTCGTCATGTTCGTGACACGTTGCGGCTCGAAATCGTCCATCGATGCGCGATAGATCTCACGCAGGGTCGTCGGGGTGTGGGCCAGGAAGGCGATGGTGTTGCCGTCGTCGGAGAAATCCATCGCCCAGATATTGCGCGGCGCATCGGCGACGAGGCGCGTGGTGCCGGTGTCGGGGTCGAGTTCGAAGAGGTAGCGTCTGGTCTTTTGATAGGCCAGGAAGAACAGGCCGCGCGGCGTCCAGCGGAGGCTGCTCATGTTTTCGTCGAACGCCGCGCCGAGGCGGATGGGATCGCCGCCGGTGCTCGGAATTTTGGCAACCTGACCGTTTTTGTAATAGTTCGACGTGGTGTTGCCGTCGTCGGTGCCGAAGAGGATCCACGCGCCGTCGGGCGACCAGAGCGGGCTGCCGTCGAAGCCGGGCCGTTGGACGAGCGGCGCGATGACGCCGGTCTCGACGTCGAGCACCGAAAGATCGGCGGTCATCCAGGAGTTGATCAGCGGATCTTTGCGATGGTCGAAAGCGATGCGCCTGCCGTCGGGCGACCATGCGAAGCTGCCGACGGTGAAGGCCTCGCCTTCAGTGAGCCGCCGGGGTTTGGGATGGCGGGCGCAGTCTTTGCCGGCGGTGTCGAGCGAGTCGGCGGGCGCGTCCCCTTCGCAGGGCGTTTCGGCGGGCGCGGGCCAGGGATCGGGCTTTACGTCGATCAGCCAGAGGTGGCTCATGCGGTATTCGGCGTCTTCGACCGAGAAAGCGCCATATTTTTCCTTGCGCTTTTTCATCGCCTTGCTCTCCGGCTCGGTGCTCGTAAAGGCGATACGCGTGCCGTCGGGCGACCAGCGGAAGCTGCCGATGCCCTCTTCGACGCGCGTGATTGGCTGCGCCTCGCCGCCGGCAGCGCGGATCAGATGGATCTGTCGCTTCTTGCCCCGGTCGGCCAGAAAAGCAATCCACCGGCCATCGGGCGACCACCGCGCGCCGGTGCTGCTGCCGTCGAGCGTGCGCGTCAATGGAAATGGCTCCTCGCCCGCGCGCGCCAGCCAGAGTTCGGTGTCGAAGCGGTTGTCATCCCACTCAGCAGAGCGCATGGTAAAGACGATAGCCTGTCCATCGGGCGAGATCGCGGGGCTTCCGGCGCCACGCAGCGCAATCACCTGTTCAAAAGAAGGACCCGGTATCGCCGTTTGGGCTGCCAGTTGGATGGGCATCAACACGAGAAGCATCAGGACCGGAAGAACGAGGATCCGGCATCGAGAAAACGAAGCGCAACGATTCATGGCTCTGAGGGAGTCGGGCGAAGTGGAGAGGGAAGTCAATAATATAAATCCATAATTCGGTGATGTAATGGGGCTATTGATAAAAAACACCACAGGGAGCACATGATTCCCCTTGCGAAGGGCAGGGCTGTTAAGTTCTCAGAAGATAGTCATTGGGAAATGCCAAGGAATTTCCCCTCCTGGACAGGAGGGGAAAAGGCCATATATCATGCCTTGACAGGCACAAGAAGAATCGTTTCTTTAGACGAGCGACTCACGAATTCGGCTGCCCCCATCTTCTTCGTCATACAATCCGCCCCAACTCGACGCAGACGCCGAGACCGAAGCGATTGCGCCAGGCAAGCAAGAAAAAGCAGAACAACGTCTCGCCTGCTAAAATCCCGACCAATTGTTCTCATTTTGAAAGAGGATAGCGTCATGACGTATTGCATCAAAGAAACCTCCCTCCTTTTCTTCACCCTCTCGCTTTGCCTGATAGGCTTTACAACCTCCACAGCCCGGGCGCAAACCAGCGAAGCCATCGGCTACGTCTCGCCCGGCGGGGCCGGTGCGGGCAAACTCGGTGAGGCCGGGCAGCCGTTTTCTTCGCTTCAAGAGGCCCTGGCAATGGGCGCACAGGAGCTTCGGGTGGCGCCGGGCCGCTACGATGAATCCCTCACTCTCTCCGAAGGCCGCATCGTGATGCTGCGTAGCTGGGACGGACGGGGCGGCCTCGACGGAGCCGGCACCATCGAGATTCACGGCGACGTCGTGCTCGATGGCGGCGCGACGGTGACGCTGGCCTCGCCCGGCGACGTCTACCGCATCGTGGGCGACCTGATGCTGACCGACGGCGTCCTGGCGCTCACCGAGAATGTGTTGGAACTGGATGCGCGGCACGTTTTCATCGGCGAGAAGAGCCAGATCCAGGGTTCCAACCAGTGCGGCGGCGGCGATGTGGTCCGCTACACGGGGGATGATCAGACAGAGGTTTTTCTCGACACGTCGGAGAATCAACTCAACTTCGAATCGCCCGCTATCGAGGTGATCAAGACGGGCAGCGGAAGCGTCACGTTCGACGCCAACGGCATCGTTTCGACGAGCACGGGCGACGTGGCGCCCAACAACCCGGACGAACTCCAAACGCCGTGTTTCGCCCTCCTCTCCGGCGATGTAGAACTGCGCGACGACCTCGACGTGCTCAACGTCGGCGGCCCGTTTGAGCAACAGGGCGATACGTTCACGATGGCAGGCCAATCGTCGCTGTGCGATGCGCCGTGTAAAGCCTATCAGCAGACGGTCCGGGTAGGCTTCTCGCTCGGCGGCAACATGGTCATCGACGATGGAGAATTTCTCGCTACGGGTGGAAACGTCGAGGTTTTCGGCGATTTTTACCTGGGCGCCAACATGGCCTCCGACCCCGGCGACGCGCACTTCAGCCTCGAACCCAGCGGCGACCATACCGTCGTGGGCAACTTTCGCGTCGGTCCCGATACCGATCCGGAAAGCAATGATCTAAGACAACGCAACCGCTATGCCCTCGGCGGCGAATGCGGCGTGCTTGACGACGAAGGCCGGGACAAAGGCGGCCTCTTCCTCCTGGGCGACTACCACTTCGAAGGCACCGGCGACCGCTACCCCGACCTCCTGTGGCTTCAGCAAGAGCAAGGCTTGCTCGGCAATGTCTTCTTCGTCGGCGCGGGTGGGCAGAAAGTCTGGCAACGCCAGGACGAAGACGCCTTCTTTTGCGACGTCATCATGGCTTCACGGAGCATCGAAGAAGAAGCCATCAACCTCCAAACCAACCTCTGGCTCAACGACGAAGGCACCCTGACGCTCGAACACGGCGTCATCGACACCGACAATGAAACCTTTGAAATCATCATTTTAAACCCCAACATCGAAACCGATCTCATAGATCGCAACAACGCCCGGCGCGGCGAAGGCGTCGTTGAACTGGGCTCGCGCGATAGCTACTTCGACGGCATCGTCGTCCGCGCGCTAGCGTTGGGTACGACCACCACGGGCCTCATGGAGGGCGGCTACCTCTTCCCCGTCGGCGCGGAAGAGGAGGTCGTCGTAGACCCGGAGACCAATACCACGGCCATCGTCGCCTTCTTCCGCCCGCTGATCCTCGAATTTCCCGACGACCTGGGCCGGCAAAGCCTGGCTCGCGTGGATTATCTGGATCCGGACGAGCGCCCGTCGTTCGAATTCGACAGCCTCGTCGTCGATGCCGGCGGCGGGGGTACGCTGACGCTCGACGTGATCGGTGATCAGTTCTGGCAGGTGGCGCTCGATCCTATCACAACGTTTGACCCGAACGTGCGCGTCGAGGCCGACGGCATGCCCAACATCAACGATGTCGAAAGCCTGCGCATGATTCAGTGGGATTGCGACGGCACCAACCCGCGCCTCGCCGGCGTCTACGAGAGCGGTCCGTTGCCGCCCTTCGGCTTTTTCATCGACGGCGTGCCCAACATCAGGCAGAAAGGGCTCAACGTTCAGGACTGCCAGATCATCGGCATCGCCACCAATTCGCGCATCAACCCCATCCAGTCCGACCCCATCTCTACCGATCCGGGCCGGCTGCAACTCATCCACGACGCGCCGGACCTGCTTCCGGTAGATGTTTACGTGGACGGCCAGCGGTGGCTCGACGACTTTGCCTTCCGGACGGCCACGCCGTTCGATACGCTCGAAGCCGGCACGCACACGCTGGAGATCGTTGAGGGAAGCGCAGCGGATAACAGCATGCCGCTGCTCAGCACGACGATTTCGCTGGCCGAGGGTGCGCCGGTCGTCGCTGTGGTGAGCAACCGCGTCTCCGATCTTACCATCCAGACGAACGAACAGGCGCGCATGGCGGTGCAGACGCCGGGCCAGACCGAGTTTTTCATCCTCCACGACGCCGTCGATGCGCCCGCCGTAGACCTGAGCATCCTCGACGAGACGCCGCAGCATAACCTGGTGCGGGTGCTCGTCGAAGACTTCGCCTTCGCCGACCAGACCACCTATTTTGGACTTGCTCCCGGCAGCTACAACGTTGAGGTAGCGGTAGCCGACGGCGGGATGCAGGTGGGCGTGTATCGGTTCGATCTGAATGCCTTTGCCGATCAGACGTTCACGCTGCTGGCCTCCGGCCTGCTGGCCGACAACTCGTTCACGCTCGTCGGCTTCGACGTAAACGGTCAGCCTGTCGAGCCGCTCGTGGTCACCGCCATCGAAGAGACCGGGGAGCGGCTCGTCGCCTTCGCCCTGCACAGCAACTATCCCAACCCCTTCAACCCGACGACCACGCTCCAGATCGACCTGCCCGAAACCGCCCTGGTTACGGTCGAAGTGGTGGATCTGCTGGGCCGAACCGTGATGACGCTGCCGCCGAAACCGATGGAGGCCGGCCTCCAGCAACGCATCCCGGTCGATGCCGGGACGCTGGCTTCGGGCACGTATCTCTACCGCGTCATCGCCCGCACCGCCGGCCAGACGCAGATCGAGACGGGGCGCATGACGGTGATTAAGTAACGAGGTAGGTGCAAGCGGTAGCTTTAGCCTTTCTTTCCATCATGCGCAACGTCGTCCTCGTACACGGCATCTTCGACACACCCGCCATCTTCCGTTCGATGGAACGCTTCCTTCACAAAAGCGGATGGACCACCTTTACGCCTCACCTTACTCCGAACAGCGGTCATCAAGGACTCGAAAAACTGGCTGGACAACTCAAGGATTTCGTCCATAAACACATCGAGCCAGACCAGCAATTCGACCTTGTCGGCTATAGCATGGGCGGCCTTGTAAGTCGCTATTACCTTCAACGTCTGGGGGGCTTGAGGCGCGTACGCCGCTTCATTACCCTGGCGGCCCCGCATAATGGAAGTTATATGGCGTATCTGATTCCGAACCGAGGCGGAGAACAGATGCGTCCCGGCAGTGCTTTTATAGAGGATCTGAACCGAGACGCCGCGATGCTGGAGCAAGTGGGCTTTGTTTCGTTGTGGACGCCGTGGGACTTGACTATCGTGCCGGCGCGAAGTTCTGTGTTGCCGGTAGGCAAGGCGCTTCAGGTGGCGGTAGCAGCGCATCCTCTGATGGTGTTGAGCCGCAGAAGCCAGCAAGAGGTAGTTCGGTTACTCGGCGAACCGTGTGAGTGAGGCCCGATTTCATTCTCACCCACGCCCCCTTTCGCCGCCACCGGCAGGCATCTCAAAATGCACGCGGGCCGCATTACTCATCGCCCACGCGGTCTGTGTAGACATTATAACGCGTTGCTTGTCTTTGCTTCCCCCGGTAAGGGCAGAGCGGTGAGCGCGTTGGGGAATCTGTCTGGTTTGGAAGTGCCGGCGGGAAGAGATCGCTCGTCAGCGTATAAATAGTACGCCCGGCAGGTTCTACACAGGGCAAAGCCCGGCGGCTGTAGTATCTAGCCGCCGGGCCTCGCTGCTGAGACATAAACAGAACCCTGGCCGGCGTGCTCAGTGTGGCGACCGGGACCGCCGGCTGAAGGGTTTGCGCGCTAAGACCAACCCACCGAATCCGATGAGCCGGCCTCGTCTCGCGTTCCTGTTTATCGTCCGATATTGAGTCTAAGCCTCTGCAAGGACATAAGCAAGTTGTTTACGCGTCAAGGATACGCTGCCGGGGCTAGCCGGAGTGAACAACTATGCATGAAAATTCCCCAAAACCTCCGAAGTCCTCAACGAAACGCTTTCCATCCATTCGCCGCGCGCGTCCTCACGGGACGGATGACGCTGATCCGCTAGCGGCGTTCCCCGTCGAAGGGGGCCGGGGGGATTTTCGTGGATGGCGCGATCTAAAGAACGTCTCCCCGCGTCCCCTTCGACGGAGAAGGGCTTGGTGATTTTGGATTTTAGATTGATCTCATCCAGAAGTCTCATCTCAATAGAAAAAGCCGCAGCGGTACTGACCGTCGCGGCTTTTTCTATTGTTAAAAGGGGATCGGATATTTCCCAATCCAAAATCTAAAATCGATTAGCCTGAGCGTTTCTTTGTTTTCTCGCTCACCCCCTTCGCGGTAGCCCTGGTTTGCTTTCCGGTTCGGGTTCGTTTACCGACAAGCGGCCCCCGACCCGGATTGCTGCGATCGCCGATGCGGATGCCTGGGCGTTGGCGTTTGGTGAGAGACGGGATGAAGCGTCCGATGCCCTTGCGCGGCTTGCGTTGGGGCGCAACCCTCGGCGCAGGACGCTTGCCCGCACCGCGCAGCCGGGGCTGAGCTCTCCCATCGACAAAAACATCCACAAAAGGTGGATAGACGCCTACGCCCGTGGGGTAGCGCGGCTCAAAGATGGGATCGACCGCCTCGTCTTCCTCCCCGGCGATCTGCGCGTAGGGGGCGAAAGCGATGCGCCCGACGTGGAGATTGCGCAGCGTGAAGCCCTCGGCGAAATACGCGCGGGCTTCGTCTTCGGAAGCAACGATTTCGAGCATCGGCGACTTATTTCCTGGACACGCTCTGACCGTTCATCCCGCTGTTGGATCCGTTCGGAGGCGTAGACGTTCCGATGAGGGCTTCGGCCTGAATTTTGCCGCCGAGGCGACCGTATCTGCCCCCAGGAAACCCATCCCTTCGTAGTTGCCATGTGTACTCGTTTTCGCTGGTGCTTTGCCGCTGCTCTGCTGCTGCTGCCCATCCAGATCGCTTTTGGCCAGGCTTCGGCCACCCTCACCGGCACCGTCACCGATGAAGCCGGCCAGCCGCTGCCGACGGTCAACGTCTTCATTGCCTCGTCGATGAACGGCACCGTCACCGACGACCAGGGCCGGTTCCGCCTGACCGGCATCCCGCTGGGCGCGCTCCGGCTTCATGTGACGATGATCGGCTTCGAGCCGCAGTCTGAAGACATCTTCATCCGCGAAGCCAAAACCTACACGTTCAACTTCCAACTCAAGGAGGCCGTCTACGAGATCGGCGAGATCACGGTTACGGCGGATAACAAGAAGTGGAAACGGCAGTTGGAAAAGTTCACCCGGCTGTTCATCGGCGAGACGCCTAACGCGGAGCAAACCAAGATTATCAACCCGGAAGTGCTCGATTTTTCGGCCAAAGGCGGCGATTTCCGCGCCCACGCCAGCGAACCGCTGATCATCGAAAACCAGGCCCTCGGCTACCGCGTCACGTATTTCCTGACCGAGTTCATCGCCATCCCCAACCGCACCAAGTACGACGGCGAACCGCTCTTCGAAGAGATGACTACCGACGACCCGGTGGTCAAAGCGAAGTGGAACGAAAACCGGGAAGCGGCCTTCTACGGCTCGTTCCGCCATTTCATGCTGGCGATGCTCAACAACAAGGTCGAGGAACACGGCTTTAAGACCTACAGCCGCCCGGCCCAGCAACGCATCGGCGGCGGGGCTGCCCCTACCGACCAGCGCTACCCCCTCGACACCGCTAAAATCCTCAAAGACGGCAGCACACCCGGCGAAAAAATCCTCGACTTCGAAGGCTTCGTCGAGATCGTCTACACCGCCGAGACCGAGGACAAGGCGTATCTCGAATGGACGCGCCAGCAGTTCCGGCGCCCCAGCTACCGGACGTCGATGATCTATCTCGATAACGGCCCGACCATCGTCGATCTCAAAGGCGACGTGCTCGATCCCTACGGCGTCACGTTCTACCTCTACCTGGCTTTCGAACGCGTCGCCGACGAGGTACCCAAAGAATTCAGGCCCTGGCTTAATTAGCAGGAATTCCTCAAGGTTCTGCCACGAACAAAGCCCGGCGTAAGTCACTGGTCATTGGTCACTAGAAAGAATATCAGTGACCAGTGACCAATGACCAGTGACCGATACCAACGGACACACAACGTATAATCTTCAAAATTATCGAAAAACGTCCGATGGCCTGCCTCAAACATCATTTGACTTGAAAAAATCCTCCCGCGTGCGTACTTCATAACAAACTGTACGCCCGCGATGACGCTTCCCCGCTCCATCCTTCCCTTTTTACTCTTCAGCCTGTGCCTGCCGTTGACGGCGTGGGCGCAGGCGGACTACGCCGCGCTGGCAGGCACGGTCGTCGATGCCGAGACGGGCGAGCCGCTGGCCGGGGCCAATGTCTTCATCGCCGCCTCGATGATGGGCACCGCCACCGACGAGACCGGGCACTTCCGCCTCGACCGGGTGCCGCCGGGCGCGCATCGCCTCTTCGTCTCGATGCTCGGCTACGAGCCGGCTTCGCAAGACACGCTCCTGCGCGAGGCCCAGTCCTACGACTTCAGCTTCCGCCTGACGCCTGTGGTCATCGAAATGGGCGAGGTGACGGTGAATGCGAAGGAAGCCCGGCGCTGGCAACGCCGCCTGCGTAAATTCGAACGGCTGTTTCTGGGCGAATCGGACAATGCCGCGCTCACCAGGATCGTCAACCCTGAAGTGCTCAGCTTCGAGAGTAGCTGGGGCCGGCTCACAGCGACGGCCAGCAGGCCGCTGATCATCGAAAACAAGGCCCTCGGCTATCGCATTCAGTATTTCCTCAAAGAGTTCATTCGTTCGGGCAACACCATCAAGTACGACGGCGAGCCGCTCTACGAACCGCTCGAACCGAAGCATGAAGAACAGGCAGCCCTGTGGCGCGCCAACCGCCGCAAGGCGTTCTTCGGCTCGTTCCGCCACTACATGCTCACGCTGCTCGACGAGCGCTGGGAAGAGGAAGGCTTCCTCACCTTCCGCCGCTTCTCGCTCGAAGGCCTTCACACCACCAGAGACCGCTTCGGCGTCGATCCGAAGCGGCTGCTGCGCGACGGCCCCTCGGAGCAGGAGAAAGAGCTTCGCTTCGGCGGCTACCTCGAAGTGCTCTACATCAACGAACGCGAAGACGAGGCGTTCTTGCGCTGGCAGGGCCGCTCGGCGTGGCACAACCCCGGCAATCAACGCTCCTGGATGAAACTCAACGACGGCCCCACCCTGGTCGATCAATCCGGCGAAGTCATCGACCCCTACGGCGTCACCGTCTACGGCTACTTTGCCTTCGAACGCATCGCCGACGAACTGCCCAAAGAATATCGACCGGATGAGTGGATTACGCCGTGATTTTTATGAGTCGGGGAATCGGAGAGTCGGGGAGCCGGAGACTGCTTTAGCCAGCTTTGTCTCAGGCTGTGACGTTCAGCGTTGCTCTGCGGTTTTCATTTTGTGTGGGAGTTTGGGAGTGTGGGAGGATGGGAGAGAAAAGCTCGTTGCCAAAACCCTCCCACACTCCCATACACCCATACTCCCATACATTCGCCAACGTCACAAACGATTACAAACCTCAACAAATCCCCGACTCTCAGACTCTCCGGCTCCCCGACTCATAAAATCGTTCCTATAAAACAAAAACGATGCGCGCTACCGCCACGGTCTTCGCCCTGCTGATCCTCGCCCTGACCGCTGCCGGGGATGCGGCGGGGCAGGCGCGGTATACCACGCTGCGCGGCGCCGTCATCGACGACGAGACGGGCGAGCCGTTGCCCGGCGTCCACGTCTTCATCGCCGCCTCGATGATCGGCACGACCACCAACGCCCAGGGCCGCTACCGCCTCGAACGCGTGCCGCTGGGCGCGCATCGCCTCTACGTGACGATGCTCGGCTTCGATGCGATGTCGCAAGATATCGTCCTCAACGAGGCCAGGCCTTATGCGTTTAATTTCAGCCTGCGGCCTCGTGTTTATGAGTTGGATTCCGTCGTCGTCGTGGCCCGGCGAGATCGGCGTTGGAAGCGTCGTCTGAAGAAGTTTAATGCGCTTTTTATCGGGGAGACGCCTTTTGCCGATAAGACCGAAATCATCAACCCGGAAGTGCTGAGTTTTGCGGATGAAAACGGGATTTTTTCGGCCCGCGCGGCGGCGCCGCTGGTCATCGAAAACCGGGCGCTGGGCTATCGCCTCCGGTATCATCTGATGGATTTTTATCACCAGAAAGACCGGATCCGCTATCAGGGCGAACCGCTCTTCGAAGAACTGACGCCGCGCAATCAAAAAGAGGCGGCGATGTGGGCCTCCAACCGCCGGCAAGCCTTCCACGGATCGCTCCGACATTTCTTACTGTCGCTGCTCGACGGCACGACCGAGGCCGAAGGCTTTGTGCTCTACGAAGGTCGCTCGGCCCGAGGTCCCCGGCGCAACCCGGAGCACAACCGGATCGAGGGCAGCACGTTGCTGCAAGAGGGCCCGCTGCCGGTGCTTAAAGAATTGACGTTTCAACACGCCGTCGAAGTCGTTTATACCAAAGAGTTCGAAGACACCGCCTATCTGGATTGGATCAACAGACCCTACGCCACGCCGGGGCCTCAGGAATCCTGGCTCTTGCTCGAAGTCTTCCCGGCCCTCGTCGATATCCACGGCACGCTGATCGATCCGTACACGGTGACGATGGCCGGCTACCTCTCGTTCAGCCGCGTGGCGGAGATGTTGCCGAAGGAGTACCGGCCTGAGTGATGCCGTGTACTGCGTATTGCGTACTGCGTGAACAAGGCACCCTTACGCCATACGCAGTACGCAATACCACTCACCCCCTCCTTTGGCCTTGCTCCCGTCCGCTGTGTCTGTTATCATGTTTACCTGATGGCAGGCCGTACCGACCATGAAGCCTTTCGTCTTTATACTGCTCCTTATCGCGCTCATCGCGCCCCGACACCTGACGGCGCAGCAGGCCGCGCGGGCGACCGTGCAGGGCCGCGTCGTGGATGCCGAAACCGGCCAGCCGTTGCCGGGCGCGCACGTGTTTCTCAACGCCTCGACGCGCGGCACCACCACCAATGCCGAAGGACGTTACCGGCTCGACAACCTGCCGACCGGCAGTCCTGAGATCGTCGCGTCGATGCTCGGCTTCGAGACCCAGCGGCGGCGTCCCGGCATCACCGATACCACGACGCTCGACTTCCGGCTGCACCCCATCGTCATCAAGCTCGGCGAGATCGTCGTCTCCGCTACGCGGCCCGAAAAATGGGCGGAATACCTCGAACGCTTCCGTCCGCTCTTTCTGGGCGCTACCCTCAACGCCGAACGGTGCCTCGTGGTCAATCCGGAAGTGCTCGATTTTACCTACGACGAAGACCGTGACTACCTCCGCGCCACCGCCCGCGAGCCGCTGATCATCGAAAACCGGGCGCTGGGCTACCGGGTGTATTATCACCTTCAAGAGTTCGAATCGATGCTGGGGCAGGTTCGGTATCTGGGCACGTCTCGGTTTGAAGAACTCGAACCTCGCAACAAACGCGAAGGGCGGCGCTGGCAACGCCGCCGCCGCAAAGCCTACGAAGGCTCGCTGCAGCACTTTCTGACGACGCTTTTCGACGACAAGACTCTCAAGAAGACCCGCAAGGCAGGCTTCAACGTCAGCATAGCGCCGCACTTCGAGAGCGATCCGGGGGTGACGATTCCTGCGCGGTCGGGCGCTTTCATGAAGCCGGCTTCGAAGCCTGGCACGCACCTGCTGTCTTTCGACGATCACTTGCTGGTCGTTTACGAACCCGACCTGCCGGCCTCGGCGCCCTCCGGCGTGCCCGGCGGCAGCTCTGTGCCGAACCTCGTCGAGTACGCCTCGTGGATCACCCTCAACAACGGCCCCACCGAAGTAGACCGCTTCGGCCACCTCTTCGACCCCTACGCCCTGACGACCTTCGGCCTCTGGAGCCGCGAACGCCTCGCCGACATGCTCCCGCGTGATTTTCAGCCTGGGCGCTAAAGCGTGTGTTTTAGTGTTCGAGTGTTTTGGTGTTTTAGTTGATTGATTGTAAAACACTAAAACACCATAACACCAAAAAACTAGAACTCACCGCCCCCAGAACGCGTCTTCGAAGTGCTCGATCCGGGGTTCCCGACCGGGTTGGAGGACGATGCTGATGACGTCGAAGCGGCAGGGAGCGCCTTCGAGTTTGCGTTCGTAGAGATAGGCTTCGGCGGCGTGCATCAGGCGGCGCTGCTGGGCTTCGGTGACGCCCTCTTCGGGACGGCCAAAGCCGAGACCGGTGCGCGTCTTGACTTCGGCAAAAACCAACTCGCCACCCGCTTTGTACTTCGCCGCCGGTTTGAAGCAGACCAGATCGACCTCGGCGTGTTCGTAGCGATAATTCCGTTCGAGGATCGTATACCCCTTCCCCTCCAGATACGCCGCCGCAATCGCCTCCCCCCTATCACCAGTCTTTTTGGTAGACATAACCTCCCCCTTTTAGCGTTTTTCGCCAGAAAAACGCTAAAACTATTCATCCTTCGACGGGCCGCCGCGCATCGATTTGGCGAGGGCTACGAACTGGCGGATCATGGGCACGTTGCGCTTTTGGACGAACGGCAAGAGCGATTGAAAAAAGCCGTCGAAGACCTCCATGAGTTCCATCAGGTTTTCGATACGCTCGCAAAACTGCTGTTCTTGCGGAGACAGTGCGCTGCAATCTTCAGCGGCTTTTTCGCCGGCCAGCGTGTCTCGGCAATCCTGCAACTGTTGCATCACCGGGCCGATCTCGCGCCGTTCTCGTTCGCGGATGATCTGCGCGGTGATGTGCCAGACATCTTTCTCGGCCAGGTAATAATCTTTGCGCGAGCCGGGCTGATGCACCTTGCGTACCAGATTCCAGTTGACCAGCGAATGCAGGTTCATGTTGGCGTTGCCCCGGCTGATTTGCAACCGCTCCATGATGGCGTCGGTGTCGAGCGGTTCTTCGGAGGCATAGAGCAGGGCGTGGATCTGCGCCATCGTGCGGTTGATGCCCCAGGTAGAGGCCATCTCGCCCCAGAACAGGATGAAGCGTTCGAGCGCCTCCTGATGACGCGCGCTCAACGGCGCCGCCGCAGCGACTTCAGTCGTTGGATTGTCCTTGGCGTCGTGCTTTTCGTTCATGGTACGGTGTACTCACTGGACGCAGTCAACACGATACGGCGTGATGCATTCCCGGTTCTATGCTACGATAGACGAGCCCACGGTTTCAAGTCTTATTGAAAAGAATAGAAATTGTTCTTCATTTCTATTTGCTATTTTCCACTTCCTTGATCGTCCACCTTTTCCTTATCCGTCGTAGCGCTTTGCCTCGTTTGATCACTCTCACATCTGACTTCGGCCTGCGCGACGCGTACGTCGCGGCCATGAAGGGTACGATTCTGACCATTGCCCCGGAGGCGCAACTCATCGACATCGCGCATGAGATCACGCCGCACGACGTGATGGAGGCCGCCTTCGTCTTGAACCAGGCCGTACCCTTTTTTCCGGAGGGGACGATCCACCTCGTCATCGTAGACCCCGGTGTAGGCACCGAGCGCCGGCCCGTGGCCCTGCGCCACGGCGACCACTACTTCGTCGGCCCCGATAACGGGCTCTTTGCGCTGTTGTTCGAAGACAAAACGCCGGACGAACTCGTCGTCCTGGACCGCCCGGCGTACTGGCGCGTGCCCAACCCCAGCAAGACGTTCCACGGTCGAGACATCTTCGCGCCGGTGGCGGCTCACCTGGCTGCCGGACGCGCCCTTGGGGAGGTCGGCACGCCGCTTTCGGCGCTTCAACCCTTGCACTGGGCGCTGCCCATCGACGACAGCCAGGGCATCCGGGGATGGATTGTTCACGTCGATCATTTTGGCAACTGCGTCACCAACATTCCCCGTTCCTTGTTTCACAAAAGGCGGACCGGGCGCGCGCTCAAGTGTTACGTCGGCAACGCGATACTCGATGAGGTCCACACCACCTACGGCGTCGTCGATACCGGCGAGCCGTTGCTGCTGTTCGGAAGCAGCAATTTCCTCGAAATTGCCGTCAATGCCGGGAACGCCGCCGACCTGCTCGACATTCGCAGAGGCACGCCCGTCAATGTCGTTTTTAGTGAAGAGCGGTAGGGGTTCGCCGTCATTTGGCTTCGCCGTCATTCGCTTCGCGGTCATTTGGCTTCGCCGTCATTTGCGCCTTTGGCGCGTCATTTGCTCGCTACGCTCGCTGTCATTTGTTGTCGAATTCAACCAATGACAATAAATGACGCGAGCGAAGCGAGCAACTGACACGAGCGAAGCGAGTACATGACGTGAACGAAGTGAACCATTGACTTCTAACCCTATGCCCGATACATCGCTCACCAAGCGCCAGGAATCGCTCCTGTCGCATCTCGAAAGCGTCTATTTGTTGGCGCAGACGGTCTCGTCCGACGCCCAGACGGCGGCACGCCTCGTCGAAGCAGCCTACACACAGGCTTTTGTGACGCTTCCGCTGAGCAATCCGGCGCGCAATGAAAAACGCTGGCTCTTCCGCCTCTTGCTCCAGATCCGCCACGAACAGGCCGAATTCGAACGGCATACGGCGGAAGAAGAGGCCCGCGCCCAGGCGCCGCCCGCCGCCCTGACCGACCTGCGCCGGCGGCTGGCCCGGCAGATAGCAAGCCGCGCGCTGCCCACCACACTGACAACCCTCCCCGACGATCAACGGCTGATCCTGCTGCTCTGCGACGCCGAAGGCCTTTCTTGTGACGATGCCGCCTTCGTGCTCGCCGTCGAGGCCGAGACAGCCTGCGAAAGCCTCGAACAAGCCCGCGCTGCCGTCAACGACACGCTGCGCGCCGGGGTCTCGGAGCAAGAACGACGCCTGCTCGTAGAGAACCTGCCCGACGACTGGCTCCGCCCTACGCTACGCCGCACGGTCGAAGCCGAGTTTGACCTCCCGCCTTCCACGCTGCGCCACGCCATCGTCGCGTCTACGCTGCATCCGACGGCTGAGCCGGCGTCGGAGCCCGCGTCGGAGACGCCGCCTCCCCTTGACGCGCCTGCCGCTACCGAGGACAAACCGAGCCGTCCTCAGGCTACACCGCCGAAACGAACCAAAAGCAGACGCCTGAGCCGGGTGGCCTTCATGGTGTTGCTCTTCGTGGCCGTGGCTGCTGTGAGCTATCTGGCCTCTGATTCCTTCGTGAATCGCCCGCCCGAAACCAACCTCATCACGCTCTCGGTCAAACAGGCCGATGCGGTGCAACCCTCGCTGGAGACCGACAGCCCCGAAGAGGCCGAAGCCTATGTGCAAGACCAGTTGCAGTGGCGCCTGACGCTGCCCAGCATCGACCAGGCGGCGCTCAGCGGCGTGGGCTTGCGCGAGGTGGCGCCGGCCATCACGGTGCCCGTCTTCCTCTACCAGGACGCTGCCGGCGAGACCGCCGAGCGCATCGCGCTCTACGTCTTCAGCTACACCCTCCTCGACCAACACGACGACCGCCTCAAACTCGAACCGGAGATCCAACAACAGATCACAGACACCGGACGCTTCGACCTCCACGACCTCGGCAAACGCAACGTGCTCGTCTGGCGCCACCGCGACGACATCTTCGTCGCCGTCACCCCCGGCGACCCGGAAGCCCTCCGCCAACGCATCGTGTTCCCCTCTTAGATTTTGGATTAATCCAAAATCTAAAATCACCCAACCGCTGGTAGTTCGATCCGGAACGTCGTGCCCTGGCCGGGCTTCGACTGGGCCAGCGTCAGCGAGCCGCCGTGGTAGTCTTCGACGATACGTTTGGCGAGGCTCAGGCCCAGGCCCCAGCCGCGCTTTTTGGTGCTGTAGCCGGGCCGGAAGACGTTTTTCCACTGCCGCCGGTCGATGCCCTTGCCGTTGTCGCCCACGTCGATGAAGACACGACCGTTTTCGCGGCGGGCCGAAATTTTGATCTTACCTTCCCGCTTTTCGATGGCATCGAGCGCGTTCTTGAGCAGATTTTCGATTACCCACTCGAACAACTGCGCGTTGAGCGGAGCGCGCAGCCCGTCGGGCACCTCCACGTCTAGCGAGACGCCGTGCTGCGGGAAGCGTCGCCGGATATAATCGGCGGTGTTGGAGATAAACGGGGCCAGCGGCATGGCCTCCAGCTTGGGCAACGAGCCGATGTCGTTGAAGCGGTTGGCGACGCGGCTGAGGCGTTCGATGTCTTTTTCCACCTCGTCGAGCGCAGCGTCGTGGGCGCCGGGCGCCATGTCGGTCTGGCGCAGCAGTTCGAGCCATCCCATCAGGCTGGAGATGGGCGTGCCGAGTTGATGCGCCGCTTCGCGGGCCATGCCCACCCAGAGGCTGCTTTGCTCGTTGCGCCGGACGTACGAAAAGCCGAGGTAGCCCACCAGCACAAACAGCCCCACAAACAACAACTGGAGATACGGATAAATCCGCAGTTCCTGGATCAGCTCCGACTCGTCGTAATAGACGAACTGCTTGAGCGTCGCTTCCGGATCTCCGAGTTCTATGGGGATGGGCGGATAGGTCTCGGCCATCTGCCCGACGCGCTGCTGAACCCGCATCGAATCGGCCCTGGAGACCGGAATCGAATCCGGCACAGAGATGTTATGCCAGGAGACCGGCCAATCCAGGCTATCGGCGATGATCGCCGGCACGTGGTTGTAATACTTCGAGATGATGTCCAGCACGAAGTTGAGTTGATCGTCCGGCGGCATCGCCTGCGCCCAGTCTACCGCTTCCCGATACGCCTCGATCTCAGCCCGGCGCTCGGGTGTGGCCGCCGTGCTGCGCGCCCGGTCGAGAAACTCTTCGAGCTCCAGGAAATGCTTTTGATAAGGGTTCGAGGGCGCCGTGACGAGCAGTTTGTTGGCCTGCGCCCAGACCTGCATTCCCGTGCTCTCGCGCTCGCGCAAGCGGTTGACGAGGTGGTTCGTGTAGGCCAACGACGCCACAGCAATCAGCACAGCAAAAACGATCAACCCCAGCTTCAGGTTGATGGTAAGGCGATACGCCTTCATGGCTTAGAAATGGCTGTTGTATTAGATTTTGGATTCAAGAATCCAAAATCTAAAAGGGTTCAGACCGAGATCTTGGAGCGCTGGCCGTTGATGGTCTGGCTGCGTTTGGGGCCTGTCGAGATCATGCTGATGCCCACGCCCATGAAATCGGCCACGAATTGCAGGTAGCGCTGCGCCGTCTTCGGCAAGTCGCCGAATTCCTGGGCGCCGGTGATGTCTTCCGTCCAGCCCGGCATCGTATCGAAGATCGGCTCGACGGTTTGCAACGTCTGCACCTCGGCAGGGAAGCGCGTCTGTTCTTTGTCGTGATACCGATACCGGGTGCAGATCTCGATAGGATCGATGCCGGTAAGCACGTCGAGCTTGGTGATGGCCAGTTCGGTGAAGCCGTTGATCATGGCGGTATAGCGCAGCGCCACCAGATCGAGCCAGCCGCAACGCCGGGGGCGGCCTGTAGTGGCGCCGAACTCCGCGCCCACCTCGCGCAGGCGCTCGCCGGTTTCGTTTTCGAGTTCGGTGGGGAAAGGCCCGTTGCCCACCCGCGTGCAATAGGCCTTGACGATGCCGATGACGCGATCTACCGCCGTCGGCGGGATGCCCAGGCCCGTGCAGGCGCCGCCGGCCGTCGGGTGGCTCGACGTCACGAACGGGTAGGTGCCGAAGTCTACGTCGAGCAACGAGCCTTGCGCGCCTTCAGCCAGCACATGCTTGCCCTCGCGCAGCGTCTGGTTGAGATACGCCGCCGTGTCGGTCACATACGGATCGATCCGCTTGTCGAACTCGACGTATTCCTCGATGATCTGCTCGACGTCGAGTTCTTCGGCGCCGTAGACGCTTTTGAGGATGGCGTTTTTTTCGTCGATCGAGGCTTTGAGCTTGCGCCGCAGCACGTCGCGGTCGAGCAGATCGACGACGCGAATGCCGGTGCGGGCAAACTTGTCTACGTAAGACGGCCCGATGCCGCGCCCGGTCGTGCCGATGGCCCCGGCGTCGCGCGCCTGCTCGCGGGCCTGCTCGATCTTTTTGTGATAGGGCATGATCAGGTGGGCGTTGTGCGAGATGAACAAGCGCCCCTCGACCTCATAGCCCAGCTCCCGGATCATGCCGATTTCTTCCATCAACGCCACCGGGTCGATCACCACGCCGTTGCCGATGACGCAGGAAACCCCTTCGTGGAAGATGCCGCTGGGCACCAGATGCAATATAAACGTCTGATCGCCCCAACAGATGGTGTGCCCGGCGTTGGCCCCGCCCTGATAGCGGGCCACCACGGCAACCTCGTCACTCAAAAGATCGACGATCTTGCCTTTGCCTTCGTCGCCCCATTGGCTCCCAATAACGACCGTTACAGCCATCTCATTTTTAGTGTTTGAGTGTTATCGTGTTATAGTGTTTGAGTTTTTTGATCTGATCAACTACAACACTCAAACACTACCGCACTAAAACACTTTTCGAGACACAGCGAAGGCGGCGAGGCACGCCCTCGCCGCCTTCAACATTTCGATGCCGGGCACCGCGCACCCATGCAGGCCTGCTATGCGCAGGAGCCCGCGTCTCACGCGACTGGATCAGACTCGTAGCTCTTGGCCGCTTCCTCCACCGAGTCGTAGTGCTTGAAGACGGTGATGAGCTTCGTGATGATCAACAACGACTGAATGCGGTCGGCGGCATTGGCCAGGCGTAGATCGCCGCCGGAGTTGCGCATCGTGGTCATGCCGCTGATGAGCATACCGAGGCCACTCGAATTCATGAACTTCACCTTCGAGAGATCGACCACCACGTTCTTCTTACCACTCTCCTTGAGATCGTGGAGGGTGTCGTGGAGTTTGGCGCCGTCAGGCCCTCCCATGATGTTTCCTTTGAGCTTGATGACGACGGAGTTGTAACGCTCATCGACCGAGTAGTTCATATGATCTCCGGGCTAAATGGCTGGGTTTTGAACAAGAGCGTACCGTATCGGTCTCTCCTGAACGTACCTACGGTTGAAAAAGGGTTGACAGAACGTGAGACGAGCGAAGCGACTCACGAAGTAAACATGAAACGTAAAACGTGAGGGTGCTTTAGAAACGGTGGGTCGAGCACCCTCACGTTTCACGTTTTACGCAACGCTACCGCTTACGGCTTCGGGCTTTCTGGGCGGGAACGCGCGCGTGCAACTCCACCACCACCGGGGTCGCCACGAACACCGACGAGTAGGTGCCGATGAAGATCCCGATGATCAGGGCGAAGGCAAAACCGCGCAACACCTCGCCTCCGAATATAAACAGCGTCGCTACCACGAGCAAGGTCGTGCTTGAGGTAATGACCGTCCGGCTCAACGTCGTATTGACCGACCTGTTGACGACCTTGTTGTAGGGCTCGGTCTTAAACAGGTTGGTGAACTCGCGGATACGGTCGAAAATAACCACCGTATCGTTGAGCGAATACCCGACGATGGTCAGAAACGCCGCGATGATGGCCTGATCGATCTGCAACGAAAACGGCATCAGCCCTTGCAGCATCGCGAAGACGCCCAGCGTGATCAACACGTCGTGGAAGAGCGCCGCCACGGCCCCCAGCCCAAAACGCCACTCAAAGCGGATCAGGATGTAGATAAAAATCACCAGCAGCGACCCGAAGACCGCGTAGATGGCCCCACGCTTGAGATCCTCGGCAAAACGAGGACCGACGATGTCTGTCTTGACCACCCTGGGCGCCGCCTCCGGATAGGCCGCCTCGATACCGCCGATGATCTGGCCCTGGATCTGGCTGATGTCTCCGGTGTCGAGCGTCCGGATGAGCAGAGCATCGCCGCCATCGACCGAGACGTCGGAATAGGTTTTCACCTCGGGCGCTGAGCCGAGCGCCCCGGCCAGCACATCTCGGACGTCGGTGGCCGGCAACACCTGCTCACTTTCGACGACGAACTCCATGCCGCCTTTGAAGTCGATGCCCATCTCCAGGCCCCGCACCACAAACGCGATGAGGCTCAGAATCAGGAGTGTGCCGGAGAAGATATACCCCTTCTTCCGGCTCTCCACAAAGTTGAAGTTTGCGTTTTCGAATACACGCATGGTTCTTTCCGTTTAACGCCTGCGCTTCGGCAGAAGCGCAAGCAATCTATTCAAGGTCGTTAAGCTCACAAACGTACCGCGTATTGCGTATTGGTGCTGCCTCTACGCAGTACGAAATACGCCGTATCACCCATAACTCACGCTCATCCGGCGTTCGATTACCATGTAATCGAAGATGATGCGGGTGAAGACGATGGCGCTAAAGAGCGAGGCGAGGATGCCTGCCATGAGCGTCACCGCAAAACCCTGGATGGGGCCGATGCCGAACGAATACAGAATCACACCGACGAAGAACGTCGTGATGTTGGCGTCGATGATAGCGCTGAGCGCCTTGGCGTAGCCGCCGTCTATCGAGGCCTTGAGGGTCTTGCCCGAGTTCTGTTCTTCGCGTATTCGCTCGAAGATGAGCACGTTGGCATCGACGGCCATACCGATGGTCAGCACGATGCCGGCGATGCCCGGCAGCGTTAGCGTGGCATTAAAGCCGGCCAGGATACCCAGGATGAAGATCAGGTTGATCATCAGCGCCAGGTCGGCCACGACGCCGCCGGTGCGATAGTAGAAAATCATGAAGATCGCCACGATCAACAGACCTACCATCACCGAGCGGAAACCAGCCTGGATCGACGCCTGCCCCAGGCTCGGCCCGACGGTCCGCTCTTCGACAATGTTCACCGGCGCAGGCAGGGCGCCCGACTTGAGCACCGTCACGATGTCTTCGGCTTCCTGGCGCGAGTCGAGCCCTGTGATCTGCGAACGCCCGCCGGGAATCTTGCCCAGCACGTTCGGATACGAATAAACCACGCCGTCGAGCACGATGGCGATGTTCTTGCCGACGTTGGCGCCCGTCACCCGCGACCAGATCCGCGCCCCTTCGGAGTTCATGTTCATCCCCACCTGAGGCAGGTTGGTGGATTGATCGAAATCGACGCGGGCGTCGGTGATGACCTCGCCGGTGAGTTCTGCGTCTATGTTGACGGCCAGAACCTCGTAGTACTCGACCTCCTGCCCGATGTCCATCGGATTGGCCGAATAGAGCAGTTCGATGTTGCGCGGAAGCAGGTTCAGCACCTTTGGATCGCGCAGCATGGCGTTGAAGGCCGCTGTATCCTGCACCGAAACGCGCCCGAAGATGACGCTGCCCTGCCCTACCGGCTGCACGATGTCCAGAAACGGGTTGCCGGCCAGCCCGGCGTCGTCGCCCCCGTCGAGGAGTTGGGTCACGTCGAAGCTCGTGTCAACCCCGGCAGAGTCGACCTCGGCGACGTCGGGTAGCGCCTCGGGGGTGTCGCCGGTTTCCGGGGCGGCGGTGGTGTCGGCGGCGGCGGTGTCGGGCATCGCCACATCCACCTCGAAGTGCTGAATGATGCGCTGGATCGAGGTGTTGAGTTCGCCGGGGTCAGCCATCAGGCGAAATTCGAGCCGGGCCGTGCCCTTGAGCAGCTTACGCACGCGTTCGGGGTCGTCGATGCCGGGCAACTCGACGACGATGCGCCGTGAGCCTTGCCGCTGAATCGACGGCTCGGTGACGCCGAACCGGTCTACGCGGTTACGAATGATTTCGATAGCGCGGACGATGGCGTCGTCGGCTTGTTGTTGGAGATAGCCTATCACCTCGGCATTACTAGACCGGCGGGTGATGTCTTCGCTGCGGAAGTAGCGCGAAAGGCTGGCGTTGGCATCCCGCTTTTCGAACTCTTGCTGGAAGGCATTGATGAGCGCAACGTCTTCGACATTAGCGCGCTGGCTGGCCTCGCGGAGCACCGCGTCGAAGGTCTCGTCGCGGCGTTCATCGGCCAGTTGTTCGAGCAGTTCCGTGAGCCCTACTTCGAGCGTGACGTGCATGCCGCCCTGGAGGTCGAGGCCCAGCTTGAGGGCATCCTCCTGAATGCTACGCAACTTGGTGTAGTTGTCCTGGCGAAACGCCTCCTGCTCTTCTTCGGGGAGGTTGTTGATCTTCCGGTTGTAGTACAACCCCTGCATCGACGGGAAGAGGTACCAAAACGAAAGCGCCAGAAAGAAGATCACCAAGCCGATCTTAAATCCGTTTCCTTGCATAATTACACCTGGGATTGAGGTTCAAGCCAAAGGGAAATGGGCAAATTGCAAATGGCAAATTGCAGATGGCAAATGGCAAATGGCAAGCGGCAAATTGCAAACGGCAAAGCGCAAATAGTGGTTTATTTGCTTATTTGCCCATTTGCCATTTTGCCTGTTTGCCCAAACGTCCGGCACAGCGCAGAACGCGCGCACACCGGCGTAAGAGAAGAGAAACTACACCGAAAAGCTAAGGACCGAGCGGTTGCGCCGCACAGCGGGTACGCAGCGGAACGACAAAGGCCGGCGCCGGCGAGGGTTGCAACGACACGGCGAAGACCCGGCGGCTGAGATCATACCGGGTGAGCAACGCCAGCGCGGCCATCCCTCGGTTGAGCACCTGTTGAGCCGCCACCGTGGCCGTCGTAAACGACGCGCGGGGCGGCACCGCTTCGCCTGCAAACCCGAGATAACGCCCCTTGAGATACGAGATGAGCGCTTCGTTAGAGAGGCCGTCTGCCGAAAAAGCAGCGGCCAGGGGCTGTTCGGGATCCTCCGCTTCGTAGGCTTCGACAAAGGTTGCCAGGAAAGCCTCCAACGACCGCGCGCGGCTTTCTGACGCCGCCTCCAGGGCCTGCGCCACCGCCTCGCCGGCAGGGATGCGCAGTTGCAGGCGCACCCAGTCGGCATAGGACGCCGCGTGCCGCCCGGTATGTGCCGCCGTGGCAAACGTCACCGGCAGGAGACTGACCAGGAGTAAGGCCGCCGCCACACGCATTCCCCATTTGGTGCGCAACCGGTTCATCGACGTGGTGGAGTTGCGAGGCTTTCCGAACGAAATTCAGCGAAGAAAGATACGACCTGATCGATGCGAAGCACCGCGCCGTGTAGTGATTATTCTGCTAAATCGAAGGAAAAGATCCCTTTCAGAAAAAAGTGTCGTTTTTTTCTGATTGAAGGCCGGCCTTAATCTTCGCCATCATCATCTCAGGATGCTTTGCCCTCGCTGGATCGTTTGTGATCACGGGAATAAAGAAATTTTTTCAGTATGCGGTGGAAACAAGGCAGACGAAGCTCGAACATCGAAGACCGACGCGGTTCCTCCGGGCGCGCACCGCGCGTCTCGCGCAAAGTGGGGGGCGGCGCCATCCTGCTGGCGTTACTGGCCGTTTTTGTATTCGGCGAAGACCCGGGCCAGTTGCTCGACCTGATGGGCGGCGACGGCCAGGCCACGGTGCAGCAACCCGCCTCCACCAGCACCGGCGGGCCGGAAGACGAACTGGCCGATGAAGGAATCCAGGCTGCCGCCTCCGTCGGCGACGACCGGCTGCAACAAGCCGCCGGGCGCCGCGTCCATCCCGAATCTTTCACCCACGGCTCCTCGGCGCAACGCGTGCAATGGTTCCGCACCGGCTTCAACTCCGGCGACGCCGGGCAGTGCGATACGTTCGGGGAAGCCGGGATGTAGGGGGAATGGCGAGTGGCGAGTAGCGAATGGCGAGTGGCGAGTGGCGAGTGGGGAATGGACTTTCTTCTTCACCATTGACCACTGGCTATTCCCCATTGGCCCTCTTCTACTCCCCCAAATTCCACTGCGTGATTTCGTCGAGGCTTTTGCGGTGGAGGTCGGGCACGGTGGCGTCTTCAGCGGGATAGCCGACGGGGAAAAGGATGTAGGGCCGTTCGTTTTTAGGCCGCTTCAGGATGTCGTTGAGGAAGCGCATAGGGCTGGGCGTGTGCGTGAGGGTGACAAGGCCCATGTTGTGGACGGCGGCAATGAACAGCCCGCAGGCGATGCCGCAGCTCTCCTGCACGTAGTAATTCTTCACCTTCGCCCCGTCGTCGTCCAGGCCGTAGGTCTCGGCGAAGCAGACGACGAGCCACGGGGCCGTCTCCAGAAACGGCTTGTGCCAGTCGGTGCCCAGCGGCGCCAGCGCTTCGAGCCATTCGTCGGACATGCGCCCGTGATAGCTTTCGTGCTCCTCCTCCTCGGCAGCCACGCGGATCTGATGTTTGAGCGCCGGATCGTCCACGACGACGAAGCGCCAGGGCTGGCGATGCGCGCCGCTGGGCGCCGTGCCGGCGGTCCGGATGGCCAATTCGACGAGGCGGCGCGGCACAGGCCGGTCGCTGAAAAACCGGACGGAGCGCCGCTGGTTCATCAACGTGTAAAAGGCTTCGGCACGCGCCTGCATCTCGTCTTCAGGCCGCTCCTGGTGCTGGTAGGCAATATGGGGATAAGGATTCATCGCGCGGGCAACGAGGGTTTATGGTTGAGGGTATGATTCCAATTCCATCATGAAGAGGATGAGCAAAAACACGGCGCGCGGGAAAGAGCTTCGATTCCAATCAGGCAGCTTAATTGTCATACACCCTCGTTTCCAGCATCCGCGTCAAGGCTACGCCCTCCGGATCAAAATCGCGCGTCTGCCGGGCGGTTCGCCCCCCTCGTCCGGCGGGATGTGAACCGTGATGAGGCGACCCGGCTTGATGACATCGCGCACGAGGGCGCGGCCCGTCCGGCTTTCCAGAAACCAGTACGGAATGAATGCGATGTCGATGTAGGTGACGGTGAGGGCATCCCGGGTGGCGAGATCCACAGAAACGCCGCCGGCCCAAAGCAGGGGTAGAAACAAGGCCAGCCGCCATCGGATGTTTTTATTCATGACACGGCCTCACCTCGTCTTGTCGAAATCAACCAGGATCAGCCAATTTTTGTTTGACCTCGCTCAGGCGCATGAAAAAACACTATTTCATCGCAAAGATCACCTGCACGACGGCGCGCACCTCGATTTCGCCGGCGGCGTAGGCATCCGGCTCTGGTTCGGCACTCCTGGATACCGCCAGTTGGGCCTGCGCCATGCGGACGACGGGCTGCGGAAAGCTGAAGCTCTGCTCGTTGACGGTCAACGCCCGGCCTACTTCTTCGCCGAGGGTGGAAGCCATGAGGTGCGCCTTCTCGCGCGCGTCGGCCATGGCTTTCTGGAGCGCTTCGTTGCGGGCGGTAGTGCGATCTTTCAACACGTAGGCGATGCCGTTGAGACGGTTAGCGCCCTTTTGCACGACCTCTGCCACCAGCGCGGGCAACGTCTCAAGATCTTCAACCTCGACGACGACCTGGCGCGTGGCTTCGAAGCCGACTTCGTCGTAGCGGCGGGTCTGGTTGTTGTATTCGCGGGCGGGCTGCAAGCGCAGTGTTTCGAGCCGCATCTTGGCCTCAGCGACGCCGAGGGCGCGGACGGCGTTCATCGCCTCGCGAGACGCAGCGGCGTTGAGTCGGCGGGCTTCTTCGGGATCTTCCGCCCGCGTGACGACGCCGAAGCGCACCGTCGCCTGATCGGGTTCTGCACGCACGATGCCTTCGCCGCTGACGCTGATCGTCCGTTTGTCGTCTTTCGTGTCCATATCCTGGGCCTGTACGGGGAGCATGATCAAGAGGGCCAACAACCATCCGGCCATCGACGGCCCTATCTTCGCAGAATAGCTCATCTTTGTCAAGTGTCTGGGTAAGGTTGCTGTTTACACACTCTTGAATAACTTTCAGCCTCCCGGCAGGTTCGGTGATTTTGGATTTTAGATTTTGGATTTTGGATTGGGAAATTTCCGATCCTCTCTTAACAAACGAAAAAGCCGCGCCGGTTGGAACAGGCGCGTCTTTTTCGTTTGAGATGACGGTGCCGTATCAGACCAATCCAAAATCTGAAATCCAAAATCGCTCAAGGAGCCAGGCGGCCTAGCAGGCGGGGGAAGGGGACGGTTTCGCGGATGTGATCGAGGCAGCAGATCCAGGAGACCGTGCGTTCGAGGCCCAGGCCGAAGCCGCTGTGGGGGACCGAGCCGTAGCGGCGCAGGTCGAAGTACCACTCGAAGGCTTCCGGCGGGAGGTTATGATCGGCCACTTGCTTTTCGAGGAACGCCAGATCGGTAGCGCGTTCGCCGCCGCCAATGATCTCGCCGTAGCCTTCCGGCGCGAGCACGTCCATGCCCAGGGCGAGGCGGTCGTCGTCGGGATCGCGTTTCATGTAAAAAGCCTTGACGGGCGCCGGGTAGCGATGCACGATGATGGGCCGGTCGTAGTGCCAGGTGATCAGCGTCTCGTCGCTGCCGCCGAAGTCGCCGCCCCATTCAAAATGTTTCGCCGAAGCCCGCCATTGCGGGATGTTGCGAAAGTCTTCTTCGATCTGATCGAGACGCTGGTTGATCTCGATTTCGCGGGCATCGATCTTCTTTTTCTGCCACTTTTTGGCCTGCCCGTAGATCTTCTGATTCTCTTTCCGTTCGTCGAGGAGGGCCGCTTTTTCGTCGTGCAAGGCCGCCTCGCGCTCATCGAGCATGGCGAGGGTCTCGTCGCTGCACAGCAAGTCTACCGCCTCGGTGTACGACATGCGGGGGAAGGGCTTTTGCACGCGTTCCAGCGGGGCCGTATCGCGCCCGATCACTGCCAGCTCGGCCTTGCAATCGCGCAGTGCATCGCCGACGATGCGGACGAGGAAATCCTCGGCCAGATCCATGTTCATGTTCAGATCATAGAAGGCCATCTCCGGCTCGATCATCCAGAACTCGGTCAGATGGCGACGCGTCTTCGACTTTTCGGCGCGGAACGTCGGGCCGAACGTGTAGATTTTGCCGAAAGCCATGGCCATGGCCTCGCCGTGGAGTTGGCCGCTCTGCGTCAGATAGGCCGGCTGGCCGAAATAGTCGATCTCGAAAAGCGTGCTGGTGCCTTCGACAGCGTTTTCGGTGAGGATGGGCGCGTCCATCTGGATAAAGCCACGCTCCTGAAAGAAGGCATGGATGGACATGATGATGCGGTTTCGCACACGCATGATGGCCCACTGGCGTCGGCTGCGCAGCCAGAGGTGCCGGCGATCCATCAAAAAATCAACGCCGTGGGCTTTGGGGCTGATCGGGTAGTCGTCGGCTATGCTGATCAGGCTCACCGCCGTCGCCTGGATTTCGAAGCCGCCTACCTGGCGTTCGTCCTTAACGACGCGGCCCGTCACGGCCAGAGCGCTTTCCTGCGTGGCCTCGCCGGCAGCCTGCCACGAGGCGTCATCGACCTCCTGCTGGTTGACGACGCACTGCACCATGCCTGAACCGTCGCGGAGGATGAGGAAATAGAGGCTTTTGGAACCCCGTTTGTTGTAGAGCCACCCTTTGAGCGTAGCCTGCTGCCCTTCGTGGCCGGCCAACGCGCCAATCGATACGAAATCTGATGCCATGTGCGTGGGTTAATTCGAGTATCCGTCGCTGAGTTCTTCCTGCCAGTTCGCCATTCTGCGCTCGCCGGCTACGGTCGAGTGAATCTGCTCAAATTCGCCGAAGCCGTCGCGGTCGGCAAAAACGAAGATGGCCTGGCCCTCTCCGGGGATGTTGTTGTACTGCCAGATTTCGTAGGGTTTGAAGCCCCGATCATAGAGATGCGGTTCGATGTTCGTCGGGATTCCGTACTTGATGATCACCTGGCCGCGGTCGGTCTCCCAGCCTTCCATCGTTCTGACGGTGTAGCGTTCGTTGGCATATTGAAGCCGCCCGTAGAAGTCCTCCCGGAACTCATTGACCGGGGTGGAAGGATCCGGGTCGCGCTTCTGCCAGAAATCCATCAAGAAACGGCGTTTTTCGTCGAGGTCTTCGATGCTGCGTACGCGCCGGTCCTCTTGCTCGGTGGCGATGACCCGCACGTGTTCAAGCCCTCGTTCGACCTCTTCTTCGCTCATCGTGGCGTAGGGACTCGCCTCGAAGGACGATTCGAGAGCCGCTACCGGCTCGCGCGCCACATCCGGGTTGACGACGAAGAACTTCCGGCTCTGCTCGGCTCTCGACTCGTTGTTTTCGTCGAGCAAGACGAGGCGGAGGAAGTAGGAGCCGCTGGGCAAGCCGTCTAGTTTGAACGACCCGGCCAGCACGTCGGGGGTGCGTGCTTTTCGCTGGGTGCGTCGCTGCAAACCGGGCAGCGGTTGGGGCTTATTGGCTTCGGCGATGTAGGCCAGGAGGGTGTACTCCCCTCCCACCGCTGCGATAGATTCGACCTGATAGGCTTCGGCATAGTAGAAGAGGTTGCTCATGCCCTGGCCGTAGAGTTGGTTGGCGTTGGGCCGGATGACGAGACCGTTTTTATAGAAGAGGTCTTCGCGATCCTGGCTTCGGGTAATGGTGGTCGCGAGCGTGATGTCGGAGAGGCCGCCGCTGCCGGTGAAGTCGGGCACGAGCACGTCGCGGCGCAGTTCGAGTTGCTGGCGTCCTTGCGCGGCGTCGGCGGGCACATTTACGCGGAGTTCGTACTCGCCGGGCGGCACGGTCAAGCGGGCCTGCCGCATGAGGTATTGCCCCTCAACCAACCCTGCGGTGTCAGCTACGGCGAAGTCGAGCGTCAGATCGTCCTGCCACACCGGATCACTGGGCGTGCCCTGCAACTCGGCCTCGGTGCTGCGCAGCAAGGTCAAGGTCAGCGGCAACCGTGCCAGAAAGTGCTCCTCCGTGGCCTCATACTGCAACGACGAAGCGCCAAAAGCCAGGTAGATCTCTAGCATAGATTCATTGTCATCATACGCAAAGGCAGCATGGTCGAGCCCCAGATCGACCGGCATCGTCTGCCCCAGGCTCCCCGGTACGATGAACAAGGCGAGGAGTAAGGTTGCTAAACGGATCGTGGTTTTCATGGCTTCTCTGGCTAATCAACACCGACGAGGTCGCGTCCAAGATAACACCTGGGCACGGCTTTGTGCTACGGATGCATTAGTGCCCTACTTGATCAAGGGGGCGAGAAGGGGAAGAACTGTTCCTGTCTTGCTTTCCCCTACTCTTTCTTGAGCGCTCTCCTTCGACTGAAAAACGCTCTGATGCGTTCCCTCAAAGGCCAAACAGCCACGCCGCGACCGCCGTCTTGGCACAGAGCAGAAACGCCCTCGCGGCCTTTTCAGGCGTCGTATCGCCCTGCACCGGCTGCATGGCTCCTTGTGTGTTCAGGTGTTATAGTGTTTGAGTGTTATAGTTCTTGTCTAATAGCAGAGCTTCGCCGTTCAAACAAACGATAGAACGCAAACACCATAACACTATAACACCAAAACACAAAAAAGAGCGCCCCGGCACCGTAATGGTACCGGGGCGCCCCCGTTTTCATGGTCTCCTGAAGGAGAATGCTCGACTTACTTGATGAGCATCATCCGTCCCGTTTTGACCATCGTGTCGGTCGCCGTCTTGGCGATCAGACGGTAGAGGTACGTACCCGAAGCCAGGCTCGAAGCATTGACTTCGACGGTACGTGCCGCACCGGCCTCAAGCTGCTTGGCCGGCAACGTCATCACGCTACGACCCAGCATGTCGATGATCTCGACGCTGACCTCAGCCGTCTCCGGCAGGTCGAACTGGATCCGCGTAGACGGATTGAACGGGTTCGGGTAGTTGCCATTGAGCTTGAACTCGGTCGGCACTTCGGCTGCTTCTTCTTCCGCCGTGATCAACGCCGGGAAGAAACGCTGGCCGTCGGGCGCTTCGACGCCCATGATCGTCAGCAGGCCATCCGGGCCGGCGGTGCCGGCCTTTTCGCCGCGACCCGTCAGGGTCAGCAGGAAGGCGTCATCCTGACGCGACTGGAGTTCGAAGCGGAAGACATCGAGTTGCCGCGCGCCGTCGGCCGTCGTCAGTTCAATGTTGTACCCAGCGGGTGCAAGACTGATGTAGGCGCCAACATCGTCGAAGTCGATGTTGTTGGCCAACAGGCCGATGACCGCGTTGTTGTTAACCGGGTCAAGCAGGCGGATGTCAATCGGGCCGAGATCCACGGCGCCGTGCGCGAAGAAGAACTGCATCACCGACGGGTCGTCCGAAGCCAGACGACGGCCGCTGATCACCTCGATCTCGGTGAATACCGGCTCACCAGCCGCCGGATTCAACAGACCGTGGAGCAGGAAGTTGTAGTTCTCCTTGTTGACGACCGTGATCTGCTGCGACACGATCGGCGCGCTGTTGTCAACGGCGTCACCGAAGGTGATGTCGATCTTGTGCGTGCCACCTTGCAGCATCAAGAACGGCGTGGCCGACTGGAACGTGAAGTCGTTCCGGTAGAGGTTGTCATCGACCCAGAGGTCGAAGCCAGCCGCCGGAGCGTCAGGCACGTTGTTGATCCACTGCACGCGCGCGATACCTTCGGTGATCGGCGGCAGGTTGATCGGGTTGATCACGAAGTCCGACGCGATACCGATGATCTGGCAATCTTCAACGTCGACACCTTCCTGCGTCAGGTTCGGGACGCCGTTGATGTAGTCGTTGACGTTGAACGACGGATCGTCCGTAACACCCCTTTCGGTGTCATAGACACCGGCCAGACGCGGATTCGTGCAATCGCAATCCCACTGGATCAGGCGCAGGCTCTTCAGATCGAAGATGTTGGCCAGATCGTCAGCTTCGACACGGACGTTCGGGTCGAACGACGGGATGCGGTCGAACTCCAACTGCCAGAACTGCGGCCCAATCACGTCGAGCGTGAGCGTGCCACCGCCGGCGGCATCAACCACGAGACCCGCATCGGGGAATTCGCAGTCTTCCATGAGCAGATCCTGCCGGTAGTCCACCCGCGCCAGGCTCGAACGGCCCAGGTCGTCGGGGAACTGCAGCAAGAGCGGACGGAAGAAGTCTACGTCGCGTTGGCCCACCGGGCCGTCTTCGCGCTCTTCACCCGCCGAACCGACCGGGAAGAGGTAGCCGCCCGTGACGACACCACCCGTGGCGTTGCCGAACTCGACGCGGCGGTCAACTTCGCCGTTGACGTAGCTGTCGCGCGAACCGAGGTCCACGACACCTTCGCCACGCGCCGAGTTGTTGCGCCCGGCCAGGTCTTTCTCGATCCCCGGGTTGAGGATGATCCAGTCGTAGGCTTCGTCGGCGGTGTCGATGATGCCATGCTCGAGCGTGAGCGTGCCATCTTCGTTCTGCCAGGCGTTGCTCTGGAGTTCGATGCCGTCGTTGTCGGTGCTGCGCGAGGCCATGACCACGTCGCAGAAGAAGGCATCTTCGTCCTGACGGTGCCAGACGTTCTGCTCAATGGCGCCGACGAAGAAGACGTTGCCGCGCAGGCCTTGCTGCTGGGCCAGGTAGTCTTGATCGTCGAAGCGGTCGCCGGTTCCATCGAACCAGTAGTCGCCGTTGAGGAACAGGCCGCCTTTGTCACGGCCTTCGTCGTCAAGCACGCCGCACTCGCCACCGAGGAAGTAGCGGTTGCGATCTTCGGGACCACCGACCGAGCCGGTGCAGTCGCCGTCTTCGTTCGAGACTTCGTCTTCGGAGCACGAGTCGGCGTCCGGGCCGACTGTGAAGTCGCCCACGACGCTGTGCTCGCCGTTGAAGTCGAGGCTAAAGAGGCCGTCGCTGGGATCAGCAGCCACTTTGCCCGCCGCTTCGCTCGTCTCAGGAGGCGTGCAGCCCAGGCAGAAGTCACCGAAGACTTCGACGTCGCCGCCGTTGGTGAAGAATTCACCGTTTTCGATGACCATGTTGCCCGGTTCGCGCTCGAAGCCTACACGGACGGTCTGGTTGAACTCTTTCGTCGGGGCTGGCCCGATCGACGAGACGCCTGCCATCTCGAATTCGCCGTCGAACTGGTAGTAGCCACCGCCAACGTCGAGGATGTCGAGACCGTCGAGCAGGGCCACACCACCGGCATCGCTGACGGTGAGGTCGTCGTCACCGAGGTCGGCATCGATGAACGTGAAGGTGGCCGTGCCGAGCACGTCCGGGTTGTTGGCCGGCACGTCGCCGGTGCTCGTCGAGAGCACGCCGCTGGCATCGAAGGTCTTGTGGCTGTCGTTGCCACCATCGACCTCGATGGCCGGGAAGTCGAAGCGCAGACGACTCAGGCTCGTTTCGATAAACGTAGCCGTGTCGTCGCCGCCAATGAACGCCAGCACGCCGGTGTGACTATCAGCACTCTTGGCAGCGCTCATCTTCTCGGCCTCTAGAGCAGCAATGCTCACCTGTAGGGCCGCTTTGGCCTCGTCACTGCCCGTGCGCCGGAACTCGGCAAAGGCAATCGAGACTTCCTCAGCGAGCTCTTGCACACGCGCGGCGGCGCCACTCTGAGCGCACGAAACGTCGTTGAGCGAGTCGCAGAGGTCAGCGTCGTTGTGGACCTCAAGAACGGTGTCGTTGTCGCTCGTAGCGTTGAGCTCAAGGCGCTGGCCTTTGATGTCGAGCGCGCCGACATTGTTGCCCAGGCCGCCCGCCGCTATCGTCGAGTCGGCACCGATGAGGAGGTTACCGTTGATCCGCGAACGGATGTCATCTTCCCGCAGCATGATGACGATTTCATCACTGCAAGCCGGGTTGATGGCTACACCGTGGATGTCAACTTCCGAAGTCTTGCGAGCAACCACGTCGGTCTCAGCCGGCGGCCAGAGCAGGCCAACCGTCCGGTCGGTGGTGCCGAAGTAGAGCAGGTCGATACCGTCGTCGCCGGCGGTGAAGTCATCGACGTGCTCACTCGGGAAGATGATCTCGCCGCGGCTACCGATCTGTTCGGGCGCCGAAACCTCACCGTCGCCGATGGCGCCGGTGGCGAGGTTGTCGAGCCGCAGCTTCGATGAACCGACGTCGAGGATACCCTGCGTCAGGGTTACTTGCGTGACGAGCGTGAAGTCTTTGCCGAGCGTGATGACGGCGTCCGGATCGGACATGAAGACTTCGAGTTCGTCGAGTTCAAGCCGATCACCGAGGCCGACCTCGCCCGATGCCGGGCCGAGGATCTCGTCGCCGGTGAAGTGCGGGATCGAACCCGTATACTTCACTTTGCGCGGCGTGTGCTCAACGTCGTCGCTGAGGTAAGCGCGATCCGAGTCGCCGGCGTCGAGCACGCCGTCGCCGTCGGCATCACGGTTGATCACCACGGTGGCGCCTTCGCCGCGCGTGGTGCCGCTGTTGGCGTCGAGCAGGCCGTTGGTGATGAAGCGGCCCGAGATGACCTCCAGCGACGTGTCGATCAGGAACGAGGCCGAAGCCAGATCGATCTCGACGTCATCGCTGCCACTGTCCTTATTGACCTGCACGCTCTGGATATCGAGCGTCGTGTTGTAGAGCAGATTCTGATCGGTGCCGCCCGTGAAGAGCACCTTGTTGCCGCGCGAGAACTGGTCGTAGTCCGCGCAGAGGTTGCCAACCGGGAAGGCGTCAGCCGGATCGCAGAGGGTAAAGATCGGCGACTCGTCAAAGGCGAAGTTGCCCTGGTACGCCACGTTGTGGAAGAAGTTGAAGCAGCCCAGGTAGATGCCTACGACACCGTCCGAGGTAAACGTCTCGACGACGGTCGAGAACGGGTTCGGATCGTCGGCAGCCACTTTGGCGGACGCTTCCGGCGGCACACCCTGGACGTCCGGATCGGCATCGCCCATGAACCAGACACCCTCGACGCAGTCCACCGTGGACGGGTCGTCGGTGTTGGTCGTGATGAGCTGCTCGCCGATTTCGACCGCCGAGAAGAAGTAGACACCGCTCTCGTTGCCGGTGAAGCCGGAGCCCGTGTCGCAGTCGCCGTCAGCCGGGAAGGTCTCTTTGCCGGGACCGTTGACCTCCAGGTTCGAAGTCATCTCGGTGAGCGACCAGAACTCGGTGCGCGCGCCGAAGACGTCCGAATCGTTCTGGAACGTGCCGTTATGCACGGTCGCCTCGCGGACGTAGAGGTTGCCCGCGTGGTTGAACGAGATGCCACCGGAGCCGATCTCATTGAGGTCGATACAGACACCGGCATCGGTGTCTTTGTCGAAGGCCATGTTGAGGTTGCCGTCGCCTTCGATCAGGTAGCAGTCTTCGAAATTGTTCGGCGGACCACCCAGAGCAGCCGGATCGACGGAGATGAAGAACGTGCCGTCGCCCGTGACCACGGCGCCAGCGCCAATCTCAACACCACCGTCTTCGGGGTCGTTGGTCGGCCCAATCATGTGGAGGTTGTTGTCCAACATGTCGAGCACGCCGTTGAGCACCTCTAGTCGGTTCAGGATAAACAGGTCCGACTCGTCGTCGATCTGACACTGGTCCCTGACGGTCACCCTCCCGCCGATCTTATCGACACGCAGGTTTTCGATGGTGCCCACCTTCGGCGAAGCGCCGGGGCATCCCGCCGACGGGTCGCCGAGCTGGATGAAGTGGGATCCGGTGTTGGCCGAGAAGACCAGGAAGCCACCCGAACCTAAGACCGAAGCGCCCTGACGCAGTTCGATGCGTCCGGGCTGGCCGACGTAATCGAGTTGGACGTTGTCGAAGATGTTGATGAAGTCGTTCTGACCGATGACAACGTCACCAGCGATCTCGACGATACCATCAACGCCCGTCACCGGACCCGGAAGGGTGTAGGTGTCGAGGTTGATCGGCTCGTTGACGCGAGCCGCGCCGACGAGGTCCGCGTCGACACCCGAGAAGTTGACCGTGCCGCCGCTCTGCGGCAACAACGCCACGACATCCTCCGGGTTGGCGTTGCCGCCCCCGTCGGTGGCGTCCATAACGGCGCCAGCCAGGTTACACGGATCGGTTGCTACGTGGCAGTCTCCGTCGGCCGTGTAGTCCTTGCCCGTAGGCGAGGCATAGTTGGCCTGTGCCCATGCATTACCGACCGAGAAGGCGGTAAACAAGAGCAGTACTGCACCGAGACGCAGCAGTTGGGTTGTAAGTTTGTTCATTGTGGAAGTCTCCTCCATCTCAGTTTGTGAGGATACGGTTTTGGTTCAAGTGTGCGAGGGTGATGCCCACCCGGCGCCGAAAACCAGACGGCGTCGCGGGCAGCGTGCGTTTGGTGTGTTTCCAAGTTTTGGTGAGTGGATGGCGCGAAACACGGAAAACCCCGCCGTGATGGTGGTTTCCGGCGAGGCAGCCTTGTGTGCATTTATCCTCTACTACACAGCAAGGTCTGGGTATATGCAATCGAGGATACAAAAAATTTGTATCCCGACACAGACTTCAGGACCCTACTACAACGGAAAAGCCCCTGCATCAGTATAGGGAATACAAAAAACGATTCCCACGGTTACAACAGGGACCTTCAGAACAACAAGGCACGCCGGCACAGAAAAGCCACTACCTCCGGCGTCCAAACGCACAGGGGATGCCTCCTATATTAGCTCCCGAAACTACATGCCTACAAATCCATTGTCAAGCATTTAATGGAAAACACATTAGGCCGTTACGAATTGGTCATCCGTCATCGGTCATCGGCCAGCGGAAAATTTTATTAAGAAAGTCCCAAAAAATCACCGTTCAAACCGGCTCTGACGCGCGGCCCTATACGCGCGCGCGCGTACATCATAAAGGCGTTCTTCTATCGTAAAGCCCCCGGGAGCGATTTCGACGACGTTGTAATAATTCTGGCCAAGCTGCGGTTCGCGCCACCGATTGCACGTTGCCGTACCCGCGCTCGCGACGACAATCCGCCGCCCCGGCTCGACGGCTTCGACGCGCGAGACGTGCAGATGTCCACACAAAATTAAATCGACGCCGGCTTCGATGGCTGCCTTCAGGGCCGGGCGCGCCCGGCGGGCCACGGCGTACTTGCCCAGCGCTTCGAGCCGGGTCAGGTGATGGTGAATTACCAGAATCTTAAACGCGTCGTCGCGCTGATTCTTGAAAAAGGAGACGATACGCTCGCGGGCGCCGGCGCCAACCCACCCGCCTTTGATCGTCCAGCCGTAAGCCGAGTTGATGCCCAGCACGGCCACGGCGTCGCTCTCGTACACCGGCGATAGATCCTCGGAAACGTACTGGCAGTACCGGCGCAAGGGCCGGAACATGCGCAAGAACGGACGATGCCACCACGCATAGACATCGTGGTTGCCCGGCACCACGAGCACCGGCGCGGCAAAGGCGTCGAGCATCGCCACGGCTTCTTCGAACTGCCAGGGCCGCGCCCGCTGCGTCAAGTCTCCGCTGGCAATGACAAGATCGACCGCCAACGCATTGACCTCTTCCACCAACACCTCGACGATCTCAGGATAAGCAATCCGGCCAAAATGAATGTCGGAGAGATGGGCAATTTTCATGTGCTCGCGGTGCTCGCGTCATGTGCCCCGCGTCATTTGCACGCGTCGCGTGCGTCAATTGCGCCTTCGGCGCGTCATTCATTGTCACGTTTCACCCAAGACAATAAATGGCAGCGAGCGATAGCGAGCGCAATGACGCAAAGCAAATGACTACGAATGACCTCCTATATATAAGGTCATCAGAGCAGCAGATTCAGCGGCTCTTCGAGATAATGCCGGAGGGTTTGGAGGAATTGCGCCCCCGTGGCGCCGTCTACGACACGGTGATCGCACGAGAGCGTGACCTTCATCCGTTTGCCCGGCACGATCTCGCCGTCTTTGACCACGGGCACGTCGCGGATGGCCCCGATGGCGAGGATGCAGGCGTTGGGCGGGTTGATGATGGCCGTGAACTCTTCGATGCCGAACATGCCCAGGTTGCTGGTGGTGAAGGTCGAGCCGGCCATCTCGTCGGGTTGAAGTTTGCGCTCGCGTGCTCGCGCGGCCAGCGCGCGGGTCTCCGCAGCCAATTCGGCCAGCCCCTTGCGGTCGGCGTTGCGCAGCACCGGCGTCACCAATCCTTCATCGACGGCTACCGCCACGCCGATGTGTATGTAGTTGTAGCGCCGGATCTCGCCGTCGTCGGCCATGTACGAGGCGTTGACCTGCGGATGCTGCCGCAACGCCACGGCGCACGCTTTGGTGATCAGGTCGTTGTAAGAAATTTTCTGCGTGCCCTGCTCCTCGGCCTGCGCGTTGATTTTCTGACGCACGGCGATAGCCCGCTCCATCTCAAGGTCGATGGTCAGGTAGAAATGCGGCGCGGTGTATTTGCTCTCGGCCAACCGCCGGGCGATAGCTTTGCGCATCTGAGAAATCCGCACCGACTCGTAGCCTTCTTCTGCGACGACCGGCGTCGGGGCTCTGGCAGGAGCAGGCGCCGGTTTGGGCGCGCGGGCCGGAGCCGGGGCAACCGCCGGAGGCGGCGCAGGCGCCTGCGCCGGAGCGGCGGGCGCGGCCATCCCTTGCGCCAGCATAGCCTCGATGTCGCGCTTGATGATGCGTCCTTCGGGACCGCTGCCCCGCACCGTCCGCAGGTCGAGGCCGTGGTCGATAGCCAGTTTGCGTGCCAGCGGCGAAGCCTTGACGCGGCCCACAGCTTCGGTGGGGGCGCCGTCGCCGGAGGGCGCTGCTGCCGAGGGTTGGGCGGCCTCGGCAGAGGCTTCGGGCGCAAGCGAGGCGCCGTCGCCGCCCTGCCCGTACTGCGCCAGCACCGCAGCCGCATCTTCGCCCGCCTTGCCCAGCACCGCGATCAGGCCCCCGATAGGGATGGCATCACCTTCTTCGACGACTTTCTTGAGCAAGACGCCGTCGTCATAGGCTTCGACGTCCATCGTCGCCTTGTCCGTCTCCACCTGGGCAATCACATCGCCGGCAGAGATCGCATCGCCTTCTTCGGCCATCCAGGCCACCAACACGCCCTCCTCCATCGTGTCGGTCATCTTGGGCATTTCAACCGCTATAGCCATTTTAGATTTTGGATTTTGGATTGCCGATTTACTCGCGTGAGCCTTCGGTTTCGGGTTGATGAGACTTCGGATCCGGATGCGCGTCCAAAATCCAAAATCTAAAAATCGAAAATCAGTCGAGGTACATAACCTTGCGGCAGGCGCGGTAGGTGTCCTCGGCGCTGGGCATGTAGTATTCCATCAGGTTTTTGGCGTAGGGTGCCGGCACGTCTTTGGCCGTCACCCGCATGATGGGCGCGTCGAGGTCGTCGAAGCAGCGGCTCTGGATCTGGAACGCGATCTCAGACGAGACGCTGGCAAACGGATTGCTCTCATCGACGATGACGAGGCGGTTGGTCTTCTTGACCGACGCAACGACGGTGTCCCAGTCGAAAGGCCGGATCGTGCGCGGGTCGATGACCTCGGCGGCGTAGCCGTCGGCGGCGAGCATCTCGGCGGCTTCCATCGCGCGCCAGTAGCTCTTGTTGTGGCCGACGATGGTCACGGCGTCGCCTTCGCGGGCGATGCGCGCCTTGCCGATGGGGATCGTGTAATCTTCCTCGTCCGAGACCTCGCCGCGCATCCCGTACATAAATTCGCTTTCGAGAAAGATGACCGGGTCGTCGTCGCGGATGGCCGATTTGAGCAGGCCCTTGGCGTCGTCCGGGTTCGAGATCGAAATCACCTTCAGGCCGGGGAACTGGCTGTAGATGGACTCGACCGACGTGTTGTGCGTAGCCGCAAGCTGACCGGCAGCACCGTTAGGCCCTCGGAAGACGATGGGAAACTTGAACTGGCCGCCGGACATGTACCGGATCTTCGCCGCGTTGTTGATGATCTGGTCGATAGCGACGAAAGCGAAGTTCCACGTCATGAACTCGATGATGGGCCGCAGCCCGTTCATGGCCGCGCCGATGCCCAGGCCGGCAAACCCGTTTTCGCTGATCGGCGTGTCGATGACGCGCTTTTCGCCGAAGCGCGCGAGCATGCCTTCGCTGACTTTGTAGGCGCCGTTGTACTGCGCCACCTCCTCGCCCATCAAAAAGATGTCCTCGTCGCGGTCCATCTCTTCAACCATCGCCGCGCGGATGGCCTCGCGCAATTGAAGCTGTGCCATTGTCGAATGTCGAATGTTGAGTGTCGAATGAATGACGAAGGCCGACCTGACTTATTCGATATTCGTCATTCGAAATTCGTCCTTCGTTTCGCGCCCTCAGGCGAGAAAAGGATAGTCTTCCTGGCTGTAGACATCTTCGTAGATGGCCTCCAGCGGCGGGAACGGGCTGTTCTCGGCAAACTCGACGGACTCCATCACCTCTTGCTTGACCGCTTCGTCGATCTCGTCGAGCTGGTCGTTGTCGGCCAGGTTGTGGGTGAGGATGTAGCCTTTCAGACGCAGGATGGGATCCTGGTTCTTCTTGGCTTCGAGTTCTTCCTTCGTCCGATATTTGCCCGGATCGCTCATCGAGTGGCCGCGGTAGCGATAGGTGCGAATCTCGACAAACGACGGCTTGTTGTCGCGCGCCATGGCGATGTGGTCGCGCATGGCTTTGCAGACGCTGAAGACATCCATGCCATCGACGAGTGCGCCCGGCATGGCGTAGGAGACGCCCTGCTTGTAGAGATCCGGCTCGGCGGCAGCCCGGTCTACCGACGTGCCCATGGCATACTGGTTGTTCTCGACCACGAGCACCACGGGCAGGTCGTAGAGACCGGCGAGGTTCGAGGCTTCGTGGAACGAGCCTTGCCAGACGGCGCCGTCGCCGAAGAAGCCCAGGCACACGCCGCCGTCTCCTTTATACTTATGCGCGAACGCAATGCCGACCGCCACCGGGATGTGCCCGCCGACGATGCCGTGCCCGCCGAAGAGGCGTTTCTCTTTGCTGAAAAAGTGCATCGAGCCGCCCTTGCCCTTCGAACATCCGGTGGCCTTGCCGAAGAGTTCGGCCATGCATTCGTTCGATGTCATGCCGAGGGCCAGCGCGATGCCGTGATCGCGATAGGCCGTGATGACGGTGTCGAGACCGATTTTCATGGCGCGGGCGGTGCCGGCAGAGACGGCCTCCTGCCCGATGTAGAGATGCAAAAAGCCCGCGATCTTCTGCTTGCCGTACATCTGCGCCGACCGTTCCTCGAAGCGGCGTTGCAACAGCATGTTGCGGTAGATGTCGAGCACGTCTTCGGTGCTCAGGTCCAGGTCTTCGTGGGTATAGGCATCCGCCGGGTAGCTCTCGAAGGTGATCTCGATGCTGTGTTGCTCCGGCCCTTCGACGACCTTGCCGTTGGCCTCGGCGGCCTTGGCTTCGGCCCCATTGCCTTCAGCCGCTTTGGCTTTCGCCTTTTTCTTCCGGGTTTCGCTCGCCATATCGCTTCGATGCTTGAGGGAGAATCGCGTCCGCTCTGCCGGAATACGCAGACCGTGTAGCCCGGCGGGGCGGCATTAACGGTTCAAATCCCGCTTAGATCCGAGCAGCAGGATTATTATGGAGGCGGGATATTAAACTTTTGTGATAACTTCCTCCGGCCCGTCCAGTATGATGTCCAACGTTACAGTGCCTTCACGGGGAGGCATCATTTTGAGGGAACTTCGCATAGCTATCGTAACGTATGGACTACGCCGAACACGAAACTGCTGATAGGGTGCCCAAAGCCGGCTTTCACACAACCCCCAAACCGCCCCTAGACATCGAGGCTTTGCTTCGCGGAGACCGCGCGGCGTTCGAAGAACTCGTGCGTCAGGAGAGCCCGCGTCTGTTTCGCGTCATCGTGCGCATCATCAAAGATGAAGACGAAGCCCGCAGCGTCATGCAGGAGACGTTCCTGCAAGCCTATCAGCGGCTCCACAGCTTCCGGCGCGAGTCGAAACTGACCACGTGGCTCTATGCCATCGGCATCAACCTGGCGCGGGCGTCGCTGCGCAAAACACGCCGCTACGACATGCTCGAAGAGGCCGACATCGAACGCCTCCAGCCGAGCTTCGACAAAGGCATGTACGCGCAGAAGTACGAGGCCTGGAACCCGCAACGCCACGCCGAACGCTCCGAACGCCAGCGGATCGTCCGCGAAGCCATCGACCGGCTCTCGCCCGACTACCGCCTCGTCGTGATCCTGCGCGACATCGAGCAGCTCTCGACCACCGAGGCCGCTCGCATCCTCGAAATCAGCGAAGGCGCCCTCCGGGTGCGGCTTCACCGGGCGCGGCAGGCCCTGCGCGCCTTGTTAGAAAAACACTTTGGCTCCGATCTTTGATGGCTGCGCTGCAAATAATCAAACAATGGTTCCGCCGTCCGCTTACCTGCGAAGACGTCAACCAGTTCATCATCGACTATCTGGAGGGCACCATCCCTCCCCGCACCCGGACGCGCTTCGAGGCCCATCTCGAAAATTGCGATTGCTGCGGCGCCTACTTCGAGCAGTATCTCCAAACCGTCGATTGGGTCCGCGAAGACGGCTCGGCCCAGATCGAACCGCCCGAAGAACTCATCGAAGTAACCCTGCATTTCCTCCGCGAACACTATTCTGAAAATCGCTGAACGATTTTGAAATTCGATGACGAATTTCAAAAAATTTAGGATTTCGCCAGTCGAAGTTCGATATTTGAGATTCGGATTTTGCAAAGCTGGCCCCTCGTCTCCACCGTATGCCTGATCCTGCGACGACACCGCCGGCGTCTGCGTCTGCTTCGGCGGAAGAAGGACGGGCGCTGGTGATCATCCCCACCTACAACGAGATCGAAAATATCGAGACCGTGCTGGAGATGGTCATGGCCCTGCCGTCGTCGCTCGATGTGCTCGTCATCGATGACGGCTCGCCCGACGGCACCGCCGAGCGGGTGCGCCAGATGCAAGACCGCTTCCCCGAACGCATCCATTTGCGCGAGCGCGAAGGCAAACAAGGCCTGGGCACGGCCTACCTGCTCGGCTTCGGCTTCGCCCTCGACCACGGCTACGCTTTCGTCTGCGAGATGGACGCCGACCTCTCGCACAACCCCGACGACCTGCCCCGCCTGCTCGCGCCGGTCCAAAACAACGAAGCCGACCTCGCCATCGGCTCGCGCTACATCGACGGCGTCCGCGTGATCGATTGGCCGCTCTCGCGGCTGATGCTCTCCTACGGCGCCGGCATCTACACGCGCGCCATCACCCGGCTGCCGGTCAAAGACGTGACGGCGGGCTTCAAATGCTATCACCGCCGCGTCCTCGAAGGCATCGACCTGAGCCGCGTCAAATCCAACGGCTATTCGTTTCAGGTGGAGATGAAATACCGCGCCTGGCGCAAAGGCTTCCGCATCGTCGAGGTGCCCATCATCTTCACCGAACGCACCGAGGGCCACTCGAAGATGAGCAAAGCCATCGTCCGCGAAGCCGCCTTCAAAGTCTGGGAATTGCGCTTCCGTGATCTTTTCAAAAAACTCTAATCCAATTTTGGATTTTAGATTTTGGATTTTGGATTTTGCGGTGCTTTGCGCAATCCAAAATCCAAAATCGCAAATCCAAAATGGCCTACGCCCACCTGACGCCCCCCACCGAAGGCGAAAAGATCACCGTCACCGACGGCACGCTCCACGTTCCCGATCATCCGATTCTTCCGTTCATCGAAGGCGACGGCACCGGGCCGGACATCTGGCGCGCTTCGCAATATGTCTTCGATAACGCCGTCGCCAAAGCCTACGGCGGGCAGCGCAAGATCGTCTGGTTTGAGATTTTTGCCGGCGACAAATCGTACCGGGAGTTCGACGAGTGGCTGCCGCAGGACACCCTCGACGCCATCGGCGAATACCACGTTGCCATCAAAGGCCCGTTGACGACCCCCGTGGGCGGCGGCATCCGGAGCCTCAACGTGGCGCTGCGCCAGAAGCTCGACCTCTACGCCTGCGTCCGGCCTGTGCGCTATTTCAACGGCGTCCCCTCGCCCGTCCGGCATCCTGAAAAGGTCGATATGATCATCTTCCGCGAAAACTCGGAAGACATCTACGCCGGCATCGAATTTCAGAACGGCGACGACGACACCGAGCAGTTCAAGCAACTCTTCCGCGAAGCCTTCCCGAATCAATACGCTAAGATCCGCTTCCCCGACACCGTCGGCATTGGCATCAAGCCCGTCTCGCAGGAAGGCACGGCCCGCGTCGTGCGCGCCGCCATCGACCACGCCATCGTCCAGAAATCGAAGAACGTCACGCTCGTGCACAAGGGCAACATCATGAAGTTCACCGAAGGCGGCTTTCGGGATTGGGGCTACCGCGTGGCGAAAGATCATTACGGCGCGCAAGACTATCACGGCGGACCCTGGCAGGTCATCACCCTCGACGACGGCCACGAGATCGTCATCAAAGACGTCATTGCCGACGCGTTCCTCCAGCAAATCCTCACCCGCCCCACCGAGTACAGCGTCATCGCCACGATGAACCTCAACGGCGACTATATCTCCGACGCGCTGGCGGCGCAGGTCGGCGGCATCGGCATCGCGCCGGGCGCCAACATCAACTACGACAGCGGGCTGGCCATCTTCGAAGCCACGCACGGCACCGCGCCCAAATACGCCGGGCAAGACAAGGTCAACCCCAGCTCGCTGATCCTCTCCGGCGAGATGATGTTCCGCTACATGGGCTGGAACGAAGTGGCCGACCTGATCATCCACGCCATCGAAAAAACCATCGGCGAGAAGCGCGTCACGTACGATTTCCACCGCCTGATGGACGGCGCGACGTTGCTCAAATGCAGCGAGTTCGGCCAGGCGCTCGTCGAGAATATGGGCTGATGGCTTCGTTTTGCCAATAATTGATGGGTTTGTTGGTACTGCGTACTTCGTATTGCGTACTGCGTGGAAAAGAGCACGAAATACGCAATACGCAGTACCAACACCCGGCTTCTCACTGTGAGCGGAAGTCTCGGCGTCTATTTTATTTCGGGAGTTGGTATTTTTTTTCGGGAGGTGGCGCCAGATCGCAGATTCCGGCGAACCTGAGACGGATGGATGGGCGTAGAACGGGCAACAACGCAGGAGGCCCGTCATGGCACAGAAGAAATACGTCACCTTCAGCATGCGGCTGACGCCCGAGCAGAAACGCAAGATCGAGCGTCTGGCACAGCGCAAAGGCACCTCGCAGAAAAAGGCCGTGCTGGCACTCGTCGAAGCGGCGATCAACGGCGAAGACGAGGAGCCTGTCGTGGATCAACCAGATTCGTTCCACGGCGAAGACGAGGGGCCTATCGTGGCTCAACCGGGTTCGTTCCTTGAGGGCATCGAACACATCATTGGATCGTGCGAAGGACCTTCGGATCTGCTCAGGGACCCTGATCGCATGAAGGGGTATGGACAATGAAAACGCTGATCGATGCCGGGCCGATCTACGCCATGATCAACCATCGAGAGTATTATCACCGATGGGCCACCGATCAGGCGAGCCGATTAGAGCGTCCGTTTTATACCTGCGAGGCTGTTATTAGCGAGGCTCACTTCCTGCTCAAAAAGGTCCATAACGGCAGCAGACAGCTAAATGAACTGGTCGAGACAGGCCGCCTCGTCCTCGCCTTCTCTTACGCCGAGCACATCGACCGCGTCCATGCCTTGATGGACAGGTACGCCAACGTGCCGATATCTTTTGCCGACGCCTGCCTCGTCCGCATGGCCGAAATCCACCGGGACGGCCGGGCCTTCACGACGGACGGCGACTTTCGCATCTACCGAAAGCATCGAACCGAGCCACTCAACGTGATCATGCCCCATTGAAAATGAGTCGGGGAGCCGGGGAAAAAACCTCTGCCTCCCCGACTCCCCGACACTTCGACTCAAAAAAGTCACTTCTTGGGATACATAAAGATCGTATCGTCGATTTCGCCGTTGGCGGTGATTTGCGTGAAGGTGATCGTCTGGAAGGTTTGCCCGTCCATCACGACTTCCAGGCCGAAGGGCATCTGCACGCCGTTGACGGGGCGATAGTCCGACATAAAGGTCTCTACCTTCGCCGTGCCGCCCGTCATCGGGTTGGGGGCTTCAGACTCCGTTTTGACCTGCACGAACGTCTCGGCATTGAGGTAGATAAAGATCTCCGAACTGTCGGGCCGGAGCACTTTGAGTTTTTTGGTAGCCGTGCCTTTGATGTCGGCGTCGCCGGCATATTCCACCGAATAGCCTTTGGCCTCATGATCAACCAGGATGCCATCGAGGTCGGCTTGTTCTTTGAAACGCGCGACCTGATCGTCGTCTAATTTGCGAAGACCGCCTTGCATCGGGTTGTCTTCCCAGGCCGTCTCGCCGTCGAAGCCGTTGGTGACCTCCATATTCATGGCGGGCACCTTGACGTGAACGTGCATATTCGATGGGCGCTTGACGGTGAGGGTTATCGGCATGTTCATGCCTGCTGCCGGCATATAGAGTTCGCCGGCCATCACCACCGATTCGATGGCCTGAATAGCCGACAGACCGCCGGTGGCCTCGATGTGCTTGGCGACGAGTTCCTGCTCCATGGTCATCGGAGGAGGCGGCGGTGCATCTCCGGCATCGGAAGTCATCTCAGCGGATTTGCAGGCTCCCAGGAGCAGGAGACCCAGGGCAAAAAGCATCAGCGTAGCAGAATTTTTCATGGTCATCACCGGTTGAATCTGTGGATAGGAAGGCGGCTCGCCGTGCTTTGAGGGGTGAACACACGGCCCTTTGATGAAGGTAGCCAAACTTCGTCTACGGCGCAAAATGGCTGCGGGATACGCCGATGCGATGATGAAGTATTTGTACAGGAAATCAGGCATCCATTTTTACCTTTCCGAAACCCGTCCGAGGTGTTGATTCTGAGCAGGCGGAACAAAGGTATGCAGTATTTTTCCCCTGGTGCGCTTCGCACTGAGCCAGGCGTCGGTCAACAGTCATCGGTCATCAGGATTTGTCTTTACCGATGACCGATGACTGAAGCCAACGGGAAGAACACGAGAACGTCAAGAATACCACACAACACTGGCTCTTAAAACAATCCCTGACTTCCCATGCGCTACGTCCGATTTTTGTTGTTGATTGGATGGCTGCTCCCCGCCTATGTAAAGGCGCAGAGCCTCAACGTCGCCGGCATTTTCCCGGCGGCTAATGCTGTCTCGGCGGAGCGGCAGACGGCGGTCGTGATCGACTTCGACCAGCCCGTCGATCCGGCGACGTTCGACGCGGCGTCGATGATGGTTTTTGGGCGATGGACCGGACCGGCGCAGGGGACGCTTTCGTTCGAAGAAAACAACATGCGGGCGCGTTTCGTGCCGGAGCGACCTTTTTCGGCGGGTGAGATGGTGACGGTGTCGCTGGCTCGCCACCTGGCTACGCCCGGCGGCACGACGCTCGACAAGGGCTATGCCTGGCAGTTCTGGACCCGCCCCGTCCGCGCGGCGATGGATCTGACCGAGACCGACCGCCTCAACGTTCGCCAGCCCTTCGAAGGCCACATCCAGACCTACGGCGCCTACGCAGGTGACTTCGACGACGACGGCTATACCGACTTTGCCGTGCCCAACGAATTAGCCAACGACGTGCGGGTCTTTATGAATGACGGCAGTGGTAGCTACGGTGCGTTCACGGTCTATCCTATCACACGCGGGGCCGTGCCCAGCACCAACGAAGGCGCCGATTTCAACCTCGACGGACACCTCGACTTTGCCGTGGGCAACAGCCAGGGCGAACGCGTGAGCGTGTTCCTGGGCGACGGCACAGGCCACCTCGACGAGGCCGGCAGCTATGCCACGGCTCAGGGCGTGCGCGGACTCGGCGTGCTCGACCTCAACGGCGACGGCTACCCGGACATCGCCACGACCAACCGGGACGCAGGGACCGTCTCGGTGCTTCTCAACGACGGCGAGGCTTCCTTCACGCGTACGCAAAACTTCAGCACCGGCGGCAACGGCGAGACAGCCGCCGCCGTCGCCGACGCCAACGAAGACGGCATCCTCGATCTCATCGTCGGCACTTTCAACAGCCAGGAAATCATCGTGCTGCTGGGCGACGGCGACGGCGGCCTCAGCGTCCATTTGCGCGTGGCCGCCGGCGGCAATTCGTGGATGCTTGCCACGGGCGACGTCAACCTCGATGGGCACGTAGACGTGGTCTCGGCCAATTCCATCAATGACAACGCCTCCGTCCTCTTCGGCGACGGGCAAGGCAACTTTTCCGCGCCTACGACCTACCCCACCGGCGGCTTCCCCCTGGCTATCGACCTGGGCGACCTCGACGGCGACGGCGACCTGGATCTGGTCACCAGCAATTTCAACGGCAAAAACTGGACGCTCTACGAAAACCTGGGCGACCCCGGATCCGGTCTGGGGCAGGCCGGCACCTTCGGCATGCAACGCTCGCTGCCGGCCAGCCGCGCCGCCTCCTGCGCCGTCTTCCACGACCGCGACAACAACGGCACGCTCGACATGACGGGCATCGACGAGTTGGATGACTTGCTTGTCCTCTTCACCAACACCGCCACCTCCACCGGCACGGAGCCCCTGCCCGACGCCTCGCCCGTGGCGCTTTCGCCCAACTATCCCAATCCCTTCACTGACCGGACCACGCTAACGTTCCACCTCAACGAACCCGCCGCCGTCCGCCTCACCCTCTACGACGCGCTGGGCCGCGCCGTCCGCACTGTGCTCGATGCGCCGCGCCGCCAGGGCACCCATACGCTAATCTGGGGCGGACGCGACGACGCCGGCCACCCCCTCCCCGCCGGCATCTATTTCTACCGCCTCGAAACCGACAGCGGCATCAGCCAGACGCAGCGGTTGCTTTTCGTGCGATAGTTTTGATGAGTCGGGGAACCGGAGAATCGGAGAGCCGGGGATTTTTTGAGTCGGAGAGCCGGAGAGCCAGGGAATCAGCGTAGAGCTTTTTTCCTGACTTTTCCCCGACTCCCCGACTCTTAGACTCCCCGACTCAAAAAAATTCAATTCGCGCAGGCCGCGTTATCCAGATTCTCGTCCCAGCACGCCTTGTCGCCGTTGTTAAAATTGGTGGCGGTGATCGAGCCGGCGTGGGTGGCGACGTCCCAGACGACGAGGTGATCGAAGCCTTCCGCGATCTGTCTCCAGTCGAAGACCCGTTCGTCGCCGCTGGCCTGATACATCACGGAGTCGCCGGCATCGCGGTCGGCGGTGTTGGGGACGCTGTAGGTGATGGCAGCCTCGTCTTCGCCCGTGACCACGAAGTCGGCATTCAAGACGTTGCGGCGCTGGCCGTCGATCTCATAGAAGAGTTGCCACGTGCCCGTCTGGCTTTCGAAATCGGTGACGGCGGTGTAGAGTTCGAAATCGTCGAAGGTTTGCTGGCCGTCGGTGTACGAAACGCGCATACTCCAGTTGATAGACGAGCCGTTAACCGTGCCTTCGAGCGTGAAGGCCACCTCATGGCCGTCGGAGACGACCGTCGAGTTCCAGATCCAGGTATTGCCGCTCTGAATGGGATCGGCCTGCAACGCCGCCGCTGTGACGGCGACGGGGACGATCAGGTTGGCGCTGATGATGACCGAGACAGGCCAGACGCGCAAGGCAGCAGCGGTGAAGTTGGCTCCGGCGCTGGTCTTGCCGGCGTCGTTCTGATTAAACAAGTTCGTCTGAAGCGAGAACGCTTCGGCAGGAAGCACCCGCGGCGGTGTCGCGTCCGGTTCGTTCGTGCTCGCGCTGTCACATCCGGCCAGAAGCAGCCCAAAAAGGGCGATGAAAAGCGAATACCGTCCAAAACGATTCATGACAAACCCCTATCGGTATGTTGGCAAGGAAACTGTGAGGCCGCGTCGCGTGGGCCGACGCGCTTTGTACGTAAAGCCGCCCTGCTGCCGGTATCGGTAACGGGCGTAAAACGTAAAGGCACTCTGGCAAAGCACCCGTCCGTTTTCCCCTAATACGTATCAAGCCTCACATACCCTGCCGCTCCAGCACCCCCAGGATGTCCGGCGGGGTCCAATCCGGGGGTTTGATCCATTTGCCGTCGTCGCGCTCGTAAGAGCCGGGGCCGAATTTGCGAAGATTGGCGCGGTCTACTTCTTCGAGGATCGGCTCGTCGTCCACGCCGAAGGCGATCAGCGTGCCGATGGTCACCACCGAGATATCGGCACAGCCATCGACGACGCCTTCGAGGTCTACCTCGCCGTCGATGGCAAAAGACAATTCGTGAGGATCGACCGTGACGACGCCGGTATGGCCGCCGGCTTCGCGCAGGCGCACCTCCACGCCCATCGCCCGTATCGTCTCGATGGCTTCTTCCAGGATCAACTTGGCCCGGAGCAGGCGCGTCTTCTCATCCGGCACCACCGGCGTGGCCGGCGTCTCCTGACCAACTTTCTGCATAAATTCCCGAACACGGGTATAGTGCGGCGTGGGCATCAGTTCTCCTTCAAAATGGCACAATCACGATCAAAGGTAAATTCGAAAATCGTCCAACGAAATCCCAAAACATTTTTTGAAATTCGAGATCGAATTTCAAAAGGCACTTTATCGGATAAGAATCATCGCGCGGGTGAAGAGGCGGCCTCCGGCATCGAGGCGGTAGAAATAGGGGCCGCCGGGCATCACGCGGGCGTCCCAGACGACGGTGTGCCGGCCAGCGCGTTTCAGGCCCTCGGCCAGCACGGCTACCTCGCGGCCCAGGGCATCATACACGGTCAGGCGCACCGGCCCGCTTTCGGGCAGTTCGTAGTCGATGTGGGTGGTTTGCTCGAACGGGTTGGGATAGTTCGTCGCGAGTCTGAAGGCATCCGGAAGGCCCGATCCCGTTTCATCGATAGCGGTGCCTGCCGAAGGGGTGTAGCGGAAATCGCCGACGACGGGCAGGTGGTCCGACGCCACGATGGCATCGTTGGGCTCAAGACCGTAGGCAGCCAGCGAATCGGGCGGCATGGCCGGGGTGAAGAGGACGAAGTTGCTGCCGGGTTCGAGCACGCTGTCGGTGTAGACGATGAAGTCGAGGCGTCCGGGGTGGAAGTTGCTGCCCTCGCTGTACCACGTGAACGTCATCGGCAGCGCCACGTGAGGCGGCATCAGGTCGGCCAGCGGGGTGTCGTCCCAATCGGGCGAGAAGGCGGGTCCGGCCAGGCCCGTATTGACGATATCGCCGTTGACCAGCGTGCGCAACTGCCGGGCTGCCCCGACCATGTTCATGTCGCCGAGGATGATGATGGGCGTCTCTTCTTCGAGGGTGAGCACGCCGCCCTCGGCTTTGGCGTCCCGGACGAAAGCCATCATCGCGTCGAGGTCGAGTTGGCGAGCGTCGTCGTTGCGGCAGCAGGGCGGATGCGCCACCAGCATCAGCAAATCCGTCCCCCACGGCTCCTGCATGTCGAGCACAAAAGCGGCGTTGGCATCGCCCTGCAACCCGCCGGGGATCGAAAAGCTTTGCTTGACCGGATACCGGCTGACCACGACGAGATCCGGCGCGATCCGCGCGTTGTGCCACGCCTGCCCCGGCGCCGACGGCAACGCCGCCTCGACGAGCGCCGCCGTCTCTTCGGCAGTGTGGCTAAGAATCTCCTGAAATCCAACAATTTCAGGATTTACGGCCTGCAAAAGCCGATTAAAAGATGGATTGCGACTGGGGTTGAAGAAGGCGTCGCGCTGGACGTTGTAGCTGAGCACACGCACGTCATCGGCTCTTTCTTTTTGGATCAAGACCGGCGCGATGATGTCTAGCGGCTCGACGTTAGTGAAGGTGTAAACGATGCCGCCCTCGGCATCGGGCAGGCGGTCGGCGCTGGCGTGGTCTTCGAGGACGAGGCGAAACGACTCGCCGGGGAAGAGCGGGTTCTGCCCGTCGGGCAGGGCCTCGCGTTCGAACGCGATCTCGAAGGCCGTCGACGACACCGTCGGCGCCGTGACGATGCCGAGGGCGTTATGGCCGATCTGCTGCGCCGTTCCCCCCTGCCTGAAAACACCCGTTCGCTGCCCGAACGACCACGACAGTTCCGCGCCGATGCCGTGGATAGCCTGCCCGGTAGCCGCGTCGTCGTCGGTGTCGAGGTAGAGGGTGACGGTATTGAATTCCTGAATAAGCGTCTCGACGCCGAGTTCGATGTGGAGGTAGAGATAAAGCGTGTCGTTGGTGATCCAGATCCGCGAAAAATCAGCGCCGCCGGGCGTGGCATCGCCCATGGCATCGGTGTGCGCCGGGTCGAGATTCACCCATTCGCCGAAGCTGCCGTCGAGGAAAACACGCACCGCTTGTGCCTGCACGCCCTGTGCCAGCGCCAGACTGATTCCAATCAGGAGGAGTAGCGTCTTCATTGTCGATTGGGTCTACCGATTCCCATCAATTTATCGGCATCTGGAAAAACGTGGACGGCCAGTGGAAACTGCACCGCGACATCTTTAACAGCGATACTCCCCCTGCCCCCCGGCGCCGGAAGCACCGGCAGACGAATCGGCGATGTAATCTCAGGCTGAGACCATCGAAGCCTGGGCTACCTCTTCCAGGAGTTGATCGTAATGCGCGACGTGCTCGGGCCAGTCGAGGGGTTCGAGGATGCTGCGGAGCGTGGAGGGCGGCAGCGGGCGTTCCTCGCCTTTCAAGATCGCCTGGAGGATGCGGAAGAGTTCTTCGTCGTCTCCGTAGAGCACCGGCGCGTGCAGCAGGGGCTTGTGCAGCGTGTTGGGGATGAGTTCGGGATAGCTCAGGCGGTTGGGCAACAGCGGATGGCAACCACAATAAACGGCCTCCATCACCGCGATGCCGAAGAACTCGTGGATGGCCGTCGAGACGACGATGTCGGCACGGTGGAGCAGGCGGCTATATTCTTCAAAATCTTCGGCATAGCCATAGTGCAAGATGCGCTCGGCGTAGCGTTCGAAGGCTTGCTCGAACTCGTAGGGTTGCTCCTCGAAATGCTTGCCGGCCAGGATCAAGCGAAACTTGCAGCCGGCGTCGTCGAGGCGGTTCATGAGGCGGAAAAAGGCTTCCGGATTTTTGTCATATTCCCAGCGCTGGTTCCACAGCACGATGGGTGGTCTCATGGCTGGCCCCCAGGCGTGGCCCTCATAGTCGGCACCGTATTGATCGTGGGCCTGGAGGTCGAGGCCCAGGTGCAGCACCGAGCTTTTCTGGCGGATCTCCTGCACGGTGTGGAGGTGTGTATAATCCGGAAAAGCACGCAGCAGGCCCGGCAGCGCCTTCATAAACTCGTCGTAGTGAAACTGCGAGTTGAAGACGATGCGGTCGGCAGCCAGGCACGAGAGGTAGTTGATGTAGGCGTAGGTATTGTCGCGTTCTTTGCCTTCGGGGAGCGGATAGGTGAGTTGGTTTTCGTGCAGATAATACACCACCGGCACGTTGGTCAGGTGCGTGCGCGTCATCGCCAGAAAAGCTGGCACGTTGACCATGCTGGTGGCGAGGATCACATCCGGCATGAAGCCCTCTTCGACGGCCTGCACCGCCTTGCGCGCCATCGTGACGGCGCCGCCGTGCATCCGCCACTTCCAAAAGCGCGCCGCCATCGTGATACGGTGAAACCGATGGGCGCTGTGCTTAACAAGCCCGTCGAGAAAGTTGCGATGGGATCCCCCATACCAGGGTTCCAGGGCCAAGACGTTCATCTCAGAAGCGTTCGAAATTCGACATTCGACATTCGCAAGTCCCTACTCCTCCTCCTCTTGCTCCTGTTCTTCGAGCAAGCGTTGGATGGCGTCCTCTTCGTCGTCGGTCGTTGGACGGACGATGGAGATGGCACGCACCTGGAGTTTCTCGCGGAGGACCGGGTCCTTCACCTCGTCGGCGGTGATGGGATACTCCTCGCCTGGCTTAATGACGAGCGACCGGGTTGCCAGGTTAACCTCTACGGTGCGGTCGTCCGTGTTTTTTATGACCATGCCTTTGCGCTTACGGCTCATTGCGCAATACCCTCCTGTTCAAAAAAAGCAGTGGGGTGCATAATACAATATTTAGCTTTATGATAAAGCAGCTTTCCGGAGAAGTTTGGGTCTAAAAGTACACCTTCACAGGAATCTCGAAATGCACGGCGCTTTCTCTAATCGGGGGGCATAATCCGGTGGCCTGTGCGCCCTGAAAAAGGGCTTTGTACTGCGTAAAGGTGCCACGCAGTACGAAGTACGCACTATGCAACGTCCAAAAAAACGCAAGCTTAGAACTTATGATCAACCCGCCTCTCATCGCGAAGGCAGCGCAATTTGCCCCTCCGGCCTGGGCGTCCTTGCTCGGTTTGCTCTACCCGCCCCGGTGCCTCGGCTGCGGCGCGCGGCTGCCCGACGAGACGATGCCGCTATGCCACCGCTGCCTGCTTCGCCTCGAACGACCAGCGTCCTCGCCCTTCGACGTATCGGCAGCCCACCTCCCCGAAGCACACGCCGCGCTCGACGGCGCTTTTGCCCTCTGGCTCTTCGATGCCGGCGGCGTGGTGCAACGCCTTCAGCATGCCCTCAAGTACGGCAACCGCCCCCACGTCGGCCTCGCGCTGGGGCAGGTGATGGGTATGACCTACCGGGCTACCGCCGCGCCGCTGCCCGACCTCGTGCTGCCCATCCCGCTGCACCGCACCCGCCTTTACGAGCGCGGCTACAACCAGAGCGCCATGCTGGCACGCGGCGTAGGATCCGCCCTCGGCGCGATGGTGTCTGAGACGCTGCTCGCGCGTCGCCGGGCTACCCGCTCGCAGACCAACCTCTCGCACCAGCGCCGGTGGGAAAACGTCGCCGGTGCTTTCGCCCTGGCCGCGCCCGAAGCCGTCGCGGGCCGTCGCGTCTTGCTCATCGACGACGTGTTCACCACAGGCGCCACGCTGGCTGCCGCTGCGACGGTGCTTCAAGACGCCGGCCCCGCCTCCATCCACGCGGCCACGCTGGCGGTGGCTCGGTAGTGCTTCGCGTCATTTCGCTTCGCGGTCATTCATGGTCATTGATTGCCGTGTTCGACCCATGACCATGAATGACCGCGAAGCGAAATGACAGCGAGCGCTAGCGAGTCCTACCTGTAATCCTCAATCCGAATCACGTCATCGCATTTGGCGGCTTCGGCGGCGACGTTGGTGGCGACGATGAGGAGTTGGCCGGTCTCCTGCTGATGGGCCATGATGCGTTCTACCATCGCCAGACCGGCGGCGTCGAGGTTGGCCGTCGGTTCGTCCAGAAGCAAGAGGGGCGGCTCGGCCAGCAGCGCAGCCGCATACTTGACGCGCTGCTTCATGCCGGACGAATACGTACCCACGAGGTCGTCGGCACGGGGGGTGAGATCGACCTGAGCCAGGGCTGTCTCGATCCGATCCACGGCCTGGGACAGACGGCGGGCTTGCGCCAGAAAAGCCAGATTTTCCCGCGCGGTAAAGCCATCGTAAACATTAAGATAAGGCGCTACCAATCCTGTCTGAAGTGGATGTGCTTCATCGGGTAACACCTGCCCGTTGCGATGCAGCGCGACGACGCCTTTGGTCGGGCGGAGCACCCCAGCGAGGATCTTGAGCAACGTAGACTTGCCCGCGCCGTTGGCCCCCGTCACCGCCAGCGCCCGGCCACCTTCCAGCGCAAAGGAAAGCTTCCGAAACAGCACGCGGCGGCCATAGCGCTTGCCCAGGTTTTCGGCAACGAGTCGAGGCATGAATGGTGTTTTAGTTTGTACTGCGTAGTGCGTAGGGGTGCTCTTTTCTACGAAGAACGCCGTAATCGATTAAAATAGTGAATGGCATCATTCAGGCGCCGGAGGCGCCTCATCTCCGGGGTCGATGCCGCCGGGAGACTGGCGGGCATAAACCAGATAGCCGAGCGCCAGGAAATCGTAAACAGCGTGGGTTACGACCGGCACGAGCAGGTTGTCGAAAGCAATCAGCAATACGCCCAGGTAAACGCCGACGATGGTCGCATAAACGGCGTAAGTGACCGTGACAAAGTGCACGAGACCGAACACGAGGCTCGTCAGCGCGACGGCTATCCACAACCCCACGACGCCGGCCAGCGCCGTCTGCATGACGCCGCGAAAGAGCACCTCTTCGCCCAGACCGGCCAGCACCGAGATCACCAGCAAGTCGAGCAACGTGCAGTTGGTAAAGAGTGGCGCTACGCGTTCGTCAATGGTTTTTCGGAAGCGCACCAGGGGCGTCCACCGCGTCCGCAAGACCCACGCCAGCCCCAGCAGCATGGGCACGGCGGCCAAAACGCCGTAACCGGCCCCCGCCGCCGTCAGGTGTAACTGCCCGAAGGCGGGGGTGCCGAAGAGCGCGCCGAGTGCCCATGCCAGCAACAAAAGCCCGCCTTCGGCGCCAAAGGCTATCAGGAGCATCTGTCTACGCGGCATAAGGGCGTCGGCCTCCAGATTTTTTGCTATCCGAGTAAAGCTCGCTCCAACGGTCCTCCATTAACATAGAACTTTTTTCAGCGAAAGTGAGCCTCCTGGTCGAGGAAATCTGTATGTAACGCATCACGTTTTCACGCCCACCCAGTCCAATAATTCATCCCCGGCGTTCCGCATCGAAACATCGTTTACGGCGGTTGTTTTAATTTGGGATACACGTCCACGCGGTAACGAACCCCTGGGAAGGATGCGTCAATCCGTTTTGCTCTTCGTATTGATCGGCCTGATCGTTGGCGTCGGGTGGTTGGCCTATTCGCAATTGGCTTCGCCCGCCGAGGAGCCAGAGAGCGAGATGGCAGAACGCTACCCGTCCGAACACGGCTGGATCCAGCGTACCTTCCCCCACTTCCAGGCCGACGCCGACGCCTACCGCCGGGCGTTCGTCCAGACGCAGACGCTGCGCGCGGCGGCCAAGACCGCCACGTTCGGCACGTGGGAACTCGTCGGGCCGTCCAACATCGGCGGTCGTATTTCTGACGTGGCTTTCGATCCAATCAACCCGACGACGGCCTATGCCGCCGCCTCCACCGGCGGCGTGTTTAAATCGACCGACAGCGGGCAGACGTGGGTTCCTATCTTCGACGATCAACCCGTGCTGAGCATCGGCGACATCGCCGTCGATCCGGTTAATTCGCAAACCCTCTACGTGGGCACCGGCGAGGCCAACGGCGGGCACAACAACCTCGGCGGCACGGGCCTCTACAAATCGACCGACGGCGGCGAAACGTGGGCGTTTTCGGGCCTGGAAAACACCGAAAGCATCGGGCGCATCCTCGTCGATCCTGACAATCCGGAGCGGGTCTTTGTGGCGGCAGTCGGCTCGTATTTCGCGCCGAACCCGGAGCGCGGCGTCTACCGGAGCCTCGACGGCGGCGCCACGTGGGACAAGGTGCTCTTCGTCAACGACTCTACCGGCGTGATCGATCTGGTGATGCGGCCCGACTCGCCGGACGTGCTCTTTGCCGCGACGTGGCAGCGCGTGCGGCGCGTCACCGGCGCGCAACTCAGCGGCCCGCACAGCGGCATCTACAAATCCACCGACGGCGGCGAAACGTGGACGCTCCTCGACGCGGACAACGGCCTGCCCGGCGGACCGGCAGGGCGCATCGGCCTGGCGCTCTGCCGCGACGCGCCCGGCGTGGTCTATGCCCTCTATAACGACGGCACCACCTATCAAGGCTTCTACCGCACCGACGACGGCGGCGAGACGTGGATTGATGCCGACCCGGACAACGACTTGCGCAGCGGCTTCGCCAATTTTAGCTGGTATTTCGGCCAGGTCCGCGTGGCGCCCAACGACCCCAACCGCGTCTACGTCATGGACCTCCAGTTCATGCAATCGTTCGACGGCGGGGCGACCTGGCAAGGGCAGGCGGGCACCCACGTGGATCATCATGCGCTGGCCTTCCACCCCACCACGCCCTCGATTGTCATCAACGGCAACGACGGCGGGCTGGCGCTCTCGGACGACGGCGGCCAACTCTGGCAGCGCGTCTTCCGCCTGCCCGTGACGCAGTTCTACGAAATAGGCCTCGACCCGTCCAACCCCGAGCAGTTCTACGGCGGCACCCAGGATAACGGCACCTTGCAAAGCCTCAGCCGCGAAAGCTGGCGCACCATCCTCGGCGGCGACGGCTTCTACGTCATCGTCGATCCCGACAACCCCAACATCATCTACGCCGAGCAACAGCGCGGCGGGCTTTTCAAGATCGTCAACGGACGGGCCACCTCGGCGACCAACGGCATCTTGCACTCCGAACCCAACAACTGGTCGACGCCCGTGGTGATGGATCCGACGGATTCGCGGGTGCTCTATTACGGCACCACGCGCCTCTACCGCACTACCGACGCCGCCGACTCCTGGGAACCCATCAGCGGCAACCTGACGCGCCAACTCGGCTACCCGCTCATCGGCACGATCACGACGATTGCCGTGGCGCCGACCAACCCGAACGTCATCTACGTGGGCACCGACGACGGCAAGGTCTGGGGCACCGATAATTACGGCGACACCTGGGCTGATATTACCGGGGATCTTCCCTTTCGCTGGGTCACCCGCATCGTCGTCGATCCAGAGGATGAAAACACGGCGTACGTGACGTATTCGGGCCTGCGCTGGCGCGACCCGCAGCCGCACGTCTTCCGCACCCGCAACCAGGGGCGGACCTGGGAAAACATCACCGCCAACCTGCCCGACGCGCCCGTCAACGCCTTCGCCGTCGATCCGGCAAACACCGACTACCTCTACCTCGGCAGCGACATCGGTGCGTTTGTGAGCATCAACGGCGGCGAAAGCTGGGAAATCCTCGGCAGAGGCATGCCCGCCGTCTCGGTCTACGACATGAAGATCTTCGAGAACGACTCGCTGCGCTTCCTCGCGGCAGGCACACACGGGCGCTCGATGTTCACGCTCGACCTCTCCGACGTGCCGGACAAAGCCACCGCCCTCGACGACGAGACGCCGCTGCCGGAGACCATCGCGCTCGAAGCAGGCTACCCCAACCCGTTCGCCACGCAAACGACGCTCACCTACCGCCTCGCCCAACCCGCCGACGCCCGCCTGGAGATCTACGATATCCTGGGCCGCCGCGTCGCCACGCTCTTCGACGGCGCGGCCCCGGCAGGCACCCAGACCATCGTCTGGAACGCTTCCAACACCGCCTCCGGCACCTACGTCGCCCGCCTGACGGTGTCAACGCCCTCCGGCCAATCGGTGCATACGACGACGCTGACGCGGGTGCGGTGAGGGGGGTGGTGAAGTTCAGGAATCTAAAGTACCGCTCTCCTGCGCCTTGAGCAGCTTTCGGCAAAAGTCGATCAACTCTACGATGGAAAGGTCGTTCTTACAATCATTGGTTCTCCAGGCGCAAATCTTAAAGTCTGCTGCCCCAAGACCATCACCTACATGATCAACTGTAGGCAAAAGCGCAAACCGCTTCTTGTATTCCCTACGATGTTTTTTGGACTCTTCGTTATCGTACCGACTCAGAAGCGACCAGGCAAGTTGTTCATTTGTATAGGCATCGAAGCCGTTTGACTCTATTACGGCTTGATGAATAGCGACCTTGTATTGAGCATTCCTTGCGTCTTGATTGCCCCTGCGTCTATCCCGTTTCACATGAGCCATAGCCTTTCGATGCAGCCACCTCTCATATGATTCCTGCGTCTGAATACCCTCCAAGAATGGTGGTAGTTGATATTTCCTTGCCATGGCAACTTACGAAACTAGATTATCTGGGCGGAAACTACTTCAAAACCTCGCGCTTCATCTCCTCAAGCGATAGCTTTTTCCCGGCTCGAAACTCTTCGCGCGCCGATTCGATGATCTCTTCGAAGGATGCCGAAGACGCGTCGCCGGTTCGATTCTTCCGCTTCAATTGTTCGAGCCTGAGATAAAAATCGTACAAATCGCTCAATTCCCAGATCACGCGCTCAGCCTTCGTCATGGTCCAACCTCCGAATGTCTACTTGATCCTGATCGGAGCCTCGTTGACGTTTCATCCAGATCAGATCTTTTTTCGATGCGAACCGGACGGTGCCGTCGGCCCAGAGTTCTTCCAGGGCGCGCTCGATGATAGCCTGATGATGCGCCTCGTGCCCCACCAGAATATCGATGAACACATAAGCCGGTTCCTCAACCCTTAGAAATCGATGGAGCGTCACACGGGTCTTCCGGAACGTCCAGGGCGGCGCCGAGGCGTGATAGCCCAGTTCTTCCAGGATCTGCTGGACGGCCTCAAGATCCTCGGGCTTGATTAGAATATCGATGTCCTTGGTCAGGCGCGGTACGTCGTGAAAGGCCAGAGCAATGCCTCCAACCACAGCATAGTCGATCTGCCGCTGCTGTAGCTGCCGGGCCACGTCGAAGAAGGCATCATAGAGATTCATCGAGGAGGGGCGGCGTTGTTAAAGACACAACCATTCGAAGTATCCCCCACAGACTCCTGAAAAACAAGCGCTAGCCTTCTGAGCAACCCGGCTTCATCGCGCCGGTATAACGTTTCCTCGCTCCTCGTTTCGCACCGGACCGCTGATCTTGCATGATCGCCCCGCTTAGCCACGCCGCCCCCTTTTCCGACGTCGCGCTCTTCGGCAAAGACCCCGCCGAGCGCATCGTCGCGGTGCATCCGATCCTCGACGGAGGCGGGCAAAGCCTCATGCGCATCTATCACCGCAGCGACGACGGCGCCAGCGTGCGGGAGACGGATCAGCCGTTCTATCCGTTTTTCTTCCTCTCAGACATCGACCTGCTGCGCGGCTTTCCGAGGGAGCGGTTTAAGTTCAATTTGCTGGCCGGAGAGAATTATTACCAGTACCTCGTCGCCGTCAGTTCGTGGGCGACGTACTGGGATGCGGTGCGCCACGTCGAGCGCGCTACCGAGAGCCGCGAGAAACGACCCGATGAGCTTTATCTGATCAACAATCCGGCGCAGCAATACCTGATGCAGACGGGCCGCACCTGCTTCAAGGGCATGGCCTTCGACGACCTGCACCGCCTGCAACTCGACATCGAAGCCTATACCGACGGCGGCTTTCCCAACGCGTCGCGGCCTCAAGATGCCATCATCATCGTCTCGCTCTGCGACAACCGGGGGTGGAAAAAGCTGCTCCACCTGGCGCCCCACGTCGAGGTGCCCGGCGGCGTCGGGTTCGAGGCCGAGGCCGAGTTGCTGCATCACCTCGTCCTGGCGATCCGCGAGCGCGATCCCGACGTGATCGAGACGTATAACGGCTTCGCTTTCGATTTTCCGTACATCATGACGCGGTGCGAGCGATTCAACGTGCCGTTTGCCATCGGGCGCGACGCCTCGGTGCCGCGTTCGTTTCCGTCGAGCATGCGTTTCGCCGAGCGGGTTATCGATTTCCCGGCGCTGGAGATCGCCGGGCGGCACGTGGTGGATGTGTTTTTTCAGGTGATGAGCTTCGATGTTTTTAAGCGCGATCTGCCGGGCTACAGCCTCAAGCAGGCAGCCCGCTACTTCGGCTTCGCGCCCGAGGATCGGACGTACATCGACGGCGGCGAGATCTCGCGGGTCTGGCGCGAAGACCCGGCGCGCGTGCTCGCCTACGCCCTCGACGACGTGATCGAGACGGAGCGGCTGGCGCGCCACCTGTCGGGCTCGGCATTTTACCTGACGCAGATGCTGCCGATGCCCTACGGCCAGGCGGCGCGCACCGGCCCGGCAGCCAAGATCGAGGCGCTTTTCGTGCGCGAGTACCTGCGGCAGCGCCATGCCATCCCCAAAAGCGAATGGGGCAGCCAGGCCGTCGGCGGCTACACGGATGTCTTCGTCACGGGCGTCGTCGGCCCGGTCATCTATGCCGATGTCGAGAGCCTCTATCCGTCGATCATGCTCAACTACGGCATCAAGCCGAGCCGCGATAACCTCGGCATGTTCCCCGCCCTGCTGCGCCGCCTGACGGATCTGCGCCTCGAGGCCAAAGGCCAGATGAAACAGGCCGCCTCCGACGAAATCCGAGGCGAACTCGATGCGCGGCAATCGTCGTACAAGGTGCTGATCAATTGTTTCGATGAAGACACGGATGTCGTTACCATCGACGGCATCAAAAACATCCGAGACGTTGAAATCGGCGATCTGGTTTATTCGATCAACCCGGAATCACTCGAAGTCGAAATCAAACCTGTCCTGATGACCTATGCCCAGCATTACGAGGGGCCGATGGTCGAAATTCAAACGGCCTTCGTCGATTATCTGGTCACGTCGAATCATCGTTTTTTGACGAGTAAGTTCGAGACTGAAGGATTCACATCGTTTGAATGGGAGACGGCGGCGGATATGCTGGCGGATGATTATCTCCGGAGACTACCGCCGCTGCGCCCGTTGCCGGTTGTCGGAATGTCTGATGCTGTTGCTGCGTCGAGTACGTTTGTGGTTGAAGCAAACTCGGCTGATACACCCCGCCCCTCCTTCGTCGGGGCACCCCTCTCAAGAGGGGACTTTTCACGTTCTGACAAAGAAAACCTCCTCTTAACCTCGTTCCCACGCTCCTGCGTGGGAATGCCGGACGGAACGCTCTGCGTTCCCCCAAACCGAGGCCGGGACGCAGAGCGTCCCTCTCCTGCATTCCCACGCAGGAGCCTGGGAAGGAGAAGAGACTTAATAATTGATCAGGAGAACCTGTACCCAACCATCAAACCCGCACAGCGCCGCTCCGTGGATTTCTCCGGCATGATCTACTGCGTGACAGTGGCCGACAACCATACGCTGCTCTGCGGCAGAAACAGCAAATTCAACTGGTGCGGACAAAGTTTTTACGGGAACCTCGGCTTTAGCCTCGCCGCCTTCAACGACTTTGCCCAGGCCGACAAGGTGGCGGCGACGGGGCAGAAGATCTTGCGCAAAATCATCCATGTCATCCGCCGCGAGGGTGGGTTGGTGATCGAGGTGGATACCGACGGCGTGCTGTTTGTGCCGCCCGAGGGCGTGCGCGGCGAAGAGGCCGAGCGGGCGTTCGTCGAGACGCTCAATGCGGAGATGCCGGAGGGCATTCGCATCGGGTTCGATGGGCGGTTTCGGACGATGCTTTCGTACAAGAAGAAAAATTATGCCCTGCGCACCTACGGCGGCGCGCTCAAGTTCAAAGGCTCGTCGCTCGTCTCGCGGTCTATCGAGCGGTTTGGGCGGCGGTTTGTGCGCAAGGCCATCGAGCGGCTGATGGACGAAGACGTCCAGGGCCTGCACGACCTCTACCTCCAGACGCGCGACCGCATCCTGGCGCACGACTGGGAAGACGTGCATATCTTCTCGCGCACCGAGACGCTCAAAGACACCGTCGAGCAATACCTGGCCGACGTGAAGGCTGCAAAACGCACCCGCGCCGCCTCGTATGAACTGGCTATCAAACAGGCCCAAGAAACCGGCCAGTCCATCCGCAAAGGCGACCGCATCAGCTACTACATCACCGGCACCGGGGCCAACGTCACCTCGTTCGAAAACTGCCGCCTGGCCGGCGAATGGGATCCGGCCAGACCGGACGAAAACACCGCCTATTATCTCAAACGCCTCGACGAATTCGCCCGCAAGTTCGAACCCTTTTTTAGCGAGCACCATTTCCGGCTGATCTTCTCGCCCGAAGACCTCTTCGGCTTCTCGCCCAAAGGCATCCAGATCCTCCGCCACGAACGCGCCCCGGACGAAGTCGAGGATGAAGTGCCATTTTAAATCGCTGTGCGATTTAAAACAACTTTCTATGTTTGTAACAATTGCGCGTACGCTTTTCTTTTTCGTAACAGTTGCAAACATACGCTCTTTGTACTGTGGTGGTGTAGTGTAATGCTGCACACGTTTTCAAGAATCAGTTGACCTTGATAGCCTCGTGCCTGCGTGCCCCCGAAGGCTCTGCGTCGAGCGTCCCCCACCCTCTGATTCTCTCGAAGACCGCAGCCGAGACAACGTAGTACCGTGTTGCACCCCTCCGGGACGGCCGGAGCGTTTCTCAGATGGATGGTTGCCTTTGATACTGAGAGGGAGAAAGGGAGAGGGCGAATAGCGCGTGGATAAGGACGAATGGAGAAGAGATTTTCTCCTCGACCGTTCGCCAGGAGCTATTCACTATCACTATTCGCTCTTGACTACCTGAGTCTCCCTTCCCCCTGTCTCCCTCTCGGTCCCTCTAGCGTCTACACGAATCTAAGAAACGCTCCAGCCGTTGCGGTGGAGTGGTGTGCAAAAAAGAGGTGGAGGGGTCCGAAGCAGAGCCGTCGCCATTAGCATTCAGACGACGGGAAGTGCCGTGATGAGCTGGCATTACACGGGCTACGTATGGCCTTTTTTAATTTCTGTTCTGGTGGCAGTGCTGGTGGGGCGGTATGCCTGGCCCCGGCGCGATCTGCCCGCCACGCTCCCTTTCATCGCACTCATCCTGACGGCGGGGGCGTGGTCGTTGGTGTCGAGCCTGCAAGTGCTGGTGGCCGGTCTGGGTCCGAAGGTGCTGCTGGCCAACGTCCGCTACGTGGCTATTGTGACGCTTCCGGTGGCGTGGCTGACGTTTGCGCTGGCCTACACCGGGCGGCGGCAATGGCTGACCCCCCGCCGGATAGCCGGGCTGATGGCCGTGCCGCTCATCACGCTGGCGATGGTCGCCAGCAATCCGCTGCACGGCCTGATGTTCGAAGCCACGTCGTTGAGCATGGCCGGCGTGGTGCCGAGCGTCGCGCGCGTCTACGGCCCCTGGTTCTGGATCCACACGGCCTATAGCTACGGGCTGATCGGCCTGGGCGCGCTGCTGATCCTCATCGATCACGTCTACAGCCCCCGGCTCTATCGCAAGCAAGCCACGCTCATGCTCATCGGGGTGGTGGCCGCGTTGCTGATGAACGTCGTCTTTCTGGCTGCGCCGAGCCAGTTCGGGCACGTCGACCTGACGCCGGTGGCCTTCACCATCAGCGGCGTCTTCTTTACCTGGGGCCTGTTCCGGGCTTCATTGTTGGATTTGATGCCGGTAGCGCGGACGGCCATCGTCGAGAGTATGCCCGACGCCGTCATCGTGCTCGACACCCGGAACCGCGTGGTCGATCTCAACCAGGCGGCGCGGCAACTCTTCGGCCAGACGGCCTCGGGCATCATCGGCCAGCCCATCGACGCGCTGACGCAGGAGGTGGATCTGAACTGGCCGGAGCATAGCGCCCTGAAAAGTATCGCCGAAGAAATCGTGCTCCAGGTCGAGGACGAACGGCGGCACTTCGAATGCCGGATCTCGCCCATGCAACACCGGCAAAGCGAAGCTTCAGAAGAGTTGGTGCTGGTCGTCTTGCACGACATCACAGACCGCAAGCGCGCCGAAGCGCTGGAAGTGGGGTATCGTCATCTGCTGGCGATGATCGCCGAAGGGCATCCGCTGCCCGGCGTGCTCGATGCGCTGGCGCGCTTCACCGAGTATCTGGCCTCGGGCGAGATGCTCTCGTCCATTTTATTGTTGGACGACGCGCAGCGCCTGCGCCACGGCGCCGCGCCCAATCTGCCGGTGGCTTACGTGCGCGCCCTCGACGGGCTGCTGATCGGCCCGAAGGCCGTCTCGTGCGGCGTCGCCGCCCACCTCGGCGAAACCGTCATCGTCCCCGACATCACTGTCGATGTGCGCTGGACGGCCTACCGCGCAGTGGCGCTCGAACACGGCCTCCGCGCCTGCTGGTCTACCCCCATCTTTTCGAGCGATGGCCAGGTGCTGGGGACGTTCGCGATGTATTACCGCACCGTGTGCGAGCCCAGCGCCGTCGAGCTGCGGGTCATCGAGATGGCCTCCTACCTGGCCGGCATCGCCATCGAACGACGCCGCTTCGAAGCCGATCTGATTGCCGCCAAAGAGCGGGCCGAAGAGATGGCGCGGCTCAAGGAGGCCTTCCTGACCAACATGAGCCACGAAATCCGCACGCCGCTGACGAGCATCATCGGCTTCTCCGACATCCTCGCGGGTGAACTCGAAGACGAACATCAATACCTGATCCAACACGTCAGCAAGGCCGGCAAACGCCTGCTCGCCACGCTCAACGACGTGCTCGACTATGCGCGGCTGGAATCGGGCGCGATAGAGATGCGCGCCGACGTGCTCAACGTCCCGGAAATAGCCCGCGAGACGGTCTCGGTCTTTCTGCCGCAGACCCGCGCCAAGGGCCTGACGCTCGAACTCGAAACGCACGTCCCCGAAGCCTACGCCCGCCTCGACCGCGCGCTGCTGATCCGCGTTTTGAACAACCTCGTCGAAAATGCCCTCAAGTTTACCGACGAAGGCGGCGTCGTGCTCGAAGTCAATGCCGACACCGACCACGTCACGGTCAACGTGCGCGACACCGGGCGCGGCATCAGCCAGGAGTTTCTGCCATCGATCTTCGAAGAATTCCGCCAGGAATCGACCGGGCTTTCGCGGTCGCACGAAGGCAGCGGCCTCGGCCTCCAGATCACCAAGCAACTCGTCGAGCGGATGCAGGGCACGATCACCGTCGAAAGCCGCCAGGGCGAGGGCAGCAGCTTCGCCGTGACGTTTCCGCGCTACGCAGCATGAATTTTGACTGCGTCAAAATTCATTAAGCAACATATCACTATACGATACTCGCACGAGGTCTTCTTCGGCTATTTCGAAGAGCGCGAGGTAGTGCTCGCATTGTTCGCGGAGATGGGCTTCGCCGATGGTGCCGTCTTCGTCGATGGCTTCGATCTCGGCAAACGTGCCCAGCCCTTCGACGCGGTCGAGGTGAAATTTGACGTTGTCGATAAAGTAAATCTCGCGTCGTTTATCGACGACCACGAGCACGCCCAGCGCCTGCGCCAGCACCTCTTTGAGCCCTTCGCCCGGCCCCGGCCTGTACAACGTCACGTTCGACGCCTTCGGCCCCTGCTGGTCGGCGCGTTCGTAAAAGATCAGCGACCGTTCGATGGTGCCTTCGCGCAGCTTCAGCCGCCCGCGCGGCACCCGGAAGTAGGTGTCTATCTGATGATCTTCGCCGACGAACCGGGCCGACCGCTCTTGAAGCAACGCCCGGATCCTGTCCTGCTGCGCACAACGCGCTTTGATTTCGATGATAAAAGGCACTGGGGATTTTGGATTTGCGATTTTGGATTTTGGATTGTGGAGTGGGAATATAGGGAATAGCGTTTGCCATCTTGCGATTTCGCTGCGTAGATCGTAGGCTTGACGGCATCCCTAAACCGCCCCCACTGCTATGTCTGAGCCGAAGACCATCCCGAAGGGCCTCGTCCTCTTCCCGCCCAACACCCCGCCGGAACGCCGGCGCCGGCGCCTCATCTTCGTGGCGATCCTGCTCGTGACGGCGCTGGCGCTCACCTGGCCGATCTACCCGGTGTTTTCTGGAGCCTTCCCGCTGATTCTGGGCCTGCCGCTGTCGCTGGCCTGGATCGTGCTCTGGCTGGCGGTGATGATGGCGGCGTTGATCTGGTTGTATCGATCTGAGTGAGGGCACAACACGCCGCGCGCCTCCGGGAAAACGCCAGAAAAATCGCCCCAATCCAAAATCCAAAATCTAAAATCCAAAATTGGAAACCTGGCTGGTCATCGTGTTGATTTGCGGCGGGTATCTGGTCGCGACGCTGTTGATGGGCGTGCTCTCGGGACGCACCGTCTCGAACAGCGTGGCCGGTTATGTGGCTGCGGACCGGACGATGAACGTGCTGGTGCTTTACTTCGTGCTCGGCGCGTCGGTCTTTTCGTCGTTTGCGTTTCTGGGCGGGCCGGGATGGGCCTATTCGCGGGGGGCAGCGGCTTTCTACATCCTGGCTTACGGCGTCGTGGGGATGGTGCCGCTCTACTTCATCGGGCCGCGCACCCGGCGGCTGGGCGCGCGCTTCAATTTCGTGACCCAGGCCGAGTTGCTGGTGCATCGCTACGGCAACAGGTCGCTGGGTGTGGTGCTGGCGGTGCTGAGCGTCATCGTGTTCATTCCCTACCTGACGCTTCAGATGAAAGGCGCCAGCTACATCCTCTCGGTGATCTCCGAAGGCCGGATCCCCGAATGGGCCGGCGCGCTGATCACCTACGGCGTCGTGCTCGTCTACGTCCTGACCAGCGGCGTGATGGGCGTCGGCTGGACGAACACGTTTCAGGGCGTCTTTATGCTGGTGATCGCGTGGTTTTTGGGCTTATATCTGCCCTACAAGCTCTACGGCGGCGTCGGCGCCATGTTCGAGCAGATCGACGCGCGCGACCTCGGCGCGATGCTTCAGGCCCCGGGGCTCGATGCATCGGGCGCACCGTGGAACTGGTGGGCTTTTAGCTCGGCGGTCGTCGTCTCGGCGCTGGGTCTGTCGATGTGGCCGCATCTGTTTATGAAAAGCTACGCCGCCAAAAGCGAGAAAGCCCTGCGCCTGACCGTCGTGCTCTACCCAACGTTCCAACTCTTCCTCGTGCCCATCCTGCTGATCGGTTTCGCGGGGATCCTGGCTTTCCCCAACGTCGCCCCCGCCGACACCATCGTGCCCTACATCCTCACGCAGATCGATCTCTCGCCCGTCCTCGTAGGCCTGGTCTGCGCCGGGACGCTGGCCGCCTCGATGTCTACCGGCGATGCCTTGCTGCACGCAGCCGCCTCCATCGGCGTGCGCGACGGCCTGACGCCGTTCCTCTACGAAAAAATCGACGACCGGACCGAGCGCCGCCTGATCCGGATGCTGGTCGTTTTCATCGGGCTGGTGGCGTATTACTTCGCCGTGGTCTCGGAGGTGTCGCTGGTGGCGTTGCTGCTGGGCTCCTACGGCGGCGTGGCGCAAATCTTCCCGCTGATGTTTGCCGCCTTCTACTGGCCGCGCGCCACGGGCGCCGGAGCGCTGGCCGGGCTCGTCGCCGGGCTCGTCGTCAACACGCTCTTCCTCGTGGCGCCCGACCTGCGGCCCTTCCCGCTGCACGAAGGCATCTACGGCCTGATCGCCAACGTCATCGTCTTCACCACCGTCAGCCTCGCCACACCGCCGGAGCCGATGGAGAAGCTGCGGGCGTATATGGATGCGGATGATGGTTGATACGAGTAAATCCATTATGAAAAAACATGAGTCATCCCGAATTTTGCAGCCCCGTAGGGGCGAACTGTTTGTAGCACAAAGCCATTAAAAAACAAAAAGCTCCCCCCGCCTTCCTCCCGCCTTCGCGGGAGAATCAGGGGGCAGGCTCCGGAGCGGCCTGTTCAAAAGAATCCGCCACATCGGCTTTGAACAGGTCGCCCCTACGGGGCTCATTTTTAGGAAAGGGCCGTTTTTCTACAAACAGGTCGCCCCTACGGGGCTACAAAAATCGAAGTGACCCATGGCTACATTTCTCATTTAAAAAGATGTAGCCGCAGGTAATCAACCGGATTCTGATATCCGCAATTCAGAAACCGACCTTCAGGCTTCCTGCAGGGCCGTCTCCGGTAAATCGGCGGTGAGGGGCTGATGGCGACGCTGCCAGAACGTCGCCTCCGGCCAACGCTGTTCCTGGCGGTAGTACTGGCCTCGTGTGTCGAGGTAGGCGCGGTAGGAGGTTTCGACGATCCGGGCGTATTTCGTCAGGCCGCGCGCCTCGCCTTTGAAGTGATCGAGGATGGCGTAAGAGGCGAAGATGCCCGTACGAAGCGCCTTGAAGATGCCCAGTGACGAGAGCGGATCGAAGGTGGAAGCCGCGTCGCCGGCGGCCAGCCAGCGGTCACCGCAGGGCGGATCGAGCCGCTGCGAATGGGCCGGAGCCACCAGCGGAGCCGTGACCTCGGCAGCACCGGCGAGACGCATCCGGGTGTGCTGCGTCTGATCGAGCCAGGCCTCCCAGCCCTCCGGCTCACGCAGGCGATGCGCGCGGGCGAGGTCGGCGTCGGTCATCAGCGCGGCAACGACACGCCCGCCGGGCAGCAGCGCCGAATACCACCACCCCTCCGGCGCCGCCTCGACCAGCGTGGCGGTATCGTCCGGCGGTGTGTCGAATGTCAAAAAGCGGTAAAACGCCACCAGTTGATCGAACACGCGCTTTTGCGCGCCTTGCTGCCGGGCGAAGACAGCCAGCCGCCCCGTCGCATCGACCATGAAACGGCTCTTCAGGGGCCGTGCCTCACCGGCTTGTTGCACCGTGAGCGTCCACCCGTCAGGGGTTCGTTGGTGATCCATGAGGCGCGTTTCCGTCAAGAGAACAGCGCCCCGTCCGGCGGCCTCCTGCGCCAGCCACGCGTCGAACGCCTGCCGGTCCAGATGCCAGCCGTAGCCGGAGGGGCTGAAAAAAAACTCGTTGTGATGGAGATCCGGCGTGCCCCAGACAGCGCAGGTGCCGTAGGCAGGCACGTAGTTCTGATCCTTCAGCCGCGCGCCCAGGCCGAGTTGCTGAAACAACGCCAGCGTGTGCGGCGGCAACGTCTCGCCAATGCGCGGCTGATCCGGATCAAACGTGCCACGTTCGAGGATCGCTACCGAGAGCGCCGGGTCGTGCTGCTTGAGCGAGAGCGCCGTCGCGCACCCGGCCACCCCGCCGCCGAGAATCACCACGTCGAAGGCTTCCATCCGCGTCAAGATTCATTTATTTACGGATGTAATACCAGATCAACTTCGAGTTAGTGCATAAGGCAGGCGTTCATAGCAACAACCCCTTTTTAAAGTCATCCCTGCGCAGGCAGGGACCCATCCAGGTTTCAAGGATTGGCGGTATCCCCAGGCACCTGGATGGGTTCCCGCCTTCGCGGGAATGACTTTTTAATGCACTATATCATTGTACGATTGGTATTACGCAAGACACAATCGATACGGGATATCAGCCATCTCGCATCTCGGATCCCGCATCCCGTATCTCGTATCCGACACAGGAATTATTCATCCTGCTTCACCGCGATCCATTGGGCGACGAACCCGGCGGGTGCTGTCGATTTGCCGTTGGGGCCGGTCGGGTGCGGGATCGTCCGCACAATCGACCCGACGATGGCCGGCACCTGATTGACGCCGTTGGGCCATTCCTTCACCACGTAGCCGATGTAATCGTAGATCCACTCCGCCCCACCGACGACCCCTTTGCCCTGAAAGCGCACCGTAAACGGGTCGCCGTAGGTGATCGAGCCCTTGAGGTCGAGGCTCCAGCCGTCGCCGTAGATGAGGCCTTCGAAGGTCTGCATCGGCCCGGCGTCGATGCGAATGTTGCCGGCGCCGAATTCGAGCGAGTCGAAGTCTGCGTTGACGTCGGTGTTGCTCAGAAAGCTGCGGTAGGTCCAGGTGCCCACCAGCAGGTCAGGTACGGTATTCATGATTTCGCGCGTTTATTGCCGCCGGTCGGCGCTTTTGGTGACTTCGCCCAGGATCCCGCTGCCAGGGCGCACGGGCGGGCCGAGAGCCGCGTCGTTGCGCTCGACCTGCGAGTACGCCGACACGGTCGATGTGCCCAGCACCTTCTTCTTGCACTTGCCGTCGATCTTCTCCACAATGCTGCTTTCCACCTCTTTGGTGACGTACTTGATGAAGCCCAGGTCTTTCCAGGCCGTGACCATCTCCAGATCGCCCGCGTTGTTGTCCGGGATGCCGGAGGCCCAGTAGACCTGCGGCCCTTGCACCGATGCCAGCACAACCGTTGGGCGGTGGGCCGGCCACCAGGGGATATTGTCGGCGATCTCCTGCTGCACCGGGTCGCCGGTCGAGTCGGGGTAGATTTTGTTCCAGCCCTCGTAGGTGATGTTGATGGTCTGATAGCTGCACTCGTGGAAGTCAGCCTGCCAGGGAATACCGATGTACTTGGTCAGGTCGCCCGGTTCGAGCCCGGCGGCGAGGTTGGCTGCCGGGCTGCCGTCCTGATCGGCGATGACCGCCGGGAGGCTGAGCGCTCCGGCCGTGTAGGTGGTGTGCCTGAACCGATACGGCCCGCTGTAAATCGCCGTGTTGAGCACGATCCACCCGAGTTCACCCCCCGGACAAAACGCCCCGCCGAGCATATTGCCCAGCACCCCCCGGTCGATCTGCGAGCCGGTGACGGCGGGGCGTTTCCACGGCGTTTTGCAATTCGGGTCGTCCTCTCCCCACTCGATGCATTCATTGACGAACTTGCCCCTGGCCCACTGCCCCAGGAGGAACAGTTGCGTATCGGTCAGGCGAAGGAATTTCTCCGGCGAGGTGTTCGAAATCGGGTTGTTGCCCGCGAGCATCGGCATCAGGCGGGGATGGTAATCGGGGATGGCGCGGCTGACGACCTCCGCCGTGTACAGATTCTCCTGGCCGGGCTGGCGCAGGATCTTGTAGATGAACTGGCGATGCTGAAAGTTGGGATCCTCGCCGTGCATGGGTGGCATCGAGAGGGCTTCTTCGTCGAGGTTGCCGCCGGTGCCGGTGTTGTGCGGATCGCCGCCGGCGAAGAAATCGAAATCGAACAGGTTCCGGTAGAGGTCGGGGCGCAGTAGGATGGGCCAGATCTCTTTGTAGAACTTGGGATAATAGTCCGGGTTATACTGCGCCTCGTTGCGCCAGAGGCGGAAGTCCTCTTCGGTTTTGGGGCTGTTGCCGGCCTTGTCGTAGGGCGGTACGCCGAAGAGCCTCGGCTCATAGGCAAAGTTGCGCACCGAGAGGTCGTAGATCACCTCGTCGAGCGTGATCATGTCCGGGATTTCCGGCACGTAGCGCGGATAGCCCACCACCACCCACGCCGGCACGTTCACCTCCATCGTGCCCGTCCGGCATTCGGTGACTTCTACGACGTTGCCGTCTTCATCCTGGGTGGTATAGCTGAAGTCGTAGTCATACTCGATGACGGCAGTCACCGGGCCGTCGGAGATGTCATCGAACCAGCCGTCGTTGTTGGTATAGCTGGAGATGTAGGGCGTGTTGGTGGATCCGGAGTTGCCCTGCCCGCCGAGCACGATCAGCCGGATGTTCTTATTCTGCTCATTGACGATGAGGTCGCCGAGCGTGGTGATGGGGTTGGGCAGGATGGTCTCCGGAGGGAAGGTCTGGGGATAGCCGGGGTTCTCGCCTTTGGCAAACGAGGCGTTCGGGCTGGCCAGCGAAACCGTCTGCGGGCCGGGGTCGGTGATCAGTTGACGCCGCAGATCGGGCTGCGTCACGGTCGGGTTGCGCAGCGGGTGCGAGCTGCTGTAGCCGTGCATCCCATCGGTCTCCTGATAATCGTACCAGGACGACTTCTTGTTCGCCAGATGGACGGTCCACTGCACGTCCTTCACCCGGCCCTCGACCAGCGTGCGCCCGGTCGTGGTAGTTTCGAGTTCGAAGGTGAACGTATCGCCGATCTTGATCTCGCGCCCGTCGGGGTCGTTTTCGTCGTCATACGCAAAAACGCGAAAGCGGGCGCCTTGCCGTTTGATCTTGCTCAGATCCCCGCTTTCCTTGAAATTCTGGACGCGGACAGGTTCGCCGCCTTTCGCGGTTTTCTCGCGCCCCTGATCGTCGCATTCGATGGGCAGCGCCCCCAACTGCTCCGGCGCGAGGTAGAACTCATCAGTATTGCCCAGCCGGGCAATACCGATGCCGGGATGTATCTTGAAAATCGCCATGATCGTTGCTCCTGCTTAATCGAAGAAATTGAGCGAAACGCCGTCGATGTAGACCGCGTCGTCCTTGGGCGTGCCGTCGATGTCTACAACCACCAGTTGCACGCAGAGATCATCTTCGCCTTTGGCCAGCATGCGCTGGACGGCCTCGGTGGCATCGACCCGGAAGTTGCGCGGTTCGTGGTGATGCAGCCGCCGCTTGTCGAAGCCGCGTGAGCGAGGCAGCGGAAGGTCGCAGTGGCCGGGGCCACCGTAGCACGTGCCGTGGAAGGTAGACACCTGCCCGACGTAATGTTCGTTATCGACGACGGGGGTGTCTGCGGTGGCGCCGGGCTGATTGAGGAAGACCCGGATGCTGGCGTTGGTCAGGTTGCCGCGCCGCACCCGGTGGATGCGCACCTCGGCCTTGCGGTGCGTGTCGAGCACGCTGCTGCGGACGCCGGCCAACTCGGCATCAAAACGCAAAATGCCGTTGTTGGTCTCGACCGGGTAGTGATACGAATCGCGCATGTATTCATAGCCGAGTTTCTTGATGCTGAGCGTGTCTTTGACCGTGAGCGACCACGGCGGCAGCGCGCCGTCGAGGTCTTCCGGGTTGACGCCGGGGTGCAGTTCCTGCCACCGCGCCCAGAGCCGGTCTACGTTGCTGTGGTGCGCCCAGAAAATGGGATCGAAGGCGGTGACGCGGTTATCGGTCATCCAGCCGTATTTCGGGTTTTCCTCGTTCTGGGTGTCGTCTCCTTTGAAGAAGGCGTTCTTGCCGCCTGCGAAGTTGTGCATGCCGTTGTGCACCTCTTCGAGCGCGCCGAAGTGGTGGTCGTCTTCCGGCCCCCCGCCAAAATCAGCCCAGTTGTTGACGGCCAGGATGACGTCGATATCGGTTTTGTTGGGATAGTGCGTGGCCGATCCCACCGAGCCGGGCCATCGGTTGGGAAACCAGAGGGCGTTGGTGAGCGAGAGTTCGTCGTAGACGGCGCGCACCTTGGGCGTCCACTCATACGGCCCGCCACTGACCTGCTCGACCTCGTAGTCGATTTTCGCTGCTTTGAGAAAGCGCAAGCCGGAATTGTACGTGTTGCCGACGGTCTTCTTCAGGTTGCTGATGTCTTTGTTGGAAAACAACCCGGTTTTAGCCAGCCTATCAACGCCGTCGTTGGTGAGCCAGCAACGGTAAGCTTCCGGGATGATGCCGATGTCGAGGATGGTGGTCTGATAGGTGCCTTTGTTGGCGTCGGCGTAATCGCTCCAGGACCAGTACGGGAGGGTGATGTCGTCGTCGAAGTCCTGGAGGGTTTGTTCGAAGAAATAGAGGTAGAGGCGGTGCCAGGGCAGGAACTGCTCCCAGCCATGCTGGCACGAGTTGGTGTGGATGCGCCCCCAGAAGTCGAAGCTGCGCTCGTCTTGCCAGAACTTGTTAAACTGATACATGCATTCGAGGGCCTCGCGCAGCCGGTCGAGTTCGGCCCTGGTGTAGGTGCTCACCTCGCGGCGCTGGTAGAGGCCCTTCTCCTTTTTGGTATCCTGGCTGACGGGTTGCGCCGACACCTTGTGCAGCATATCGCCCCGCGCCAGAGCAAGCATGTCGTTGACCTTCACCGCTGCCCTCACCTTTTCCGGCGCTGCCGCATCGTCCTCGGCGCGTGGACAGCCCGCGTCGATCCAGTCGGCAATGAAGGCGATGTCGGACTCAGAGACCTTGTGGGCGGCGTTCCAGAGCAACGGCGGGAAGTTGCTGCCATCGAACGGATACTGCCCCCGCAGGCCGATGATCAGCCCGGAGCGGTCGCTCCGCTTCGTGCCGCCCGAAGGCGAGCCGTTGCCGCCGGGGTCGCCTTTGCCGGGGCCGCCAGTGGGCCAGCAGAACGGGTCGACGGGCGCGGCGTGCGGGTTGAGGTCCACCCGGTTGGTGGCCGAGCCGGGCTGGTCGGCCAGCGCTCCGGCAGATCCGGCGCTCGACCCCGGCGCAGCGCTGCTTTCCGTCGAGGAGGAACTGCAACAGCTTCCGCCGTCGTCTTCGCTTGCCGGCGCGGTGGTGCTGCAGCAACTACCGCTGCCGTGGTCGTGACCGTGATCGTGGTCGTGCGGGCCGGGGGCGATCATGCGCTGACCGTAGAGACGCACATGCATCAACAGGTCGTAGTCCTTCCAGAAAGCGCGGTTGCCCTGATAATCCGGGATGTTGTCCCCCTGCGCGGCATCGAGGATCTGGACGACCCGTTCGTAGCGCGAGGGTTGTTTCTTTTTCTTCTTTTTTGCCATAGTACCGGGGGTCTTGGCGGGTGGATCGGGGGCCAGGGGCTCGTGGCTAAGAGCCCTCAGCGTGCTCTATAAACGGGGTGTCAATACCTCAAAAAGGGGCTTCGGCTGCCGGTCCTGGGTGATGCTGGTTCAGCGAAGACGCTCGCGCTTCTCTTGCAACGGTTTTAGAAGGTGGGATCGGGGGAACCAATCCACAATGAACAGAACCCAAAAGGCCGTTTTTTACGCTATTCTACCAAAAAAAAGAGGCTCAGATCGACCCTGGGCAACAACACGGGTCAATCACGAGAAATGGGTGAGCCTGAACAAAAGCTGAAGAACAGGTTGCAAGAAAGACCTGTACTTCTGAGGGGTTCTTGACACAAACTTAACAATTGAACCCACCAAGATGCAAGGATGAAACAAAAGCGTCTGCATTAAGAAACTGTCAGGGTTTTTCAGCAGGCAAGAAACGTTTTGCCGTCTTTCTTGATGTCTCACCTTGCGCTGCCGTTGGCGTGGGTCACTGGTCACTGGTCATCAGTCACTGGTTTCTAACAATGGACTAGTGACTAGTGACCAATGACCAGTGACCAGTGACCTGCGCCAAGCTAAAGCCAACGTGCCATCCTCGATCATACCACAAAACACGGTCCTGCCCCCCCTAAAACACCCCCAGAATCTTCGCCGCCATAATCAGCACCGCCACGATCAGCACGTAGCGGATGAACTTTTCGCCTTTGCGGACGGCGAGTTTGGCGGCCCACCAGGCGCCCAGGGCGTTGCCGGCAGCCAGGCTCAGGCCCAGCGCCCAATCGACGTTTCCGCTCAACGCAAAGACGAGCAACGTCGGGCCGGTGTAAAGTAAAATGACCACCACCTTGTGCATGTTGACGAAGACGAGGTTCATCCTGAGCAGGTGATAAAACGCCGCCATGAACAAAAACCCGACGCCCATCTGAATAAAGCCGCCGTAGAACCCGATGCCGAACAACGCCGGGTAGACCCACCACGATTTGATGCCTTCGGGCGTGGTCTCTTTACCGCCCCGCCGGGGGAGCATCATCGAAATCACGATGACGATCATGACGATGCCGAGGATGCGCTGAAACCACGCATCGCTGATGCGCACGGCCACGATGGCGCCGGCTATAGCCCCTGGCATCGCCCACAACGCAAAGGTGAGGCTCTGCCGGAACCGGCTCACCTTCTCCTGACGAAACGAGAGCGTGGCGAAGATATTTTGCAGGGCGATGGCCACACGGTTGGTGCCGTTGGCCGTGGCGGCGTCGAGGCCGAGGAAGATGAGCGTCGGCAGCGTGAGCGTCGAGCCGCCGCCGGCCATCACGTTGATCGTGCCGGCCAAAAGCCCGACGCCGAAGAGGATGAGAAAGTGTGCGAGTTCCGGCATGAACGACGGCGTGTGCGATTAGAAACCGGGATCACCATTTCTTATGCTCTAAAAACTGCCTTGGAGTCAGAATGGGAATCCCGCGAAACTGTTCTGTTGGAAAATCCTCCGTGTTGCGGGTGACGATACAATCTGCCTTCCCACTCACAGCCACTTCCAAAAATATGTCATCATCGGGGTCTTTGCAGGCTGTTATCTCTTCGGCAATCTCAAGACGAAACGCTTCTTACGCTTTCGGGGCATTCAGAATTTCATCTAGTTTTTCATCGGTGAGGCCGCGTTCACGGACCATCTTGCCCATCTCATCCACGGTGCGTTCCAGTGCTTCGGTAGCCGCTCTGAATGCGGCTTCGTCTAACTCTTCATCCTTCATCAGCGCGAACTCTAAAAGGTCTTGAATATGCCGTTGCGTAGCCGGAGATGCGTTCCTGAACGCCCTGGCTGCTCTGGGGCTGACATTGATGGTGATGGGTTCTGTCTGCATAACCACCTCTCGCGTTTTTCTCTTCAACGGCCCTGCGAACCCTCCAAGTTCCACTGAAGCCACTTTTCTGCAAGCACACAACAATCCGTATGGGAGATTGCGTATTTTCAGGCATTCTAGCACAGTACGCCCGCTAAACCAAGAACAAAGATCGAAAAACCAAGAACAAATCAACCCATGACGCGAGAGATCAGCGGCGTGACGCTTCGTCTGGTGCAGGGCGACATCACGAACGAAGCCGTCGACGCCATCGTCAATGCGGCGAATTCGGGCTTGATGGGCGGCGGCGGTGTAGACGGCGCCATCCACCGGCGCGGCGGGCCGGCTATCCTCGAAGCCTGCAAAATCATCCGGCGCGATCAGTATCCCAACGGGCTTCCCACCGGCCAGGCCGTCGTCACTACCGGGGGCGCGTTGCCGGCGCGGCACGTCATTCACACGGTCGGCCCTGTCTGGCACGGCGGAGACCGGAACGAACACGGCCTGCTGGCCGACGCCTACCGCAACTCGATGGAGCAAGCCCGGCAACACGGCCTGCGGACGGTCGCCTTCCCGGCCATCAGCACCGGCATCTTCGGCTTTCCTATCGATCAGGCAGCGCCTATCGCGCTCGGCACCGTCGCCGAGGCCGCCCGCAGGCATCCGGAGACCTTCGACGAGGTCCGCTTCATCCTCTTCTCTCCGGACGACTATGAGGTCTACCGGCAGGCGCTCGGTGTGCTGAGAGAAACGGATGCGTAAAAGCCGTAACGTCCAGCGTAGAACTCTCGTTTTAATTTTAGATTTTGGGTCCAAAATCTAAAATTAAAAATCACCCCTCCCCTGCGAGGAATTTCACTACCTCACCTTGCTACTTTTCCCCTACAATCGCAACAGCAAATCATCCACAACACCGATGCGCAAAAAGGGTTAATACCTGAATAGAGAGGGAGACGTGTGTCGTTGGCAACATACCGGGCGCTTAGATTCATCAAAAAAAGCCTATGCCATACATGGAAGATGATTGCCCCAAATGCAACGGCGGCTGGATTATGTGCCTGACGTGCAAAGGGGGCGGGTACGTCAACGTCGATCATGAGCACACGCGCGAATGCTCCTGCTGCCAGGGTCAGGGAGGCTGGGATTGCCCGCGCTGTAACGGGACGGCCAAGGTCAAAGTCTGGGTAGATGCCGACCGGACCTCCCGCCTTAATGTGTTATGAGACAAATAGGCAAATAGGCAAATGAGCAAATAAAGCACTATTTACCGTTTGCACTTTGCCATTTTCCCATTTGCCCATTTGCTATTTACCCTATCTTCCATGTTTAAAATAGCCTATCTCGTCGGTTTGATCGCCGGTTCGGTGATCCGGGGGATCTACACGAAACCCTATAAAAACGCGCCCGTCGCTGCCGACCGCAAGACGAAGACCGACCTGCTCCTGATGGCTCTTTCGTCGATGGGTCTGTTCGTGCTGCCGATGCTCTACGTCTTCAGCGGCTGGCTCGGCTTTGCCGATTATCACCTGCCGGATTGGGCCGGCTGGCTGGGGGCGGTTGTCTTTGCCGCTGCGTTGTGGTTGCTCTGGCGCTCGCACGTGGCGTTGGGCCGCAACTGGACGCCGACGCTGCAACTGCGCGACGAACACGCGCTCGTCACCGGCGGTGTCTTCCGCCACATCCGGCATCCGATGTACGCGGCGCACTTCCTCTGGGGCCTCGCCCAGGTCTTGCTGCTCTGGAACTGGATCGCCGGGCCGTCGATGCTCCTTACGATGCTGCCGCTGTACCTCTACCGCGCCCCCCGCGAAGAACAGATGATGCTCGACCACTTCGGCGACACCTACCGGGCCTACATGAAACGCACCGGACGCCTCCTGCCGCGCTTTGGCCGTCAGAAGTGATTCGTCTTGCGTACTGCGTACTTCATATTGCGTAAGCCCCCCCAATACGCAGTACGCAAGACGCAGTACAAAGCCCTTTTCAACGCATAGAGGCTCTCGAATTACAACCAACCCTCTATTAATTCACCAGGGCACCTCAAGACATTTCGGGCGGCTTTCGTAAATTCGCGGATCGCACCCTCCGCTGATGCCGTGTTTTTGTTTGCAATCACGAACATTACCGCCCTCGACGACTCTGCCCTCGCCCGCCGTATCAAAGGCGGCGACGAGGCGGCTTTCAAAGCGTTTTTCGAGCGACATCACGACGTGCTCTACGGCTACCTGCGGCGGCGCGGCCTCTCCGGCGCCGTCTGCGAAGATCTCATCCAAAACGCCTTCCTGACGATCTGGGAACGCCGCCAGGACATCGACGAGCAGAAATCGCTCCGCGCGCTCTTGTTCAAAATCTGCTACACCCGCGCGCTCAACCACTTCCGCGACACCGCCCGCTTCGTCGATCCCACGGCGATGAACGAGCCGGCCTCGCCCACCGCCCCCGACCACGACGCCGGCTATGCCCTGATGCAGCAATCGCTGCGCGCCGCCATAGAGGCCTTACCGGAGCGCCGCCGGGCCGTTTTCGAACTGTGTTTTTTACAAGAACTGACCTACCGCGAAGCCGCCGAAGCACTCGACGTGAGCATCAAAACTATCGAAAACCAGATGGGTCACGCCCTCAAAGCCATCCGCAAAGCGCTGGCCGAGTACCGGCGAGAAGGGTGATGATATTGATGAGCCTCCAGACGAATTGCGCGCTAAACTGATCATAGAACTCCGCCTTGCCCAGGGTATCGCCATCGACGCCCCATTCTACCAGGCGCGGGCCATCCTTGCAAGTGGTGCCGAAGCTGAACGTGACCAGGGCCGCTCCGTGACCAGGGGTTCCATATTTATATATCCTTTTCTATAGATAAAGGCAACTAAAAAACATCTCACAAAAAATAATTCTGAATCCGGCATAGGGGTGATATCAACGATGATGTGTATGAGCCGTAGCCGGGCAGGACACCGCCTGCGCCGGCCACCGTGCTCACTTTCACCTGAATCGAGATGATGATGAAACGACGTACCCCTCGACTTCTAACGGCGTCTGTGCTGGCGATGCTCATGATTACGCTGGCCGCCTGTGATAGCAGTACCGCCCCCGACGCAGAACAGGAACTGGCCGCCGTGGCAGCCGATGCGCTGGAGGCCGATCTGACGCAAACGCTGAACCTCTCCTCGGAGCAGCAAGACGACGTGCAGGACGTCAGAAACCGCCACGAAGGACAGGAACATGAACCGGGCTTCCTGTGGACGCTCGCCGCCGAGTTGCAAGCCTCGCTCACCGACGAGCAAAAGCAAGAACTCTTCGACCGGACTACGCAAGATCGGGGCGATATCTGCACGTCGGGCCGCTTTGGCGACATGGGCGAAGGTCCCGGCGGCTTCGGCCTGCCGAGGCCCGGAGGCTTCCTCGGCGGCCACGGCTACGGCTTCAACGGCGGCGGAAGCTGCCTCGACGACGTGCTGACGGACGAGCAAAAAACGACGGTCGATGCGCTGCGGGAAGACTTCCGCGCGCAGGTTGAAGCCCTCCGCGAAGAACGCCGTGCCGGCTCGCTGGAGCAGGAAGCTTTCCGCGAGCAACTGCAAGCCCTCGCCGACGCCCTCAAAGCTGAGATCGACACGCTCTTGACCGACGAACAGCGCGACGCTATCGAAGCCTGCCGGGCCGAACGCCAGGCGGAGCGCGAAGCCGAACGCGAAGCCCGCCGCGCTGCCGACCGCGCCGCCATGAGCGAAGCCCTCGGCCTGGACGCCGCGCTCGAAGCCGAAGTATTTGCGCTGCTAGATGCGCACAAATCTGAGGTGCAATCCCTCGTCCAACAGTTCCAGGACGACCTCGTTAGCTGCGAAGATTTTCAGGCTGCGATCTCAGACCTGAAAGCCGCCCACGACGAGTCGCTGCAAGCGATCCTCGACGACACGCAGTGGGAGATCGTGCTGATCCACCGGGCGCTCTCCTCACGGATGCGGGGGCATGGCCGCCGAGGCGGCGGGCGCTTCGGCCACGGCGGTCCGGGCGGTCCCGGCGGGGGATGAGGCTTTAAAAGTGTTTTAGTGTTATAGTGCTATAGTGTTTTAGTTGGTTGATCTGAGAGAACTATAACACCATAACACTCTAACACTAAAACACGCTAACACCATAGATCCGCCAACAACTTTAACCAATCTGGCGAGTATAGCCTTCCGGAGTTGGAGCAGCTTCGGAAGGCTCCACCGCTTCACAGGGATGCCCCCCGGTGCAGGCAACACGTTCAGGTGTGCTTATGCAAGACGATACGATGCTTCCCGAAGACGATAGGGACTTTTCGATGGCACGCCGCATCGGAAACCGGCTCGACGAGCACGCGCCGCTCGACCGCGCCACCGGGGACGAACCGTCCGACGACGCTTCGTTCTACCGGGCGCTGTTGACCCTCAAGCAGGCGCCCGAAGACACCGCGCCGCCCGCCGGCACGGCAGATCGGGTGTGGGCGGCGCTCGAACAGCAGATGACTAAGGCTCCGGCGACGGCCCAACCTCGACCGGCGCTGCGGCTGATCCGCTCGCTGTCTCGGCGGACGTGGATGGCGGCAGCGGCGAGCGTGCTTATGCTCGTAGCGTTGGGGTGGCTTTTGACGAACCGCGCGCCGGCTCCCGTGCTGCTGGCCTCCGCCGATACCACCATCGTCACCTACACCGCGCTCGACGGCTCGGTCGTGCAGTTGCGCCCGCATTCTCAGCTTTATGCCCTCGACGAAGAGGCCGCCCGGTACCGGATCGTAGGCGAAGGCTTTTTTGAGGTCACCAAGAACGAAGCGCGCACTTTCACCGTAGAAACAGAAGACGCTCGCATTGCCGTGCTGGGCACGCGGTTTAACGTCAGCACGTGGGGCGCGCAGACGGCGGTGTTCCTCGAAGAGGGGCGCATCCGGTTTGAGCACCTCGCCACAAAGCAGGCCGTCGAGCTGGTGCCCGGCCAGCACAGCGGGGCGATGCCGGATGGGCGGCTGATGCAACCCGCCCCCGCCGACAGCAGCGAATTCCTGGACTGGCTCCGCCGCGAGATGATCGTTGAAAGCCGCCCGCTCCGTCAGGTGCTCGACGAACTGGCGCACCATTACGCCATCTCCTTCGACGCATCGCTCGCCGAGCCGGACGACCCCGTGACAGGGCGCATTCTCCTCGACCAGATCGACCAGAGCCTCAACGACCTGGGCAAGATCCTGGACGGGCGTTTTGTACAGATAGATGACGAGACGTATCGCTTTGTACCGAACTGATTTGAGAGAAAGGGAGAGTTTTTTTACGCTAACGTCCCCCTCTCCCCCTCTCTCCCTCTCGCCCCTTCTCATCCTTCTGCTGTGCGCCGCGTTCGTCCTGCCCGACGACGCTATCGGACAGGACCGCCGTGTCTACCGCAACGCGCCGGTTCGTCAGGTCATCGAAGACATTCAGGCCGTCACCCCGTATCGCTTTCTCTACCGCGACGCGCTCATCACCGGCAAGACGGTCTCTTTCGAAGCGCCTACCGACCAACTCATCGACGCGCTGAGCCGGGCGCTGCGGCGGCATCAACTTCAACTTCAGGTGGACGAAGCGCGGCAACAGGTTTTGCTGACGAAAGCGCCCAAACCCGACCCGGCAGAGCCGCCCGTGATCACGGGCCAGGTGCTCGACGATCTGAGCGGCGCGCGGCTGCCGTTTGCCACGATCACGTGGTACGAAGGCAAACGCCTGCGCGGCGTGGCGGCCAACGCCGCCGGCCTGTTCCACCTGCCGCTCGACGCCCCCACCGCGCGTCTCGGTAATCTGGTGTTGACGGCCTCGTACGTCGGCTACGAGGCCCGGCAGATCAACCTCAACCTGCAAAGCCTGCCCGAGACGCTGCCCATCCGCCTGATGCCCGAAACGCTCTTCGGCAACGAGGTGGTCATCAACAGCACCGTCCTCGACGCCGAACTCGACACGACGTGGCACCATCTCATCCGGCCCGGCCTGTTTTCGCCGCTGGGCGAGAGCAGTGTCTTCCGCTCGCTGCAATCGCTGCCGTCGGTCTCGCTCTCTACGGCGTTCTCGCAAGGGCTCAACGTGCGCGGCAGCAAAGCCGACGGCTTTCAGGTCTTGCTCGACGGCATCCCCATCTACAACCAGAGCCACTTCTTCGGCCTCTTCGACGCCTTTAACGAAGATGCGCTGCAAACCGTCGGCTTTTATTACGGGGTGACGCCGGCTCATTTCCAGGCCCCGCCGGGCGGCACGCTCTCGTTCGTCACCCGAACCGGCTCACAGACCGAGTACCGATGGCAGGCCGGCGTGAGCAACACCGCCCTCAAAGGCACCGCCGAAGGCCCGTTGTGGGACGGGCGCGGAAGCTGGCTGCTCTCCGGACGCCACTCGTATCTCAACGCCGTCGACTGGTTTAACAACGCTTCGCTCATCGAGCAAGGGCTCGACGTAGACCGGCCCTTCCGCTTTCCGAGCCGATCCGGCGACGGATTCAATCCGGACCGTCGCGCGCTCTTGCTCGGCTCGTCGGAGGCCAGCTTTTACGACCTCCACGGCAAACTCTACCTGGAATCCGCAGGCGGCAACCGCCTGATGGCGAACCTCTACGTCGGGGGCGATAAGACGCTGCATAGCGAGGCCGTGCGCACCTTCGAGGCTCCCCCCAACGCCGACAGCACCCGGCTCTTGTTCGATCAATCCGTCGATACGCGCAATACGTGGGGCAACGTGGCGGCGAGTTTGCACGACCAGCGCACGCTGCGCGCCAACGTCTTCAGCCACACCCTGCTGGCCTTCAGCCACTACGACAGCCGTTTCGTCAAAGACGATTTTCTCTATCCTCCAGCCGAGAAGGCCGACTCGCTCGGTCAGGGGAAGCCCGACGATCCACCCAGACAGGGCGAGCCGAATTACAACGAAGAAGATTTCAGGCCGCGTTTCGACTCGTTCGAGCACGAAAACGATCTTTTCGAATGGAAGCTGGCGCAGCACGTCGATGTGGCCCCGCGCTTTGGCGGGCTTTTTTCGGCGGGATATGCGCTGCACCGCTATACCATCACCTACGAAGAAAACTCGATCTACCGGACCAACTACGACGACACCCGCCGGAGCACCCAGTTCGACCTCTTCGCCCAATACCACGGCACCGTAGACGGCCTCGACGTGCAGGCCGGGCTACGGAGTCATTATTTCTCGCAGGGCGAATTTATGCGCCTCTCGCCGCGCCTGCACCTGCGGCTCTGGCCGCAGCGACCACTCTCGCTGAGCCTGGGCTACAGCCGCAACTACCAGTTTCTCCATCGCCTCTACCTCGAACACGAAAACAGCTCCGACGTCTGGGTGATGAGCACCGAAGATCAGGCCCCCGGCAGCGTCGATAACCTCACGGCGGGCCTCTACGTCAAAGCAACACCGGACGTGTTTTTCCAGGCCGAGGCCTACGTCAAGTCGTACGACAACCTCCGCCAGCACGAGAGCATCGTCGCCTGGCGACGCGACCACCCGGAGAGCGTGCTGCTGACGCCCTGGCTCCACGACAACACCGGACGCGCGCGGGGCCTCGAACTGATGCTGCGTCACAAGCTCGGCCCGGTGCTCTGGACCCATAGCTATACGCTCTCGAAGATGGAGATCAGCAACGAGGTCATCAACGGCGGCGATGCGTTTCCGGCAGACTGGGACCGCCGCCATCAGATCACCACGCACCTGCAAGGCACGGTGCGCCCGTACCTGTCCTGGCGGGTAACGTGGCTGATGGCTTCGGGGGCGCCCAACAGCCTGGCCTATGCCAGCCCCACCGAAGCAGGCCGCCTGCCCGCGTATCACCGCATGGATGCCGGCCTGACTTATAACCGGACGTTCCAGGGCCTCATGCTCGAAATGACGGCGTCGGTCTACAACATCTACGACCGCAAAAACATCTGGTATCGCAGCGTCGAACCGTTCGTCAATCCGCCGCAAGCAGCCCGGCCTGTGACCTACCGGCCCGTCGATGTATACGATCTGGGTATTCAACCATCCTTCTCTATTGCTTTGACATTTTAGCGCTTTGCTGCCGTTCGCATCTTGACAATGACCTCCGGTAGTGTTAGAATGGTGGTCTTCACAGCAGCACCTTTGCTTCCGAAGCTCGTTTTTGGAACTCGGTGGCGGAGGTGTTTTTTTTGGTCAACACGCAAGGAGGTACGGCTTTATGGCAGAGCGTGAACATGGCACTGTCAAGTGGTTTAATGCAGAGAAAGGCTACGGCTTTATCGCACGCGAGCTCGGCGGCGACGTCTTCGTCCACTACAGCGAGATTCGGATGTCGGGGTATCGTGCCCTGGAAGAAGGCCAACGCGTTTCTTTCACGGTGACCGAAGGACGCAAAGGACCGCAAGCACAGGATGTCGAACCGGAAGGGGCGACAGGCTAAGGAGTCCCTGTTGAGTATGAACAATCCAGCATCTCTTCTTATCTGATCCTATCTGCATCGCCGACACAGCACCCCCCGTCGTAAGTTGATTGCCAGGCAATCAGTCCGATCTTGCCCCCGTAAGACGCGGAATCTTTCGACCCGGCTCAGGGCAGGCGCCGCCGCGCCGCGTCCAACTCTTTGACTGAGCCCCGCCGGAGAGGTCTGTCTACGAGGCTTCCGCGCGAAGCTTCCTCAATGCTTTTCTAACTACGAAATGGATCATCCCATCACGGGGTGATCCGTTTTGATTTGGCTGTTCTTAAGCGCAGAGCTTCTCATTCTGAAATATTGGTTTGGGCTTTGGGGTTTGTGTTTTTTTGATCTGGGCGTGGTGGTATGACCGCGTTTGTTTGTCCTTTTGGCTTGATCCCCCGGATCCCCGGATCGGAGTCCGGGGCAGGCTCGGTCCGGGGCAGGCTCCGGGCCAAAAGATCAAGACGTTAGCCGCTGGGCCTGAACTGCGCTCCGGCACGCGGGAAAATTTGAAACTCGCTCCTTCGTCGCTCAGACAGCAAATTTTCCTTCTCGCGTGCCTGTGCTCCGTTCCGGGCGGCCCACCGGCTAAGGTCGGCTTTTCTATTTTTTCTTTCCTCTCTCACCCTCTCCCCCTTTCTCCCTCTCACCCTCTCCCCCAAATCCCCACTGGCCACATCCCATTGGCCATTCCCAAAAAGAAAAGCAGCGAGGACGATAGACCCCCGCTGCTTTTCCATAGCGTTCAATTTTTTAATTTTTTCGCCCCAGCGAAAAAATTAAAAGGCGAAAAAATTAAAAGGGAAGTTCGTCGTCCGGGGCGAATGTATCGTCCGGCATTTGGGGTTGGCCCTGGTACTGGGGTTGACGTTGGGGTTGCTGTCGCGGTTGTTGCCGGGGTTGCTGTTGGCG
>JANQES010000144.1 GCA_028278205.1 Rhodothermales bacterium
AACTACCCCAACCCGTTCAACCCGACGACGCAGATTGAATTCGGCCTGCCCGAAGCCACGCGGGTGCGCCTGGACATCTACGACGTGCTGGGCCGCCGCGTGGCGCGGCTGGTGGAGGGCCAACTGCCCGCCGGGTATCACCGGGCCACGTGGGAGGCGCAGGACAAAGCCAGCGGCGTCTACCTGTACCGGCTCACGGCAGGATCGTTCTCACAGACTAAGGTGATGGTGTTGGTACGATAGCAATCGACAGGTGCCCGGCACATCGAAAGTGCCGGGCACCTCACGACATCGCCCTTAAACGGGTATTGAGGATCTACACCAGACGTTTCGAGCGCAAGCAGCCCATCCCTTTTACTTGCGCGATGTTCGATACGCATCCACGGCTCTCACCGGAAGGGGAGCCCTACGCAAATGTGCCTCGCTGGCCGATCTGATCCCACCTTACCACCTCGACGGCACCAGCACACCTGAGGCTCCTCTGGTGAAGAGCTTCATCTTTCAAAGGGGGTAAAAAATGAACACGACACCTGCAAAAGCCGCTTTGCTTATTCTCATCTTCGCCGTTGGTTTTGCCATCGAGGCCCAGGCGCAAATCAGTAATTGCGACCGGGCGCTCGGAGAGGCATACCTCGATGTTAACAACGTGCGAGCCCGCATCCTCAACACCGGCGGCCTCTTTTATCGGGGCGAACCTCACGTCTACGAGGTCCCCAAGGGCAGCGGTTCGAACGCTCTCTTCGCCTCAGGCATCTGGGTCGCCGGCGTGGTAGGCGGTCAGCTTCGCGCCGCCGCCACGCGCTACGGCGAATGGGAGTTCTGGGCCGGACCCCTCGATGAAAACGGCAACCCACCCAACGACTGTGCCAGCTACGACCGCCTCTACAAGGTCAGTCTGGCAGACATCGAGGACTACGAAGCCACCGGCGTAGCCACCCCGGCTATGCGCGACTGGCCCACCGGCCTCGGCGCCCCGACGCTCGCCCCGCCCGGCAACGGCATCAACGACGACGGCGATGGTGAAATCGATGAACCCGGTGAACAGATCGCCTTCGACATCTCGGTGCCGCTGGCCCAGCGCGCTGGCAGGGTCATCGACCTGGCCGGCGGCGAACGACCGGCTATCATCGGCCATCAGTCCATCTGGTGGGTGATGAACGACCGCGGCAACACCCACGAATCGACCGACGTCCCGCCAATCGGCCTGGAGGTCCACGCGATGGCCTTTGCCTTCGACGCGCCCGGCGCGCTCGGCAACACGACGTTTTACAAATACAATCTCTTCTACAAAGGCAACCAGCCTCTCGAAAATGCCTACTTCGGCATCTTCTCCGACCCGGATCTGGGCGACTTCGCCGACGACTACGTCGGCAGCGATACGCTGCTCGGCCTCGGCTACGTCTACAACGCCGACAACGAAGACGTTAGCGGCGAAGGCTACGGCACGCCACCGCCGGCTGCCGGTTATGATTTCTTGCAGGGACCCATCGTGCCCTCCGTGGGCGATTCAGCCCTGGTCGATGGGCAGCGGATACCGGACTTCAAAAACCTGGGGATGAGCCATTTCGTCTTCTACAACGGCGGCGGCTGCGTCATCTGCGACCCCGTCACCGGCGAAGACTACTACAACTACTTGCAGGGCCGCTGGAAAGACGGCCAGCGTGTGACCTTCGGCGGCAATGGCCGCGACTTCTCCGATATCCCAGTCAACTACATGTTCCCCGGCGACCCCGCCACGGGCGAGGGCTGGTCTGAAGTCAACCCCGCCGGCGACGGCAGCCTGCCCGCCCTCGACCCGGCAGATCGGCGTTTTGTGATGTCTTCGGGGCCTTTCACGATCAATCCGGACGACGTCCAGCAGATCATCTTCGGCGTAGTCTGGGCGCTGGGCGACGACAACTTCGACTCGGTGACGGAACTCAAAGCGGCGGACGCCCAGATCCAGGACGCCTTCAACAATGGCTTCGCCGATGCGCCGCCTCCGACCCCGCCGCCTACCCAACCCGTCATCCTGGCAGCACCGGCAAACGAGACCTCCGGCCAACCCACCAACCCGACGCTCTACTGGAACGCCTTGCCCGACATCCTTCTGTACCGGGTCGAAATAACCACCGACGCGGCGTTTTCATCGAACGTAAACCAATACGACATACTCGCGACGTCGCTCAACTTGAGCGGCCTCGCTGAAAACACAACGCACTTCTGGCGGGTGCGCGCCGGCACGGGAGGCGGCCTCGGCCCCTGGTCCGAGGTATGGCGTTTCACGACCTCCGATGTCGTTTTCAATGATCAAACACTCATTCAGGGATTCGCGGCCACGGCCAATGCGGACGGGCCGATCAACCCGTGGGACATGGCGGCCTTCGCCTTCAACAACTCCGGCTTCCCCCGGCTCGAAGGCACTATCACCCCGGTGGGCTCGTATCCGAACGACGACCGCCCCACACGCGGCGTACAGCAGACGACGAACAACGCGGTCTGGGGTATCCACACCGGCGGCAGTGGACGAACCTCGTTTGAAACGTGGATCAGCCGCACGATCACCGCCCGGGGACGCACCGTCATAGGCTCCATCGGGGGGAACGACTTCGAGTGGCGCTTTACCCAGCGCTGCCAGGACGACCCGCCGAGTTGCATCGCCTGGCGACGCTTCGAAGACGACCTGCCCATGCAGGTGCCCTTCGAACTCTGGAACGTAGGGCCCACCGACGATCCGAGCGACGACTACCGCATGATCCCCGCCATCCTGGATAACTGTACTGGAGCGGGATCTTGCGAAAACTGGGTAACCGGCAGCACCAGCGAGTTGGAGGTCTTCGACATCAGCGGAGACCATGATATCTCCGGCGGCGACAACGATCCCTACACCGACTGGGTCTACTGGTTCGATCCGCTGGACACGAGTCCGGGAGAGGCCGGGTATCAGGCCTTTGCGGCGGCGCCGGGCAACGGCTCGCGGGCCCTCGGCGGCGAGGTGATGGCCCGCACTGTGCTGGTGAATTGGAACGGATGGCTCGATGAAAATGGGGACGGCACCTTCGATGCGGTATCAGCGCCCCTTCCCGAACCCGGCACCGTCTTTCGCATCGTCACCGGGCCGGTACAACCTCCGCTTCTTGCTGCGCCTGCGGATGGGTCCTCCAACCAGCCGACGACGCTGACCTTCTACTGGAATGGCCTCGCGGGGAGTGGCCTTTATCAACTCGAGATAGCCACCGATTCAAGCTTTAATAACACCGTCGGAGGAGCCATTGGGCTTACGGATCTGTTCTATTCCCTCGCCGGCCTCGACGCAAACACGGCCTACTTCTGGCATGTGCGGTTGTTGAATCCAAACGCAGATCCCGTCTCGCAGTGGTCCGACACGTGGCGATTCTCTACGGGGGCAGGCGGCCCGGTAGCCGTCGAAGCGCTGGAGGGGGGTATCCCGGAGACGTACGAGTTGGGCACCAACTACCCCAACCCGTTCAACCCGACGACGCAGATTGAATTCGGCCTGCCCGAAGCCACGCGGGTGCGCCTGGAC
>JANQES010000145.1 GCA_028278205.1 Rhodothermales bacterium
AACTACCCCAACCCGTTCAACCCGACGACGCAGATTGAATTCGGCCTGCCCGAAGCCACGCGGGTGCGCCTGGACATCTACGACGTGCTGGGCCGCCGCATCGCGCGTCTGGTGGAGGGCCAACTGCCCGCCGGGTATCACCGGGCCACGTGGGAGGCGCAGGACAAAGCCAGCGGCGTCTATCTCTACCGGCTCACGGCAGGATCGTTCTCAGAGACCAGGGTGATGGTTTTGGTGCGTTAGCCCATGGCTGATGCGGGATACGAGATGCCGGATGCGGGATACGAGATGCCGGATGCGGGATACGAGATGCCGGATGCGGGATGTTCTTTCTTTATCAATGCGAATTCAGCGTTGAAATAGAAAGTCGTTGAAAACAAGCTGAAAACGGCGAAAACCATACCTGCCAGGTTTTCAAAACCTGGCAGGTATGCCCCCAATTCCCCAACCCTCAATTCGCATTATCAAGCACCTCGTATCCCGCCTCTCGTGTCGAAGCGACCCGCTCATCTTTGCCAACTCTTCGGATGGATCGCTTTCGTAGGATCGGTGCGCTTGCTTAGTTTGCCGGGCGTGATGTATTGCTGCACCCGTTTTTCCCAATCCGCCTGGACATCAACCCCCGTCCCACCGACTAACCCCATAGACTCTTGGCAAACCTGATAGACGGAAAAGCCATTTCGGCTCAGGTGCGCGCCGACGTGCGCGCCGACGTAGACGCCTGGACCGCCCAGGGCCATCGCCCACCCCACCTCGCCGTCGTTCTCGTGGGCGACAACCCGGCGTCGGCCTCGTACGTGCGCGGCAAGATGAAAGCCAGCCAGGGCGCCGGCATCGACAGCGAAACGCTCAAATATGACACCGACCTCTCCGAAGCCGAACTGCTCCAACTCATCGACCGGCTCAACCACGACGACGCCGTCGATGGCATCCTGGTGCAACTGCCTCTGCCCGATCACATCGACGCCGACAAAGTCATCCAATCGTTGAATCCCGACAAAGACGTTGACGGGCTGCACGTGGTCAATGCGGGGCGCCTGGCTACCGGGCAAGCGGGCTTCGTGCCTTGCACCCCCGCCGGCATCATGGAACTGTTGGATCGCTCCGGCATCAATCTGAGCGGGCAACGCGCCGTGGTCATCGGGCGGTCTAACCTCGTGGGCAAGCCGCTGGCCAACCTGATGCTGCGCAAAGGCACCGACGCCACGGTGACGGTCTGCCACAGCCGCACGCGCGACCTGCCCGCCGTCGCCCGCGAGGCCGATATTCTGGTGGCCGCTATCGGGCGGGCGCACTTCGTCACGGCAGACATGGTCAAGCCCGGCGCCGTGGTCATCGACGTAGGCATCAACCGCATCGACGACGCCACGCGCGAGCGCGGCTACCGGCTCGTGGGCGACGTCGATTTCGAGGCCGTCAAGGAAAAAGCCGGCTGGATCACCCCCGTGCCCGGCGGCGTCGGGCCGATGACCATCGCCATGCTGCTGCGCAACACCCTGACCGCCGCCCAACGCCTCGCCGCCACCCGGCAAACCGTGTGAACTCGTTTGGACGTGGGGAGGACACTGATTTTGGATTTTAGATTTTGGATTATTGACTTGGCGCGGATCTGGCATTCGAAAAAGTCGCAACGGTTGGAACCGCTGAGGCTTTTTCTGTTGAGATGAGGATGCTGGATGAGCCCAATTCAAAATCCAAAATCCAAAATCAGAATCCTTTCATACAAACCTCCGCCTCAGACCACCATGCCGTTCCCGCTTGCTTTGCAACAGGCGCAGCAGGCGCCCCCCGACAGCGTCGCCGCCGACACCACGGCTGCCGACACCACGGCTGCCCAGACGGCGGCTGCCGATACGCTCGATACCTTCAGCCAACTCAACCGCAACCTCACCGAAGCGGGCGACCTGTTGTTGTCGGGTGAGGTGAATCTGTTTTTGGCGAGGCTCTACGAAGGGCTGGCCGGCCTCGTCGTCGCGCTGATCCCCAGGCTCTTCGGGGCGCTGTTTGTTTTTCTGCTTTTTTACGTGATCTATCGCGCGATGCGCACGCTGCTGCGCCGGGGGTTGAAACGAAGTAAATACATCGACGCCGGCCTGGAATCGCTCTTGCTTCAGACGTTTCGGCTGGTGGCGCTCTTGTTTATCGGGATCATGGTGCTCGGGCAACTGGGCGTCAACATCACCGCGTTGGTGGCCGGCCTCGGCATCGCCGGCATCGCCGTCGGTTTTGCCGCGCGCGACACGTTGGAAAACTTCATTTCGGGCGTGACGATTCTGATCGACCGGCCTTTTCGCATCGGCGACAACATCGTCATCGAGGGCACCTTCGGCACCGTCAAGACCATCACGCTGCGCTCGACGCGGCTGCGGACGCTCAACAACGAGATCATGGTGATGCCCAACACACAGATGATCAACCAGAAGCTCCTCAATCACACCATGATCACGCCGCTCCGGGTGGAGGTGCCCTTCGGCATCGCCTACAAGGAGTATCCGCAGCAGGCCCGCGAGATCGTCCTGGCCCTCCCCGAAGGCGACGACCGGCTCGACGCCACACACCCGCCGCAGGTGGCCGTCACCGCCCTCAACGACTCTAGCGTAGACATGGTGTTGTGGATTTATCTGAAGAATCCGAAACTCGAAGTGCCCATCCGGCTTGAGTATATCGAGAAGATCCGCGAGGCGCTGCGCCAGGCCGACATCGAGATCCCCTTCCCGCACCTGCAACTGTTTGTGGATGAAGCCAAAGCGTTCGATAACACCACGCTGATGCAGCCTATGCTGCCGCCTTCAACCCCTGGCTCGGAGTCCTCCTTGCCATCTGCCTGATACAAAATCTGGAAGATTCACTGTCCTTTGTGATGAGGTCGCAGTACGTCCCGTTCGCTGAACTTGTCTTTACCCACATCTTGTAGCGCCGTAGGCGCGACCTGTTTGTAGCTCAAAGCTCCCGCTCATTAAAGAGATTTTGTACAAGAGGCTATCAGGGAACGCATAACGTGGGTCATGTTAAAAACTTCAATCCCCCTTTCTCCCTTTCCTAAATCCCATGCTCCGCTCGCTCATGAATCTGATGCTGGTCCTCGTGGTCGTGTATGCCGCGTTGGTGTTGCTGGCCTACGTCTTTCAAGACCGGCTGCTCTTTTTCCCGTCGCGCGCGCTGGTCACCACGCCGGCGCGGTACGGCTTTGCCTTTGAATCGGTAGAGATGAAAACAGAGGATGGCGAGACGCTGCACGGGTGGTGGATCCCGGCGGAAGCGGAACGCGCGGTGGTGTTGTTTTGCCACGGCAACGCCGGCAACATCTCCCACCGCCTCGAATCCGTAGAAATCTTTCACCGGCTGGGGCTGAGCGTGTTGCTGTTCGACTATCGGGGCTACGGGCAGAGCACGGGCAAACCCTCCGAAGCCGGTCTCTACGACGACGGCGAAGCGGTCTGGCGTTATCTCACGCAAACCCGCCGTGTCGATCCGGGCAAGGTGGTCGTGTTCGGGCGCTCGCTCGGCGCAGCCGTGGCGATAGACCTGGCGGCGCGCTACACCCCCGGCGCGCTGATCGCTGAGTCGGGCTTTACGTCGGCGCCGGACGTGGGGGCGCGGCATTATCCGATCTTGCCGGTGCGCCTGCTCTCGCGCAACCATTTTGACAACCTCAGCCGCATCGCCGCAGCGCAAGCGCCCGTGCTCATCATCCACAGCCGCACCGACGGCATCATCCCCTTCGATCACGGACAACGGCTCTTCGAAGCGGCGCCCCCCCGCAAAGTCTTCCTCGAAATCAAAGGCGGGCACAATGATGGGTTTTTCGTGACAGGACCCCGGTATGGCGAAGGGATCGGTGCGTTTCTCGAACAGTATCTCGATGGGTGAGAGATTTTAGATTTTGGGTTTTGGATTTTGGATTTTGGATTGGGGGATTTCTGATCCCCTTTTAACAAACGAAGACGCCGCGACGGTCGGGACCGCTGCGGCGTCTTCTATTGAAAGGAGCGTGCTGGATGAGACCAATCCAAAATCCAAAATCCAAAATCTAAAATCTCTCAACTCTCTGGGTGCCAGATCTGGGTGCGGTAGAACGGGCCGAGGTAGCCGCGCACTTTCAGGAGGCCGTCTTCCACCCAGATCCTGCACCGATAGGTCTTTCCGTTTTCCGGGTCGAGGATTCGGCCGCCGGCCCATCGGTTGCCTTTGGGTTTCATGTCCCACATGATCGTCATACCGATGATCGGTTGATCTTTCCGGTCGCCTTTGCATTCCAGGCAGGTCGGGTTCTCGGGTTCGCCTTCGCGCACGTAGATGCTGTCTACTCTGGCGTAGAGCATACCGCCTTGTTCGTAGATCTCCACAACCGAGCGCGGTTCGTTGAGCGCATCGTCTATGGTGACCCAGCGGCCAACGGGCGAGGCGACATCTGCCAGGGGTTGCGCCCACACAGGCGCAGCGACGAGCAAGAAGGCGGCGATGACGAGCAGGCTCTTTTTCATGGGGGCTACTTTTTTATTTCAGGTTAAACAGGCAGCAATCACGTTGCAGTGGGCTTGCGAGTTCCTGTCAGCGCAGGGTAAAAACGGATCGTTATGAATTTTGACGCTCAAATTTGGTAATATGGTTTCGGTGTCCGGAAGGCCGAAGGCTCTCGACGGATTTCCCTGTCAAAATTCATTAGATCAGGCTTTGCCTGTGAAATCGGCGTCCTTGATGAATTTTGACGCGCCAGGGCCGCTTCAAACGGAATAGGTAACAACAGCTTATGCCTTATCCAACGCGACGGTCAAAATTCATAGGTGTTTTGTTGGTGATGCTGGTCGCGCCGACGGTGCAGGCCCAGCCGCAGACGATCTCCCAGGCCGAATATGCCGAGGCCTATCAGGCGCGGCGCGACTCGCTCATCCACCACTATGCTCATCGGTATGACCCCGACGACTACGGGCGCGCTACCTACTTCGACGTTGCCGCCCGGCTGACGCTCGGCATCGACGAAGAGGGCGTCATGGCGATGCTCGACACGCTCCTGAGCCGCCCGCCCCGGGGCGATATGTTCTGGATGTATCCCTTCATGACGGCGTGGTTTGGCGGCCTCAACGATCTGCCCCCCCGCTACACCGAGCCCCTGCGCGACCTCTGGCGCACCTACATGCCCTACCGGGGCGATACCGAAAACCACTGGGCGCTCTACTACGCCACGCTCTACCTGATGGCCCAGGAATTCCCCGACGACCCCGCCGAAAGCTGGTTCTCGGGCAAGAGCGCCGCGGAAAACCGAGCCGAAGCCGAGGACTATCTGCTTCAGTGGATGGACCTGACGACGACCATCGGGCAGGGAGAATACGACTCGCCGCATTACCTCAAAGTCTTCATCGCGCCGATGGCGCTGCTCTATGCCTACGCCCGCGACCCGGCCATGCGCCTACGCGCCGAAATGATGCTCGACTACTTCATCGCCGACTTTGCCGTGGAGAGCCTCGACGGCCTCTACGGCGGCGCCCACAGCCGGCTCTACGAACGCGAGGTGGTGCAGCCCGTGTTCACGGCGGCGGCGCGGTTTGCCTGGTTGCTCTTCGGCAACGCGCCGTATGCGGCGTCGGGCGAGAGCTACATCCTGGCGCAGACCGGCTACGTGCCCCCGCTGATCCTCTACCAGATCGCTACCGACCGCTCCGAGCCGTACGTCCACCGCGAATACAAACGCACCCGGCATCGCATCCGCAACAGCGCGCTCAAAAACGCGCCCGTCTACAAATACACGTCGATGCGCCGGGAATACGTCTTCGGGTCGAGCCAGGGCGGCCTCTTGCAACCGATCCAACAGCAGACGTGGGATCTGACGTGGGCCGTGGACGACCCGCGCGGCGTGCATAACACGCTGTTTGCGCTGCATCCCTATTCGTCGCCGCACGAGGGCACGATGTACTTTGCCGAACCCTGGGACATGGTCACGGAACTCATCGCGCGATCCAAAAAAGAATACGACCTGCCGACGAAGTGGACCGGCGGCTCGCCCTACGAACAGGTGTTTCAACACGGCGATGCGCTCGTGGCGCTTTACGACATCCCCGAAGGCACGCGCCATCCGCACGTCAGCGGGTTCTTTTCGAAAGACCTCGCCCGGCGCGAAGAGGACGCGTCGGGCTGGATCTTTGCGCAGGGCGGCGATGCGCTGATCGCATACTATCCGCTGGCGCCCTACGAATGGCGGCAGGAAGAGAAAGGCGACTGGCGCCTGCACAGCCCGCATCGCCAAAACGGCGCGGTGGTGCAGGTGGCCCCCGCTTCGGCCTTTTCTTCGTGGGAAGCCTTCACCGAGGCCGTCCGCGCCTTGCCGCTAACCACCGGCACCCAACCGGAACCGAACGCGCGCTTCACCACGCTCTCCGGCGCCGTGCTGACGGCCCGCTACGGCGAGACCCCCACAGTCGATGGCGAGGCGGTCGATTACGACGGGTGGCCGTTGTTTGAGGGGCCGTTTCTACGCGCCGAGCGAGGCAGCCGCATGCTAGAAATCCGCTATGGCCGCGCGCGCCGTGTGTTGGATTTTAATACGCTCACGATTACGGAAAGTATAGAATGATGAATGGCGTCCTCATATCGAAAGGGAGAAAGGGGGAAAGGGAGAAAGGGGGGGGGAACTGTTTTAATCCCCCTCTCTCCCTCTCTCCCTCTCCCCCTCTCCCCCTCTCCCCCTCTCTCCCTCTCGTCTTCCTGCTCGCCTTGCTGCTGGCGACGACGGCGGCGGCGCAGGAATCGTACGTCTTGCACGCCGGCTTGATCAAAACCAGAGGCTACGTGGTCGGGGCGCCGTTGGCGGCGAGCGGCTTGCACCGGCACGACGGCGGCCAGACCTGGATGCACATCGGCTGGAACATCCCGCGTGTGAGCGGCCTCGCCTACGATCCGACGAACCCGGACATCCTCTTCCTCGCCTGCGGCAACGGCGGGCTGCGCAGCCTCGACGGCGGCCAGACGTGGCGCATCACCACCGACTGGCGCGTTACCGAGGCGCAAGACGTGGCGGTCGATCCCCGGAGACCCACCGACGTCTACCTCGCCACCGCCTACGGCGTCTGGGCGACGACAGATCGCGGCGATACGTGGCGCGAGGCTACCGAAGGCCTCGCGAAGAAATATACCCAGGCGGTAACGGTAGACCGGACGCAAGCAGGCCGCGTGCTGGCCGGGATGGAGGGCGGCCTCTTCGCCTCGGACGACGGCGGGCGTACCTGGGCACAGGTGGCGCCGTTCGAAGACGTGCTCGACATCCAGCAGAGCCCCACCGACCCGCAACGCTGGCTGGCCGGCACGCAAAACGACGGCCCCCTCCGCTCTACCGACGGCGGGCGCTCCTGGCAACCGGCCCGGCAAAAGTCCATCCGTACCACCTCCATCTACGGCGTAGCCATCGACCCGACCGACGCAAACCGCATGGCGGCCACGGGGTGGGATACGGGCGTGCTCGTCAGCACCAACGGCGGGCGGTCCTGGAAGCGGCGCGGCCAGCGCTTACCCGCGCCGCATTTCTACGAAGTCATCTTCGACCCCAACAAACCGGGCCGCCTCTGGGCCGCCACCGTAGAAAACGGCATCTTCTATTCGGACGACCTCGGCCACGCCTGGACCACTGCCGGCATGGACGGCACGCTGGTCTTCGATATGATTTTTATTCCAGATGGCGGTGATTAACAACGAAGGTGATAGATCGCTACGTTGCGCTTCGTGGAACGCCTGGCGTTGGTCATGGGTCATTACGCTCGCTGGCGCTCGCTGTCATGAGTCATGAGGGAGAACCCCATGACTCATGACTCATGACCCATGACTCATGACCCACACCATCGTCCTGCCTGCTACCAACCATGAATCCCCTCACCCCCGATCAGCTTGAACACTATCGCCGCGACGGGTACGTCGTGGTGCCTGATCTGTTGACGGATGAAGAGATCGACCGCTTTGTGGCCTATGAGGCTGCGCCTAAACCGGAAGGCTGGCGGCAAAACCTGCGGCATCACGTCGATGATTCATACTGGAAGTACGTCGCCCGGCATCCCAACATCGCCGGGGGCGCGGCCCACCTTCTCGGCGGCGCGCCGATGATCGTGCAGACGATGTATCTGGAGAAGAAGCCGGCGGGCGACGCCGGCCTCGGCGGCGCGGGCGTGGCGCTTCATCAAGACCTGCATTACCTGCCCTGCGAGCCGGAGACGCTCATGGCCTGCTGGATCGCCCTGAGCGATACCGACGCCGAAAACGGCGGCCTCTGCGTGGTGCCGGGCAGCCATCGCCACGGGCTTTACAGCACCCACAAAAACCCGAATGCGAAAGAGCATGACGCCTGGGAAATCGACTATCTGATGCGAGACCGCGCCGGCAACGAATGGACCCGGCGTATGTATTCGTTCGAAATCGACGGCCTCGACCACGACGATGTGGTGAAGCTGACGGTGCCCAGAGGCAGCGGCGTTTTCTTCGACGGGCACACCATCCACGGCTCCTACGCCAACCGCTCTCGCAACCGCGCGCGCCGCGCTTTCGCGGTGCATTTCGTCCGAGAAGGCTCCTGGCTCTTCCGCGCCGACGTGCAGGCGCTGACGCCAGCACTGGGAGGACTCGGTGAAGTGATCGAGAATTGACAGGGACACTTGAAAAAGGACCCCCTTTTCCAGTACCATACCAATCACTACTTCCTAAAAAATAAAACCCTCTTATAACCATGAGCATCTCTATCTCAAAGTGCGTCGGATTTAACTGTCCCAATAAGGCTGGCGACGTGAAAGCGGTGCAGCGCGGGCTCAAAAAAGCTGCTGCGCTGACCCTGGATACCCGGCTCGACCCCGGCCCGGTGGATGGCTTCAGCGGCGTGGGCACCGAAGGCGCCATCGAACGCTTCCAGCGCCGCCTGGGTATGCGCAAGCCCGACGCCAAAATCGATCCGGGCGGCTACACACTCCGGCGCCTGAACGCGTTGCTGGCTATCGACAGCGTGGACATGACGTTTCCCTTTTCTAAATCCTCTAAGTTTCCCTTCCACGGCGCAGGCGCGGGGATGCGCGCCTTCGGAGCACGACGCTCCGGCGGAGCGCGCGCGCACGCAGGCATCGACCTCTACTTCCCCGACTTCACCGACGTGCTGGCGGTAGCCGACGGCGTCGTGACACGCGGCCCGTACGACTTTTACCTCCGAACACGGGCTATCGAGATCGACCACGGCGCGTTCATCGCGCGCTACGGCGAGGTCGCCCCCGACAACCCACCGCCCGTCAAAGACGGCGACACGGTGAAAAAGGGCCAGAAGATCGGCCGGGTTGGCATTCTTAAGAAAAAAAATGGGAGACGCCTCGGCGTGCCGTCGATGATGCTGCATTTTGAGATGTACGACAAGACACAGACCGGAAAGCTCACGCGGGCTGCGGGCACGTCTGCCCGGAATGAAAACGGCACCCTGTATTACCGCCGCCGCGACCTCATCGACCCGACAGGCTTCATCGCGCGCGCGCCGCTGCCCTGAAACGGATTGCGTACTGCGTCCTTCGTAGTGCGTCAGGGTGCTTCAAATACGCAGCACGCAATACACACCGCCTGGACAAAGCGGGACCGCCTATCCCCGATGCTGTCCCTGCGTGTCTTATGAATTTTGACACGCCAACGCGGATAAGGATGAGGCAGGTTGGCCTGGCTCAAGCCTTACCGAATTTGACGGTCAAAATTCATTAGCGCACAGCACTGCGCTCCAGCCGTTCGAGCATCGCTGCTTCGGATGGGGGCTGCAGGACGTTTCCTTCGGCAAACTCCTCAGCCTGCGGATAGGCCGTGGCACGGATGCGTTCAGCCGCCGCTTGAAGATCGTAGGCGGTACGACGCAGCGCCACGCCGGGGCCGAGCAACAGCCAGTAGGCGCCCGGCTCTCCAAACGGCATGCCCACACTCCCCGCATTGACGACGCGGACGGCGCCGACCGCGCGGTCGAACGGCATGTGCGTGTGCCCGCAGATCACCAACGCCGTATCGACCGGCTCGAAGATCGGCAGGAGGCGGTCCTCCGGCGTGAGGCGGGTGAAAATCTCGGTGTCGCTACGCGGCGTGGCATGGCAAAAGAGCACCGGCCCCAGACCCGGAATGTCGAGCCGGAGCGTTTGCGGCCAGCCCGCCAGATGCTGTCTTTGGTCCGAGGAAAGTTGCGCGCCCACCCACCGCATGACCTCGCGAAAGCGCTCCGGCACGGCTCCGGAATCCTCACCGTCGAGCTGCGCAAGCACCTCCCGCTCGCCGTTGCCCTGGATAAAATGGACGGGGACGTCGAGGTCCAGCAGCGCGGCAAGCGCCTCCCGCGACATCGGGCCGGGCAAAACATCCCCACCGACGACGATTTGATCGACCGCCTCCGCCCGGACGTCCCGGAGAACCGCCTCCAACGCCGGGAGGTTGCCGTGGATGTCATAAATAGCTGCGATGCGCATGGCTGCTTTTTTAACTCAAATCGAGGTCTCGCTTTGCCGCGGCGATGCGGTCTGCAATATCGTCGAGCGATAAAGGCTTGAGCGCCCCGTAACTCTCGGCGATGGGACGGGTGATTTCCCAGGCTTGCCAGACCCTGGACTGCTCGGCAATCAGGACGGAGACCACGGCCTGCAAGAGGTTCTTCCGCCTGAGGAAAATGACGGTGTACTCCTCCTGGAAGGGTTCTTCAAGAATACTGAGTTGCGGATGATCAAGAGGATGTTGGGACGTTCCCGCAATCTTGTGTCAAGCATTTTCAGTACCCCCTTCCTGTGTTTCAGTTGATGACAACTCCAAATCCGAAAAGGATAGTGATCGAAAAGGGTTGATACCTGTCCGACACGGTCGATCGGGTATCAACCCTTTTCATGTAGCCATACGTAAAGAAGCAACGAATTGGCTCAAACCATTACCCGATTGAAACATCTTGACATTCTCCTGTGACATGGGCTCTCCCTTCTTATTTCGTTTTGCTGCTTAACGAATAAGCTCAGCCGCCGGACGCGCTAGCGGACGGTCGGCTGAAGCGGGGGTTAGGCCTCGCCCTTGTTCTCCGTTATTCGCATTTTCTTAAGGCTAGCGAGGTATGCGTAAAATCTTTCACTTCACTCGGCCCCTTGTGGATAATTTGTCCGCATTCATATTTTGATCTAGGACTATACCAAGTTACTCTCACCTTGAGTCTTGAGAATTCATTCGTTGACTTATCAAAATACATCTCTACAACCTCACCTGCCCAATAAATGGCGTTTAGAGGCGTAGATTTATCTGTGACGGTAGTGCCTTCACTACAATCAGCATTTCTATAGTCCGATAGCCCTCTTTCCTTTCCTGACTCACATACCTCACTGAATGTAACCCATCCGCTTTTCCGCATGAACCTTGGTAGATAGTCATCCTGCGCAGCATCGTCCGGTCTTGAGAAAATCATTCTTACATCGGCGTTGACATCATTCTTACCTTCGATGATCATCCGTTCACTATTGAAGCTGATAGTACCCGCCAACCAAATTGCTCCTGAAGCCCTCTCAATTTCTATGTGATCGCGTTGAACCGTAAAGCTCATCTCTGACTCGCCATTCGCTATAATAACCGTTCCATTCTGCAGAAAATCAAAGTCAAGCCCCGTCCCCAAGTCAAGTTTATTTCCGTCTACATAACCCTCCTTCATGATCCAATTTCCCATGATCCTGTCACTAATAGACGTTTGCTTCGCGGCGTGTCCTTCAGCCTGTCCGTAACTTGTTGATTCACTGGAGCATCCGAGTACGAAGATGCATAAGAGTGATACCGAAATGGGCAACAGGCCCGTATTAAGTGGTTTTTGAGAGATGAAGTCGGCTCTTATCATGACTCTTTACGGCTTATTGGGTGACATCGTCATCGTGGAACGTACTAGAATTTAAAGATTATTGCTACCCTTTACCTATACTTGTTCTATCTCTTATCAGTTGAGCGCTAACCACCTTCCAGTGACCGTCTATACGTCGATACGTTATATTGCTTTCTGCATGATGCGTTATGTGACCTTGCAAGAAGGATCTTGGTGGAGCATATAAGTGCAGGATTACTCTATATGTGCGTGTCATTCCGTCAGAGCTTTCACTCTTGCTCAATATCTCAAGCTTCTTACCGACAAATTCTCCTAAGTGATCAAATCTCCATTTTGATCGCCCTCTATAATAGAGTTTATGACCCAATAAATCCTTCATCATTTGCAAAGACGATGGATGAGCATTCCTTTCAGCTAGCATTTGAGAAATTGCTTCGTAACCACTTTTTTCCGCATAATCAATGGCTGTCATACCATCATTGTCTTTTGCCGATACGTTAACACCGTTGTCCACCAACACCTCCACAACTCTGGCGTATCCATTACTTGCAACATCCATCAAAGGAGTTATTCCTGCACTGTCCCTTGAATTCATCTCCGCTCCTTGCTCTATTAAAAACCTTGTTACCGCACCATCACTTGCATGGTGCAGAGGATTCTTGCCCTTGCTATCTCTAAGAGTAACATCCGCACCGCTTTCAACCAAATATCGAGCAATCACTACATTTCTTGCTCTCATTAGCGCAGTCTTGCCATCCTTATCTGGGAGATCCACAGTTGCACCATTCTTAACGAGTAGCTCTACCACCTCCAACTTCCCGTTACTTGCAGATATGGAAAGAGGGGTCCATCCATCTTCCGTTATGAAGTCCACCTCAGCACCGGCCTCTAAAGCCGAGGTCACTGTCTTGAGATTACCTGCCTGAGCGCCTTCCCAAAGCTTCTGCTGGGGGTCAGTACAGGAGGTAAGTAAGGTTGAACACACAAGCATGGACAACGATACCAAGATCAGGGGTCTTGGAAACATCAGAACTTCAAGTGATTCTACAAACTTCAAAGTAAACATGGCATACATGCAGTTGCGTTTAGAGGCCTAACCGATGAATCCCCCTGTCTCGAAGCGATAACACCCCGAAATCGCCGGAGGATATCCTCTCAATAATCTAACATTTCCCACCGAAAGAACAAGCCAACATCCGTTAGCGTCACCCCAAAAAGATCTCAAACTCAGGCAACACACCCCGGTCGGTGATGCGGCAGCGGGCGCGGTGCTGGTCGTTTCGCAGTTCGATTTCAAAGACGCCCGCGTCGTCCGGCTGGATCTCGGCGGCAGCCGTCTCGTCACGTCTCCTTACTGGGATCAAGACGGTGATCAGCAGCGGATCGTGCCGGGCTTCCCGGGTCTCGACGGCGGCAAAGGGGTGTTTTTGGGCGGTTTCTTGGGGGATGGGAAGCTGCGCCACGGTGAACGCCACCGGCCCCTGGCTGGCGGCAAAACCGTGCAGAACGGCGTTCGGGCGGATGCTTCGGAAGCCGCCCGCCTCAGCCTCAAGGCGTCCCTGGCCGTCGAGGTTGTAGCCGAAGAAACGGGCCGCTAAGCGCGACGGCTCGGCGCGTTTGACGACTTTGTCGAGCACGAGCAGGGCCGGCAGCGTGTGCAACACGACGACGGTGCGCGTGACGGATTGCACATCTGGCAGCGCCAACTGATAGGCAGGGGTGGCGTCGCCGGCCCAGAAGAAGTAGCCGTCGCGCTCGCCTTGCCGAACGATGGAGGCCCTGGCATCCGACGGGTTGGTGCCTTCGGAGCCGTCGTGGTACTCATGGCCCTGCCCGTCGATCAGGAGGGCGCTGTGACCTGCCGTGGTGCGCATCATCCAGGCCGGATCGCTGAAGCTGTAGGGCGGGCGGTAGGGGTCGGTGACGAGTTGCTCGCCGTAGCATTTGACGATGAGGCTGTTGCGGTCGGCGTGTTCGTGGTTGGCCGGGCCGCCGCTGCGCATCGCCACGACGAGGTCGTCTGCCGTGTAGCCGGTGCGCCCGACGATCCAGTCGAGGTCGGAGCGCCAGAGGTGGGGGCGGGCCTCCGGCGGCGCCGCCTCGACGTCCGGGCGATACCAGATCAGCGACCAGAGGTCGTGGGCGCGGCTCATCCGGTGGCCGAACCATTGCGCCTGCCGGTCTTGCATCCGCCGGGCAATCCAGAACGGCACCGCCGAGCGCATCCCGTTGCCCGCATCGCCGAAGTTGACGATGGCGTATGGGTCGGCGCGCGTGGGCAGGGTCATCTCCCGCATAAAATCGACAAAACCCGGCCAGTTGATTTCGTCGAAGAGGTCGGTATTGTGGAAGCGCTGGAGGACGTCGGTGGCCTGGGCGAGGTGGCTGGAGGTGTAGTCGGCGTAGGAGATGTTTTCGTCGTAGGAGCCGTCGCGGGCGTAGAGGTGGCGGAAGCTGCGGAGGCTGAAGACGGCCTGCTCCAGCCACCGCACCGTGTCGTCGTTGGATCCAAATTCTTGCTCGTAGACGACGGCGCCGATAGCCAGCGCCGAGGCGGGCACAGCCTTGAGGTTCGTCCGATCCAGGATGCGCGGCCAGTTCGAGAGGTCGAGCCGGTCGCCGGGGCGATGCTCGAAGTAGGTGCTCGTCTCGTCCATCGTCCAGCCGACGACCCGGTCGGGATAGCGCATGCCGTAGATCGACAGGAAACACGCCTCGCAGCCGCGTTCGCCCATCACCCGCACCCAGTCACGCCGTTCCTGATCCTCCACCAGATCGCCGAGCCAATCCGCACAAAGCGCCACCGCCACCACCGACGACGACGCTCGCTGGATGCCGACGACGTGCCGGCCCGCTTCGAGGAAATAATCCCACTTCGGGAATTTCATCATCGCGCGGATCAAATCCGCCGCCAGTTCGCCCGACGCCCGGTCGCCGGTCATCGCATAATAAAAAGCCAGATTCGGCGCCGTCACCCCGAGGCGGCGGATGTCGAAGAGATGATCGTTGTACCGCACCTCCGATTCAATAAAACGCCGCTCCGCCCCACGATCAATCGACGCCAGTTCATCCCGAAGCGACGCAAACGCCGGATCTCCGGCGAAGCGCGCGCGGAGGCCCGCCAGATCCTCACCATCGAAAAAAAGACCGTACGTGAGCCCTTCGAGCGTTGCCGGCGGCATGACAGCAGCCAGCCGCGAGCAAAGCAGCACACCAGGGCTCAGCGCAGCCAGATGTAGAAAATCGCGTCGGGAAGGCATGGTAGAATCGATATGTTGTCAAGTTCGATGAGATACGTGAAGCGTGAAACGTGAGGGTGCTTTGCTCAGGCCTCTCTAAGGACTCCCTCACGTTTCACGAATTCCGCCCTTCGAACAGATCTCTTCCCTGAACTAAAACCCGCATCTTGGCATCAGCGATGGAGCGTTGAAGCATCCAGAAGCCGCAATCCGGGTGGATGTAGTGGATGCGCTCGACGCCGACGACGTTCGCCGCCGTCTCGATGCGACGGGCCACCTCGTCCGGGCTTTCGACGACGGTCGTTTTGATGTCGATCACGCCGATGCCCAGACCGATCTCCGGGCGCGCGTCGCGCAGGTATTGGACTTCGTCGTAGCCTCGGAAAGCAAATTCGAGCACCATATGATCGGTGTGGAGCCGGTTGATGTAACCGATGAGGGCCTGCCACGTGCCGCGCTGAATGGACTGCCCGCCGTAGTTGCCGAAGCACATATGCACCGCCGGGGTCTTCGGCACGGCGTCGAGCAAGACGTTGAGCGCGGCGGCAGCCCACTCGGCCTCATCGGGCGCACCGGTGATGTTGGCTTCGTCGAACTGCACCACGTCGGCGTCGATCTCGCGGACTTGCTCGGCCATGACCTCGGCCAGAGCATGCGCCAGCGCCGGACGATCCTGATAATGAGCATCGAGCAAGGTCTTGCTGAGCATGTGCGGGCCGGTGATGGTGAACTTCAGCGGCGCCGTCGTCAACCGCCGGACGCGCCGGTAATCGGCCACCAGATCGAGCGTGCCAGGGCCGACCGGCCCTTCGACGACCGCCGCCGGATGCTTCCGAAACCCCATGCCCGCCTGCTGCTGAAACGCCCGCGCGTCGGCGCGGGTGACGCTGCTGCGTACGTTTTCCAGCGGGCGCACGAAATAGTCGATCATCCCGTTCGTCTCAGGATGATTGACGTCAAAACGATACAACTCCCCATCGGCGATGACGTCGAGGCCGGCTAACTCTTGCGTCTTCAGCACGACCGCCGTGGCATCGTGCAATGCCTGCCGGCTCGGCGCCCGCACCAGCCAGTCGATCATCGGATAACTCCCAACGACGGTTGTTTTGATCGCCATAATCGGTTCGGGTTAGTGTGTGAGAAAGCACAAAGATCAAAATCCAAAAACCCGTTCCGGCGTTCCGTTTTCCGAAGAACGCTGGAGGGCCTCGACGACGGCGAGGGCTTGCAGGCCTGCCCATCCGTCGATGTCAGGCGGCGTTCGGTGGCGGACGGAAGCGGCAAAGGCATTGAGCATCAGCACCGAGCGTTCGAGGTCGTAGGCGCGGAAATCGCCCGTTTCTACCGGACCTTCGCCCTCGCCGTCGGCGTCTCCGGCGGTCTGAAACCAGTACTGATGCGGCGTGCAGCGGAGCCATCCTTTCGTGCCTGCGATGCGATAGTTAAAGAAGCCCGGCGTGCAATAGTTGCTCACCAGCGTGCCCACCGGCCCCGTCGCCAGCCGGAGCGCCGCCGCGACGCTGTCGATGACACCGGGCGCCGTCGTCACAGACCGGGCGACGGCGTAGACTTCTTCGACGGCGCCCAGCAGATACTGCATCAGATCGATCCCGTGGATGCCCAGTTGCATCACCGGCAACAGCGGGCATTGATCGGGCTTCAACCGCCAGGAATCCAGCGGCATCCGGTTCATAGTGTCCGCCGAAAAATGGATGTCGAAGCTGATGATCTCGCCCAGACGCCCCTCCGCCATCGCGCGCCGTGCTGCCTGTGTCGAGCGTCCGAAGCGCATATTGAATCCGACCATGAGCATCCGCCCTGCTGCCCTGGCCGCTTCAATCACCGCCAGCCCATCGGCCACCGTGTTGGCGATGGGCTTTTCGACGAAGACATCGAGCCCTGCCGCCACTGCCGCCTCCGCCTGAGGCCGGTGCAACGGATTGGGCGTCACCAACGCAACGGCTTCGAGATCATCTCGCTTCAACAGCGCCTCGTAAGACGCCGCCGCCTCGCACCCAAACCGTTTCACCGCCGCTGCTCTTTCGGACGCCACCGGATCACATACGGCCACAACTTCCACCCCGTCCGCCTCCGCTGCCGCGCGCTGAATGGTGCCGCCGTGGCCGCCTAAGCCTACGAGCGCCAGACGAACGGGGTGATTTTGGATTTTAGATTTTGGATTTTGGATTGGTCTCATTCGAGCCGGGTTGATCAATCGAAAAAGCCTCAGCGATGCCGACCGCTGCGACTTTTTCGGTTGTTGGATTCGGTGGAAGTAAACAATCCAAAATCCAAAATCTAAAATCCAAAATCCTCCCCCTACCGTTGGTTGCGAATCAACAAGGCGTCGATGTCGCGTTGCGCGCGGTCGAGCATTTCGCCAGCGTCGAGGTGGCCGTAGCAGAACCGTTCGACGTAGGCGCCCAGAATGTCGAGCGCGCGTCCGACACGCGGAAACGGCGGCGGGGCGGCAACCTCCTGGTCCAGAAACGTCTTGATGTACGGATCATCGGCATACTGCGCGGCCACCGAGCGCGTCACCGGCAGGATACCGCCGATGCCGACGTACCGGCTGTACATCTCATCCTGCATCAAAAACTGGATAAACCGCCACGCTGCCTCCTGATGCGGCGAATCTTTGCTGACCACCCACAAATACGGCCCGCCCGACGTGACCGAAGCCGTCTTGCCCGGCACCGGCGCCACCCCGAACTCCACGTCCGGATAATACTCCTCCATCCAGCGAATCACGTGCATCTCGCGCAGAAACATCGCCACGCGCTCCTGCCCGAATCCCTGCTGATCGCCCTCTAAACTGACGGAATCGATCTTTTTTTCGAAGAGAATGGTGCGGTAGAAACCGAGCGCGTCGCGCCCGGCCTGCGAGTTGAAGCGGGCTTCGGTGCCGTCGTCGCTGAAGGGCTGGCCGCCGGCGGAATAGAGAAACGTGAGCCATTTCTCCGCCGTCCCTGGCTTGAAGCCGGTTTTGCGTAGCGAGATTCCGGCGCGGGTGGGCGTGCCGTCGTCGCGGCGGAGCGTCAGCGTGTCGGCGAAGGCGATGAGTTCGTCCCAGGTGCGCGGTGGTTGTTCGGGGTCGAGGCCAGCGTCGCGAAACATTTTTTTGTTGTAATAAAGCACCGTCCACGCCGCGTCGGCGGTCATGCCGTAGCAGGTGTCGTTGAAATAGGGCGCCTGGCGGACCATCTCGTTGAGGCTGTTGTCCTGCACCATCGCCTCGATGTAGGGCGGCGCCTCGGCCAGCAATCCCAGGTGCGCATACTCAGCCACGACGCTCTGGTTGGCGTGAAAAACATCGGGCGCCTTGCCGCTGCTAAACCGCAGCCGCAGTTTGATCTCGAAATCTTTGAGCGAAACACCCGGAAACTGCTCAATAATGATATCCACATCCGGATTAGCCGCTTCGAACAACCGCTCAGCCTCCTGATAATACGCCACCTGCCGCGTGCTGATCAGCAAGATCGACACGCGCACGAGGGTGCGACCGTCGGTGCTCGTGGCGTGCTGGTCGCCGCTGCAACCGGCGAGGAGGACGCACGTGAGGAGGGCGAGGAGCGAGGGGCGAAGGGTGAGGGGCGAGATGTGGGTTCGACGAGTCATGCTATCTCCGCTGCTTCCGTATCGGAATCGCTGAATTTGCTGACAAAATGATTCTGATAGCGACGCTTGCGCCATCCTTCCCCCATGTTCGTACACACAGAGCGTGAAGCACGGTGGATCTGATCAGTGAGCGAATACCGCTCCTCCGGCGGCCACGTCTTCGAAAGTTCAAAGATCCGCATCGCCGCCTTGAATGCGAGCTGATAAACCCGCAAATCCCTGTAGCTTTTTATCGCTTTCGACATCGCTCCCAGGATTTAGTTTTCGTTTTTCGCCCCTCCCCCTCGCCCTTCCCCCCTCGCCCTCCTCCCCTCACCCTTCCCCCTTCGCCCTTCATCCCAATCCTCACCCTTTCAACCCCGTCATCGTAACGCCCCGGATGAACTGGCGTTGCATCACCAGGAAAAACAGAATGATCGGCGCGACGGCCACCGTCGAGGCCGCCATCATCTTGACGTATTCCGGATTGTTGATGTCCGAAAAACTCAGAATGCCGACTTCGATGGGCTTGAGCGCCTCGGTGTTGAGCACGATCAGCGGCCACAAAAAATCGCTCCACGCCCACATGAACAGGAAGATGCTGTAAGCCGCCAGCGCAGGCCGGATCAGCGGGAGGATGACGCTGAAATACACCCGCACCGTCCCCGCACCGTCGATGCGCGCCGCCTCCAGCAGGTCGTCTGGGATGCTGAGGATGGTCTGGCGGAACAGGAAGATCCCGAACGGCTCCATCAGCCCGACGACCACCACCGCCCAGTACGTATCCACCCACCCGAAATCGACCATCATCTCGTAGAGCGTGAGCATCTTGATCTGGAACGGAATCATCATCGTCACGATGATCGCGCCGAAGATCCAGTCGCGCCCCGGAAACTTGAGTTTGGCGAAGACGAACCCGGCCAGCGAGCAGAAGAACAGCCCCGGCAGCATCCGAAAAACGGTGTAAATGGCGCTGTTGAGATAATACAGATGCATCGGGCGTTCGGCGAAGACGTCCCGGTAATTATCCCACGTCAGCGGATCGGGCAGCAGGCTTTGGAGCACCGCGCCGAGGCGGCGGGGCGTGTCGAAAAACGCCTCGGCGTCGGCGGGGGTCTTGAGCGACGTCAGCACCATCCACACCAGCGGCCCGACCATCACGACGGCGCCGAGGATCAGCACGGCGTGGACGAGCGCGCGCGACGATATGGAGGCGTAGCGGTTCATCCGTCGTCCCTCCCCAGCCGCATCTGCCCGTACGTCATCACCGCCACGATGATCAGCAAGATGACGGCGGCGGCGGAGGCATAGCCCATCTCGTCGTACTGAATACCCTGCTCGTAGATGTGGTAGACGATGGTCCGCGAGGCGTTGATCGGGCCGCCCTGTGTCATCGCCAGCACAATCGTGAAGACCTGGAACGAGCGGATGACCGCCGTGATGCACACCAAAAGCACTATCGGCCGCAACTGCGGCAGGGTGATGTAGCGGAAGTCCTGCCACGGCGAGGCCCCGTCCAGGCTCGACGCCTCGTAATAATCCGACGGGATGGCCTGCAAGGCGGCGGCGAAGAGGATCAGGTCGAAGCCCAGGTATTTCCAGATCGTCAGGGCGATGAGCGAGGGCAGGGCCAGCGCCTCGCTCAAGAGCCAGGCTTGCGGCTCCAGCCCCACGACCGTCAGCACAAAGTTGAGCAGGCCGTTCGAAGCGTAGAGCCAGCGGAAGATCATCGACGTCGCCAGCATCGAGGTGACGACGGGGATGAAGTAGAGCGTCCGGTAGAGCTTCGCCCAGCGGCCCGTCTTCTCGACCAGCACCGCCCCCCCCAACGCCAACGCCACGCCGACGACCACGGCGGCAGCCACAAACACGAGGGTGTTGCCCAACGCCGACAGAAACAGCGGGTCTTGAAACTGCCGGGCATAATTTTCCAGCCCGATCCACGGCGTCTGCCGCCGCAACAGCCCGTACTCGAAGAAGCTGATGGCGACGCTCTTGAGGATCGGGTAATACTGGAAAATCAGAAAAAACGCCAGCACCGGCAGGAGGAGCAGGTAGGCCGAGCGGGTGTCTCTGCCCCGCGCCTGTGGCTTCAACCGAAGACTCCGTGCCGGCATTGGCGATTCTGGTTTTTGGATTTTTCGATTTTGGATTGATCTAATCCAAAGTAAATTGCCACGAAGAAAAAGCGTCCCCAGCCTTCTCGGCATCAGCTTTTTTCGCTGTGGCAATCTACTAATCCAAAATCCAAAATCTAAAATCCAAAATCCCACCCCATCATGCCTCATTCCTTAAAAACCATCAAAACCATCTGTTTTCCCACAAACGGCCATCCTGTCGAGCAGACGGCTGCCGAAGCCTTGTGCCGTCTGCTGGCCTTGCCCGCGCCCGAAGCGGCGTCGGAGCCGGGGCCGGGGGTTCATGTTGGGCTGGCAGACGGCCCGTGGCGGCTCGGCCCGCCGGAGAGGCCGGAGGGACCGAGGCCGTGGATGTGGATCCGCCTGACGCCCGGCGGCGAGGGCGAGCTGACAGCGTCGGAGCCGGCCCTGCTCTACGCCCTCGTCCACTGGCTCGTCGATGGGTTGACGGAGGAGCAAACCGCCGCGCTGCCGGAGGGGCTGTTGCTCGAAGCGGCTTTTTCCTGGCAACGTCCGCTCTTCGACACGGTGCTGACGCAAACAGCCCGCTCCGTCCGTGATTTCGATCCGGAGACGCACGTCGAACATCTGGCGCGGTGCGGGTTCACCCACCTCGAAGTCAACGGCCTGGCGACGAATACGCCGTACGAAGAAAGCGTCCCCGGCGAGTTTTACGCGCCGTTTTATACCTACTGCCCCGGCCTGGGCCACTTCGTAGACAGCCGCCTGACGCGCGGGTTGTATCCGGCGGATTACCTGGAAACCAATTTGCGGCGGCTCAAACACCTCGCAGCCCTGGGCCGGCGTTACGGCCTGAAACCCGGCCTGCTCTGCTTCGAGCCGCGCACCCTGCCAGAACGGTTCTTCCAACGCTATCCGACGTTACGCGGCGCCCGCGTCGATCATCCGTTCCGTTCGCGCCTGCCGCGCTACACGCTGGCGCAGGACCACCCCGTCGCGCGCGAACACTACGCCGCGTTGATGCGCAATTTGATGAACGAGGTGCCGGACCTGGCTTACCTCTCGGTCTGGACCAACGACAGCGGCGCGGGCTTCGAGCACACGGCCTCACTCTACGTGGGGCGCAACGGCGGGCCGTACCTCATCCGCGAATGGCGCAGCCACGAAAAGATCGCCGAGGAAGCAGGGCGGAGCGCCTTGTGCTGGCTTCGGCTGATGCGGGAATCCGCTGCCGAGATCAACCCGGATTTTGAGGTGCTGCTGCGCATCGAGCCGTTCAAAGTCGAGCACGACACCATCATGGCGGGGCTGGGCGGCGGCGTATCGATTGAGGCGCCGTCGCTCCTGGTGCGCGGTTACGAACTGCCCTATCAGCATCCGAAATACGAAGAACAAACCAGCATCGCCGGCAGCATCTTCCACGTGTCGATGGATGCGGCGGAATCGGAGAAACTCCAGGCGTGCCGCGCGCAAGGCGTCGAGCCGAAGCTCTCGTTCTCGGCAGGATCGAGCTTCAACATGGAGCCGCTGCTGGGCCTCCCCTTTCCCCGGATGCTGCATCAAAAGCTGACGGCGTTGCGGGCGATGGATGCGCGGTGCGTCAGCGCTTTCGGCGGGCTGTTGCACACGGCCAAGACGCCCTTCTGGCCCAACCCCGAAGTCATCCGCGCCTTCCAACTCGACCCGGCGCTCGCTATCGACGAGGTGCTGCGCCGGCTGGCAGTGCGATGGGCGGGGCCGGATTTTGCGGAAGCGTTGGTGGATCTGTGGGATCGGATCGAAGAGGCTGTTTCCTATGTGCCGGTGGTGCCGCTTTACGGCCATTTCGGCTTCGTCTGGCTGCGGACCTGGGTGCGCCCGCTGATTCCGAATCTGGAGACACCCCTGAAAAAAGAGCGCCACTATTACGAGCGCTACATGGTCAGCACGGCCAACAACCCCAACATCAACGACCTGGGCAAAGATGTGCTTTTCGAGTTGATCACGAAAGAATCGGGCCGGCGCATGGCCGATCAGTTCGACGCCAATGTGATGCCGCGCCTGGCGCCGGCGCTGGCCGAAGCCCGTCGCCTCGCCGCCGAAGCGCCGGAGCCCGCCCGCGCCGTGTTCGTCGACCTGCGCGACCGCATCCGCGCCCTCCTGTGCTGGACCATGACGCAGCGCAACACCTGCGCCTGGGTCGCCGGGGTCTATGGCTACATGGACGCCGAAACCGACGAGGAGAAAGCCGCCTGCTACGTCTACCTGCAGAAAATGATCGACCGGGACTGGGCCAACACGCGCATGCTGCTCGACCTCTGGGAAACCGCAGAAACCGAAGTCATCCTGATCTCCGAAACCGGCGAAACCCCCTTTATCTACGGCGATAACTTCGGCGACCTCCTCCGCAAAAAAATCGAACTTACACAGGAATACCGCGAAGCCGAGCCCTTCATCGACCGGGAGATTATCTGGCGGCTGGAATGAGGGTCATGAGTCATGGGTTCTTTGTGAGACACTCATGACCCATGACCAATGACCCATGACCGATGCCATCGCCGAAACGAAGCGAAAACACCTGAAAACGCCACCCAACGTCCTCCCCACCCCCTAAACAAGTCGTGGGAAACGCGTGCCTCGGAGCGGTTGGCCTTTTTGGCTGGTGATCGAATCGACGAACGGGTTGGCCATCTTTTCTTCGGCGGCGTAGGTGATGCCTGCCGGGATGTAGATCGTCACGAGGGCGCGGCGGATGTGATCGGTGGTGTTGGCATGGGCATAGTGGAAGGTGAGGCCGTGGTGAAACGTGCAGCTTCCCGCCTTGAGTTCGACCGGCGCCGGCTTCCAGCGCGCCTTCTGCTCGTCGGAGAGGTAGTCGCGGAGGGCCGGGCCGTCGCCTTTGAACGACATCGGCGGAAACTCGCCCCATTGGTGCGAGCCGGGGATGAATTGCATACAGCCGCGCGCTACGGTTACGTCGTCGAGGGCCATCCAGCAGGAAAACATACCGGGTTCTCTGGAGGGCCAGTAGGGTTGATCTTGATGCCAGGGCGAGGGCGCGCTCGGACCGGGCTCTTTGATGAGCGCTTGATCGTGGTAGAGATGGAGGGTGGGGCTGCCGGAAAGCTGCCGGGCCATCCGCGCGATCCGCCCGCCGAAGACGTAGGCTTTGATCTCCGGATAGAGTTCCCAGAGGTTGAGCATCTGGAGGATACGGTCGTGCTCGGCCTGATGCTGGTCGTCGTCGCCGCTACCGGCCAGATCCCGCGCGATCCCCTTGCGCTCGGCGCGTTCCTGATCAACACCTTTGCGAATAATCTCCAGTTCTTCGTCAGTGAGCACGTCGTCGCAGCGAACGTAGCCGTGTTCTCGGAAAAAGGCGATGTGTTCGTCGGTGAGGGGGTAATCGCTTTGGAAAAGGGTGTCGTACATGGGATGGATTCGGGGTGTTTATTGCCGAATATAGCATTCCCTCGTTCACCAGTCGCGTTCAGGCACCTTCACCCGATGCGCAAAGGGGCCTTTCAGCAGAGCACGCGCTTTGTCGCCGGGGGTGTGGTCGGGGAAGAGGCCGCGATAGCTGAAGATGGTCACGCCGGGGGCGCCGAGGCGGCGACCGATCGCGATGAGTTCGAGCAATTCGTCTTTGGTGACGCGGCCTGCGTTGAGGCCCGGCCAGACCCATCGGCCATAGGCGTGCGCCAGGTGATCGCGCGCTACGAAGGAAAAATCATCCGGTTTGTAGACGTAGAGCATCGGCATCGTCGCGTCGAGGATGCCGCGCGAGAGCCACGTGCGGGCATCCTGGCCGTAATCGTTATGCGCCCGAGGCCAGTCGTGGAGCACCGCCGCGCTGATCAAGATACCCGGACGCGCTTTCTGCGCATCGCGGTAGACGGCATGGACGATCTCGGTGATCTGCGCCCGCTTCCACTCGGCCCACTGCACCGGATACGTGGCAGGGTCGGCCCCTTCATAATCCTTGTAATGCTCCTTGAACCGCGTCACGCTCATCTCATTATACGCCCAGTCCCCCACCTCCGCCGGATACCGGATGTAGTCAAAATGAAGCCCGTCGACCGCGTAATTTTCGACGATTTCCAGAAACACGTCGTGCAGGTGCTCTTTGACTTCGGGCACACCGGGATCGAGAAAGGTATACCAGTAGGTCCACCAATCCTGCGGCCACATAATCGCCCTTTCCCTGTTCTGCATAAACCACGAGCGTCGCGTGTTCCAGAGTTGATCGACGGCTTCGGGCGGCGGCGTGGTTTGTTTCCAGGCGGGGAAAACGTTGACCCAGGCGTGCAGTTCGAGGCCCCGCGCGCGGGCTTCGTCGAGCGCCAGTTGCAACGGATCCCAGCCCGGATCCTGCCCCAGCGTAGATGGATCCTCGCCCGTCAACTCCCACGCCCAGGGCTCCAGCTTCGACGGATACCACGCCGTGGCATTGCCGCGCACCTGCCAGATGACGACGTTGAAATGATGATCGGCGGCGTTCTTGATGATGGCGCGCACGTCCTCAGGCGTCGTGTACGCCATCCTCGCCACCCAGAGCGCCCGCGCTTCAGGCTGCGCGAGAGCGTCTACCGCCGGGACGAGCAGCGCGAAGAGGATCAAGAGGGTTATGCCTTGCTTTCCCATTTTGGATTTTAGATTTACTCCGTCAGTCGGCTTCGCCTCGTGTCGGATTTTGGATTGGTCGTATGCCGAGCCGTGCGCATCAACCGAAAAAATCTCAGCCGCTCCAACCGTCGCGGCTTTTTCGATTGATGGATTTCGTGTAAGTAAACAATCCAAAATCTAAAATCTAAATCACTTTCGAGACCTTTCCCCGTTTCACAAACCGCCCGTAGCCTTTCTCAACGTTGATCGCGCCGTCGTCGATAGCCACGCGGCCTCGGAGCAGGACCGTTTTGCATTTACCCGTCACCGGCCAGCCTTCGTAGCACGAATAATCGCAATGGTGATGGTGGGTTTCGGCGGAAATGGTGTGCTGCTCCTCGGGATCGAAAATCACGAGGTCGGCATCTGAGCCGATGGCGATGGTGCCTTTTTGGGGAAACAGGCCGAAGATCTTGGCCGCGTTCGTGGCCGTGACTTCCACAAACTTATTCCAACTGATGCGCCCCTTGCGCACGCCTTCGGAATGCAACAATTCGAGGCGATGTTCGAGGGCGGGATGGCCGTTGGGGATCTTCGCAAAATCCCCCTCCCCCGCTCGTTTCTGCGCCATCATGAACGGACAATGATCGGTGCCGACGACGTGGATCAGCCCCTGGTTGAGCCCGGCCCAGAGCGCCTGCTGATCCTTTTTCTGACGCAGCGGCGGGCTCATCACCCACTTGGCGCCTTCGAAGCCTTCGCTTTCATACAACGATGCATCGAGCAACAGGTACTGGATGCAGGTTTCCACAAAGACCTTCTGATTGCGCCGCGTCGCCTCGCGGACGTGGTTCAGGGCGCCTTCGCAGGTCATATGCACGATGTAGGCCGGCACGCCGGTGTAATAAGCCATATCGATGAAACGGCCCGACGCCTCGGCTTCGGTAATCTCCGGCTGCGAACGGTAATGATAAAGCGGCGAAAGCTTGCCCTCGGCCTGATGTTTGGCAACGAGCTGATCGATCATGTCGCCGTTGGTAGCGTGCACCGTGACGAGGCCGCCGTCCTCCCGCACCGCCTGCATCAACGCCACCATCTGCCCATCGTCGATGCGTAGCGTGTCGGTGTAGGCCATGAAGGTTTTGAAGGACGTGATGCCTTCTTTTTCGATAAAATCCCTGACTTCGCGCCGCGTCCGGTCGTTGAAATCGGTGACGGAGACGTGGAAGGAATAATCGGCGAAAGCCTTCTGATCGGCTTTTTTGCGCCATTCATCGAGGGCGGCGTAGAGGGTGCCGCCTCTGGTCTGGTTGGCAAAGTCGATGATCGTCGTCGTCCCGCCGAACAAGGCGGCGCGGGTGCCGGATTCGTAGTCGTCGCTCGAAAACGTGCCCATCACCGGCAGATCGAGATGCACGTGCGGATCGACGCCGCCGGGGAAAACCACCTTGCCGGTGGCATCGATTGTTTCACCGGCCTCTACCGGCAGATTCTTGCCGATGGCAGCTACCGTCTCGCCTTCGATAAAAATGTCGGCCACGTAGTCATCCGCCGCCGTCACCACGCGCCCGTTTTTGATGAGGATGGACATGGCGTTTTACTCCTGAGGTTGTGCTGGATTCGCGCGGGTGGGGCTTTGGCTGCGTCGGCGTTGGTCATTACGCTCGCTGTCATTGGCTCACTTCGTTCGCGTCACTGGGCTCGCTGATGCTCGCCGTCATTCATTGTCCTGCTTGAACCAAGACAATGAATGACGCGCCGAAGGCGGAATTGACGCACCCGAAGGGTGCCAATAACGCGAGCAAAGCGAGCATAATGACCTGCGCCGACATCATCCCAAAGCGCCAACTCCTGCAAGATGCTACAACACGTACTTCCAAGCAACCTAACTCCGATAATCATCCCGCTCCACTAAACGCTCTACGACGGCAGCCGGGTCGCGGAATTTGGCGAGTGTAATCATCGCAGCGATGATATAGGGCTTGTACCTGGCCTCCTGATACGTCGCAATCCTATATTTTTCAAAGACCTCCGCCGACACTTCGCCGGCTTCGCACGAAACACCGGAGATGTCTGCCGGCAGGCAGTGCATGTAGAGCGCCTCGCCATTTTTCGTCAACTTCATCATCTCAGCATCGCATTCCCAGCCGATGTGCCGGGCATTGTTGGCGAGGCCTTCCTGCTCCAGCACGCGCAGGCCGTCGTCATCGCCCTGTTCGAACGACGCCGTGCGTCGCTCCATCACCGAGAACGGCGCCCAGCTTTTGGGATAGACGATGTCGGCATCCTCAAAAGCCTCTTCCATCGAATGGCTGATCTGAAAACGCCCGCCGCTCTCTTCCGCATGGCGCCGGGCCACGTCGAGCGTATCGGGCAGGAGTTCGTAGCCCTCCGGATGCGCCAGATGGACGTCCATGCCGAAGCGAGTCATCAGGGTGATGATGCCCTGCGGCACCGAAAGCGGCTTGCCGTAGCTGGGCGAATACGCCCACGTCATGGCGATTTTCTTGCCGCGTAGCTGATCGAGATCGCCGCCGAAGACGTGTTTGAGGTGGAGCAAATCAGCCATCGACTGGGTCGGATGGTCGATGTCGCACTGCAAGTTGATAATCGCCGGGCGCGCATCCAACACCGACTCCCGCACCCCGGCATCGAGCGCCGCACCCACTTCCTTCATGTAGGTATGCCCCCGCCCGATGAACAGGTCGTCGCGGATGCCGATGACATCGCACAAAAAAGAGATCATCGTCGCCGTCTCCCGCACCGTCTCGCCATGCGCCACCTGCGATTTGCCCTCGTCGAAATCGACGTGCGACAACCCCAACAACGCCGACGCCGACGCAAACGCAAACCGCGTCCGCGTCGATTGATCTCTAAATTGCGATATCGCCAACCCCGTCTCAAAAAGCCGCCCCGACCGGTTCTGCCGATACCGCGACTTGAAAAACTCAGCCACCTCCAACACCGCCCGCAGATCATCATCCGACTTCTCCGAAGTCAACAAAAAGTCTTCCCCAAACAAACCAATATCCAGCCCTCTGAGGGCATCAGCCGTCGCCATAGCACCATGCTCTTTTTTATTCCCGCCCCGAAGGGGCACTATACCCCAACCCAGGATCCCATCCTGGGCGTTGAACCGGGCACCAATGTACAAACCAGGCAATCAATCCCACACATACCGCTCATCATACTCGACCCCATACCGATCCAGCAACCCCCGATACTCATCCTGAAACGTCTGCTTACGATGATGCGCCTCCTGGCGCGCAATATACCGCCGCACCCGCGCGACGTGGTACGGGCACACGGAAAAAGCCCCATACCCGTTCTGCCACCCGAAATACCCCATCCCTCTCCGCTTGATCCACTTCGATGAGGTCCGCTTGATCTCTCTGACCAACTCGGCCATCGTCCGTGTCCGCGACAGGCGGCAGAGAATATGTACATGATCGGCCACGCCGCCGACGATGACGGAGGGCGAATCCTGCCCCTTACACGCACCGACGAGATAGGCGTGTACCTCATTCCGGAAGGCGCGATCATAGAGAAACGATGTGCACGTATACCCTGGCGAGCGATTGCGGCATGACGAGACCTCATTTGCCGAACCCAGGCCTGGTTCGTGGTTTCGGGAAGCCCAGGGTGGGGACCCTGGGTTGGGAGGGGTTGTGCCCCTTCGGGGCGTTTTTTAGGTCGTGAGTTTTGCCCAGAGACGCTGCGCCTGCGTTTGGGCAAAGAGGAGGATATCGGTTTCATCGACGGTGAGAACCTTGCGGTCTTTAACAAGCCACTGGCCTCGGGCGATGACGTGGCGGACGTGGGAAGCGTTGAGGCCGTAGAAAAAATGCCCGAGCCAGTTGTCCTGATGCACAGGAGTAGGCGTGTCGTAATCGAGTATAATCAGATTATTTTCCCCATCACCCTTATAAATATTTGCCTGCAAATATTTATGAACATTCCTGAATCGCTGATAGGCCGCCGGGAGGTCGAGTGTATCGAGGGTTTTGCAGTGGAAGTAGGTCCATTGGGCGCTGCGGATCATGTCGGAGTGCATGCCGTCGGTGCCTAGCATGATGCGTTCCGGGGGGATGGCTGCGGATGTGAAGGTACCGACTTCGTTGTTGATGTTGCTCTCGACGTTTTGCACGACGTAGGCCTGCGAGGCAGCCAGGATTGCGCGTTCCTCATCGTCGAGATGGATGCAGTGGGCGAGGATGGTTTTAGAGAAATCGAGCGCGCCGGCTTTTTGCAGGCGGGGCATCACGCGGCAGCCATGTTCTTTTAGCGTAAGCTCTTCATCGACAGGATCTTCGGCTACGTGAATATGGATGCCGGAATCGTACGTTGCGGCCAGATCCACAGCGCGCTGTAAGAGGTCATCGCCCACGGAAAACGAGGCGTGCAGGCCGACGAGGCCGGGTCTGCGTTTCAAATATTCCTCCGTCTCTTTCAACCCCGCCGCCCGGCTCTCCGGACCGTCGCGATCCGAGAGTTCATAGCACAGCAAATGGCCGACGCCTACCTGCTCAAAGGCTTCGGCGATGGCCTCTAGCGAGCCTTCAACACTGAAAGGAGACGCGTGATGATCGATCACGAAAGTCACGCCGTTTTTTGCGCAAGCCAGCGCCGAGACGAGCGCCGAAGCACGGATCATGTCAAGATCCAAGCGCTTATCTAAATGCCACCATATATATTTTAGAATTTCGTAGAAATTTACAGGCTTTTTCTCAGGCGGCGGCATCCCTCGTGCCAGGGCGGAATAGATGTGATGATGGCCGCAGGCGAAGGACTTCGTCACCAGCTTACCCTGGCAATCGAAGGCGTCGGGCGGGCACGAATCCACAAATTCAATCGTACCCGAAGGCCCTTCCTCTACCCGCAGATGACCCGGCCTGAAGGCAAGCGTTTGCCAGTCGATATAGGTCGCATTCTTCAGGTAGATTGCCATCCTTTCAACGCCATCTTGGCGGCATCTTTCAAGGGCAGCCGGTGGCGCCGCACTTTGTCGTATTGAAACAGCGCGTTGGCGACTGCCCCGGCGGTAGGCACCAGCCCGATCTCGCCGACGCCCTTGGCGCCGTAGGGACCGTGCGGATCGGGCACCTCCACGCCGATGACTTCCATCTCCGGCATCTCGTGAGCACGCAAGATGCCGCAATCGCGCAGCCGCGTCGATTTGGGGCGCGCGTCGATCATCTCCAATTCTTCGGTCAGGGCGTAGCCGATGCCCATGTGAAGCGATCCTTCGATCTGACCCTCGAAGAGCGTCGGGTTCATCACCTTACCGGCGTCGTGCGCGGCGAAGACCTTCTCGATCTTGCCGTCGTTGTCGAGCACGACGAGTTGGGTGGCGTAGCTGTAGGAGTAGTGCGTGATGATTTCATCGACCTCGGTGCCGGGCTTGGTCGTCCAGTCGCAGATCCACTCGCCCCAGTATTCGTTGCCGGCGAGGTCTTCGAGGGTCTGAGTCTTGAGATCTTCCTTGAGCGTCTTGCACGCATCGATGAGGGCGTTGCCGACGAGCGAGGTGGCGCGCGAGGCGGTGGTCATGTCGGCCTCGGCCTTTTCGTCGGTATCGACCCGCACTTCGATCAGGTCGGGATCGATGCCGGTTTCCTCGCAGAGCACCTGCACCGCCATCGTGTGGACGCCCTGCCCCATCTCGGTCCATCCATGATGAATGACCACGCGCCCGCCCGGCTCGATGCAGATTTTCACTTTCGCCGAATCCTCCATGCCGTTGCCGATGCCGGTGTTTTTGATGCCGCAGGCCAGCCCGGCATAGCGCGCGTTGTCGAAGGGTTCTTTGAGCGCCAGCAACGTCTCGCGCAGGCCCACACCGCCTTTGAGCACCTGCCCGGTCGAGGTCATATCGCCCTCTTTCAAGGCATTATCGAACCGGAACTGCCAGCGGTCGAAGCCGCCTTTTTCGCAGAGTTCATCGACGCAGCTTTCGAGCGCAAACGTGGCCTGGTTGGCGCCGAACCCACGCATCGCGCCGCAGGGAATGTTGTTGGTGTAGACGGTGATGCCCTCGATATCGACGACCGGCACGTGGTAGGCGCCGGTGGCGTGCCCGACGGCGCGCTCGACCACCTTCGTCCCGACCGAAGCATAGGCGCCAGTGTCGCCGACGATGCGCGCTTTGAGCACCTTGAGCTTGCCGCCGGCGGTGCAGCCCATCGTGTAATCCATGTAGATGGGATGCCGCTTCGGGTGCATCAAGATCGACTCGTCGCGGGTGAGGGTGACTTTGACAGGAACTTGAGCAAGGAGCGCCATCAACGCCGCGTGGCCCTGGACGCTGAGGTCTTCCTTGCCGCCGAACCCGCCGCCGTTTTCGACCTGAATCAGGTGGATCTGATCTTTGGGCAAATCCAGCAGGCTCGCAATCTGCGTCTGATCTTCGTAGACACCCTGCGATTGCGAATAAATCTTGACGCCGCCTTCCGCCGCCGGATGCGCCACGCAACTTTCCGGCTCCAGGTAGCCGTGCTCGATGCACTGCGTCTGATAAAAACCGTGGGTGACGACGTCGCAGGCCGCCAGTGCCTCATCGGCATCGCCGCCGCGTTGGACGATGCTGCGTTCGAGGATATTGCCGCCGTCGTGGACGGCCGGGCTCTCCGGCTTCATCGCCTCGTACGGATCGCTCACCGGGTCGAGGATTTCGTAATCGACGTCGATCAGCCCGACGGCTTCGCGAGCGATGGCTTCGGTTTCGGCGACGACACCGGCCAGGATGTCGCCCACGTAGCGCGTCGTCTCGCCCTCGCCGATCATCAGCGGCCAATCGCGAAATATAAGCCCGACGTTGGGATGGCCGGGGATGTCTTTTTTCAGGAAAACGCGTGTGACGCCCGCCAACGCCTCCGCCGCCCGCGTGTCGATGGCCCGGACGCGGGCGCGGGGATGGTCGCTGAACTTGAGCGCGCCGTACTGCATCCCGTCGAGCTTGATGTCGCACACGAAAGGTCGCTGGCCGAGCGTTGTCGGAAAGGCGTTGTATTTGGGAAAGCGCGTGCCGACGCGCCCGCTGCCTTTTTTGGGTTTGATCTCCCGATCTTCGCGGATCGCCTCCGCGGCGTAGAGGATCGAATCGACGATTTTTTTGTAGCCCGTGCAGCGGCAGAGATTCGGATAGAGCGCTTTTTCGACCTCCCGGCGCGTCGGATCCAGATTGCCCTCAAGCAGCGCCTTGCCCCGCATGACGATGCCGGGAATACAGAATCCGCACTGAATACCGCCCTTTTCGACGAACGCATTGGCGAAGGTCTCCTGCAACCGCGCGCCGATGCCCTCCGTCGTCGTGACCTCCTTGCCTGCCACCTTTTTCATCGGCGTCACGCAGGCCAGGACGGCTTTTTCGCCGAGTTGGACGGTGCAGGTGCCGCAGGCTGCCTGCGGCGCACAGCCGTCTTTGGGCGAGATCAGCCCGGCCTGCTCGCGCAAATAGGTTAACAGCGGGAGCTTCGGATCCCCCTCGTAAACCTGTTCGTCGCCGTTGAGCCTTAATTCCATGATGCCTCGGTGTTTGCTGAAGTGGGCAGGGGCTCTGACGTTCGGCTTTCAGCGAAGGTTTCTGAACTGCTTCACCTGCTCCACCCTTCGTCCATTTTGTTTTTCCCAGAGAAGGTAAGAATTGACGATACTGGTTGACTGCTCAAAAAACCCAGACATCGCAGAAATTGATAGGTATCGCCCAGCCTTCGCCCTTCATCCAGACGGTGAAATATCGCCCAGCATATATCGTCGGGTTTCGATACTGCTTATTGTCACGCAGCTTCATGAACTTCTACCGTATTGCCCCATTCACGTGGGGCTTTGCCAAAGGCTCGCCGAAATTCCCGGCTGAACTGGGACGAGCTTGTGTAGCCGACTTTGCTGGCCGCCTCGTTTATCGTCATACCCGCTGCAATATGCATTGAAGCCTCATTCAGCCGGAGCGATTTGACAAATTGTATCGGGGATAAGGTCGTGGCCTGTTTAAATCTACGGTGGAACACCGCTCGGCTCATATTGGCGTGATCGGCAAGATCCTCAATGGTGATAGACGTATGGAGATTCTCTTGAAGAAAACGGAGGATGCGTGCAATCTCGTCTGCTGCGCCAAATACACGACGAATCATAGGGCCCGTCTCCCCCATCAATAGGGCGTAATAGACCTCCCGCAGTCGTCCTTTTCCCAGGATGCCAAGAGCCGTTGCGTCACCAACAAGGTCGAGCAACCGGAAAACGGCATCGGTGAATTGGTCATCCCACTTGGCAACGGCCAATCCGGGCGTGCCTTCTTCCCCCTTTGCGTTGTGAGCAGCCCCTCTCACCGATAGCAGTTCGATGGCAGTCTCTGACATGATCTGCGTATCGAGGCTGAGTAACATGCCTAGTACAGGGGCTTCTGGCGTCGCATGCGGAACCTCTGCTTCAATGGGCATGGGCATCGTACAGCATAGAATATGATGGCTGTTATACTCATGGACTGCGCCATTGAAGTAGGCGCGTTTTGCGCCCTGTACAATGGCGCAGATACTCGGTGAATACACCGCAGGAATCCGCTCTACTGGCTGCGTAATCCGAAAAAGTCGCACCCCTTCCAAGCCGGTTTCGGTTATCCCTTCTGCCGCCGCGAGTCGCTCAATGCGTTTGTGTATGCGTTGCTTCTCCATGTTTTCAATATAGCGCTTTTTTTCTAAAAAATGATCGACTTGATACAAATAGGCAAGTATTAGAGACGATCTTGCCTATCATTGAGTACAAATAGGACTTATTTTGCATGCGTGATCCTGGAACAACTACAACCAACCTCGGAGATAGACAATGGACAACGCAACTTTGAAAGCAGGAAGAAACGAAATCACCTTTCAGAGCCAAGGCCACAAGTTGGCTGGATTTCTATTTGTGCCCCAAGGGTTTGATACAGCCCAAACGTACCCTTCGGTGATTTTCTCAGGGCCTTTTAATCAGGTCAAAGAGCAGACAGGAGCTATCTATGGTAAAAAGTTAGCTGAAAAGGGCTATGTCGTCTTGGTCTTTGACCATCTCGGCTATGGGGATAGCGAAGGTCCTGTACGCAACAACGAAAAAGCCTCTTGGAAGATGGAGGGTATTCGAGATGGAGTTAGCTATCTCGGCACGTTGCCTTTTATAGACAGGGACAATCTATTTGGCCTTGGCGTGTGTGCTAGCGGTGGGTACATGACCATTGTGGCAACGACCGACAAACGTCTCAAGGCCATTGCTACCGTGAGCGGCATGATGGATAATACGGCCAGTTATTATGGCGTGATGTCCAGAGAACAAATCGTTCCTGTTCTTGAAATGGCGAACCAGGCCCGGCAGCGCATGTACGAGAGCGGTGAAACCGAATACTATGATGCGCTTGGGATGGAAAACATCGATCCAAGTGAGTTGCCGGAAGGCTCAGCGCAAGCGGAAGGGTATGACTTTTACATGACGCCAAGAGCAGGCTGTCAGACCTACCCAAACTACACACACAGAACGGTTAGTAATCTGATGGAAGACGCACCACTGACCAGTGCGACCGCATTAGCACCGTACTTGTACACGTCGTATCTGGGTATATATGGGGAAAAAGCCCTGAAGGATACTGGGCCGTTAACCGTAGGCTTTTATGAAGCGGCCAGCGAGCCCAAAGAGTTATTCGAAGTGGAAGGTGCCAGTCATGTGAGTCTGTATGATATCGACAAAGACGTTGACCGCGCCATCGAGAGAATGACGGCCTTCTTCGAGAAACACGGTAACTAAATCACTTGGTTTTCTGAAAAGAGCCTCATAAACAGGATGCTTTCTTCACGGAGGGCATCCTGTTTTCTTCATACTCGCTGTTTTCACTCACCCCGCTGGGCCTAATTACACAGAAGCCCGAGAGAGCGAAGTCAAACTCTTTTCCGATGGGCAGCAATGTGTGTTGGCACTCAGATGATGACGCACTTTTGCGCGGTATGATGGCAAATGCGAAAAATGCCATTCTTGTCCTGATAATAAGCACACGGATTAAACCTGGATCAGGCAACATAGCCCGATCCAGGTATTCAATGAAACGGTCGTTTTCAGCAAGCAAGAACTGGCTGATCAAGCCCAACACCTCAATTCACCCAAACCCTGCCCACCGGCGTGTCTTGCGGTTGGCAAAACGCCCTATAGCCGGGGGCAGGCGCATACACACGAAAGCGTCCGTTGCTATACACCTGCCAGCCCGCCTCCTGCGCGATCTCCCACATCAGAGCCGACACATCCGCCTGGACGGCCCAGAAGCCCTGGTTCCGAAGCCTGTTCTTGACCTCAAGCGTTGTGGTGGTGCCGTAGGTCGCCATGAGCGATTCAGCCGTCTCGTAGACCGCTGCGATGGTGAGGGTGTTCTTATGATTCAACATGGTAATAAGCTCGGTTGGTTTAGAGTAATGAATTTTGACATCGTCAAAATTCATAGGCCCACTTCGACGAGGTAGCGCACGGTGCACTGCGCCTGATTGTAGACGATGTACTCGTTGTTGATCAGGTCTATCCCGCCGCGCGCGAAGAGGGAATCGTACGGCTTACGAAAACGCCCCTGCCGCTCGGCCAGCCATTCTTCGTTAAGTTCGTAGCACCACGAAGCATGGCGGCGAATCTTCAGTTGATGTCCGACGTGGACATCGTAGAGTGCCAGATACGCGCGTTTGTCTGAGCCGCCCACCCAGTAAGAACCCCGGAGGGAGGTATAATTGAGCGACTTGCGGCACTTGTCGGCAAAGTAGAGCCCATAGCCAAACATCTTGCCGGTGATAACGGCGTGCGCCGGGCGCAACACCAGCCCGTTTTCAAGGATCGACAGCCAGTTTTCGTTGCGGCTCCCGTGCCAGAGTTGCAGGGTTCTCTGGTCGGAAGCCGAAGCCACCTGGGTGTCGAAGGCCTGTTGGGTGCGCGTGTTGATGACCTGAAAAGCGCGCCGGAAAAAGCCTTTTTGATCGCCCATGAGGCGCCGGATGACTTCCACATCGGTCCCGTCTTCGACGAGCTGCACACGCAAGCCGAGCGCATCGAGCAGAGTTTGCGGGGTAGCCATCTCAGCCGCCTGGCGTGTCTGATCATTCACCTTTACCTGCCCGGCCATCACGTCTAACGTGTCTTGCTCAGCCCCGAGCATATCCCGCACCTTCGCCAACTGATCGACATTCTTGACCGCCTTAACGAGGTGTTCGCGCACGTTGCCCATCTTGCGCGGGATAATCGTGTAGAGGTCCAACAACTGCGTGTTGAACGTCTTGGGCGCCATGCCGATACGCACCATCCCCACCAGATCGTCGAGCACCGCCTGGGCCTCCTCCACCTGCTTCTGCGTCACTTGATCGGCGGTGACGGTGTAGTTGGTGTTGATGGAGTTATTGGCATACGACGTCAGGGTGTTGATGAGACGTTTTACGGAGGGATCTTTTATGTCGAGCAGGGTATCGGTGTCGGCTTTTTCAGCGAAAAGGTGCGTCACGTCCCGATAGCCCTTCTTTACTTTCTCCCGGTACTTCTTCTGCCACTGCTTCATGGGGTAGTGACGGATGCTGCCCCGGCTCCCGACGCGTCCGAACGAGACGGAGAACATCCCGTCGTCTTGCTCCCGCATCTCGTAGTACTTGTTGTTGTTTTCGGACGTGACCATGATGAGCTTCGAAACCCGAAGCGGTGCTGTCGATGTTGCCATGACGATACCCTCTATTTTCGTGTTGTGGTTTGCGTAGGTGAAACATATTAGGAGGGGTGTGACATCATTTTGTCATACTTTGATATTTTATTTTTTCCTGATCGTATTTTGTACAATCAGCCCTACCAAAGAACCCTCCGGATATGATGTTGAGCATCGCTAAGCGGCTGTTTTGGCTCATGCCTCTCGTGCTGATCGGATGCGCGCCTCCTCCTGATCAGCCGGTCGCAGCGCATCCCAACTACATTTTTGAAGCCGGCAAAGACGGATATGCCTGTTTTCGTATTCCCGCCCTCAGCACCACGATGGAACAGCGCGTGCTTGCTTTTGCTGAAGGCCGGAAAAAATGGGTGCTCCGACACCGGAGACATCGATCTGGTGATGAAAAGATCGGACGATAACGGCTTAACCTGAAACGGCTTACAGGTGATCTGGAGCGACGCCGAAAACACATGCGGCAACCCCGCGCCGGTTGTCGATGCCGAAACAGGGACGATCTTCCTGCTCTCAACCTGGAATCTGGGCACGGATCGAGAACCCCAAATCATCGACCTCGAATCGGACGATACCCGGCGCGTTTATCTGCTTTCATCGACCGACGAGGGCGAAACGTGGTCGGAGCCTGAAGAGATTACCGGCGATGTCAAATTGCCCGAATGGACGTGGTATGCGACGGGGCCGGGGTCGGGCATTCAGCTTACGAAGGGCGCGCATGCCGGACGGCTCATGGGGGCCTGCGATCACATCGAGGCCGAGACAAAACATTACTATTCGCACGTCATCTTTTCTGACGATCACGGCCAAACGTGGCAACTCGGAGGATCGACACCGCAGTATTTTGTCAATGAATCGGAAGTGGCCGAACTCGAAGACGGGTCGCTGCTCTTGAACATGCGCAACTATGCCCGGGACGAGCGGCACCGGAAAATATCGCGCAGCTTCGACGGCGGGATGACGTGGACGGATTTGCAATCGGAATCGGCATCCTCTACGAGGCCGGACCGGACCAGGACCACGCGTACCAGGGCATCGCGTTCCGGAGGGTGGCGCTGGAGGAGTTGGAATAGGAGGCTGGATCGTACTTCGGACAGTGCAAGCGGAATGCCCGCCCTGCATGGAGCGTCTATTGGGTAGAATCCGGCGTTTGCCGGGCGGCCATCGTCTTTGTGGAAAAGAGGTTTTGCTCTGAGGAAATCGCTATGAAGAAGCTCATCGCCCTGTGTTTTTGCCTGTGCCTCACGGCGACGGCCGCCCATGCGCAACAGAATCTCACGCTCTCCGGCCGCATCGTGCAGACCGGGGACGAGGCGCCCCTGCCCGGCGTCAACGTCGTCCTGACCAGCCTCATCGATACGACCCTTCAGGCGGGCGGCATCTCTGACGACGCCGGCTTTTTCAGGGTCACGGTTCCAAGACAGGGGCCGTACCGGATGCGGCTTTCATACGTCGGCTTCCAACTTTTCCAACAGTACGTGCGGGTTCCGGCTGAAGGGCGCGATATCGGGGTGATTCGGATGGAAGAGGCGACGCTGCCGCTGGATCAGATCACGGTGGAGGCGCGGCAGGAGCGCGTCGTGCAGAAAGGCGACACGACGGAGTACAACGCCGACGCGTTCAAGGTCAACCCGGATGCCAGTGCGGAGGATCTGGTGGCGAAGATGCCGGGCATCGTCGTCGAGGACGGCTCGGTGCAGGCGCACGGCGAGGATGTCAAGAAAGTGCTCGTGGACGGGCGCGAGTTTTTTGGGGACGATCCGACGGCGGCGCTGAGAAACCTGCCGTCCGAAATCATCGAAAAAATTCAGGTTTTCGATAAGCTGAGCGATCAGGCGGAGTTTACGGGATTCGACGACGGCAACTCGCAGAAGACGATCAACATCATCACCCGTCCGGGCCGCAGCAACGGGCAGTTCGGTAAGGTTTACGGCGGGTATGGGTCGGAGGATCGATACATGGGCGGCGGCAACGTCAACGTCTTCGACGATGATCGGCGCATCTCGGTGATTGGGCTGAGCAACAACATCAACCAGCAGAATTTCGCGATGGAGGATTTGCTGGGCGTGGTGGGCAACGTGCGCGGGCGGCGCGGCTTCGGTGGCGGGCGACGCGGCGGCGGCGATGGGCGCGGCCCCGGCGGCGGCGGCGGGATGATGCGCGGCGGCGGCAGGCCGGGCGGCGGCATGACCGATAGGCCGGGCGGCGCACGCGGCCTGAGCACCAATCCGAGCAACTTCCTCATCGGCAACCAGGGCGGCGTCAGCGCCACGACGGCCCTCGGCGTCAACTACACCGACGATTGGAGCAGCAAGATGCGCGTGACGGGCAGCTATTTTTTCAATATGTCTGACAACACCAGCGACATCCTGCTCGACCGGCAATATTACCTGACGGATGCCTCGACGCAGTTCTACAACGAGACCAACAACACCACCAGCGACAACTTCAACCACCGCTTCACGATGCGCGCCGAGTACACCATCGACGAGAAGAATTCGTTCATCTTTACGCCGAGGCTCAGCACGCAACGCAACAAAGCCGAGAGTTTTCTGGACGGCGTCAACACGCTCGACAACGCGACGCTCTTGAGCCAGACCACCAACGATTATTTCTCTGAAAACACCGGCTATACGTCGTCAAACAACCTGCTCTTCCGGCATCGATTCGCCAAACAAGGCCGGACGGTGTCGTTGAATGTGGGCGTCGGTTTCAATGATCGAACCGGGGAGAGCAGCCAGTTTTCGTCCAACATCTTTTACGACACCGAAGACGCCGACCAGATCATCGACCAGCGGACCGACGACGGGCAGAACGGCGTGACGTTTTCGACCCGGCTCGCCTACACCGAACCCATCGGCGAGAAGGGCCAGCTTCAGCTCAACTACAGCCCCTCGCTCTCACGCAGCGACGCCGACCGGCGCGCCAACACCCTCGACGAGACGACGGGCCTCTATTCGATCCTCGACCCGTCGCTTTCGAACACGTTCGACAACGACGTCCGCACGCAGCGCGGCGGCATCAGCTACAGGCTTCGGGGCGAAAAGTCGATGTTCTCCGTCGGCGTCAACCTGCAAAAAGTTCAGCTTTCGGGCGATCAGACCTTTCCCACAACGTTCACAGTCGATCAGTCCTTCCAGAATCTGCTGCCCAACGCGATGCTGATGTACCGCTTCTCGCGGTCGAACAACCTGCGCTTGTTCTACCGGACGCACACCCAGACACCGTCGATCTCGCAGCTTCAGAATGTGATCGACAACACGAATCCGCTGCAACTCTCGTCCGGCAATCCCGACCTCAGCCAGAGCCTCACGCATATGTTTCTGGCCCGCTACAACCGGACCGACGTGCAGAAAGGGCGCGTTTTTATCGGTTTTTTGAGCGTCTCGAAGAGCCTGGATTACATCGGCAGCGAATCGGTTATTGCCGAGGAAGACATGACGCTCGACGGCGGCGTGCTGCTGGCGCAGGGCTCGCAGTTTACGCGCCCGATCAACCTCGACGGCTACTGGAATGCGCGATCGTTCTTCACGCTGGGGCTGCCGGCGGATTTCATCAAGAGTAACCTGAATCTCAACGCCGGCTACACCTATTCGCGGACGCCGGGCGTGATCAACGACGAGCGCAACGAGTCGGCGGTGCAGAATATCAACGGCGGCGTGGTGCTGGGCAGCAACATCAGCGAACGGGTCGATTTCACGCTGTCCTACGCGCTCAACTACAACATCGTCGAAAACACGGTCTATCCGGAGTTGGACGCCGACTATGTGTTTCACCGCTCGGGGGTGAAATTCAACTGGCTGCCGAAGCGGTCGCTGGTCTTGCAGACGGCGGTCAATTACACGACGTACACGGGCCTCGACGACGCCATCAACGAGCCGGCGCTGCTGTGGAATGCCGGCCTCGGCTACAAATTCCTCAAAGGCAACGGCGGCGAGATCAAGCTGATCGTGGCCGACATCCTCAACCAGAACACGAGCGTCAACCGCACGATCAACGAATTCTACGTCGAAGACAACGTGACGAACGTGCTGGGGCGGTACATCATGCTGAACTTCACCTACACGCTGCGGAATTTCAGGCTGTGATTAACCGCAGAGTTCGCTGAGAACGCAGAATTCGCCCTCTCTGCGCCCTCAGCGAACTCTGGGGTTAAAAAATCCCCCACTACTGCCCATCCACATGCAACAGCGAAGCCGGCAGCGCCGCATAAAAAGCCACGCCGCTGACCAGATCGTCGATCTTGACGCGGTCGTTGATGGAGTGGGCGTCTTCTTCGCGGCCCGGCGCAAAGCCGATCGTCGGGATACCGAGGCGCCCCATGCTAGAGATGCCGTTGGTGCTGAAAACCCATCGGCTGATGGCAGGCTGACGCCCCAACACGGTCGCAGCGGCGTGGACACCCGCCTGCACTAGCATGTGATCTTCGGGCAGCACCCAGGTGGGATAATATTTTTCGATTTCGAGGACTTTGCCTTTGTAGGAGGGTGTGTCGTAGTGGAGGATCTCCACGCGCATGTCGTCGGGGCGGTAACTCGGCAGCGCCTCGATCTGCTGCACGGCCAGGTCTTTGGTCTCGCCGTCGGTCAGGCGGCGGTCGATGTGGATGCGGCAGCCGTCGGGTACGGCGCAGAGGCTGGGCGTCTCGCACGAGATATGGGTGACGGCGCAGGTGCCTTTGCCCAGAAACGGATCGTCGTGCAGGCGTTCGTTGAGTTGTTCGATGTCGGCCACGAGGCGCATGGCTTTGTAGATGGCATTGTCGCCGCGTTCGGGCGCCGAGGCGTGGCACGAGACGCCGTTAATGACCACGTTGATCTCGACGCGCCCCCGGTGGCCGCGATACACCGCCAGATCGGTGCTCTCACCCAGGCACACGTAATCGACATCGCCGATGGCTTCTTCGAGGGCATATTGCAAGCCCAGCCCGTCGCAGTCCTCCTCCTGCACCGAGCCGACGACGAAGAGCGAGAACTGATCGAGGTGCGCGCCGAGGTCTTTGTAAAGCTTCGCGCCGTAGACCTGCGTGGCCGTGGCGAGCTTGTCGTCGCCTGCGCCGCGACCATAGATATAGCCGTCTTCGACTTTGCCTTCGAACGGATCGAAGGGCCAGTTATCGAGGTTGCCTACGTCTACGGTGTCGATGTGGCCGTCGTAGACGAGGCGGATGGGGCCGTCGCCGATCTGGCCGATGACGTTGCCGTAGTCGTCGGTCCAGGCCCTGTCAAAGCCGAGCGTTTCCATCTCGCGCACGATGCGCGCCGCCACCTCGCCTTCCTCGCTGCTGAGGCTTTTGATTCGCACCATATCACGCAAAAACGCGGCGACATCTTCGCGATAGTGTCCTGCTCGTTCTGCTATCGTCATGGTTTTGTTCGAGGTTGTTTGAATGGAACGCGGATGACGCGGATTTGCGCGGATTTTGTTGATAGTAGATCCGCGACACGAGCGCAGCGGCTGACGAAGTAAAATCCGCCCAATCCGCGTCATCCGCGTTCCTCTCGATGTTGTCATGGACGGCAAGGCAGAAGATACAAACTAGTCCCTCAGGAGCACGTTCTCTCTATCCTCCTTATCGAAATGAAGCACGCGTTGCGGGTAGGGTATTTTGATACCATGTTTATCCCAGGCATATTTGATGTTTTCTATGCATGGCTCTTTCACCCTGAAATAATCTTCAGGTTTGCACCAGAGAAACACACGTAATTGCACGCCATCATCTTCCAGATCACTCACCTCGGTAAAGGGGCCGGGATCGTGGATGACGTGAGGCGTATTGCGCATGGCTTCTAACAATACTTCTTTGGCTTTTTTGATATCCGAATCGTACGAAATACGCAGATAAAACCGCCGCCGCACGATGTCATCATGGGAATGATTTTGAACGACATCGTTGGTAATTGCCCCATTGGGGATCGTGACGTAGCGATGTAATCGGGTCAATAATGTTGTGTAAAGCAAATCAATCTTTGTAACAAACCCATCAACGTCTTTGATGGTAACAAAGTCACCTTTTTTGAAAGGTTTAAATAACAGAATAAGGATGCCTCCTGCAAAATTGGACAGGCTTCCCTGCAAGGCCAACCCGATGGCTAATCCGATAGAACCTAACAGAGCCAGGATGGTAGCGATCTGAACGCCCACCATAGAAGCCAGCGTTATTGCTAACAATATTTTGAGCACCATTCCTATCAAACTTGCGAGGAATCCGGATAACGCTTCATCGGGAAAAACCTTCGCCAACCCTTTTGCCAGGACCTTCATCAATTGTTTAATGATCCATAAACCAATAACAAGCGTCAGGACGACGACGAGCAGGTTGGTGGCAATGTCGATGCCCTTCGTCGTCAGGAACTCCAGAATGTTTTCTTGCATAGGACCGTGAGGCTTGGGAGGAAGGAAACGGGGAAGCGTTAAGATAAAGAGAGACCGCCCTCCGGAAATAAACAGGGCTGTAAAAAAAATGAAAACCAGACGTATTCAACCCGGATATTACAACCCCTTCAACAACCCCGTGCGCGCGTTGAATTCGTCGATCAGGGCGTCGAGTTCATCGAGTTGGCCGTGGTGGCTTGTCCAATAGGCATCGTCGTACCATTGCTCCTGGATCTCATCGTAGGTTTTACCCTGCTGCTCCACCCACGTGTAGTATTTCAGATTGTGGATCCGCTTGCGGCCATAATAGCTCAATTCTTCCACATAATCGATGGTGACACCCTTCAAATATCGATGATAGGCCTCGGCGGCATCCAATGTGGTGAACGGCCCTCGCGCTTCGCCGAGTTCACGCAGGCGGCTCCGGTAGAGCGCCATCGAGTCGGTCAACATCGTCATCACCACGTCGCGGGGGCCGAGTTCGAAGTATTTGGCAAACTTGATGCTTGAGAGCAGGTTGGCGACGCACGAGATGCCCAGCAGCGGTAACTGATCCACCAGATCCTCCGAGACGCCCTGCTCGGCGAGGTAGCGCTGGCCCGCCGGCTCGTTAAAAAGGCGGATGAGCACCACCGGCGCCTCATCGTCGATAGCGATCACGAGGTCGGTATTTTTGACGTTGTGGATCCAGGGCACGTGCTTGTCGCCGATGCCTTCGATGCGGTGGGCGCCGAAGCCGTTGTTGAGCAGCGTCGGGCATTGCAAGGCCTCGGCGGCGGCAATCTTGCAGGTGGGAAAAAGTGTCTTGAGATAATCGCCGCTGGCGATGGTGCCTGCCGAGCCGGTGGTGTAGACGGCGCCATGAAACGTGTCGTTTGGCCCCATGACGCGTTCGAGCACCTCGGCCATAGCCGGGCCGGTGATCTCGTAATGCCAGAGGTAGTTGCCGAACTCCTCGAACTGGTTGAAGATGACCAGATCCTGGCCGGATTCCCGCAATTCGCGGCATTTGTCGAAGATCTCTTTGACGTTGCTCTCGCTGCCGGGCGTCTTGATGACCTCGCCGGCCACCGAGGCCAGCCACTCGAACCGTTCCTGGCTCATCCCCTCCGGCAAAATGGCGATGGACTCGCAGGCCAGCAACGCCGAGTCGTAAGCGCCGCCCCGGCAGTAGTTGCCGGTAGACGGCCAGACGGCTTTCTGGGTCGTCGGGTCGAACTGGCCGGTGACCAGGCGCGGCGTCAGGCAGCCGAAGGCCGCGCCTACTTTGTGCGCGCCGGTAGGAAACCACTTACCCACGGGCGCCACGATACGGGCTTCCACCCCCGTCAGCGCCGGAGGAAACTCGAGATAATTGACCTCGCCGAAGCCGCCGCCGCGCGCCACCGGCTCGTTGTGCCAGGTGATGCGAAACAGGTTGAGCGGATCGACATCCCACAGCCCCACCCCGCGCAGCCGGGCTGCAAGCGCCGGAGGAATCTGCGTGGGATCTCGCTGCTGTTTGAAGGTAGGAATAAGAATATTGCGTTCTCTGGCCCGTTTGATAGCTCTCTCGCGAACGTCGGGCTGAACCGTCAAGTCTATCATTGCCTGCCCCGGTCGTGGGATCCTAAAAAAAAGGCCTTGCGTCGTTGAACGCAGGCAGCGTTTCCAAAGAAAACACTTTTTTCTGAGAATCGCTTGGAAAACGCGCTCGTGTGATTTTAAGAAATCAGCTTTGCAACGATGTTTTCAGTGTTTTAGTGTTATGGTGTCATAGTGTTTTAGTCATCTGAAGCAAAAGAACTAAAACACCAAAACACTATAACACTCAAACACTTGAATTACGGCACGATGCGCGCGTCATCGTCGCGCAGGGCGTTGTAAATCTCCAGGCAGTGCGCTACGTGCTGGCGGAAGCCGTTGGTGGTGGGAAAAGAATCCAGCGGCGGGATCGGCTCGGTGGCGGCTTGTAGGCCGCGGCTCTCCAAGACGCGCTGATAGAGATGTCGGTGGGCGCCCTCAAGATTGTCGAGTTCGACCCTGGTATAGGGCTGCCAGCGCAGCATCTCGGTCGAAAAAGACAACTCCAATCGGTCGAAAATTTGCGGGAAGATGCGGTCTGGAGTATTCCTGAAATCAGCGGCATCGACGATCATGTACGGCACGTCTCGATCCCGGCACCAGCCGATCTGTGAAGCGATCAAATCCCACCCGGACTCGACCTTCGGATAAAAAGGACTGGCGCCGCCTTCGACTTTTTTCTCCATCCGCGAGGCGATGTTCTGGCGCGGATCGCGCACAATAAAAATCAGCGGCCCGGTTGCCATCGCCACGAGCAGTGGGAAATTATCGCCCACCTGATACGGCATCTCTTTGATGACGAGCGCCTCGCCTTGCCCCGTTCCGGGTTGCTCATTGATCAGCCGCAAATCGAGGGGATCGCTGAGTTTCTCGGCCACCTGATCCAACTCCCGGTTCCAATAATACGTCACCTCAAAGGGTTCGTGGCTGTAGTAACGGACCGAAGGATGCTCCCAAAAAACGCGGGCGAAGGCCGTGGAGCCGCACCTCGGCGGAGAAACGATCACGTAAATGGCTTCATATTTTTTAAGGACTTGCGCAAACAGCGAGGGAACTTCGGGTACATCCAGCGAGAGTACGTTTTGCACGACGAGAAAGATTGGTGAACGGATACCACGAATCGCAGACGATCAATATATAGAACAGAGACGCCCCGGCCAAATTAAGAAATTAATTCAGCGTGCTCGACATCTCTAGACGGATACAAAGGGCTGAGGATTGATCAGTTGTTGCCTGTTTTCTTGTGTCCGTTTGTCGTCGGCTTGCTTCCGCTCAATGCCTGCTCCAGGGCTGCCAGGTCCGGGGCAATGCGGTGCGGCTCTGTGCCCACCAACGCCGCCGCCTTCATCGCACCGGCTACATCCTTCAGCCCGTTGCCGGTGTTGATCACCACGATGCGGTCGTCGGGAGAGACCACGCCCTGGTTGGCGGCCTGGATCAGGCCGGCATAGGCGGCGGCGCCGGCGGGTTCGGCAAAAACACCACTGCCGCGCGCCAGAGCCGGGATGGCCGCCAGGATCTCCTCGTCCGTCACGCTGAGAAACGCGCCCCGGGTCTCTTTGACGGCAGCCAGGGCTTTGAGCCGGTCGCGCGGCAGGCCCACGCAGAGGCTATCGGCCACGGTCTGCGCGGCGATGGGCGGCTTGGTTAAGACCGGCTCGTCGCGCTGCCAGGCCTCCCAGAGATAGTCGCTGCCGTCCGCCTGGACGCCCATCAGGCGCGGCATGTGGTCTATCCAGCCCAGCGCATACAAATCTTTGAGCCCTTTATGAAGCCCTCCGATGATGCACCCATCGCCCACACTCACAAAGATATAGTCGGGCGCCTGCCAGTCGAGTTGTTCACAAATCTCATAGCTGGCCGTCTTCTTGCCCTCGGTCATGTAGGGGTTGTAGGCGGTGTTGCGGTTGTACCAGCCGTAGCGCTCGGCAGCGTGCAGGCACAGGTCAAACGCCTCGTCGTAGGTCCCCTGAACCAGCATCACCGTCGAGCCGAGCACGAGCAACTGGGCGATCTTGGCCTGGGGCGCAGCTTCGGGCACAAAGATCACGTTGGGTTGCCCGACGCTGGCACAGAGGCCGCTCAAGGCAGCGGCGGCATTGCCGCTGCTGGCCGTAGCCAGGACGGCAGCGCCCCACTCCCTGGCTTTGACCACGGCCACGGCGCTGGCCCGGTCTTTAAACGAAGCCGTGGGCAGGCGCCCGTCGTCTTTGATCCACAGATGCGTCAGCCCCAGGTCGGCAGCCAGCCGGGGGGCCTCGTAGAGCGGCGTCCCTCCTACCGTCAACGGCGGGACGGGGCTCTCCGGCTCGACCGGCAACAGCGGTTTATACCGCCAGATGGTAGGATCGCTCGACTGCGCGAGATCCTCTTTGCGAAGCCGTTGCCCGATCAGGTCGTAATCGTAGCGCACGTCGACAATGCCGTCGGTGTCATGATCGGGGCACACATAAGCGATCTCGTCCACGGCATATTCGTTGCCGCAGATCAGGCATTTCAGGCCGATAACATGATCCATAGCGATTGTTGGATAGCTGATGACCGATGGCGAATGATGGATAAAATAACCTAATTCTCAGCAAAGAAGATGTCTATAATCCAAAATCCCCAAACCTTTACCCTGCCTCCGCCATTATCCCGCGCATCAGCACCGCCGGAAAGTCATCAGGCAGTTTGAGGATCGATTCCATCAGAATTTTCATGATATAAAACACCTCTGTGTCGATGACCGCCCCCTCCGCGAGTTCAGTACGCGGCGTGCCCCGAAGCAACGTCCCGTCGTCATCGAATACAAAATCCACCTCCGGCGACTGCCAGCGTATTTCTTTGCGCTCCTGATGCAGAGCAAGGTAATATTCTTTCTCGTCGAGGCGACCCGTCATCGAAAACGGGGTCGGGAAAAAGAAACCATCCAGCGGAAAGCTCGCGCGATAGCCTTCTTCCGAATGAAAAAACCGGGGTTTTTCGATAAAGGGTGCGCCGTCTTCGGGGCAAAACGTGTCGCAGTTCCCGCAATCATTACAAAATTCAGCCAGGTTGGCGTACTGATTTTTCTTCTCTAAAACAAAGAATTTACCATCGGCCGGCACAAAGGTGTTTTGCTGATACCGATAATTTGTCATACCAAACTGCTGCGTTCCTGTGACCAGAAAAAAATTAGCAGCATTTGGGCAAACCGGCACGCAGATGTTACAACTGACGCAATCAAAAAACACAAGCTGGCTGTCGATGCGGGGCGGCTCTTTCTTGTTGGCCTCGTGATGATACCTCGGATTATGAACGAGGTGCGGGACGATACGCTCGCCATTGATCAGCCCGGCTCGATAGAGATCGTCCGAGGCTGTGAGGCCGGCTCGTTTCCGGATGAACGCGTCGAGGGTCCGGCACTCGGCGGCGACCATGGCGTCTTTCAATCGCTTCAGATACATGAAAAGCCGCGTATATCCGCCTTTTTTCAATAAATCTGTGCATGTCGTCACCGGGACCATGTTGCACAGCACCGCATCGACCACGTTGTGCTGATCGATGCCTGCCGAAAAGGAGATGGCCACCTCTTCGCCGAGCGCCTTTCTGAATCGATGCATGGCGTTTATCGAGAGCACGTGCAGCGGTGCGCCGGAGAGGTAGGCCACGTCGTCGTCAGGAAAAACATCTTTTTGATTTTTAACGACCAGCGTATTTGTGAACTTTGCGCCCACTTTTCTATCATACTTTTGTGCAAATTTTTTCAACCTTTTCATCATCTCAACCGCTTCATCGAATTGCATGTCATGATCGAAAGCCGCCGGATCTAACCGAATATGTTGATACCCTAATTTATCGTTCAATATCCGAGACACGTCATCATACCCCAACAGCGTCGGGTTCATCTTGACGATGACGTGGACGCGGTGTTCTTCGATGAGGTGTTCGACGATCTTTTCGATCTCATCAGCCGGGCAGCCGTGGAATGTTGAGAGGGTAATGGAGCGGGATATTTCTGAGGGGATGTCCAGGTTTTTGTAATGCTGTAACCGCGCCGGCAGCGCCTCCAACCGCGCGCGAATGGCGGCCCCGGCATCGATCATGCCGGCAATCCACGCTTTGACCTGCGGCGAGGAGATGCCTTTCAGATCATAGCCGACGGAGAGGTCGAAGATGGTATCGTAAAAAGGAGAGCCTTTGGGAGGACCGAAGAGTTCTTCTTCTTCGATGATCTTCAGCAAAATCCAGGCTTTAACGTATTCGTCAAACGAATCGTCGAGGCGTAATTCTTGCGACCATTCGATATTGTAGCACACATTGCGGGCGTCGATGCAGGGCCGCCCGATTTCGAGTTGATCCAGAATCTGAATCGTCTTCAACTCCATAATCCGGCATCCCCCCAGAAAAGAAAGCACGATGTTTTGCGCCATCTGGGTGTGCGGCCCGGACGCAGGCCCCAGCGGCGTCGCCGCTTTCTGATCATGAAAATCAACCGAGAAATCGACTTCAGAATAGCCTGTAAAAAACCTACGCTTTGGATACGCAAAGATAGACTGCGCCACGTCGAACTCAGTCAAGACCGAATCGATCAACCGTTCCAGGGATACGCCGACGAGTTCCATGAATTCGTTCGCCCATCAGAAGTTCAAATGAAGGTAGGGCGTAAAACGTAAAACGTGAAACGTAAGGGTGCAAGTAGAAACGGTCAGGATCTACCGACATTCTCCGCTACAGAATTACGTTTTACGCTACACGCCTGTCAACGCGCGGAAGCGGTCGAGTTCCTGGGTGAGGTGCGCGCGCATCGGCTCCAGGCGGGGGTCGGAATAGTCCCGGCTGGCCGATAAGACGGCTTCGAAGAACCAGCGTTGCTCTTGCGGCCCGGCGCTGAGGGCCTTGCGGTTGGGGCCGTCGTTAAAGAGATCGAAGCCGCGCGTGATGGCCTGGTTCATCGTCCAGAGGTTGTGCAATTTGTCGGCGAGGCTGATGGCGGCGGCTTCGGGCGTGCTCTGGCGCAGATGCACGAGGTAGGCTTCTTTGCGGACGCGCCAGGGACGCTTCCGACCCTCGGCGTCCCGCGTCGGCTCAGTCACGGCTTCGACGAGCACCGTGACGGCCTCGCCCATCTGGCTTCGCAGATCCTCAGGGTCGAACGTTTGCCCGAAACGGTTCCGGTCTTCGAGCACGTCGTGCAAAAATGCCGCGGCGACGGCCTCCTCCCCCCATCCGGCGCGTTGCATGATGAGCGCCACGGCGGTCACGTGGGCCATCACCGGCACGCGGAGCACGTCGTCGCCGGGCGGCGCGAAGGCCGGATCGCGCCACTGGCTCTTGCGGAAGGTGCCGTCGTGCCACTGCGCCGCCAGTTCAACGGCTTGCTCGATCAAGGGGCTGAAAAAGGACATGGGTTTGAGTTTTCAAGTCAGGAAGGGGTGGTACTGCTCATCCTTTCATTTCGTAGAAACGTTGGCGTAGGTCACTGGTCACTGGTCACTGGTGGAGGATAAAGAACCAATGACCAGTGACAGCGAGCGCCAGCGAGCGTAATGACCAGTGACCGGCGCCAGCCTTTGTGCAAGGTAATACCAACAGGATTACCGAAATACTTTTGCATGACTACAGAGAAACCCTACAATTCAACAACCTGATGCTCCGATGTGTCGAGCGATAGTTGATTGTTGAGCATAGTTAAAAAGTCGGGGCCGTATTTGTTGAGGAAATAAAGCACCGAGAGCGAGCGCTCTTGCAGTTTGCCGCCGGGATAGAGGTTGATCTGAGCCTTTTCGAGCCGGGCGCGAACCTGATCGTGGTTCTGCTTTTCGGCCCGGACGACGCGCCCTTTGAGTTTTTCAAGCTCTTTGGCGAGCGCCGCCCGCGTGGCCTCGGCGGTGCGAACGAGGGTGCGATCTACCTGTTCGATTTTGGGCTTAAGCGTGTTAATGGCCTGATGCAACGGCGCCCCGGCCTCTTTAAACATCGCGTCGATGTCTACGTCCATCTCTTGCAAGACCACGCGTTGGAAGAGCCGGTCGAGGTCGTCGCCGAAGTCGTTGACGTCGAGGGTGTGCTTTGTGAGCACTTTTTGGACCTTGGCCTCGGCCACGGTGACACTGGCGCGGGGGTAGATGATAGGCATCGGCAGGCCGGCCCATTCGTAGAGCGGCTTGAACTGGGCGAAATAAGCCACCTCGCCGGGGCCGCCTACATAGGCGGCGGTGGGCACCAGCCAGTCTTGCATCATCGGGCGCAGCACCACGTTGGGGCTGAAGCACTTGGGGTCGGCGTCGAGCAAGACCAGAAGCTGGCTCTGCGTGAACGCGCGGTCTTTGCCGCGCAGCCGGAAGCCGTCGCCATCGACGTCGATGGGATGGCGGCCTTCGCCGTCGCACAGGAAGAGGTTGGTAGGCCGGGTGCTCACCTGCGCGTGGAAGTCCTGCGCCAGCACCTCGCTGACCGCCTCCAGACGCGCCGACGAGGTGGCGTGGTCTTCGATTTCGCGATGAAACAGCGGAGACACCAGCCGCTTGAGGCGGACGTCGTCCGGGTCCATAAAAACGAGGCCGGTCTGCGGGAAGAGCGTCCGCATGAAGCGCGCAAAGGCATCGAGCAACGTCGTGCCGGGCCGATACGCGGCGCGGAGGTTCGCCATGAACGCGTCGCGGAAATCCGACGGCGGCAACGTCTCTTCCACCCGATCGATGACGTGGACGATCTGTTCGTTGAGCTTGAGCCGTCCGACGGGGCCGAGGTTGCCGTCTTCGGGGAGGGTGTGCCCGCTGTAGCGCAGCGGCACCACGGCATTGCTGCGCATCAGGTTGATATGCGCCACCTCTTCGAAGTCGTGGTCGCTGCCTTCGAGCCAGAAGATGGGCACGACGGGCCGGCCTGTCTCTTCGGCGAGACGCCGGACGAGTTGCAACGCCGTGAGCGTCTTGTAGGGCGTATAAAGCGGGCCGGTGAACAGGCCTACCTGCTGCCCGGTGACCACGGCTACCGTCTCGGAGGCACGCAGAGCTTCGATGTGCTCGCGCGTGATGTGATCGAGGCCCCAGCGTTCGTTTTGGTCGAGCAAGACGTCGGCCAGGCGGTTGCGGTCGCGGGGGCGAGCGGCGGCGCGGTCGGCGGCCTCGCGGTAGGCTTCGGGGCTGCGCCAGTCGCCGTTATAAAAGCTGGCGAGGCGTTCGTAGTCGGTGCAATAGGTATTGAAAAGCGCCGAGAAGCCCGGCATCCGGGCAAAAGGCACACGACGCACGTGGGTATGGAGAGCTGTCGTCGTCATAAAGTCGGGTTACCAAAAAGAAAGCGAAGCCCCGCGAGCCGAGCGGCAGGGAAGCTTCGCTCAATGAATTTTGACGTTGTCAAAATTCATAATTCACTAATTCTGTTTCCCTTTCATCTGGGCGATCTCGTCGCGGAGCCGGGCGGCCTTTTCGTAATCCTCCTCCTGGATGGCCTGCGAGAGCTGCTGCTCCATCTGCTCTACGCGCGTCATCTTGGGTTCGTCTTCCGGCGGGGCCGCGCTCGCCATCGCCGAGACGCCCTCTTCCTCGGTGGGGATGCCGGCTTCTTCGAGCACGAGCGGGGCGACGTAGATCGGCGCATCGACCCGGACGGCCAGCGCGACGGCATCGCTCGGACGCGAATCGAGTTGATTCTCTTCGCCGTCGTGGACGTAGCGGATCTTGGCAAAGAACGTCCCTTCGCGCAACTCGTCGATGATCACGTCGAGCACTTCGCCGCCCATGTCGTTGAAGGCATCGCGCAGCAAGTCGTGGGTCATCGGACGCGGCGGCTGGATCTTTTCGAGTTCGAGGGCGATAGCCTGCGCCTCGAACGCGCCGATGATAATCGGCAAACGGCGATTGCCGTTAATTTCTCCAAGCACCAGGGCGTAGGCCCCTCCACTGGAAGGACTCGTCGACAGACCGATTATATCTACCTGAATAAGATCCATAGTAATCGCAGAACAACGCAGTGATTCCCGTCCTTCGACGGTACGGCTTAAGGGGGTAGAGCGTACCCATGTACGCAGTCAATCCCGAAACGGTCCCATTTAGAACAAGGCTTCCTTTTCAGGACAATGCTTTCTTCAACGCGACCAAAAAGGCCTTGTTCTCTTCGGGCGTGCCGGCGTTGACACGGAGGTAGCCTTTCAATTCAGGATAGCCGCCCATGTTGCGCACCAACACGCCGGCCCGCGCCAGGCGATCCATCATCACATCGGGTTCGACGGTCGTTTTGAAAAGCACAAAATTGGCCTGCGACGGCACCACCTCGACGCCGTCCATCGCGCCGAGATGCCCGGTAAGCTGCTTGCATTCGCGTTTCATCAGGGCCACGCGTTCGTCGAGCAACGCCGGGCGTTCCAGCAGCGCCAGCGCCGTCATCTCGGCCAGGCGGTCTACCATAAACGGCAAACGCGCTTTGAGCAGTTCGCTGACGACGGCGGGATGCCCCATCATGTAGCCCAGCCGCAACCCGGCCAGCCCGAACGCCTTCGACAGCGTCCGCAGCAGAATCAGGTTCGGATACGCCGGCAGGATCGCCTGCGCGCTCTCTTCTTCGGTAAACTCGACGTACGCCTCATCGACAACGACGAAGCCGGGCGCCTCGCACACAATCGCCTCGATCTCGTGAAGCGGCATCGACAGGCCGGTGGGATTGTTGGGCGTCGTGAGCACCACGAGCACCGGCTGTACCCGGCGGACGGCCTCCAGAATCGCCTCGGCGTCGAAGCTCAGGTCGGCGCGCGGCGGCACGGCGGTGAGCACGCCGCCATGCAGGCGCACCACCGTCTCGTAGAGGGCAAACATAGGCCGGGGCAACACCACCGCAGCCCCCTCCCCAATCATCCCCAACCCGAACGTGTAGGTCAACTCGTTCGAGCCGTTGCCCACGAGGATGCCATCCGGATCCCACCCGACGAATTCGCCCAGGGCGCGGCACAGGCGGTCCGGCTGCTCGGTCGGGTATCGGTTGAAAGGCGTATAAAAAAACGCCTCGATCAGCTCGCGCTTGAGATCTTCGGGCAGATCGAGCGGGCACTCGTTCTGGTTGAGCTTCACCGCAATATTGGGCACCCCGCCGACGAGGTACGGCTTCTGCTGCCGCACCGCCCGGCGGATGTTGGCGAGAGCCTGGTCGAGTGCTGCTGTTTTCGTTGTTTCTGCTTGATTCATTTCCTTATCCTTTCTCGTTCCCACGGTCCTCCGTGGGAATGCAGAACCGGACGCTCCTGCGTCCGAAAGGGAGACGCAGGAGCGTCTCAGATGGGCATTCCCACGCAGGAGCGTGGGAACGAGCTACGTTGGTAGTTGGATTTTGGATTGTTTTCTTGAAGCGACATCGCTGGTCATCCAAAATCTAAAATCCAAAATCTAAAATCGATCCAGCCTTACCGCGATGGCGTGGGCGTGGGCCGTGAGCGCTTCGCTTTCGGCGAAAGCGACGATGTCTGCGCCGGTAGCCTGCAACCGCGCCTGGGTGTAGGCAATGATGGATTGTTTGCGGATGAAGTCGTCGACGCTCAGGGCCGAGGCGTAGCGGGCTGTGCCGCCGGTGGGCAACACATGGTTCGGCCCGGCGAAGTAGTCGCCTACGGGCTCGGACGAATACGGCCCCAGAAAGATCGCGCCGGCGTGTTTGATGGTCGTCATCGCCTGCCACGGATCTTGAACAATCAACTCCAGGTGTTCGGGGGCGAGGTCGTTGACCATCGTCACGGCCTGCTCCATCGTCTCGGTGACGATGCAGGCGCCGAAATCGCGGAGAGACGATTCGATGATGGCGCGTCGTTCCAGCGCCGGTGTCATGCGCGCGACGTGGTCGCGGACGGCGTGGGCCAGCGGGCGATGCGGCGTCACCAGAATCGCGGAGGCCCGCTCGTCGTGCTCGGCCTGCGAGAGCAAGTCGGCAGCCACAAATTCGGCGTCGGCGGTCTCGTCGGCCAGCACGACGATTTCGCTGGGGCCGGCCACCGAGTCGATATCGACCGGGCCGTAGACGAGCTTTTTGGCCGCCGCTACATAGGCATTGCCCGGCCCGACGATCTTGTCCACCTTTGGGATTGAGTCCGTCCCGAAGGCCAGCGCCGCGACGGCCTGCGCCCCGCCGGCAGCGTAGACGTTTTCGAGCCTCAGAAAATGCGCTGTCGCCATCACGAGGTGGTGCGGCAACCCATCGGCCTGCGGCGGCGAGACGAGGTGGATCTCCTCGACGCCGGCCACCTGCGCCGGGATCGCATTCATCAACAGGCTCGACGGGTAGAACGCCGTGCCACCGGGCACGTAGAGCCCCACACGTTCGAGCGGCACGACGCGTTGGCCCAGCAACACGCCGTCGCCGTCGTCCATAAACCAGGACTGCTGCTGCTGCTTTTCGTGAAAACGACGGATGTTGCCCGCCGCCTCGGCGACGATGCGTCGCAAGGCCGGATCCATCGCCTCGAAAGCCTGCGCCAGGACCTCCGGCGGCGCCTTCAACAGCTCCGGGCGCACGCCGTCGAAGCGTTCGGTGAAGTCGAGCACCGCCGCGTCGCCGCGCGCCCGCACCTCAGCGACGATGGCCTGCGCCGCCGCCTCCACGTCGGGATCGAACGACGCGCTGCGGTTGAGGATAGCCCCAAGCCGCGCCTCACGCTCGGCATAATCGACGATTGGGATCATGAGGGATTGCTACTATCAACGAGAAAAACCGGGATGTTTCGGTGGGAAAGGATGATAGCACCGAGCCGTGAAGAAGTTCTTATCGAAAGGCCGGTTGCGACACGATTAGAGAAAGGTTCACGCGTTGCTTCCCCCAAACGCAACGAACCCTGCCGCGCCGACGCAGCAGGGTTCGTGGAAAAGGGGTTATCCGACAACTATCCCGCTTAATAGTCGTCGTCGTAGGCTTCTTCCTCGTCTTCGGGCAGCGCCAGATCGGGCAGGTCGGAGAAGTCGTAATGAGGCAGGCACTCCTCGCGGATGTGATGGATGACCTCGTGCAAGGCGCGAACGAACTTGCCGAAGTCTTCCTTGTAGAGGAAGAGTTTGTGTTTTTCGTAGCGGCCTTCATCGATGCGTTTGCTCTCGGTGATGGTGATGAAAAAGTCTTCACCGGAGCGGGTGGACTTCACATCGAAGAAATAGGTGCGTTTACCGGCAGGAATCCGCCGCGAGTAGATCTCGTCGCGGTAGCGGCGGTCGTCGTTGCCGCGCCGGTTGCTATGCTGGTTACTGGAGGCCCCTTCGCGGGAGGGACGCCCCTTATCCGGTTCGTAACTCATCAAGTACGGTCCTCAGCTCCGCTAGGTCAGGCTATGGCGAGTGATGGTGGTCGAGTGACAATGGCAAGGGGATTAGGAAGCCATTGCTTAATTGACCCGTCAATATGCGAACCATCGAACGGAAACGCAAACGCCGCGGGCTATGAATCTAGATATCGGCGGATGCGCTGTGTGATTAATTCAGAAAGAATAGGCATTTGACACAGAAAGCGCGAAACCCTCAATGCGCGACGGGCAGCAATGAAATCGAGGCGCGGGGCAGTTCTTCGAGCACACGGGGCTGAAACAGCGGGTGGCGCAAGACACGGTCTAGCTGGCGCGCGCGCAGCGGGCTGAGGTTCTCAAGCTTGAACAGAAGTTGACGCGCGCGCGGTTCACCGCCCAGGGCGAGGGCGCTGAAGGCCAGATCGTAGTAAGCCGGGGCGAAGGTCGGGTCGTAGGCGATGACGACCTCCAGCAGCGGGATGGCCTCCTCGTAGCGCAGGCGCCCCATGAGCGTGCGGGCCAGGCCGTAGGTCGCGAAATAGGTGTAGGGCGCATACCGAATCGTGCGTCGAAAGAGATCCTCGGCCTCCCGGTATTCTTTGCGTCGGAGGTGATGCTGGGCCAGCATGTAGGCCGAGAGGAAGTTGCCTTCGAAGACTTCGAGCGAGGTGCGGTAGGCATCGGCGGCGCGATGGCGCGTGCCGAGCATCTGGTAGATGACGCCGTGCAAGAAATGCAAGCGCGCATTGTCCTGGCTGTCTTCGAGCGCCGCATCGAGTTGATCCAGCGTGGATTTGTATCCGACGTGGCGGCGTCCTGCCGAGAGCATCGTCGTCAGGCGGAGGGCGTGCACGTGGGGGTGGGTGTCGAAGCCGCGCGCACGCATCAGGGCCCGCAGCGAACGCGGGCGCGGCATCAACAGCTTCTGCGCCAGCACAGGCCGCACGTCTACGGCGATACACACCTCCTGGCGCAGGACGTCGGGCCGGTCGCCGCCGATGGTGCCGGCGCTGACGGCGCCAAGCACGCGGCCCTGGCGGTCTAACAGAGGGCCGCCGCTATCGCCGGGACGCACCGGGTTGGCGCTCATCCAGAGTGTCTCGCCCGGCTGCAACGTCATGCCGTGATAGCGCAAGCCGGCGGTGCTACGCTGCGTGCCACCGGGCCATCCATAGGTAAAGGCAACGGCGTCCTCGCCGTCGGGCTTCGCCGCGGTCGTCACGGCGCCGGCCTCCGGCGCGAGGCTCAGCGCAACCAACCCCGCCCGCGCCACGGCTTTCGGATCGACGTAGAGCAGCGCGATGTCGCGTTCCGGATCGACGGCCCAGGCTTTGCGCACGCTCAGCCGCTTGCCGCCGGGCAACGTCACCCAGACGCGCCGGGCATCCAGGATCACGTGGAGGCTGGTGACGAGGGCGTCCGGGGCGATGAGGAACGCCGAGCCTACCCGCATGAAGCCCGGCTGCTTCCACGCCATGTGGCCCCGCTCGGCAACGATGGGCATGATCGCCTTGCCGGCCTCCATAAAGCCGGGCTCGACGGCGTAGCCCGTTACCTGACGTTCGGGCGTGGCATACGCGCGCCCGCCCACAGTAAACCGAAAAGACGGCACCTGATGCAACCCGGCACGCCCCAGACGCAGCATGAAACGACGCACCAACACGAGCGGTTGATCGACATCCTGCCGAAAACCGGACGCCGTAGACTCCTCCCGGATCAGTTCAAAGCCTTCGGCTTCGGCGTGGTAGGGAGCGCCCATGAACGCGCGTTCTATGCTCGCAGCCGCCTCCATCGATGCCGGCGAGGCATAGACCTCTACCTCTAACGCAAACGTCACGCCCACCGCCACGACAACCCGGCTCACTTTGCTAAACACCTGCACCGACGCGCCGGCCCCGGTCGAAGCCTGCGGCTGGGCAGCCACCGGCAGGCACAGGCACATCAACCCGGCCAGCCCCATCCACCCCCATCGATGTCGAACGGCGTCACGCATGATGTCGTGTGTTTGGGTGTTAGCGTGTTTTAGTGTTTTAGTTTTTGAGTGTTTTAAGCAGCGAGGAAAAAGTTATGCAGTGTTTTCACTGTTGCGCTGGTAGCGCGCTCGGCGTGGGTCATGAGTCACGGGTCATGAGTCATGGGTGTTTTTCTCATGACCCGTGACTCATGACCCATGACCGATG
>JANQES010000062.1 GCA_028278205.1 Rhodothermales bacterium
TCGAGTTTGTCCATAATGCCAGACAGCGTGGGCAGGCGTTATTACCCTCGCTTTTAGGGCTCTTACTGGCGACTCCCTGGAATCCATATTGAGCCAAAACAAAAAGCTCCCCCCGCCTTCGCGGGGGCAGGCTCCGGAGCGACCTGTTCAAAAGAATCCGCTGCATCGGCTTTGAACAGGTCGCTCCTACGAGGCTCATTTTTTAGGAAAGGTTTCTACAAACAGGTCGTCCGAACCTGCCCCTGCGCAGGCAGGGGGGACTTTGCAGGCGTACTCTACCTACTGCCGCAACACCGCCTCGTAGGCCGCGCCCAGTTGTTTGACGATAGCCTGGACGCGCCCGTCGACTTCGGCGTCTTTGAGCGTGCGCTCGGCGCCGAAACGGAGCGAGAAGGCTACACTTTTTCTGTCCGCTGCGATGCCTTTACCCTGGTAGAGATCGAAGACCCCCACGTCGCGCAACAGCGGCCCGCCGGCTTTTCGGATCGTCTCGATCATCGGCCCGACAGCCTGGCTACGGCTGACGACCACGGCGATGTCGCGGTCGACGACGGGATAGCGGCTGACGGTCTGATACGTTCGTTCCAGCCCCGGCGCGGCCACCGGCACGAGCGCCGACCAGTCCAGTTCGGCGAAGAAAGCCGGTTCTTTCAGATCGAACTCGTCAGCGAGGTCGTCGCTGAGGCGGGCGATGACGCCGAGGTAGGTCTGGCCCGACGTGACGGTCAGATGATAGGCCGTGATGGGCGTGGCCTCATACGAGGGCGTCATCACGACGTCGGGCACGCAGAGCGTCTCCAGCAGCGCCTCGACGTGGCCTTTGAGATCGAAGAAATCGACGGGGCGCGGCTTTTGGTCCCATCCGACGGGGGCTTCGGGGCCGCTGGCAGCCATGATGAACGTGTCGTGCTCGGCATAGCCCCGCACCAGCACAGCCTGCCCCGGACCTGATCCGGGGTCCCGATTCGTACGGTGGAAGACGTGGCCGAACTCATAGAAGCGGAGCGTCTCCTGGCCGTGATTCTGGTTGAAGGCCATCACCTGAAGCATCCCCGGCAGCAGGCTCGGGCGCAGCGTCGTCATGGTTGTCGAGATGGCATTGAGCGTCTCGACGACGGGGCCGGCCATGGCTTCGCTGCCGAGCACCGGATGGTTGAACCGCTCGGCGTCTTGCTTGCTCAGCAGGCTGTTGGTGTAGAGTTCGCGATAGCCGTGGCCGCTGAGCAGCGTTTGCGCCGCGTGCCGGAGCAGGTCGTCGGGCCGGGGGCGCGGCGCGAAGCTCGGCAGCGGCGTGTGGTCCGGTTCGGGAATGTTGTCGTAGCCGTAGATGCGCGCCACCTCCTCGATCAGGTCGATCTCGCGCTCGACGTCCGGGCGGTAGGGCGGCACGGTGCAGTGCAGCATCTCGCCCTCGCCTTCGGCCACCGCGAAGCCGAGCGTCGTGAGGATGCGGATCACCTCATCACGCGGCACCACGATCCCCAGAATTTTTTCGATGCGCGACAGGCGCAGCGGCAGCACCGGCAGTTCCGGCTTTGTCGGATGGGCGTCCACCATGCCGGGGATGAGCGTGCCGTCGCCGAGTTCGACCATGAGCTGCGCCGCGCGGGCGGCGGCCCACACCTGCCCGTCGGCATCGACGCCGCGCTCGAAGCGGTACGAGGCGTCGGTCGCCAGGCCGAGGATCCGGGCCGCTCTGCGCGTGACCGATGGGTCGAAGTAGGCGCTCTCGATCAGGACGTTGGTGGTGGTGGCGCTCACTTCGGAGTTTTCGCCGCCCATCATCCCGCCGAGTGCCACAGGGCGTTCTCCGTCGCAGATGAGCACGGTGCCGGCGGGCAACGTGTGCGTTTTGCTGTCGAGCGTGGTGAAGCCTTCGCCGCCCACGGCCTGCCGGACGATGATCTTGGCGCCTGCGATCTGATCGAAATCGAAGGCGTGGAGCGGCTGCCCGCATTCGTACATCACATAGTTGGTGATGTCTACGATGTTGTTGATCGGGCGCAGGCCGATGGCCGTCAGCCGCTGCTTGAGCCACGCCGGCGACTCTTTGATTTCGACGCCGCGCACCAGCAGTGCCACGTACCGATGGCACGCCAGCGGGCATTCGATCTCGACGGCCATCTGCTCGGCGGCAGGTCCGCCCGGCTCCGGCAACGGCACGTCGGGGCGGACGACCGGCACGCCGGTGAGCGCCGCCACGTCGCGGGCCACGCCTAGGTGGCTGATGGCGTCCGGGCGGTTCGGGGTGATGGCAAGATCGAGCGCGGTATCCTGCGTCGTGATGCCCTGACTCCGCAGGTAGACGTCGAAGGGCTGGCCCACCGAGGCGTCTTCGCCGAGCACCATGATGCCCGTGTGATCGTCCGAAAGACCGAGTTCGTCTTCGGCGCAGATCATCCCCATCGAGACCTCGCCCCGGATCTTGGCTTTTTTCAGCTTGACAGCCACTTTCTCGCCGGGGTTGTCGCGGCTGGGCAGCATCAGCGTCGTGCCCACCGTCGCCACGGGTGCTTTCTGGCCGGCGGCCACGTTCGGCGCGCCGCAGACGATCTGCACCGGCTTGCCGTTTCCGAGATCCACCCGGCACAGCGTCAGCCGGTCGGCGTTGGGATGCCGGTCTACGGCCAGCACGTGCCCCACCACCACGCCGTCGAGCGCCGCGCCGATGGTTTCGGCCTCTTCGAGTTCGAGCCCGCTCATCGTCAACGCATCGCCAAGGGCCTCCGGCGAAAGCGGATGATCGACGTATTCTTTAAGCCAGTTGTAAGAGATTTTCATCGAGTTACGAATGTCGAATTACGAATGTCGAATGAGAGATGATGACGCAGGTCGAATATGAACTCGACACGCGTCATTCGCCCCTCGGCATTCTAAAACTGCTCCAGAAACCGCACGTCATTCTCGTAGAGGATCCGAATGTCGTCGATGTTGTAGCGCAGCATGGCCGGGCGTTCGACGCCCATGCCGAAGGCGTAGCCCGTATAGCGCTCCGAGTCGATGCCGACGGCTTCGAGCACGTTGGGATCGACCATGCCGGAGCCGAGGATCTCCATCCAGCGGCCTCCGTCCGGGTGATCGGGCAGCGGCCACCAGATGTCGAGTTCGGCGCTCGGCTCGGTGAAAGGGAAGAAGCTTGGACGAAAGCGCAGCTTTACGTCGTCGCCGAAGAACGTCCGGGCGAACGTGAAGAGCACGTGCTTGAGATCGGCCATCGTCACGCCTTCGTCCACGACCAGGCCTTCGACCTGATGGAACAGGCAGTACGATTTATAGGTGATCGACTCGTTGCGGTAGACGCGCCCCGGCGCAATCAGGCGGAACGGCGGATCGCCCGCGTGCATGGCGCGGATCTGCACGGGCGAGGTGTGCGTGCGCAGCATGATACCGCCTTCGCCGCCGTCGGACGCTTCGATGAAAAGCGTGTCTTGCATGTCGCGCGCGGGATGGTCCGGCGGGAAGTTGAGCGCCGTGAAGTTGTGCCAGTCATCCTCGATCTCCGGCCCCTCGGCCACGACGAAGCCGAGGCGTTCGAAAATGCGAACGATGTCGTTGAGCGTCGTCGTCAGCGGGTGCGTCGATCCCGGCGGCGAGGGGCGGCGTCCCGGCAGCGTCAGGTCGATGGCGGCCCGGTCCTGGCTCTGGTCCTGGCGCAGTTGGGTGCGGGCGTCGTCGAGGCGCGTCTCGGCCAGCTTTTTCAAGGCATTGAGCCGCTGCCCGGCCTCGCGGCGTGTTTCCGGGGGCACCTCGCGGATGCGTTTGAACAGGTTGGTGACCAGCCCGTTCTTCTGCCCCAGATAACGCACGCGGAAGGCCTCGGCCTCCTGCTCCGAGCCGAGGCCGGCAGCCTCGATATCCCGCCGCATCTCCTCGACGATTTCCAAAAGGCTCTTGTCGGATTCCATCACAGAGGGCTCCATCCTTTTTCGGGCTTTTGTAGAGACGTTACATGGTTCGTCTCTACGTCAACGTTTCCGTGGTATAAAAAAAATCCCGCCGGGCCTGTCGCGACAGGGGCGGGATTCTTCAGTGGGTATGGCACATACCGCGACCGTTCAGCGCCCCAGTTTGGGAAAAGCGCCGGTAAAAAATCGATATGTGCTTCCGGATGTCATGAGGCCTCAGGTGTTTTGGGCCTGCTCGACGACGCGGGTGAAGGCGTCGGGTTCGTGCATCGCCAGGTCGGCGAGGGCTTTGCGGTTGAGCGCCACGTCGGCTTTGCGCAGCCCGCCCATCAACTGCGAATAGGTCGTGCCGTTAAGCCGGGCGGCGGCGTTGATGCGGGTGATCCACAGCCGCCGGAACTGCTGCTTGCGTTTGCGCCGGTCCCGGTAGGCATACTGCATGCCTTTCTCGACGGCGTGCTTGGCGACGGTGTAGATCTTGCTGCGGCCTCCCCAATAGCCCTTTGCCATGTTCAAGACTTTCTTGCGGCGACGGCGCGAGGCGACTCTATTTCGTGCGCGTGGCATGGTGGTGTGTTCGGATTAACGTGGTTTGGTTGCGCTTTTTGAGGGTCATTTGCTTCGCGTCATTGGCTCGCTTCGCTCACGTCAGTTGGCTCGCTGGCGCTCGCCGTCATTTGTTGTCATGTTCAGACCGAGACGATCAATGACGCGAAGCACCTGACGTCGAAGGCCAATGACCTACCCTCCCCCAAGCAACCGTTTGATGCGTGCTTCGTCGGTTTTATCGACGAGCGTGCTTTTGCCCAGGTTACGCTTGCGCTTTTGGCTTTTCTTGGTCAGAATGTGGCTTTTGAAGGCCTTTTCGCGTTTAAGCCGACCGGAAGCGGTGCGCTTAAATCGCTTCTTGGCGCCACTATTGGTTTTCATTTTCGGCATCAGAAATACCTCTTTTCCGTGACTCTGCCCGGTGCAGCATGCAGGGCAGGGCTCATAAACGGAGAAAAAAAAGAGGCGTTCCATGAATGGATCGCCTCTTTGCTTCTCAAGCAAACCAAGACCTTCAAAATACGCCCCTATGGACGCATTTGCAACCTGGCGCTTTTAAAATCCGCAGGATTTTAAAATACTATTTGGTTTTAGCAGGAGCCAGGATGGTGGTCATCCGGCGGCCTTCCATACGCGGAGCCTGGTCTACCTTGGCTACGTCCTGGAGCGCCTCAATGAACCGGGTGAGCACCGCCATGCCCTGTTCTTTGTAGATGATGTCCCGTCCTCGGAATTGCACGTAGGCCCGTACTTTGTTGCCCTCTTCGAGGAATTCGCGGGCGTGCTTCGTTTTGAAGTTGAAGTCGTGCGTATCGGTGCGGGGGCGAAAACGAACCTCTTTGAGTTGCGCGTGATGCTGGCGTTTTCTCGCTTCTTTCTCTTTTTTCTTTTGCTCGTAGAGAAACTTGCCGAAGTCCATAATCTTACAGACCGGCGGGTCGGCGTCAGGCGCAATCTCGACGAGGTCGAGATCTTGTTGCGTAGCCATTTCGAGGGCTTCTTCAACGGGGTAGATCCCATGTTTACCCTGGGGATCTACCACCCGTACTTGCGCGGCCCGGATGTCTTCATTGACGCGCGTTCTTCTTCGTTTAGCGATGGTTTTGCCTCCATGTTAGTTCGACAAATTACGAAGGGGGGAACCTCTAATATAGTCAATGCCGCCGAGAGGTTTCCGGGGCAATTGTGATTAAGTGATTGCTTTCCGAATCCATCACGCCAGCACGGCTTTCACCACGTGCCCGTGGACGTCCGTCAGGCGATAGCGGCGGCCTTGATGTTTGAACGTCAGCCGTTCGTGGTCGAGGCCGAGCAGGTGCAGCACGGTGGCCTGGAAATCGTGGACGTGGACTTTGTTTTCGACGGCATTAAACCCGAATTCGTCCGACGCGCCGTAGCTGAGGCCGGGTTTGACGCCGCCGCCGGCCATCCAGAGGGTGAACGTGTAGGGATGATGATCGCGGCCCCAGGTGGCGTATTCCTCCACCTTGCCCTGGAGGAAGGGCGTCCGGCCAAACTCACCGCCCCAGATGACGAGCGTGTCGTCGAGCAGGCCGCGTTGTTTGAGGTCTTTGACCAGCGCCGCACTGGGCGCGTCGGTGTCCTGACACTGGATCTTGAGCTGTGTATTGAGATTTCGATGCTGATCCCATCCGGCGTGCATGAGCTGGATGAACCGGACGCCGCGCTCGGCCAGGCGGCGGGCCATCAGGCAGTTGTAGGCGTAGCTTCCCTGGCGCAACACGTCGGGGCCGTACATAGCGAGCACGTGCTGCGGTTCGTCGGAGAAGTCGGTTAGTTCGGGCACGCTGGTTTGCATGCGATAGGCCATCTCATACTGCGCAATGCGCGTGGCGATTTCAGGATCGCCGTAGTCTTGCAGGTTCAACTCATTGAGCGCGGCGATGTCGTCGAGGATGCCGCGCCGCACCTGCGGGCTCATGCCGTCGGGGTTCGAGAGGTAGAGCACCGGATCGCCGCTGCCCCGGAACTTGACGCCCTGAAGCTTCGAAGGCAGGAAGCCGCTGCCCCAGTAAAAGTCGTAGAAAATCTGCCCGCAACTGGCCTCTTTATCGCGCGAGGTCATCACCACGAAGGCCGGCAGATCGTCCGATTCGCTGCCGAGGCCGTAGCTCAGCCAGGCGCCCATCGAGGGGCGACCCGCCATCTCCGCGCCGGTCAGGAAGAACGTGATGGCCGGGGCGTGGTTGACGGCTTCGGTGTACATCGATTTGATAAAACACAACTCGTCGGCGATGGCGGCGGTGTGGGGGAGGAAGTCGGAGACCCAGGCGCCGCTTTCGCCGCGTTGCGCAAAGTTGGAGATTTCCGAGACGACGGGGCGTTCGGTCTGCCCGCTGGTCATCGTGCTGAACCGCCTGCCGCTTACCACCTCGTCGGGAATCTGCCGCCCGTGCCACTGGCGCAGCATCGGTTTATAATCGAACAAATCCACGTGCGAGGGGGCGCCGTTCTGGAAGAGATAGATCACGCGTTTGGCCCTGGGGACAAAGTGCGGAAGAGCACCACGCCGGTCGTTATCGGTCACACCAGAAGGAGCCGGAAGCGACTGTGCCAGAAGGCCGGGGTTGAGCAGACTCGCCAGCGCCGCCGTGCCGATGCCGCCGGCAAGACGACCGAAGAACTGCCGCCGCGTGATCGAAGCGTTGTATTCGCGCAGAGGGTTCATGGTTATGCTCGCTTCTTTAAAAAGCGCGTGCAAAGTACGTCCGGTTCGGCGAACGGGACGTACTTCTCGGCTCACTTTTGATCAAAGGGTTCACCATGAAATTATTGCTTCGTGATGGTTTCGTCGAGGTTCAGGATCAGCGAACAGAGGCCGGTGAAGGCGGCGTGCTCGACGGCGTCGAGTTGCTCATTACGCGGTGCGTCGCCGGCGGCCAGCAGTTGCCGGGCGGCTTCCGGGTCGGCGGCGTATTGATGGCGCAAGGTGGCGAGGCGACCCAGGAGGATGGCGTGCTCGTCCGCCGAGGGCTGGCGCGCGGTGGCGAGGCGGAAGGCGGTTTCGACGCGGGCGGCGTCGGTGGCGGCGGCGGTCATCACGCGCTCGGCCATGAACCGCGCGGCCTCTACGTAGGTGACGTCGTTGAGCGTCGTGAGCGCGTGCAACGGCGTGTTGGTGCGGTTGGCATTGACCGTGCAGGTCTGCCGGGTCGCATTATCAAAAAGCATCGGCGGGCCGACGATGCGCCGCCAGAAGGTATAGAGCGTGCGACGGTGGAGGGCCTCGCCGCGGTCTTGCCGGTAGATCGTTTTGCCGAAGGTCGCCTCAGACCAGATCCCTTCGGGTTGATACGGAAACACCGACGGCCCGCCGATAGAATCGACCATCAGCCCGGAGGCGGCCAGCGCCTGATCTCGAATCATCCAGGCCGCGAGGCGATGCCGGGGGCCGCGCGCCAGCAGGCGGTTGTCCGGATCGCGCTCCAGCAGCGCGGGCGTGACCTTGGAGGCTTGCCGGTACGTGGCGCTCATGACGATCTGCCTGTGCAGCGCCTTCACATTCCAACCACTTTCGACGAAATCCACCGCCAGCCAGTCGAGCAAGCCGGGGTGGGAGGGGAGCGCGCCCTGCACGCCGAAATCCTCCACCGTCTTGACGAGGCCCGTGCCGAAAAACGCCTGCCAGAACCGATTGACCGTCACGCGGGCCGTCAACGGATGATCGGGCGAGACCAGCCAGCGAGCCAGGGCGAGGCGGTTCGACGGCGCCGCTGCCGGCAGCGATGGCAGGAACGCCGGCACGTCCATCGCGACTTTTTCCGCCGCCGGCTTGTTGTAGATGCCTCGGGTGAGGACGAACGTTTCGCGCGGCGTCTCGCGCTGATCCATCACCATCACGCGGGTGTTTTGCGCGGCCTGCCGGTCCCGGTTTCGAACCGCCTCGTTCAAGGCCGTCAGCAGCCGCGCGTAGCCGGGTTCGGTGGCGGCGAAGGCTTTGTTAAGCAGGCCCAGGTAATAGCCGCTTCGTTTCGACGGATGCAGCCGCAAGGCATCCACGTTTTCGCCGAGCAGGCCCCCGGCGTTGGGCGAGTCGGCGGCGGTCTCGCCTTCGCCGCGCGGGAAAAGCGCTAACTCTACCGTTTCCACCGCCGAGGCGGCGTCATCGACCGCTGCCTGAAGCGTTGCCATCCGGGCGCGCTTTTCAGGCGGGCTCAGGTCGATCACCGGCTCCACCTTTCCGTTAAAGCCGCTGCCTTCTTCCGAGGTCTGGTTGAAATAATCGAAAAGTTGATAGTATTCGCGCTGGGTGATCGGATCGTATTTGTGATCGTGGCAGCGGCTGCACGTGACCGTCAGGCCCATCCAGACCGTCCCCACCGTCTCGACGCGGTCAAACACATTCTCGACGCGCGTCTCCTCCGGGATGCGCCCGCCCTCGCCGTTGTACATGTGGTTTCGGTTGAATCCGGTAGCGAGGATCTGATCGAGCGAGGCCTCCGGCAGCAGATCGCCCGCCAGTTGCTCGACGGTGAACCGATCGTAGGGCATGTTGGCATTGATGGCCCGGACGACCCAGTCTCGCCAGGGCCACATGGTGCGGACGGGGTCGCCCTGATAGCCGTTCGTGTCGGCGTAGCGGGCGGCGTCGAGCCAGTCCCAACTCCACCGCTCGCCGTACCGGGGTGAGGCGAGCAGCCGGTCTACGACGCGCTCGTAGGCGCCCGGCGACGTATCGGCCACGAAAGCGTCGAGTTCGTCGAGGGTGGGCGGCAGGCCCGTCAGGTCTAGCGTCACGCGGCGCAGGAGGGTTTCTCTGGATGCTTCCGGCGAGGGCGAGAGTCCTTCTTGATGCAGGCGCGCGAGGATGAAATGGTCGATGGCATTGCGCGGCCAGTCCGGGTTGTCTACCGACGGCAGCGGCGGTCTGGCAGGCGCGATAAAAGCCCAGTGCGGTTTCCACGCGGCGCCCTGGTCAATCCACCGATTGATCAGCGCGATCTCCCGCGTCGAAAGCGCCAGCTTCGATTCCGGCGGTGGCATCCTGAAGTCCGGATCGTCCGACGTGATGCGGTAGTAGAGCGCGCTTTTGCGCAGGCTCCCCGGCACAATCGCGGGATCGCCCGATCCGAGGGGCGTGCGGAACGCTCCGTCTTCGGTATCCAGCCGCAGATCAGCCTGACGCGCTTCGGCGTCGGGACCGTGGCAGGCATAGCACCGATCTGAGAGGATGGGCTTGACGTGAAAATTATAATCGACCTGATCCGGCAGCCGCAGCGCACCACCGGGTGCCGGCTCGCAGGAGACGAGGACGCCGAGCACCAGACCAGACAGCAGACAAAGCGAGGCGAAGCGGGGGCTTTGCATGACCGGGGCGTTATCATTCGTGCGGCATGGGAATGAATATAGCAAACGGAGCCGCAGAAGCAACACAGATCAGCACGGATGCTTCGACCCGGAAGGATTCAAATACAAAGAGGCGGTACCCAGAGATGGATACCGCCTCCGATTAGCGATCAGGTGGGTCCTAGTGGATTCGAACCACCGACCTCTACGATGTCAACGTAGCGCTCTAACCAACTGAGCTAAGGACCCCTCTTTTAAAAATTGTCGCGCGCGACAATTTTTAAAAAATAGGATGGAGGATTGGGGTGTGTCAAGCGGGTAAACGCAGGAAACGGGTTTAGGATCTGGCTTCATCGAAAATCGATCTTCTGGCGGCGTGGTGCGTATGAGAGGCCTGCTCAGAAACTGTTTGGGGCGGTATACTTCCCAAACAGTTTCTTTTAAAGATAGCCCCCGGATTGTACCGTGTCTGAAATAACCTTTTCTCCCATCCATACCGACGGGCAGCGGGCCGCGCCCTCGGCGGTGGCGGCCTTGATCCGCTCCCGGCGCACCATTCACCTGTTCAAGCCCGAACCGGCGCCGCGCGCAAAGCTCCTGGCTGCCCTCGACCTGGCCCGGTGGGCGCCCAACCACCGCCTGACCGAGCCGTGGCGCTTTTACGTGCTCGGACGCGATACCGCCGAAGCCGTCGCTCGGCTCAACGCCGACATCGTCGCCGAAAAACGCGGCGCCAGGGCCGCCCAGGCCAAACTCGACCGCTGGCTCTCGATGCCCGGCTGGCTCGTCGTTACCTTCCGCATCGCCGATAATCTCGTCGATACGCAGGAAAACTATGCGGCGTGCTGCTGCGCCGTTCAGAACATGCAACTCTATCTCTGGAGCGAAGGCATCGGCATGAAGTGGGGCACGGGTAAGGTAACGAGCGATCCTCGTTTTTTTGATCTGCTCGGCATCGATCCGGCCCAGGAAAAGCTGGTGGGTATGTTCTGGTACGGCTACCCCGCCGAAATCCCCCAATCCCCACGCAAACCCGTCGAGGACTTCATCACGGAGTTGGGGTGAAGGGTTGAGTTCAAGGTTCAAAGTTCAAGGTTTCTCAAGAACCAACCTTGAACTTTGAACCCTAGAAACTAACCACCAGATTCACCGCTGGCCATGCGGTGTGGCGCAGGGGCGGGGTGAGCGAGAGGGAGAGGTCGGGGGCGGCAGTGTTGTTGCGGCGGGCGGCGCGGATAGAAGTCAGGGCGGCCAGGAGGCGGTTGGCTACGAGCGTCGAGATGAAGAGCGTGCGGCGGCGGCCCCAGGCGTCGGCATCGTCGCGCAGGCGGCGGTAATCCTGGAGGTCTTCTTCGGAGGCCCAGTGCCACTGAAAAGCCGGATCGCTGACGTAATCGATCTGTTCCCAGAGACGCCTGCGCAGGTGATCCTCCCGAAATTCATCCGAAGATCGGTAGAGGCCGATGTTGATGAAGAAGCGGCGGTCTTTGCCATCGAGGACGGCGTCGGCGCGGCTCGTCGCCAGCGTCCGGTAGCTTTCGACGGCCTGGCTCTGTTGCCAGTCGGCGCCCAACAATCCCAGCCAAAAACCCGCTTCAGCCAGGACGAAAAACGAGGCGGCGCCGCGCCAGCTTCCGTTGTTGACGTAGCGATGGCCCAGCCCCGGCACGAGCAGGCTCATCGCCGCCGCCTTGCCCGGCGATTTCCGCACAAATTCGACCTCGGCCTCGGGCTCCAGCGGCACTTGCGCCTGCGCCCAAACCGGCCACATCATCAAACCGACGACGACAGCGAGAAGAAGGTACTTCATAGAAAAGGGATGACGAACGGGTGGGTTGGCTATGCCCTGTTTACTTTGAAGCGCCCGATGCGGGCTACAGGATTTGAGATGCTGGATGATCTCTAACAATCCCGTATCCAGTATCCCGCATCCAGTATCGACGCTATCCGGCACTTATGTATGATCTGTGACCCACAAGTGCCGCGTGGGCACCTTATCTTACACACAGCCTGCGTGCTACGACGTACGCGCGAGTCGACTTTTGTATCCCGCCATGCATTTCGAGGTGCACCATAGCCATCGCTGGGACGTTTCGCCGAAGGAGGCTGTTGTCATCCAGCGCGCCCTGGCCGCCGAGGTGCGCATCGAGCCGCTGCCGCAGCGCGTCGAGACCATCGCCGGGGTGGATGTGAGCATTCGGGGCGACCTGGCGCAGGCGGCTATCGTGGTGCTGCGGTTTCCCGAACTCGACGTCATCGACCGGGCGGTGTGGCGGGCCGAGGTGCCGTTTCCGTACATTCCGGGGTTGCTCTCCTTCCGCGAGATGCCCGTCATCCTGCCCGCCCTCGAACGCCTCAGCGTCCGCCCCGACGTGCTGATGACCGACAGCCAGGGCCTGGCCCATCCGCGCCGCTTCGGGCTGGCCTGCCACCTCGGCGTGATGCTCGACCGGCCCACACTCGGTGTCGCCAAAACGCTTTTCGTGGGGACGTACGCCGAGCCGGCCCCGGCAAAGGGCAGTCAATCAGCCCTGATCGATAAAAAATCCGGAGATCTGCTGGGGACGGTCTTGCGCACCCGAGCCAACGTCAAGCCCGTCTACGTCAGCATCGGCCATCGCATCACGCTGGATGAAGCCGTCGCGCTGGCGCTGGCGTGTTCGCCCCGCTTCAAAATCCCCGAACCCACACGGCAAGCGCACCTGCTGAGCCGGGATGCCAATTTTGGATTTTAGATCATTTGTCAGTTGTCCGTAGTCAGTTGTCCGTTGTTTCTTAATGGACAAAGGGTGAGTTTAGAGAAACAACGGACCACGGACCACGGACAATCAACCATGAAGATCTATTTTGCCGGATCGATTCGCGGCGGGCGTGACGACGCGGCGGTTTATGCGCAGTTGATCGACCATCTGCGAGCCTATGGCCGCGTGCTCACCGAACACGTCGGCAGCAGCACGCTCACGGTGCTTGATGAGGACGGCGGGTCGGACGCGTTCATTCACACGCAAGATGTGGCGTGGCTGACGGAGGCGCCGGTGCTCGTGGCCGAAGTCTCGACGCCGAGCCTGGGCGTGGGTTATGAGATTGGCCGGGCCGTCGAGCAGGGCAAGCACGTTCTGTGTTTGTATCGCCCGCGCGACGGGCGGCGGCTCTCGGCCATGATTGCCGGCTGCCCGGATGTCGTCAACGTGACGTATCACAACCTGGAGGAGGCCAAAGCGTCGATTGATCACTTTTTTCGTACCGTTGTCTCTATCGCCCCCTGATCCGTCATAAACACCGATTTGAACATGGCTTTTTACATCGCGAGGCCCCTGCGTCGTCTGGTAAGATTCGTCACCGTGGCCGGGTTGCTCGTCCTCCTCTGCCTGCCCACCCCCGCCCAGGCGCAATCCGACGAAGACGCCGTCATCGCCGCCGTGCAACAACTCTTCGACGCCATGGCCGCCCGCGACACGCTGGCCGCCCGCGCCGTGCTGATGCCCGAAGGCCGCTTCTTCGCCATCCGCGACACCGACGACGGCCCCAGCACCGGCTCGTCGTCGCATCAGGATTTCCTCAAACAACTCACCATGCCGGGCGACGACTGGCTCGAACGCATGTGGAACCCGACGATCCTCATCCACGGGCGCATGGCGGTGCTCTGGACGAAGTACGACTTCTACCGCAACGGCCAGTTCAGCCACTGCGGCGTCGATGCCTTCAGCCTGCTCAAAACCGCCGACGGCTGGAAGATCGCCGGCACCACCTACACCGTCGAACCCACCGGCTGCGAGGAAAGCCCGCTGGGGCCGCCCCGGTGATTTGATAAGCCGTATCTCGGTCCGCACCGTCCAGCGTTGCTGTCAGGTTTTCATGCTGTGTGGAAGGATTACCATTTTGGATTTTAGATTTTGGATTTTGGATTGGGTGGCGCCCGATCCGTTCTAAGCAACCAAAAAAGCCGCGACGGTTGGAGCCGTTGCGGCTTTTTCGATTGAGATGAGGATTCTGAATGAGACCAATCCAAAATCTAAAATCCGAACTTCGCCCTACCGCCGTTCAATCCCCGTATCGATCTCCGGCTCCATGAAAATGTCGGTGTGGAAGCCGGGGGTGATGAGGCGTTCGCGATCAGGGTTTTCGACGTCGAGGAGATAGACGGCGGTGCGTTTTTCGTAGAGGATGTGGCGGCTGTCGGCGGCCCAGCGCGGCGGGTTTTCGTGCGGCTCGGTGGTTAGCGGGAGGGCGACGTCGCCCGGCAGGTTCATCAGAAAAATGCGAAAGTCCGATCCCTCGCCGCGCGGGATGAGGAGGCGGCGACCGTCGGGCGAGACGATGAAGCCTGTCTCATCGACGCCGTTGCGCGTGAGACGTTCGACGACGCGGCCTGTGGCGATCTCGGCTTTGAAGATTTCCACGTCGCTGGCCGTCACCGTGGCGTCGTTGCGTCGTTTGCCGATGACGCCGGTCAGGTAGAGGTGCTCGCCGTCGGGCGCCCATTCGGCGTCGTAGAGCGCGTTTTGGCCGTCGTCGAAGAGGGCGTAGAAGACCGAGTCGCCGTCGAAGAAGCGGCTTTGCGGATCGATGAAAAAATCGATGCTGTTGCCGAGCGTATCGACGATGGACGTCTGAAAGAGGATGCCGAGGAAGCCGCCGAGGAAGCCGCCGCGCCCGTAAAGAATACGATCTCCATTCGGGCTCCAACTCGGATCGTCCGTGAAGCCGCCGATGTCGGTGAGCAGGCGCCGCTCGGTGCCGCTCGAATCGATCAGGACGAGGTACCAGTTGTCGGTGCCGGTGTTGCTGCCGCGATAGACGAGCCGCCGTCCGTCCGGGCTCCATCGAAACGCGTGAAACTCGGTGTCCGGAAAGTCGCCGGGGTTGTCGCGCGGAAAATCGAACGCTTGCAGCCCGGTGCTATCGACGTTGATTTTGTGGACGTTCCACCGGAGATCCTGCATGTCGAACGTGGTGAAGACGACGCGGCTTTTCTCGATCTCCGGCGGAAAGGCCCATTGCCTTGAGCCGGCGCCGGGTTCGCCGGTTTTGCCAGTGTTGGAGGACGGCGGATTTGCTACTACCGGATCGGGCAGCGGGGCGCCGGGCGCCGTGGCGTCGCAGGCGGCGAGCAGGAGGGATGCGGAAAACACCAGCCCTATAAAAATGACGCGCAATGTACGTCCCGCTCGGCGAGCGGGACTGTCCCGTTCGGCGAACAGGACGTACTTGAGGGGTATCGTTTTACTATAGAATTGGTACAAATCTTTCATTCCATGACGATCAAAACGTCGCTCTCAACCGGACGTTGATCGTGCGGGGTGTCAGGCGGGTGGGGATGCGTTGCCAGACGCCCTGCGCGTCGGGAATCCACGAATAGGCCACCGTGTTGGTCATATCGAAGACGTTGAGCAACTCCGCCGTCAGTTCCAGTCGCAGCGGGTTATTGAGGCCCTGTTCCATCACCGTGATGTACTTCGTCACGCCGAAGTCGATGCGGCGGAACTCCGGATAGCGCGCCGAGAAGCGGTCGCCGGGTTCCTGGATGACGAGGTTGCCGACGCGATCGCCGGGCACGGGCGGCGTGTAGGGCAGGCCGCTGCCGAAGAGCGCCCGCATGTGCAGCTTCCACGTCGGATCGGTCGGGATGTAGTCTTGCACGAACAGGGCGAACGTGTGGCGCTGATCGGTCGGACGCGGAACGATGCCTTCGTTCTGGGCGGTGCGGTATTCGGGCAGCAACTCCTCGCGGGCCACCATAAAACTATAATTGATCCAGCTTTCGAGGCCGGGCACGAGTTCGCCGCGCGCCTGGAGGTCGAGGCCGTAGACGCGGCCCTCGGCATCGTTCTCGCCCGAATATTCGACGCGCACATTCTCTAACGTGTACGAGATGAGGTTGTCGAGTTCTTTCCAGTACGCCTCGGCGCGCAGGTAGAGGCGGCGTCTGGGCATGAAAAGCTCACCCCCGGCCACGAACTGCATCGCCCGCTGAGACTTGAGATCGCGGTTGAGCGCGCCGATGATGGATGTGCCCGGCTCCGGGGCGCCGCGCAACTCGCGGTAGGTGGGCGCCTGGTAGTAGAGACCCCACGCGCCGGTGAGCGTCAGCCGTTCGTTGGCGAGATATCGGGCCGAGAGACGCGGCGAGACCGTCCACTCGTCGTTGAAGGAGAAGTAGTCCGTCCGCAGGCCGGCGGTGAGCACGAAGCGATCCGGATCGGGCAGCAGGGCGAGGGCGTCTTGCGCGTAAAAGCCGGCCTGCCGCTCATCGAACGAAACCGCGTCTTCGAGGCTGTTGGCAATCAGGCGGACGATGTCGCCGTCGGGGCTGCGGCCTTGCACGGCGGAGCTTTCCTGAATCCGGTCTTCGAACGAAAGCTGGCGGACGTACCAGCCCGCTTCGGCGGCGTGGCGGCGCAGGCTCAGCAGATAGCGCCCCTTGCCCGTCCACGTTGTCACCCCGACGAAGTTGTCGGCGAACTCTTCTTGCTGGGCGCTGCCGCGCGGAAACATGCCTTCTTGAGAATCCGGATCGCTGCCCGGGTCGACGTCGTAGATGACCGTCTGGCCGATCAGGTTGAAGCGTTCGCTCTCTTCGGTTTTGAAGAAAGACACGTCGTGCTCGGCGCGCAGGTTGGGCGCGAGGCGGGTTTTGAGGCGCGCGCCCGCGAAGCCAGTGGTGTAGCCGTCGCGCTCGCCGCTGCGGTCGTCGTACGAGATCCAGACGGATTGAAGCGCCGAGGCCTGATTCGGATCAGTGCTGACGACGCCGAAGAAGGTCTTGCGCCCGCGCGGATCGAGGCGGAACGTGTGATCGGCATAGATACCCATCACTTCGACCTCGTGGCCCGGCGCCAATTCGTAAGCGAGCAACCCCTGGATGTCGAGGTAATCGGGCTGGTAGTTGCCTTTGAGTTCTTGCGTGCTGAAGAAACGACGGGCCTGGGCTTTGCGCACGCCAAAGAGCCAGCCGAGGCGCCCGTCGAGGGCCGAGGCGCCGGCTGTCGCCCCGGCGTCGAGCAGCGAGACGTAGGCCGAGCCGTTGAGGGGCTCCTCGTCCGGACGGCGATACTGGATGTCGAGCGTCGAAGAGAGCTTGCCGCCGTAGCGCGCGGGAAAACCGCCGGTGTAGAGCGTGATGCGTTGGGCCAGTTCGGGATTAAACAGCCCCAGCCCTTCCTGCTCGCCCTGCCGGGGCCGGAACGGCATGTAGATTTCGAAACCGTTGAGAAAGATCAAGTTTTCGTTGAACCCGCCGCCGCGCACCGAATACTGGTTCGAGAGTTCGTTGTTAGACGAGACGCCCGGCAGCACCTTGAGCGCCTGAAAGCCCTTGAATGGCGATGGCATGTTGCGCACCTGCTCCGGCTCGATCTGCTGCACCCCCGCCTCCGGCGCCACCGCCGACTCTTCGACCGTCACTTCGTCCAGTTCCAACGTCGCCGGCCTGAGCTTCACGTCGAGCGTGGTCACGGCGTCGCGTTGCACCACCACCGAATCGACGAAAGCCTGATAGCCGATGGCTGTGAAGCGCAGCGCGTAGCGACCTGCCGGGATGCGCATCCGGTACTGCCCCGCCTCGTCGGAAGCTGTGCCGAAATTCGTCCCATCGACGACGATGGTGATGCCGGGCAAGACATCGCCGCCGGCTTCGGTCACACGTCCTTCGACGCTGCCCCAGCCCTGCGCCAGCGCAGTCTGCGGGAGGATCATCCACAAGACGGCCCCCAGAAGCCATCCTGCCACGAGAAAAACACGACACGAACGCATGCCACGCACTACGTCTTGATGAGAGAAGGAAGGAAAACGTAGTATCAGTCGGATATGCGCAACCGGGCGATTTGTTTAAAACGAGGAGCGATCAACGACAACAACGCCGCCTGCCGAGCGACGTTCCACGGTCTTCGAAAAGTACCCTTCGGGGGTTTCAGTGTTATGGTGTTGGTCACTTTGCTTGACGGGACTTTTTGAATGTAGAATAGCGAACAAGGAATTCAGAATGTTGAAGGATCTGACAGTACCTTCGACATTCTGAATTCGATAATCTGCGGTTCGATATTCAAAAAATCCCTCAATCCATATGACCAACGCTATATAACATAAACACTAAAACACCATAACACCCAAACACAGTTATTCTTCCTTCGTCTCTGCGTCGTCCTCCTCAACCCCCTCCTCTTCATCGATGTCGTCGGCATAGCCGCGTTTGCGCCAGTCGGCCCAGGCTTCGACGTTTTCGCGGATGAACTCGCCCAGGTCTTCGATGTCGCGCGCAGATTTCCGCCAGAAGTCCTGGAAGGATTCCGAGTCGAAAGCGGCGCCGTAGACGCGACCCCAGCCGTGGCGCGAGCGGACTTCGTCTTCGTAGTAGGCAGCCAGTTGGCGGCAGGCCAGCGCCACGACGGTCAGCGAGGCGTTGTCAGGCAGCGGCTCGAAGATGACCGAGGCGCCGTCGTCGAGGTCGGAGAGCCGGGCCAGCACGCGGTTGTACTGGTTGACGCAGAAGGCGGCGGCGTCTTCGTCGTCGCCGGTCCAGCCGGCGTTTTGGGCCATGCGCGCCGTCTTACGCAGCACGTTGACCAGCTTGTTGATTTCTTTATGACGTTCCATGGTTCGTCCCTCAACAGCAAATGTCGAACTTCAGTGAACCGCACGGCCAGGCGAAGGCAAAGCACTCGGCCCACTCCTTTTTCCGCTCGGCGCGTGCCTTTTCTTTGATAGAGGCCGCCAGCGCCCGCGCAACAATCCGCACCTGCCCGGCAGACGCATCCTCCGGCAACGCGCCGAAGAGCGCCGACAGGTCCGGATCGAGTTCTGCGATCCGCGCGTGGATGCGGTTGTACTGGGCCGCGCAAAACCGCGCACTGTCAGAGGCGCCCCGGCCCAGGAGCGCACAGCCGGCATCGTGCGCAATCTGATGCAGCACGGCGGCCAGTCGTTTTAACTCTCGGTCCATGATATATCGAAGGTTTTAAGCAGGCAGAATTATCCGGGCTCCGCTAGTTTTTCGATAGCTTCGCGAAGCAACTGTTTACCCCGGAAGACGCGCCATTTGACGGTCGAGACCGGGACGTCGAGGAAGGCGGCGATGCGGGCCAGCGGCATGTCGTCGAAGTAGCGCAGGCGCAGCACCAGGGCGTAGTCGTCGGGCACGGCGGCCAGGGCTTGCGTCAGTTCTTCGGTGGCTTCGCGGCGGTAGGCCAGCGGCTCGGTAAGCGCGCTCAGTTGTTCGAGCAACACCTCGTCGAGGGCCACGTGGCGGTCTCGCCGTTTGCGCTGCTGCCGGTTCCATCGCAAGGCCCGGTGGCGTGTGATGACCATCAGCCAGGCGGCAAACTTGCTCGGTTCTTCGATCGATGGCAAGGCTTTGAAGGCCAGCAGCAGCGCGTCTTGCGCCACGTCTTCGGCCTCGCCGCGGCCCACGACGGCTTGCGCCGCGCGCACCACGGCAGCCCGATAGCGCGTCACCAGTTCGTTGAAGGCGTCGAAGTCGCCGAGGATGGCGGCCACCACGAGCACCTCGTCGGGTGTCTCTGCCTTTGCGTTTGCCATCCTACGCGTACTCCGTATGCCCGCCTCGAACGTCTCAGGCCGTCTTCTATTTATGTAGATACATGGAACGAGGGAAAGGTTAGTTGCAACCGCAGATTTTTTAACGCAGATGAATACAGATAAACGCAGATCCCGCTTTCACCTGCATTTATCTGCGTTTATCCGCGCTCATCTGCGGTTGCAATTATCTGCGTTCATCAGCGTCCATCTGCGGTTGCAGTCCATCGCATATCCGCACCCTCCGGCGCATTCTCGCGCAGGTACGCGGCGGTCACTTCGATAAATTCGATGTTGGTGATGTCTTCGCCGGGGCGGGTGGGGCTGTAGCCGATCCAGCAGTGCGGCTTGCGGCGTCCGTATTCGAACGACGCCTCGGCGCGGGGGTTATCCACCGAATCCAGAAAATCCTGAAGCAGATAGACCGCGTCGTCGAGGTAGTACGTATCCATGTCGCCGACGGCGATGTGGAGTTTACCGGCGAGCCTGGGGCCGGCGGTTTCCCAGTTGGTGCGCAGGTGTTCGTGCAGGTCGTAGTTGGCCTTCCAATAATCCGCCGTTTCGTGGTCGATGACGCCGGTGACGGGGTTCCAGATGGGGCGCGGGTAGCCGTCGTCGCCGACGGGGCCGAAGACGGCTTCCCAGATGGCCCACTGCCCGCCGGAGCGGCTGTTAGGGCCGGCGGCATACTCCATGTGATTCTCCTGCCGGACCGTCGAGCGGATGTTGCCGTCGGGCCGCCGGGCGTTGGGCCGTTCGATGCGGTGCCACTCGTTTTCAGTGTAATACGCGTTGTCGTCTTCGTAAATGTTGACGATCTGATAGTAGTTGAAATCGACCGGATCGGGGCACCAGCCCCAGGCGCCGCCGAAGAGATCGGGATAGAAGATCTGCATGGCGAGGGCTTCCCAGCCGCCCGTCGAACCGCCGGCCAGCAGGCGTGCCCAGGCTTCGGGAATCATCCGGAAATTCGCTTCCAGGTACGGCATCAACTCCTCGGTGATGGCATCGCCGTAGGGGCCGACGTTGGCCGAGTTGACCGAATACGAGGTGTCGTAGTAGGGATTGGCGTCGCGGAAGGTGACGGCGATCAGGCCGGGCGCTTCGCCGGAGGTCCAGTAGTCGGCAAAGCCCGCCGAGCGCCCGCGGCCTTGCTGGCCTTCGACGAAACCGAAGGGCGCGCGGCGTCCGGGGAAGTGGCCTTGCATGTAGAGCACCGGGTAGGAGACCTCGGCGTTTTCATCGTAGCCTTCGGGCAACAGCACGTTGGCGCCGATGTACATGGGGCGGCCCCAGAACGCGGAGAGTTTTTCGCTTTTGATCTTGACGAACTTGACCCGGTCGGTATCGCGCGGGTTGCCCTGTTGCAGCACTTCGCCCTCTTCCAGCGGTTCGATAGGCGAGATGACGGTGTCGAGGGTGAGGGTGATCGTCTCGGCGCGTTGGGGGTTCAAGGAGAGCTTCTTGACGGCGCTGTGCGCGTTGCCGGGCGCTTCCCAGAGATCCTGCCCGGCGCCGGAATTCAGATGCATCTGCACCGTGTGGCCGTCGGCGCGGTTGAAGGTGGTGTAGACCGAGAGGAAGGCCTGCACGAAGTAGTCGCCGGCAGGCAGGTCGCCGATGCTTTCGAGCGGAAAGCCTCGGACCGCTGCGTCGCCCGCTGCCAGGATGACCGAGCCGCCGCCGGCCAGGCCGCTCACGTCGCGGCCCCAGTACGGCACGCCGTTGACGCCGGTTTGCAGGCGCGGCTCGCGGTTGTCGTTGCGCGAGAGGACGATGAAGGCGCGGCCCGTCACCGGCGTCTCCAGCCCCAGCGCGGCGATGCCTTCGGCGGCTTCTTCGGTGAGTTCGATCTCAAAGCGAAGCCCCGCCTGGGCCTCGGCAGTGGCGGCTGGCTGATCGGGAGCGGCACAGCCCACGACGCTGAGGACGAGGGCTAACGCCGTCAGGAATGCGGTGGGAATGAGACGTAGGCGCATGGTCAAACTCGTATTTTTCCCGGCGATTGAGTACGTTGCCCGGAATGCGAGAGGATGTTCTTTCGTCTAAAGTGAATATAGCACATCACACCCATTTGCTCAGAGGTGCTCCCATGACACGAGCGAAGCGACTGACCGGAGGTAAAAACCTCGTGATACTCCTGGTGCTGCTGCTCGTCTGCGCGGCGATGCCCACCACCCCCGCCATCGACCCCATCGAGATCACCGAATGGATGGTGCCGTGGGAGAACACGCGCCCGCGCGATCCGTATGCCGTGAGCGAGCAGCGCGTCTGGTTCGTCGGTCAACGCGCCGATTACGTGGCTTATCTCGAACCCGAAACCGGCGAATTCAAACGCTACGACCTCGAAGAAGGCGCCGGCCCGCACAACCTGATCGTCGATGAAGACGGCTTCGTCTGGTACGCCGGCAACCGCGCCGCCCACATCGGCAAACTCGACCCGTCCGGCGGCTCGATCACCAAATTTCCCATGCCCGATCCCGCCGCCCGCGATCCACACACACTGGTCTTCGACAGTAAGGGCGATATCTGGTTTACCGTCCAGGGCGGCAACTTCGTCGGCAAGCTCACCCGGTCGACGGGCGACGTGCAGTTGGTGAAGGTGCCGACCGAGCGTGCCCGCCCCTACGGCATCGTCATCGACGCCGACGACCGGCCCTGGATTGTGCTCTTCGGCTCCTACAAACTCGCCACGGTCGATCCGAAGACGATGGAACTCGAAGAGATCCCGCTGCCCCGGCAGGAAGCGCGCCCGCGCCGGATCGGTCTCACCTCGGACGGCGGTGTCTGGTACGTGGATTATGCGAAGGGCATGCTGGGTCGCTATGAACCCGCCGACGGCTCGTTCGAGGAATGGCCCTCGCCGGGCGGCGAGGGCGCCCGCGCCTACGGCATGGCCGTCGATGACAAAGACCGCGTCTGGTTCGTCGAATCCGGCCTCGATCCCAACCAGTTCGTCGGTTTCGATCCGGTGACGGAGGAGTTTTTCAGCATCACGTCCATCGAAAGCGGCGGCGGCACGGTGCGGCATATGCACTTTCACCAGCCCTCCGGCACCATCTGGTTCGGCGCCGACACCAACACCATCGGTCGGGCGCGGGTGCCGTAGTCTGGCACCTTTGTTTTGAAATCGCCGCCTGCGCAATTCCCCCTTTGAAGGGGGACAGCGCCCGGCAAACGAAGGTGCAGCCGGGCGCAGGGGGATGTTGGCGCGGCTTGTTGAAAACCGCTCATTAGGCCGCGCGAACATCCCCCGCCCCTCCTTCGTCGGGGTATCCCCTTCGAAGGGGGATTTTTCAGTTTTGCCACCATCGAGGTATTCAATAAGTGCCGGGCATATCCGGATGTTGTCAAATCAGATCGGAATAACACAGATTAGCCTGATGCGGTTTTCTCCGCTCATCGTTGTTCTGCTCGGTGTGGTCCTCGCGCGCGCGCCGGGCTATCCCGAAGCGCCGCCGGTGGCCCACACCGGCGGCTTCGGCGAGCCGACGTGCCAGCAGTGTCATTTCGATCTGCCGCTCAACGATCCCGGCGGGGCGCTGACGCTCGACGGGGTGCCGGACGATTACGCCGCCGGTGCGCGCTACCTGCTCACGGCGCAACTCATCCGCCCGGAGATGCGCCGGAGCGGCTTCCAGGTATCGGCCCGCTTCGCCGATGGCGCGCGAGCAGGGCAGCAAGCCGGCCTGCTCCAGCCCGTCAACGACCACGTCGATGTGGTGCTCGACGATGCATCGGCCATTCAATACGCCCATCACACAAAGCCAGGAACGCACCTCGCCGCGCCGGATACCGCCCGGTGGACCCTCGCATGGACGGCGCCGGAAGCCGCCGGGCGCATCGTCTTCCACCTGACCGCCAACGCCGCCAACGACGACGCCTCGGAATTTGGCGATTATGTGTACAGCGGGACGTGGTTTAGCAGCAAAGCGACGCGCGGAGAATGAAGCTGCTATTCGCCATTCCGTAACGCGTTGAGCCGTCGCTTTTCGAATCTGATCTCGGAAAAGCGCGCCGTGCAAACATCGCCTGTGGGGGATTGGGCGGAAAAGCCCACGTTGAGAGCGTCTATCTCTCCCAGACGAAAAAGCCGTACCAGATGCCAGTAGTGGCCGTTGGCGGAGAAGTGAAAGGCAAAGGCTTGATCGAGGCGGGCGATCCGGAGATAAATCTCATCGTCGTCGATGGGTTGGGAATTGCAATCGTCCGAGGTTGTCTGGGTGACGACCGAAACGATCATCGGGCGGCCATCGGGCGCATATTCAAAGCAGAGCTTGGCCCATCGCTGCGGATTGACGTAGAGCAGCAGCACCCCGGCATCGAACGTCGCGCGGAAATCAACCGAAACCCTGGCGCTGAAGAGAAAATCGCGGTCTTGCGATTCAAAAACGAGCCGGGGCGCATTGACAACAGGCCGGCTGCTCTGGGGATCGATAAACAGATCCGTCTTTGCGCCTGCTGTAATCGAGAGCGCATCGACATGGTTGCTTTGCCAGTCAACGGGGGCATTGATCCATTGGAGTGATGCAGGAAGGGCTTGCAGCGACAGGGTTTTCATTTGCTCATTTGCAGATTTGCCATTTGCCAGTTTGCCCCATTGCCATTTACTGCGACCACTCGGTTGGTGTGCGATCCCAGCGGTGTTTTTCGAGTTCGGCCATCAACGCAGCGTCGAGGGGGTCGGCGTCGCTGGCGGCCATGTTGGCTTCGACGTGGCGCAGCTTGCGCATGCCGGGGATGACGGTGCTGACCGACGGCTCGGCCAGGGTAAACCGGAGCGCCATCTCCGGCATCGTCATGCCGAGGGGGATGAGCGGGCGCAACGCCTCGGCGTGCTCGACGCTGGATCGGAGGTTTTCCGGGACGAAGTAGGTCGAGCGCCAGTCGGAGTCGGGCCAGCGGCTCTCCAGCGTGAGCGTGCCCGTGAGCGTCCCTTCGTCGAACGGCACGCGGGCGATGATGGCGACGTCGTGCTCGCGGCAGGCGGGGAAAAGCTCGTCCTGCGGGTTCTGGTCGAAGATGTTGTAGATAACCTGGACGGCATCGACGAGGCCGCTGCGGACGGCGCGGACGCCGTTCCACGGCTCCCACCGGTTGAGGCTGATGCCGGCGGCGTGGATGAGCCCCTGGCGCTTCAGGTCAGTTAGTTTATTGATCCATCGGTCGTCGTCGATCCAGGCGTCTTCCCAGGTGTGGAGTTGCATGAGGTCGAAGGCGTCGAGGCCGGCGTTGGCGAGGCTTTTTTCGACGTACTCCTGGATGTGATTGGGCGGGAAGCAGTCGTCGAGTGTGTAGGCGCGGGTGCTGGGCCACCTGCGGTTTTTGGGCGGGACCTTGGTAGCCGTATAGAGTTTCTTGTTGGGATTGGCCCGGATGAGTTGGCCGAGCAAGCCTTCGCTGCGCCCGTCGCCGTAGGCCCAGGCCGTGTCGAAGAAGGTGCATCCGAGATCGACGGCGCGTTGGAGCGAACGGAGGGATTCGTCGTCGTCGGAGCCGGTCCATCCGGCCATGCCCCACATCCCATATCCGATTTCACTGACGCTCCATCCCGCGCGTCCGAATGTTCGATATTGCATGGTAATTCGGTGAAGTCTTGGTGGTTTTTAGGGTCTCGAATCGAGTCCATCCAAAATCCAAAATCCAAAATCCATAAACCAAAATCCAAAACAATTTCACAGCGTCAGCCATAGTGTACAGTGTGAGGCGTTTCACAGACACCCTGTCAGCGCCGGGGTGTGGGTATATGGGCTGAAAAGGCGAAAAACGGCGTTCGGCCCGGTATTTGCGTAGTTTTTTAAGTGAAATTAGGCCCCACGAGCATGGCCAAACCGTTACTTCTTTTGTGGCTATTGCGGCCTCAGAAGTAGAGGGATGCGGCACGGGTGCTTTTGCGCTGCGCAGCGCCCTGTTGCAGAGCCTAGGGCAATCGCATCTAAATTTCGACCTGCGAAACTGATGCGTATAAGCGGTTTTCAGGTTGCCGGATGCAGAAAGTTCAGACATCCGATTTTCACGAA
>JANQES010000067.1 GCA_028278205.1 Rhodothermales bacterium
ATGCGAATTCAGCGTTGAAATAGAAAGTCGTTGAAAACAAGCTGAAAACGGCGAAAACCATACCTGCCAGGTTTCCAAAACCTGGCAGGTATGCCCAAATTTCCCAACCCTTAATTCGCATAATAAACGATCAACCCTCAACGCTTTCGGCAGGTTCATCGGCCTCTTCGATGATCTCGTGGAAGACGGTCTCGCCGGTGCGCAGCATCCGCCGGGTGTAGGGATGACACAGCTTGCACTTCTGCCCGAATTCGACGTGGGCTTGCAAGGCCGCCACGCTCGTCGCGCCCGTGGCCTCGGCTACGGCTTTGAGCGCAGCGAAGGTTTTCTGAAAACAATAGCAGCGGTCTATGGTCATTTCAGCAAAACGAGGCGACGGGTCGAGACCCCGGTGACGGTTGCGAGGCGGCTCAGGTAGACGCCGCTGGGCAGGCCGCCGGCATCCCAGGCGACCTCGTAGCGGCCCGGTGTCATCGGCGCGTCGATGAGCGTGGCGACGGGGCGGCCCAGCAGATCATAGATCGTCAGCGTCACCGGGCCGGCCTGCGTCACGTCGAAGGGCAGCGTCGTCGTCGGGTTGAACGGGTTGGGATAGTTGGCGCGCAGCCCGAAACGCTCCGGCACCGCATCGGCGGTTTGCTCGACGGCTGTGCCGACGTCGGCTTGCAGCAACGCGACGTGACCCGGCGCAATGCCAGCGTCGAAGCGAGCTACCTCCTGCCCGTCGCGGCTATGGATCGAGACGAATCCTGTCGTCGTGAAATCGATGATGCGGGCGGCATAGAGGCGCTGCGCCGTCGCATCATACGCAATGCCGCCGACGCCCTCATCGCCAGGAAGCGTGATGACGCCCTGCTGCGTATTGGCCGCCGTATCGAAGACGAGCAAGTCCGTCCCATGCACGAGGAAAATCTCGGCGCTAGCCGCTGAAAAGTACGTGTCTTGCCCGAGCGATGCCGCGCCCACCTGGAAGTCCAGGTCGAAGCGCGTGACGACTTCGCCCGTAGCGCCGTCGAGGACAACCACCGCCCCGTTCGTCTGGGCGATGATCTGGGTAAAATCGTCATTATAGACCGTATTACCGATGCAGAAGGCCCAGAGTTCGCCTTCTGCATCGACCTCCAGATGACGCGGACCGTCGCAGCCCAGGTTAATCGTCTCCAGCGCCGTATTGGTCTGCGCATCAATCACCGTCAGCGTCGAGTCTCCGCCGAAGCCGGAGTTGGCAACGAAGACGCGCCCGTCGAGGACGGCCACATCTTCAGGATTGCTGCCGACGTCCACCGTCCCCTGGACAATACCATCCGTCAGGTTGATCACCGTCACCGTCCCATCGAACAGGTTCGAGACGTACGCCTTCGATGCATCGGCGACGGTCATGTAGCGCGGGCTGGAGACCGCCTGAATCTGGGCGATGCGTTGCTGCGTGGCAAGATCCAGAACATCCACTGCCCCCGACGTATTCGACATCACATAGCCTTTACCATCGTAGAGCGTGATGCTCTGCACGAGCGTGCCGAAGTCAGCGAGCACCTCCACCGTCTCGCCGGTAGCCGGGTCATAATACGTGATCGAACCGTTGTTGTCCGAAAAGTTGCCCTGGTTGGCAACGTAGACGCCCTGCGTCTGTTGTGCCGCAGCCGGCAAAACGGCCATCGAGCCGAAGAGAAAGAGAACGATGAGAATACGGCGTAAGGTCATAGCGTTTGGCTGCATAGGATTGAGGGTATTTATGAATTTTGACAGGGAAACCCGCCGGCGATCTTCGGCCTTCAGGATACCGATGCCGTAGTACCGAGTGCGAGCGTCAAAATTCATTAATGGAACGTTAGCGTCAGTTGAAGCCGGGCGTGGCGCGGCGGCATCGGGTTGGCGGGGATGACCTCGTAGCGCCGGTCCATCAGGTTTTCGACGACGAGGGCCAGCACGGCCTCGATGGGCCGCCTCTGGTGATGCAGCCGAAGCTGGCCGTCGAGCAGGAAAAACGGATCGAGAAACTGCGTGCCGTCGGTCGTGACGTAGCGCCGCCCGGTGTAGCGGCCCGAGGCATCGACCTGCACCGGGCCGAGACGCAGGCCGAGGTGGCTTTTGAGTTGATGACGCGGCACGAGCCGCACCGGCTGATCGAAAGACCGGGCCTCGGGGTCGGAGCGGTCGCGGGCGTCGGTGAGGGTGTAGAAGAAGCTGCCGCCGAGCCGGAGGCGACGCGCCAGCGGCCACCGCCATCGATACGACGCCTCGACGCCGCGCGAGCGGACGCGCTGCACGTTGTCCGGCGCGTAGTAGCCGGCGGGCGTAGGCAGCCACACGATCTGATCGCGCACGCGAGAGCCAAAAACTGTCACTTCGGCCAGGCCGCCCCGGTGTTCGAGCAACAGGCCGAGGTCGAAGGTGGTGCCGCGCTCCGGCTGGAGGCCGGGCTTGCCGCCGGGCTGCCAGAAACGGTCGTTGAACGTAGGCACGCGGAAGGCGCGTCCGGCTCCGGCTTTGAGGTGCAACGCCGGCCCCTCCAGCACCCGAACGTTGAGCCCCAGACGCGGATTGACGCCCCAGAGCGCGCTCGTGTCCTGGCGGCTGTAGATGTCGGCGCGCAGGGCCGGATAGATCAGCAACCGGCCAAACGATCCGGTGGCATGGACGAACGCGCCGCCGTGCAGTTCGGTGGCATCGTCGAGGAGGCTGGGATGGCGGGCCTGCCCGTAGCCGCCCGCAAGGCCGCCGGCCATCAGCCAGCGCCGCCCCAGCACCGTGCGCGCCTCGGCATCGAGCGAGGTGATGCGCGTGCGCCCGGTCTCGTCGAGGGCAAGTTGGGCGTTGGTGTAGCGCAGCGCGCCCTCCTGCATCAGCCCGCTCAGGCGGAGCGTGCCCCAGGCAAAGCGCCGCTCGCCATCGGCCCAGAGACGAAAATGTTCATCCCATTGCCGTTCCCGGCGAGCCTGCGCCGTGCCGATGGTCGGCAGCCCGCGCTCGGCGTCGTTGTACCACGCGGCCAGGCGCATGTGGCCCCGGTCTGCTGTGTACGCCATCGACGAATAGACCGAAAGGCGGCGGCGGTCGGCGCCCTCGCGCAGCGCCTCCTGAGGCGGAAACAGGCCTTTGTTGAGATAGGGATAATCGCCCTCCGCCTCATCATATTCGACGAGCGCCACGCCCGAAAGTGTGCCCCGGCGCCCGGCGGCCAGCAGCCCGCCCGTCCGCTCGCCGTAGGCCCCGTAACCGCCCCGCACCCTGACCGTCCGCCGCGTCCCCGGCCCCAGCGTCCGCAGGTTGACCACGCCGCCGAGCGCGTCGGTCCCATAAAGCGGCGACCCCGGCCCCGCCATCACTTCGACCGATTCGAGCAACAACGTCGGCAGCAGCGACAGGTCGAGTTGGCCGAGTTGCGGGTTGGCGATGCGGTGGCCGTCGAGCAGCACGAGTGTCTGTGAGGCCCCGGCGCCGCGCAACGAAAGGCTCGCCAGCCCCCCCTCGCCGTAACGCCGGACGAACATCCCCGAACGCGCCGTCAGCAGGTCGGCTACGGTCTGGGCGCCGGTGGCCGTCATGGCCTCGGCGTCGAGCACCGTCACACGCGCGGGCGCTGCGGCAAGACGCACCGGCGCCCGCGTCGCCGTGACCGTCACCGCCGGCAACGCGACCGTCGTATCGAGCGTCGCTTGCGCCGAAGCGGGCAAAGCCGGCCCCAGCACAAGCAGGATCAAGAGAAAAGCGCGGTTCATAAAAAAAGCCCCGACCTCAATAGCGAGATCCGGGCTGTCGCCTCCGGCCCTGCCAGGGGGATCACACCAACGATGGACCCCGGCCGGAGACACCATGCCGCGGACCTCAAAACCCGGAGGTTGCTGGCATCAACGCCGTCCGGCAGATCTCCTGACTCGCCACTTGCGTTTTTTCTGGCGAAAAAACGCAAAAGGGGAAACGGCTCTGCGCGCAGCCTTCCCATCCCGACGCATCGGGACAGTGACAGCGTACTTCTTCGCCGCCCCCTTGGGAATTTCGCCCGGCGAAATTCCCAGCGGCCTACAGTTGCGGGTACAGTTCCGGCTTGATCAATTTTGGATTTTCGGTGTTGGATGGGCGATTGTTTTGAACAAACCTGATCGCTCATCCATCCAACATCGAAAATCCAACCGGATTCCCTTTTAATCCATGCCCGCGCGTGGGCGGGCGTTTGGAACCGAAGGCGTATGCAAAAGAACTGCGAACAAGGTAGGCATACGCAAAGGAGATTTCAATGCCTTCACAGGTTCTTGTCGGATGGCGTCTTGACGGACGATGCGTGGTGAAGTATATTTAAGACAATTAAGTCTTTAATTAATCGGGGATGGTGGACCTGCCATCCGCTTCAGTACCCAGCCTCCATGCTCCTGTCCAAAAGCACTGAATACGGCATCCGCGCCACGCTCTACCTGACGTCGCTCAAGCAAGAGGGCTACGTCTCGATCCGCGACATCAGCGACGAGCTGGACATCTCGTTTCACTTCCTGACGAAAATCTTCCAGAAGCTGACGCAGGCCGACCTGTTGCAGTCGTTTCGGGGGCCGCGCGGCGGCGTGGCGCTGGCCCGCCCGGCGGATCAAATCACCCTGTTGGATCTGGTGACGGCCATCGACGGGCCGGCGCTTTTCACCGAATGCGTCCTGGGTCTGCCCGGCTGCGGCGAGCGCAAACCCTGCCCCCTGCACGAGGCCTGGGGTCCGGAACGCGACAATCTCAAAGCGCTTTTCGAAAACGCCACCCTCGCCTCGATGGCCGCCGACCTCGAAACGTTCGATCTGCGGTTGAAAATATTGCACCTGTAATTTGTATAACTTTTCAGGTCCTGAAGACATGCTCCCAGCCCAGCTGCTGCTTTCCGCGCACCCTGAAGAGTACAAGACTTTAAAAGAAACAAAGATTTCTTGACTTGATTAAGAAATAAAAGTATCGTATCGATATCTTAAGCAGTTCCTTCCAAACATCTGGTCTGATACTGAAATATGAATCCCGATATTGAAATATTTGCTGGCGAACCTTTCCCCGACGAGGAGTCTTTGTCACTTGAAGTTAATGGAAAGGAAATTCGCATTGGGGGGGAGCCCGACCTCGCGGACTTCCTGAATGATGCCTTTCTCTACGGCAAAGTCCAGGTCTTTGGCCTCACCTTGTTGAAACAGCTGTCGCATTTCTTCATCAGTGAGACGACAGTTGTTGGCGACGATTGAAGCGATCTTGTTCTCGTCCTCCCGCAGACTGCTGAGGATCTCTGCCAAGCGGCCACGATTAAGTCTTGAGTTTGCCTGGAACGTCGTATTAACTCCGTGAAATAGGAAGGATGACCCAGGAGCTGCGTAGCGCTCTTCTCCGGCAAGAAACACGACCGTCGCAATGGAATCAATCGTGCCAGTATTGTGCATCACGATTCGGCACGGTAGCCCACGAAGATAGTTGTGCAATGTTATCCCGGCCCGGACACTACCACCCGGTGAAGAGAATAAAAAATAGAGAGCGTCTGGATGTTTTTTTCCAACGATTTCCGCGCACACAGCCATGAGTCCACGGACTTTTGCATCTGTGATTTCGTCGAAAAAGTTAACATAGAAGATGTTTCCTGCCTTTTTACCAGCCCGACCAATCTTATAGGCATCCACTCCAGCCCGTGAAGACGGACCAGAGTCGGGCGCCTGTGCCTGAATCGGTGCAGTAAGTATTGTCGGTTTTGGTTGAATTAGGGATTTACTTCCATCACCTTCGGTGCTGCACTGGACCAGAGGTAATGCACCACTGCCGTAAACGTTTGAAGTCTCAAACGAGAACCTCCCTCGTGTCAAAAATTTCTTGTGCGAGGTCTTGCTTTTGGAGTTGGGGTCGTTTAACATGATAGCAAGCGTCTTGGCCCGCGCGGAGCCCCAGTAACCCCGCGCTGATGGGCCTTTGCATATTCCTACTGGGTGAGGCCACAGCGCATGGTTTGGCCGCCGGTGCTGTGGCTTCTTCTGTTTGTGGATTGTGGTGGATAACTCAATTAATGATTGAGAAGGCCGTTATGCAAGCTTTTTTTTTCCACATTTTATCATCGATCCGGAAGCGCCGAAAGCGTGGGCTTCTGGGACGCCTATCCACATTTTTGAGGAAATTAGGCCGGTTTCAAGAAGCTGTAAATCCGTTATTGTTCTAGAGATAGCTCCTGCGCCGACTTACGCACACAAGTTATCCACACGCCGGCTTTTGCGGAGGGCAATAACGGTTTCTTTTTTATTACAATAACGGAACTAAAGGTCATGCAAACCAAGCACTTTCTTCAGAATATCGTTGCGCCTTCAATTATCTATACTCGATGTAGTATCGTGTAGTATAAAGTTATATCTACTTAATTGGGTTTCTGTCCCTTTGTGTAGTATGGTGTTGCATAAAGTAGTGATTTGGGGTACATTATACACATTACCCACGAACCCCATCATCCTACATATGGAGAAGCCAGTTTACACTGTAGCCGAAGTGGCAGAGTTTTTCAACTTCTCAGAAGAAACAGTGCGCCGTGCGATTCGGTCAGGAGAACTGAAGGCCGCAAGAGCAGGAAGACGAGGAGCATATCGGATCAGTAAGGTTGAGTTACAAAGATGGTGGAGAGAGGTCCGAGGAGGTGGAGACTTGTTTGAGGATCGTAAGGGTTGAGGCAACAGGCAAGCCCTTTGAGACTTGTATGAAGAGCGTGTGACGCTCCCTCGAAGAAAGCGTGAGACCGTCGGCTAGCGCTTGATTAAGGGAGTGTTTTATGCGATATTTAAGATAAAGGACTCCGAAACCTTTTTATGCTATCAAAAAGCTGCACATACGGCCTTCAAGCGGCGCTCTACCTGGCCGCGCACCCTCACGACGGCTACGTGCCGATCCGGCAGATCAGCGACGATCTGGGGCTTTCGCACCCGTTTTTGACCAAGGTGCTCCAACAACTCACCCGGAAGGGCCTGTTGCGGTCGGTACGTGGCATGCGCGGGGGTGTGGCGCTGGCCCAGGCGCCGGAGGCCGTCACCCTCGATGCCATCGTCGAGGCCATCGACGGGCGGGCGCTCTTCGAGGGGTGCATCCTCGGCCTGCCCGAATGCACAGCGGACAACCCGTGCGCTCTTCACGCGCACTGGGAAACGGTCGTCAACACCTTTTCAGCAACGTCGCTGAAAGACCTGGCAGCTACCACGCCTGACCGCCAGCCGCCCATGGGTTCGTCGTCCAATTCGGGCAAAACCGTTTCCATCCCTGCATGACTATCCACACCGAACATACCGCGTTCCAGCAAGCCGCCTTTGCCAGGAATCCCCTCACACGTGAGGGCGGTCTTTCCCGGCAGGCTTGTAGTGTCTCGTCTGGCAAGCGCCTCGCCGGCGAGGCGGTATTATGCGGCACACCTCCTTTCGTGGCCGACGCTTCGGGGCGCTATCAGCCCGCTACAGCACGCACACCGAACGCTGCTGCCTGGACCGCCTCCTCAACCACCAAACGACAACGAGCCATGAAACCGCCGGTTCATGTACATAAACGCCCTCTTTTCTTGTACGGGCTCCTGATCCTTCTGCTGATGGGCGCCGCCGCCTGCGGCGGTTCAGACACGCCCCCAGACAACACCAGCAGCGCAGCCCCGACCGGGCAAGACGGACTCTCAGAGGCGCAACTCGAAAACGGCATCGGCCCGATCACACAGATTGATCTGCCCGCGGCCATCGACGCGGCGAAAGTGGCGCAGGGCGAGGAGATTTTCACGACCAAATGCGCCATCTGCCACAAGCTCGACGAACGCTTCACCGCGCCGCCGTTGGGCGACGTGCTGAGCCGTCGCACGCCGGAGTTTGTCATGAACATGATGCTCAACCCGGACGAGATGGTGCAGAAACACCCCGAAGTGAAAGCGATGCTGGCCGAGTATTTCGTGCCCATGCCTAACCAGAACGTGACCGAGGACGAAGCACGCGCCGTCCTTGAGTATTTGCGCGACAACCAAACGGAGACGACCGACGCCGCCCAGTAGCGGCGTCGCGCTTCTCTATCTGCTGAAATAACATTCAGGAGGCACACACCATGTCAACCATCCTCTCCAAACAATTCCTGCTCGGCGCCGGTGCCGTGGTGCTGGCGGGGGTTGTGTTTTTCGCCTGCCAGACCGCCGGCACGCAGGCCGTCGGCGGCAACAGCCCTGCTGCGCAAGTCTACGTTGCGCCGGGCGAGTATGACGAGTTCTACGCCTTCTTCTCGGGCGGCTTCAGCGGCAACCTGACCGTCTACGGGCTACCTTCGGGGCGCCACCTGAAGGACGTGCCGGTCTTCTCGCAGTTTCCGGAAAACGGCTGGGGCTATACCGAAGAGACCAAGCCGATGATGAACACCTCCTACGGCTTCGTGCCGTGGGACGACGCCCACCACCCGGAGCTGTCGATGACCAACGGCGTGCCCGATGGCCGGTGGATCTTTATCAACGCCAACAACACGCCCCGTGTGGCACGCATCGACCTGACGACGTTCGAGACTGAGGAGATCATCGAGATTCCGAACTCGGCGGGCAACCACGGCTCGCCGTTCATCACGCCCAACTCGAAGTACCTCGTCGCCTCGACGCGCTTTAGCGTGCCGATTCCGCAGCGCGACATGGCCATCGACGAATATGCGGGCAACTTCAAAGGCACGCTTTCCTTCATCCGGGCCGATACGCCCGGCGAGATGGACGTGGCCTTCCAGGTGCTCGTGCCCGGCTACAACTACGACCTGGCACACGCCGGCAAAGGCCCGTCGTTCGGCTGGATGTTCTTCACCTCCTACAACTCGGAGGAAGCCCACACGCTGCTGGAGGTCAACGCCTCGCAGAATGACAAAGACTTCATCGCAGCGGTCAACTGGCAGCGCGCCGAGGAATGCGTCTCCGGCGGCAACTCCAGCCAGATGAACACCCGCTACTTCCACAACTACCTGAACCCGGCCACGCGCTCGGCGGTCTCGACCGAGAAAACCTCGGTGACGGTGCTCGAACCGGCCGACTGCCCCGGGCTGGTCTACTACCTGCCCACGCCCAAGTCGCCCCACGGCGTCGACGTCGATCCGTCGGGGCAGTACATCGTAGCCGGCGGCAAGCTGGCGACGGTCATCCCGGTGCATTCGTTCGCGAAGATGCAGCAGGCCATCGCCGACGAAGCCTTCGAGACGACGATTGACGGCATCCCGGTGCTGCAATATGATGCCGTCCTCGCGGGCGAGGTCGAGAATCCGGGCCTGGGGCCGCTGCATACGGAGTTCGACGGCAACGGCTTTGCCTACACGACGGCCTTCATCTCGTCCGAGATCGTCAAGTGGCGGCTGGGTGAACCGTGGGACGTGGTCGATCGGATCTCGGTCTGGTATAGCGTCGGACACTTGATGATTCCGGGCGGCGACAGCCAGCAGCCCTGGGGCAAGTATCTCGTGGCGATGAACAAGATCACCAAAGACCGCTACCTGCCCACCGGCCCCGAACTGGCCCACGCAGCACAGCTCATCGACATCAGCGGCGAGAAGATGCGCATCCTGCTCGACTTCCCGACGATGGGCGAGCCGCACTACGCGCAGGCGCTACCCGCCGAGCTGATCATGGACAAGCAGGTGCAGTTCTTCCCCATCGGCGAGAACCAGCATCCGCACGCCACCAAGAGCCGGGACGAGGCGCGCGTCGAGCGCAACGGCAATGAGGTGCATGTCTACATGACGACGATTCGCACCAACTTCACCCCGGACAACATCGAGGGCGTCCAGGTAGGCGACGAGGTCTACTTCCACGTGACGAACCTGGAGCAGGATTGGGACGTCCCGCACGGCTTTGCCATCACCGGCGCCAACAACGCCGAGTTGTTGATCATGCCGGGTGAAACACGCACGCTAAAATGGATGCCCAAAGGCGAAGGCGTCTACCCGTTCTACTGCACCGACTTCTGCTCGGCGCTCCACCAGGAGATGCAGGGATACATCCGCGTCTCGCCCGCCGGGTCGAACACGCCCCTGGCCTTCGGGACGGGGCAATGACTTTGGGAAAGGGTGAAAGGGGGCAAGGGTGAGAGGGAGATTTCTTTCCTCGCCTTTTCTCCCTCTCCCCCTCTCCCAAAACAAAACAGAACCATGAGTAATTCCTCGAAAATAGCCCTTGCCGTTGCTGCGTTGGCGCTGGGGTTGATGTACGTCTTCCCACTGTGGAGCATCACGCTGGAGGCGCCGCAGTATCCCGAAGGCATCGGGATGTACATCCAGATCAACAACGTCACGGGGCACAAGGCCAACGATCTCGATAACATCAACGGGCTCAATCACTACATCGGGATGAAGACCATCGAGCCCGACACCATCGCCGAGTTGAAGATCATGCCGTGGATCATCGGCTTTTTGATGGCGCTGGGGCTGGCCGCTGCTGCGCTGGGCAAGCGATGGATGCTCTATGCCTGGGCCGGCATCTTCCTCGTAACGGCCATCGCCGGGCTGATCGATTTTTACCTGTGGGAATACGACTACGGGCATAACCTCGACCCGACGGCGGCCATCAAGGTGCCGGGGATGAACTACCAGCCGCCGCTGATCGGCTCGAAGAAGCTGTTGAATTTCGTCGCGCATTCGTGGCCGGCCCTCGGAGGCTGGGCGGCGTTCGCGTCGCTGGCAACGGGGCTGACGCTGTCTTTTCTGGAATGGAAGCGCGCCCGGATGAATCAGGTTGTTGCCGATACGCGGCATCTGGTGGCAGCGGTGACGGCGTTTTTCGTGCTGACCCTGGCGGCCTGCACGCCCGCGCCCAGGCCCATCGTCCATGGCGAAGACCATTGCGCCTATTGCAAGATGACCATCGCGCACGAGCAGTACGGCGCCGAGCTGGTCACCACCAAAGGCAAAGTCTACCTGTTCGACTCAATCGAATGCCTGGCCGCGCATCAACTCGAAGAGCGCGTAGCAGCCGACGACGTGCATTCGCTCTGGGTGGTCGATTTTCAGGATCCGCCCAACCTGATCACGGTGAGCGATGCCTTTTTTCTGCACAGCCGCGACCTCCGCAGCCCGATGGGCGCCAACCTGACGGCCTTCGGGCCGGGCATCACGCAGCAGGCCGTCACGCATTCGTTCTTCGGCGAAATCCTCGACTGGAACGACGTGCTCGGCCTCGTGGATACCACGATGCTGGGCGACGGCCCGATGCATCCGACCGGGCACAGGCCATAACCGACGGCTGGCAGACACACCCCGCCGCTTCGCGGCACCCCTGTCAAGAGGAGGTTTGAAACGTTTGCGGCGACCAGAAGACACGAGCCGAAGGCGACTGACGCAGTAAAGTCCCTTCTTGAGAGGCAGGGCTGTTCAGTTCTCTGAAAAAGCAGCAAAAACCGCCCCCTTGAGGGGGCTGTCGCGTAGCGACTGGGGGTGTCTTTAGGCCGTTAGGACACCCTCCGACCTCGCCTCCGGCGAGCCCACCTCCCTCAAGGGAGGGGTTCGCACAGAGAACTGAACAGCCCTGCCTCTTGAGAGGGGTGCGGAGCGAGGCGGGATGTGTCTACCATCGACCCGGACCAGCACAGCGTAGAATTTTACAGACCCTACGAATCACGCCAAAATGACCCGATTTGCCCCCATATCGTGTTTCCTGGTTGCCCTGCTCGTGCTGGGTAGGCCGGCGCTGGCGCAGGACGTCGTCGTCTCGCCGGAGGGGCCGGTGAAGAGCCTCAGCGCGGCTATCGAACAGGCGCCGCCGGGCGGGCGCATCGTCGTCCGTGAGGGCGTCTACCGCGAGCCGACCGTCGTCGTCGATAAGCCCGTGACGATCACCGGTGAGGGGCAAGCCGTGCTCGACGGCCAGGGCGAGCGCCAGATCATGACCGTCACCGCCGACAGCGTGACGGTGCGCGGGCTGATCTTCCGCAACGTGGGCGTGAGTTTCGTCGAAGACCGGGCCGGGCTCAAGGTGGATGACGCGCGGCAGTGCGTGATCGAAGACAACCGGTTCGAGGACACGTTCTTCGGCATCTACCTGGCCAAGACGGCCCACTGCCGCGTGGCCGGCAACGTGCTTCAGGGCACGGGCGCCACCGAGACGCAGTCCGGCAACGGCATCCACCTGTGGTATTCTAAAGACATCGAAGTCGAAAACAACACCATCCGAGGGCACCGCGACGGCATCTACTTCGAGTTTGTCGAAGACAGCCGCATCGCCGGTAATCTCAGCGAGGTCAACCTGCGCTACGGGCTGCATTTCATGTTTTCGGATCGATGCCAGTACCGCGACAACGTCTTCCGCAATAACGACGCCGGCGTGGCGGTGATGTACACCAAGCACGTCGAGATGAGCGGCAACCGCTTCGAGCACAACTGGGGTAGCGCTGCCTTCGGGCTGCTGCTTAAGGATATCACAGACAGCCGCGTCGAGGACAACCTCTTCGTCAAAAACACCATCGGTGTCTACGCCGAGGCCGCCAACCGCATCCGCTTCGAGCGCAATCATTTTCAGGAAAACGGGTGGGCCGTCAAGATCATGGCCAACAGCCTCGACAACGTCTTCACCCGCAACAACTTCATCGCCAACACCTTCGACGTGGCCACCAACAGCAGCCGGAAGCACCGCAGCCGGTTCGAGCAAAATTACTGGGACAACTACGAGGGCTACGACCTCGACCGCGACGGCTACGGCGACGTGCCCTTCCGCCCGGTGCGGCTCTTCTCGATCATCGTCGAGAAAAACGAGCCGTCGCTGCTGCTCCTGCGCAGCTTCTTCATCGACGTGCTCGACGCGGCGGAACGGGTGGTGCCCTCAATCACTCCGGAAACACTGGCCGATGAGAAGCCGGTGATGAAGAGGATTTTATAGTGTTTTAGTGTTCGAGTGTTATAGTGTTTTAGTTCTCTTCTCGCAAACACTCAAACACCATAACACTAAAACACCCACAACACAACACCGAAACGATGATCGACATCGTAGGCATAGAAAAGCGCTTCGGTCGCCTCCGCGTGTTGCGGGGGTTAGACCTGCGCATCGAGCGGGGGACGGTCACCGCCATCGTAGGGCCGAACGCCTCGGGCAAGACGACGCTGATCAAGGCGATCCTGGGCTTGATCAAACCCGATGGCGGGCACATCGTCTTCGACGGCGTCAAGCTCAACGGCGCCTGGAATTACCGCGAGCGCATCGGCTACATGCCGCAGCTGGCGCGCTTTCCGGATAATCTCAGCGCCCGCGAAGTCATCGACATGCTCAAAGACCTGCGCGGTCGCCCCGATGACCTCGACGAAGAGTTGCTGACGGCATTCGACCTCGAAAGTGAACTCGGCAAGCCGCTGCGGACGCTTTCGGGCGGGACGCGCCAGAAGATCAGCGCCGTGGTGGCTTTCCTCTTCCGTCCCGACGTGCTCATCCTCGACGAGCCGACGGCCGGCCTCGACCCCGTCGCCAGCAGCATCCTCAAAGATAAGATCCTGCGCGAGCGCGACGCCGGCACCACGTTCATCCTGACCTCGCACATCATGAGCGAGATCGAAGAACTGGCCGACGACATCGCGTTTTTGCTCGACGGCACGGTGCATTTCGCCGGCTCGACAACCGAGATCAAAGCGACGACCGGGCAACCCCGCCTCGAACGCGCCATCGCGCAGTTGTTGACGATGGATAAACCCGCGCTCGGCACGCCGTCTACGAACGGCCACTCGAAGACGCCGGAACGCTTCGTTGCCGCAGATGCCATCGCCCCCAAACCCTGACAGTCCGATGCAGACGACGGCCAAAGTCATCAAATATGAACTGAGCGACGTGATCCGCAGCAAGTGGATCGTGCTCTACGCGCTGTTTTTCCTCGTCGTTACTGAAGCGCTCTTTCAGTTCGGCGGCGGCAGCGCCCGGGCGTTGCTCAGCCTCTCGAACCTGGTGCTGATCATCATCCCCCTCATCAGCATCCTCTTCGGCACGATGTACCTCTACAACGCCCGCGCGTTCGTCGAACTGCTCTTGACGCAGCCGGTAGACCGCAAGACGTTGTTCGGCGGGCTTTACACGGGGCTGGCGCTGCCGCTCTCGGCGGGGTTTCTGGCCGGCGCCGGGTTGCCGTTTGCCTTCCACGGCGTCGAAGCCGCCTCGCACGCGACGACGCTGATGACGCTCTTGCTGAGCGGCGTGCTGCTGACGTGCATCTTCACGGCGCTGGCCTTTTTGATCGCTGTGACGTTCGAAGACAAAGTGCGCGGCCTCGGCGTGGCCATCCTGCTGTGGCTCTTCTTCGCGGTGCTCTACGACGGCCTGGTGCTGCTGCTCCTGAACGCCTTCGCCGCCTACCCGCTGGAGCAACCGATGATCGCGCTGATGCTGCTCAACCCCATCGACATGGCGCGTGTGCTGCTGCTGCTGACGTTCGATGTCTCGGCGCTGATGGGTTACACCGGGGCGGTCTTCGAACAATTTTTCGGCAGCCTCCTCGGCGTGGGCCTTTCGACGGCAGCCCTCGGCGTCTGGGTAGCCGCGCCGCTGTTTTGGGGATGGCGGCTTTTTAGGAAGAAAGACTTTTAGGCGGTGGGGAAACGGGAGGTGATAGGTCTCATCGTCTCACTTTGCATACAGGTTGGTGTTGGTCATGGGTCATGAGTCATGGGTGAAAAGCAAAACTCTCATGACCCATGACTCATGACTCATGACCGACGCGAAACGTCCAACGAAGCGCAAACACCGAAAAATAGCACCCTCGTCATGGAAGACACGGCCACAAAAGCCCAACGGCTCGAAGACCTCGCGGCGTATCAGCCCGGCGCTATCGTCAGCCGGATGCTGTTGAAGAAGCCGGGCGGCAACGTCACGCTCTTTGCCTTCAGCCGGAGCGAGAGCCTGAGCGAGCACACCACGCCGCACGACGCGCTCGTCTACGTCGTTGATGGCGAGACCGACATCGACATCGGCGACGAGACGCACCGGGTGGCTGCCGGCGAGACGATCACGCTGCCGGCGAACGTGCCGCACGCCGTGCGCGCCGTCACCGATTTCAAGATGTTGCTCGTCATGCTTAAGTGAGGGCACACCCACGCGTCAATAAAGTATAACCTCCGACGACGTATTGTGGAGGTCACGCTATGGAAATCAAGACTGAAACCGAAAAGGCTGCGCGCAATGGCGCCCCCATCCACGCACGCGCCGAAACATACACGATGCAGGCGGCAGCCTTCGAACGCATGGTCGCGCTGCGCCGGGATTTCCACCGGCATCCTGAGTTGGGATGGCAGGAACACCGCACCGCCGACCGGATTTGCGCCGTGCTCGATGACCTCGGCATCGACTACCGGCGTGATGTGGCCGGCACCGGCGTGCTCGCCGAAATCCCGGGCTCCCAGGATGTGCCTGCCGTGGCGCTCCGCGCCGACATGGACGCGCTGCCGATCCACGAAGAAACCGGCCTGCCATTTACGTCCGCCTACGACGGCATCATGCACGCCTGCGGCCACGACGGCCACCTGAGCATGGTGCTCGGCGCCGCCGAACTCCTCGCTGCCGGCGCAGCGCTTCCCGCCCCCGTGCGCCTCATCTTCCAGCCTGCCGAAGAACTCGGCTCCGGCGCGCAAGCGATGATCCGGGCCGGCGCGCTCAAAGGGGTGGGCATGGTCTTCGGCGGCCACCTCGACCGCCACTATCCCACCGGCTCGATCATCGTCAGCGACGGCGTGGTCAATGCCTCGACCGACATGTTCGAGATTCGCATCGAGGGGCAACAGGCGCACGGCGCGCGGCCCCACGAAAGCGTCGATGCGCTGGTCGTCGGTAGTTTGATGGTGACGACGCTCCAGACGCTCGTCTCGCGCGAGGTCGATCCGGCGCACCCGTCGGTGGTTTCGGTTGGGCGATTTGAGGCCGGCACTGCCGCCAACGTCATCGCCGGGCAGGCGGTGCTCGAAGGCACGATCCGCGCGCAGGAGACCGAGGTGCGCGAACAACTCAAGAAAGGCGTGGCCCGGATGGCCAGGGCGATCGGGCAGATCCACGGCGCCCGCGTGAAGGTGCGCTTTCCCAGCTACGCGCCCCCCGTCATCAACCCCCCCGAAGCCACGGCGTTGGCCCGCCGGGCCGCCCTGCTGACCGTGCCGGACGACTTCGTCCGCCCCCTGCACAAGGCCAACATGGGCGCCGAGGATTTCAGCTACTACCTCCAAAAACGCCCCGGCTGCTACGTCCGCCTCGGCTCGCAACGGCCCGGCCACGAAGGCTTCCCGGCTCATTCCAGCAAATTCGACTTCGACGAAGCCGCGCTGGCCACAGGCGCGCGGTACTTCGCCAACGTCGCCCGCGTTGCCGGCGAAGCGCTCTCACGCGCCAACGGCGCGTGAGAAAGGGGGAAAGGGAGAGAGGGGGAAAGGGAGAGAGGGGGAAAGGGGGAGTATCGGGTTTATTCTCCCTTTCTCCCTCTCTCCCTTTCGATCAATGCCCTACACGGGTAAGGAGAACCCTTACATCATCGCCCGCGCTTCTCCCCACATCAAACCGAGCCGTTCCTGCGCATCTTGCAAGCTGCGAAATACCGACGCGAAGCGCAGATCGATTCTATGAAAACCACCCCTACCACCCATCCCAAAGCCCGCGAGTGGCAACGGGTTCTCGCCGTTGTCGTCGTGGCCTGGTTGATCTTCGAAACCCTCACCGGGCTGTCTATCTACCTGTTGCCGTTCAGCGTGTCGAATCAGGTGATGGTGTTGATGCATACGGTCGTCGGGCTCGTGTTTATGGGGCCGTTTGCGTGGTATCAACTGCGGCACTGGCGGCTCTACCGGCGGATGCCGATGACGCATTTTAAGCTGACGGGCTACTTTGCGATGGTCGCCACGCTGGTGCTGGTCGTCTCCGGCGTGGTCTTGACGGTGCAGGCCGTTTTTCAGACACGGATCAGCTACGCCTGGGACCTCGTGCACGTCCTTGCGACGTTTGCGTTAATCGCGGCGGCGCTGCCGCACATCGTCATCATCGTCGCGCGCGATTTCAAGGCCCGCTCCGTCAAAGCCATCGAGCCGATCCTCACGGCGCAAAAGAAGTTCGGGGCGAACATCTCGTTTCTCGTGGTGGGTCTTTTTGCGGTGACGGCGCTGGCCATCTACGCCTACGAGCCGGTGCCGCTGCATAACGAGCTTCCGGACGATTACAACTATCTCTACGGCGAAGACCGGCCCTTCGCGCCGAGCCTGGCCCAGACCAGCACCGGCGACGCCTTCGACGCCCGCTCGATGGGTGGATCGCAGACGTGCGGCAAGGTGGGCTGCCACAACGAAATCCTCAAAGAATGGGAAGTCAGCGCCCACCGATGGTCGGCCATGGATCCAGCGTTTCGGGCCGTCCAGCGGACGATGGGCGAGCAGAACGGGCCGGAATCGACGCGCTACTGCGGCGGCTGCCACGATCCGATCTCGCTGTTTTCGGGGACGAAAAACCTGTTTCAGGATGATCTGACCAACCCCATCGGCTTCGACGAGGGCGTCTCGTGCATCACCTGCCACGCCATCAAAACCACCGACGTGCAGGGCAACGCCAACTATACCCTCACCCAGCCGGATCGCTACCTGTTCGAGTTGCGCGAGGGCAAGGCGGCGCAGTTCATCAGCGATTTTTTGATCCGCGCCTACCCGAAGCAGCACGTCGAAAGCCTTCAGCATAAGCTCTTCAAAAGTCCTGAGTTTTGCGCGGCCTGCCACAAACAGTTTATCGACGAGGAAATCAACAACGTCGGCTGGGTGCAGCTTCAGAATCAATACGACAACTGGCGCAAGAGCCGCTGGAATCATCCGGGCGATCCGGAGAAAACCATCGAATGCCGCGAGTGCCACATGCCGCTGACGGCCTCGCTCGACCCGGCCAGCGGCGACGACCTCGATTACAACCGCGCGCCGGACGACGGCAAGCATCGCAGCCATCGATTCCTGGGCGCCAATCAGTTCGTGCCGACACTGCTCAAGCTCCACGGCGGCGAGGAACAGGTGGCCCTCACCGAACAGTGGATGCGCGGCGACTTCGACATCCCGGAGATCGCCCACAAGTGGAAGACCGGCCCCGCCGTACCCATCGAACTGATCACGCCCGACCGCGTCGCGCCGGGCGAGGACGTAGCCGTGGAAGTCGTCGTGACCAACAACAAGCTCGGCCACGACTTCCCGACCGGCCCGCTCGACATCATCCAGGCCTGGGTCGAGGTGATCGTGACGGATGAGCAAGGCCGCGAGGTTTTCACCACAGGTCGCCGCGACGAGCAGCATTTCATCCAGCCGGGGTCGTTCATCTTCAAAGCCGAGCCGGTCGATCAGTACGGCAATTTGATTGACCGGCATAATCTCTGGGAGATGGTGGGCGTGCGCTATCGCCGGGCGCTGTTTCCGGGTTTTTCGGACAAGGCGCAGTTCGTCTTCCCCTGCCCCGCCACGATGACCACGGACCTCGAAGAATTGCCGCCGCGCGAGACGGTCTCGTTCAACGCGCCGGGCGGGCAGACCACCACGTTGCACGTAAAAGCCCGCCTGCTCTACCGCAAGATCGATCAGTTCCTGCTCAACGAACTCTTCGGCGCCGACTCCGGGATGTCATCGCCGGTGACGGTGGTTTCGTCGGCGGAGAAAGAGATCGTGGTAGCTGATCCGATTTCGGATTTTGGATTTTAGATTTTGGATTGATCTGATCCGAATCGGCCTGCCCAATCGAAAAAATCACAGCGATTCTGACCGTCGCGACTTTTTCGGTTTCTGGATTGGGTGGACATCAACAATCCAAAATCCAAAATCTAAAATCCAAATTTGCCATGCTAACCACCCTCCCCCGCCGCAAACGTCGCGTCGTGCTGACAGTGACACTCGGCCTCGTCTTCGTGGTCGCGGTGGCGGCGGTGGTGTGGGCGATGATGCCGTCGAAACAGACCTATCGGCCCGGCGGCGAGGTCGAGGGGTTGACGGCGACGCTGGCGCGGTCGCTGCCGGAGGATTATCCGCGGATCATCTTTACGGATGCCAGCGCAGAGGCGGGGATTGTTTTTCGACATTTCGACGGGCGGCGCACGAGCCAGTTGCCCGAAGACATGGGCAGCGGCGCCGCCTGGGGCGATTACGACAACGACGGATGGATGGATCTCTTCGTGGTCAACCAGGCCGGGCCGCTCACGCTCACGCCGGAAGAGATCGCCGCGTCGCCGGCGCACCACGCGCTCTATCACAACAACGGCGACGGCACCTTCACGGAGGTCAGCGCCCAGGCCGGCGTGGACGGGCGCGGCTGGGGCATGGCCGCCGCCTGGGGCGACTACGACGGCGACGGATGGCTCGACCTCTACGTCTCGGCCTACGGGCAGAATACGCTCTACCGCAACAACGGCGACCCCGGATCAGGTCCGGGGCAGGCTCCCACCTTCACCGATCACACCGAAGCCGCCGGCCTCGACGCGCCCGCCGGCTTCTGGACCGGCGCCTCGTGGGGCGATTATAACCGCGACGGACGGCTCGATCTTTACGTCACCGGCTATGTAAAATACGTGCCGATGGAGGGGCAGCAAGGCTCCACGCAATACGATGTCGATGTGCCGCCGAGCCTCAATCCGTCGTCTTTCAACCCGGAACGCAACCTGCTCTACCGCAACGACGGCAACGGTCGGTTCACCGAAGTGGCCCGCAAGTCCGGCGTCGAAAATGCGCAGGGCCGCAGCCTCTCGGCAGCCTGGGCCGACTTCGACGACGACGGATGGCTCGATCTCTACGTCGCCAACGATGTCTCGGACAATGTTTTATTCCGAAATCTGGGCAATGAGACGTTCGAAGAAATAAGCCATCGCGCCCTCGTGGCCGACTACCGGGGCGCCATGGGCATCGCCGTGGGCGACTGGGACGGCGACGCCGACCTCGATATGTTCATCACCCACTGGATCGCCCAGGAAAACGCCCTCTACAGCAACCGCCACGCCGACCGCATACCCCGCCCGGCGCCCGCCCCGAAACCGCTCCAGTTCATGGATCTCGCCGACCGCTTCGGCCTGGGCCAGATCGCGCTCGATTACATCGGCTGGGGCACGTCGTTCTTCGATTATGACAACGACGGACGGCTCGATCTTTTCGTCAGCAACGGGAGCACGTTTCAGCAACAAGAGACGCCGCATCTGCTGATTCCGATGCAGGATCAACTTTTCTGGAATCGCGGCGCTGGGGCGGGTTTCTTCGACGTCTCTGCCGTCAGCGGCGCGTTCTTTTCGGCGGAATACGTCGGGCGCGGCGCGGCTTTCGCCGATTACGACAACGACGGCGACGTGGACGTGTTCGTCGTCAACCACGACGGCCCCGGCGTCTTGCTGCGCAACGACGGCGGCAACCGCAACCGCTGGCTGAAGGTGGCGCTCGAAGGGCAGCAGGGCGGCGGTTCGACCCTCGGCGCGCGGGTGCGCGTGGTCGCGGGCGAGCAGGTTCAGATCCGCCAGGTCGGCGCGCAGAGTTCGTACTGCTCGCAGAACAGCCCCCTCGCGCACTTCGGCCTGGGCGAGGCGATGACCGTAGACACGCTCGACGTGATCTGGCCCAACGGAGACCGGCAAACACACCTCGGCGTGGCGACGAATCAGACGCTCCGGGTTGTAGAAGGCCGGGAGGGAGATTAATAGGGAATAGCGAATGGCGAATGGCCAATTGTGAATGATTCTCCTCATTAACCATTCGCTACTTGCCATTCGCTATTCGCCATTAGAATCATGAAAAAAACCCTCTTCATCTTCGCCGCCGTCGTGCTGATCGGCTTTGCGGCGATCACGCTGTTGAAATCCCGTCCGGCTTCGGAGGATCTCGCCAGTGAATCCGGCGATCAGACGAGCGCTGCGCAAGAGGAGGTCCGGCAGTTCTGGACGGTGTACCGGCAGGCAACGGCGCATCGGATGGCCGGGCGGTTCGAGGAGGCGGTCTCATCGTATCGAAAAGCCCTCGCCCTCAACGACGCACACGAAGACGCACTTTACTACCTGGGCAATATGCATCTGGAGTTGGGCGCCTTCGACGAGGCGCGCGCGGCGTGGCAACGCCTGACGCGGCTGAATCCGAGCAGCGCCCGCGCCCACGCCCAACTCGGCGATCTGGCGTTGTGCCGCTACCCCGACGCCGGCTTCGATCTCGACGCCGCCGGGGCTGCTTTTACACGCGCCCTCGAACTCAACAGCGAGGAGACCGGCCCGCTGCTTCGCCTCGGCCAGGTCGCCCTCGTTCGGGGCGACGCCGCGCAAGCGCGGTACTACCTCGACGCCGTGACCGGCTCGAACTACAAGAGCGTCGAAGCGCATACGCTCAAGGGCTACCTCGCCTGGACGCAGAACGATGCGACGGCTGTGGCGACGCACCTGGCGCAGGCGGCCCGCTCGGCCCGGTCCGAAGCGCCGCCGGCGGGTGTTCTGGGCGAAGGCGATACGAAACCCGGCACGGCCTCGATGCAGTCCGGCGCCGCGCGCTGCCGGCTCTTTGCGCCCTTCATCGAGGCTGTCGTGAACGCGCAAGAAGACGCCCCACGCGCCGATTCGATTTATCAGGAACTGGATACATTGCTTGAGCAGATCAGACAACGCGTTAAATGAAAGTTTCTTGAGACTTCAACCCCAACGCTTGTATCTTGAAAAAACCTTCATGTATCTTTAGAAACGGTTTGTTAAACCCAGACCGTTTCTAAGGAAGCATCCAGCCGCTACGCATACCCATCAATCAGACGAGGGGCCATGGACAACAAGGACATCACCAGACGTGACTTTATCCAGCGCGTGACGCTCTTCGGCGCTGCGGGCATCGGCGCCGGCTCGTTGCTTGCGGCCTGTGGCGGCGGCGAACAACCAGCCGCCACGCCTTCTGCCGAAACACCCACCGCCGCCCCCGAGGCACCGATGGCCGAGGAAAGCTTCACCTGTATGGACACCACCGGCCTGACCGAGCAAGAACTCGCAGCCCGCACCACCTTGAACTACGTCGACAAATCGACGATGGAAGGCAAGCAGTGCGACAACTGCGCGCTCTGGGTGGCCGCCGCCGAAGGCGCCCAATGCGGCACCTGCCAGACCATCAAAGGCCCGATCCACCCCCTGGGCTACTGCGACATCTGGGCCGCCCAAACCGCCTAATCTTTGAAGCTTCAATAAAAAAGGGCTACTCGCAGAATGAGTAGCCCTTTTTTATTGAAGCTTCAAAACGTACTGGAAGAGGAGCATCGCTGCTGTGGCTGCGACGATCATGGTGTAGACCAGACGCGGCGGCGCATCGTCGAGGGCTTCGGGGATCAACTCGCGCGCGGCCATCCAGATCATCGCCCCGGCGGCAAAGCCGAGGCCCACCGGCAGCAGCGGCGCAAACGCCTCGACGAAGAGAAACGCCGGCACGGCCATGAACGGCTGCGGCAGGCTCGAAAAGATGCTCCACAGCCCCGCTTTCCACACCTCCATCCCACGCGGCACCAGCACCAGGCTGATGGCCAGACCCTCTGGAATGTTGTGAATCGCGATGGCCGTGGTGATGAAAACGCCCAGCTCCTCGCCCCCGCCGTACGACACCCCCACCCCGACACCCTCGGTGAACGAGTGAATGGTCATCGCCCCGACGATCAGGAGCGCCTTGAGCGCGTCGGCCCCGCGCAAGACACCGATGTGGAGGTCCCTGCGGCCTCGCAAAAACCGGCGGCTCGCCATGATGAAAACACCGCCGAGCACCGCCCCCAGCGTCACCAGCGGCCAGCTATCGACCTGGCCTTCGTAGAAAAGCATCAGGCTGGCGGCCAGCATCAAGCCCGCCGCCAGCGCATTCGAAAGGCCCAACCCCCGGCGCGACATCGACCGCCCGAAGAGAAACGGCACCGCGCCCAGCCCCGTCGCCAGGGCCGTCACCAGCGCCGCCAGAAAAACGGTGAAAGGGGTGATGGGCATGGGTGGTCGGATTTTGGATTGCGGATTGCGGATTTTGACACGAGCCGAAGGCGACTGACGAAGTAATTGGTTAATCAGGGCATCCAATCCGCAATCCGAAATCAGCTATCACAAAATAACCGATTCGCTATGTGCCGGGACGTGAATGTTCTGATAACCTTATCACGTTCTGAACAGGGCATGAAAGCCTTCCTGGGTGAAATGCACATCGTTCGTGAGAATGTCAGTAATACCCTCCGCCGTCATCGTGTTCATGGAAATACAGTCTGTAAGGCTGTAGCCCTTATCGGGTCGGGCCTCATAGAGTTCGAGGCCGGCAAGAAACGATTCCTGGCTCTGCGGAACAACACGAATGGCCGGCACGCTCAGGATCCGATGAACATTGCGAGCCGCTTGCAGGCGTGATCGCGCTCCACGCCCTGCAAAGTAGGCGAGAACTTCCGTCAGGACTTCTTGCGTAGTGATGATCGGCGTGTCGCGAAGTGACTCGCTCAGGGCAAGAGCCCGCCGGTGTGCGCTATCCTTGGGATTGGTAAGTGCGACCCAATAGAAGGTGTCTGCGAAGACGGCACGCCCGGCATTCATGAATTTCTCTTCGGCGTGCCGTAGAGGTAGTGATCAACCTCAGCAGCACCATCTTTGGGAAACTTCTCCCACTCCTCATCGGGGACGTTTTTAGCCTGTTCAGCCATCCATTCCCAGATGGGTTGCGTCTCTTCCTGCCCGCGACCGTTGGCCTCGCTTGCGGCTTTGGCTGCGTCGAGCATGAACCGGGCAACGCGGTCCTGCTCGTCTTCAGGAAGCGCCTGCACCCGTTCGATAGCCTTTTGTAATAGCTCGGTCATTGGCGTCCTCCGTGGTTTTGCTCTGATCTAACGAATGATCGCGTTATCAGATTCCATCTCACAAATCAACCGATTCGCCATGCTGGGGTACGTGAATGTTCTGATACCCTTCGCGGCGGAGGGCAGTTTTGAATAAATCCAACCGTTCGGGCGAGCCGTGGACGAGGAAGAGGCGGCGCAGGCGGTCGCGGTCGAGCTTGCCGAGGAAGTCGAGCAGGCCGGGTTCGTCGGCGTGGGCCGAGTAGCTATTCATCACCTCGACGTCGGCGCGGAGTTTGTAGTAATCGCCGAAGATGCGGACTTGCGGCAGGCGGTCTACGATCTTTTTGCCCAGGGTGTGCTCGGCACAGTAGCCGACGATCAACACCGTGTTGCGCGATTGCTCGATGTTGTTTTTAAGGTGATGGAGGATGCGCCCGGCTTCGCACATGCCCGAGGCCGAGATGATCACCATCGGCACACGTTGCTCGTTGAGCTGTTTCGACCGCCGCACGTCGCGGATGTAGGAGAGCCGCTCGAAGCCCAGCGGGTCGTCGTCGGTCTCCATGTACCGGTGCAGTTCTTCGTCGAAACATTCCGGATGCGCCAGGTAGACCCCCGTGGCGTTGACCGCCAGCGGGCTATCGACGTAGACGGGGATGGGCGGCAGGCGCTCTTCGTTCCAGAGTTGATCGAGCGCATAGACGACCTCCTGCGTGCGCCCGACGGCAAACGATGGGATGATCACCTTGCCGCCGCGGGCGCTGGTGCGCTTGACGATCTCGGCGAGCCGGTCTTTGGATTCGCTCGGCGGCGCGTGGACCTTGCCGCCGTAGGTCGATTCGGTGATCAGGTAATCGCAGTCGTCCATGGGGGCCGGATCGCGGAGGATAGGCCGGCCCGGATTGCCGATGTCGCCGGTGAAGCCCAGCTTCGTCGTCTTGCCGTTTTCGGTGATCGTCAGCACCATCGAGGCCGAGCCGAGGATGTGGCCGGCGTCGCGATAGATCACCTCGACGCCCTCGGCAGGCCGGAACGTCTGCCCGTAGGAGACCCCTACGAAGTGCGGCATCACGCCGTCGGCATGTTCCATCGAATAAAGCGGCTCGACGAGCGGCTCGCCCCGCTTACGATGGCGTTTGTTGACGTAGGCGACATCTTTTTCCTGGATGTAGGCGCTGTCGCGCAGCATCAGGCTGCACAGGTCGTAGGTGGCGTGCGTGGCGTAGATGCGGCCCCGGAAGCCTTCCTTCCAGAGCTTCGGCAGCAGCCCGGCGTGGTCTATGTGGGCGTGCGAAAGCAGCACGACATCAACCAGGGCAGCATCAAAACCGAATGCGCTGTTGCGCTCGCGCGACTCGGCGCGGCGCCCCTGAAACAGGCCGCAGTCGAGCAGCAGCCGCTTGCCGTTGTCGAGTTCGAGCAAATGCTTGGAGCCGGTGACTGTGCCGGCAGCACCCCAGAACGAAAGCTTCATCAGAACAGTTCGGTACGTGAGGAAAATCGCGACGCCTCCGAACTTCGCGAAAAGAGAAGAGAGAATCTAGGCGGGCAGAACGATGTTTTTCAGTATTTTCGAGGCCGGTATTCCAGATCACCGAAGGCGTTGGTCATGGGTCATGGATCATGAGTCATGGGTAAAAACAAAAAACTCATGACCCATGACTCGTGACCCATGACCAACTCCAGGCACCGCGCGAAGTAGAACTTTGAGGAATTTCGCTTTACTTTTCCCGGCCGCCATCGTCCATCCAATCCCATGTACGGCTCCGAAAACACCGATCCTGTCGTCAAATATTATGATGCCTCGCTCGCCATCGGCACGGACGAAGAGGTCGCGTGGTATCTCAACAAAGCGCGCGCCTTCGGCGGGCCGGTGCTGGACCTGGGCTGCGGCACGGGCCGCCTGACCCTGTTGCTGGCCCGCGAAGGCTTCGACGTCACCGGCGTGGATCAATCCGAGGGCATGCTCCATCAGTTCGAAAAGAAACTGGCCGAGGAGCCGCCTGACGTCCGGCAACGCGTGCAGATCCATCGACAGACGATGACCGATTTTTCGCTCGACACAACGTTCAACATCATCCTGTGCAGCGACGCGTTCTTCCACAACGTGACGGTCGAGGATGAGATGGCCTGCCTGCACCGCGTGGCCGAGCACCTCGCGCCGGCGGGGCGGTTCGTCTTCAACCTGCCCAACCCGACGTGCGCTTTCATCATGAGCAGCGTGGAATCGAAGGGCCAACACTTCACCGAACGCGGGCGGTATCCGCTCGACGACGGGGGGACGGTCGTCATCGAACACGCGCAAGACGCCATCGTGATCGATCAAACCATCACCACGACGATGCACTTTACGCGCTACGACGCCGGGGGCAACGAGGTCGAACAAAGCACGTCGTGGTGGAAGAGCCGGTATCTTTTCCGCTACGAAGCCGTCCACCTGCTCCATCGCTGCGGCTTCGACGTCGAAGCCCTCGTGGGCGACTATGCCGGCGGCCCGGTCACGGAACGAGGGCAGCTCATTTTTCAGGCAAAACGTGCGGATTTTGGATAAATCCAAAATCTAAAATCGCCCCATGCTTCGCGCCGAACCCAATAGCGCCTTTTCCTGGGATTTCACCGTCTACGACGACGGCGTGCCCGTGGCCAAGATCGATCTGGCCTGGATCCGCGAGGAGGGCGACGTGATCATCGACGCGGTGCCGTGCCAGATGTATCGCGACGGGCTGCTGGGCGATTTTGTGCTGGAGGCCGGCGGTTTCACGCTCGCGCGCGCTTCCAAACCAAGCGTCTTCCTGCGCGAGTTCGGCATCACCTACGACGAACGGCGCTTCACGTTAAAAGCCCAGTCCGCCCTCAGGCGGGCGTTTGACCTGTTCGAGGGTGAAGAGCGCATCGGGGTAATTGAGCCGGATCATACGTTTACGCGCAAGATGACGGTGAATCTGCCGGAGACGATGCCGCTGGCGGTGCGCGTGTTCATCGTCTGGCTGGTGATTCTGATGTGGAAACGCGCCGCACAGTCGCCCAGTTAGTTTCTATGATCGCGCCGGAGCCGTATACTTAACCTCCATGGAAACAGCCAGCGTCACATCGACAGAAACGAACAGCCAGGGCGCGTTGAAGGCGGCTGAAAACGGCGGGGCGCCGGGGCACGGCTTCGGCACGTTGCCCGTGTTTCTGGCCGGCATCAGCACGATCCTCGGCGCGATCATGTTTCTGCGCTTCGACTACGCCGTGGGCAACGTGGGGTTACTCGGCGTCTTCGGCATCATCCTGCTGGGCCATCTCGTGACGATCCCGACGGCGCTGGCTATTGCCGAGATCGCCACGAACCGCAAGGTGGAGGGCGGCGGCGAGTATTTCATCATCTCGCGCTCGTTCGGGACGACGATTGGCGGCGTCATCGGCATCTCGTTGTATCTCTCGCAGGCCGTCTCGGTGGCGTTTTACATGATCGCCTTTGCCGAGGCGTTTCGCCCGCTGGCGCCGTGGTTCGCCGCGCAGACCGGCTTCGTCTTCGACCCCCGCCTGGTCTCGGTCCCGGCGACGCTGGCGCTGCTGACGCTGGTGTTCTTCAAGGGCGCGGCGCTGGGCGTCAAGGCGCTTTATGTGGTCGTGGCGGTGCTGGCGGCGTCGCTGGTGCTGTTCTTCCTCGGCTCGCCCGTCGAGGGGTTCGACCAGAGCGCGGTCAGCCTGACGTCCACCGTCGACGATCCTCATGCGTTTTTCATCGTCTTCGCCATCGTCTTCCCGGCCTTCACCGGCATGACCGCCGGCGTCGGGCTCTCGGGCGACCTCGCCAATCCCCGCAAATCGCTGCCGCGCGGCACCCTGGGCGCGACGCTCGCCGGCATGGTCATCTACTTTTTCATCGTTGTCAAGCTGGCCTATTCCGCGCCGCCCGAGTTGCTTGCCGACGTGGACGAACTCGCCATGGCGCATATCGCCCTCTGGGGGCCGATCATCCTCATCGGGCTCGGATGTGCCACGCTGAGTTCAGCCATCGGATCGGTGCTGGTGGCCCCACGCACGCTGCAAGCGCTGGGCGACGACGGCAGCTTCCCCGGCGCGCAGCTCAACGCGTGGCTGGCGCGCGGCGTCGGCGCCGTCAACGAACCGCGCAACACCACGCTCGTGACGGGCGTGATCGCGCTGGTAATCGTCCTCCTGGGCAACGTCGACTTTGTGGCGCGGCTGATCTCGATGTTTTTCATGGTCACCTACGGATCGCTCTGCGCCATCAGCTTTCTGGAGCACTTCGCCGCCCGGCCCAGCTATCGTCCGAGTTTCCGCTCGCGGTGGTACATCAGCCTGCTCGGCGCGGTCATGTGCCTGCTGATGATGTTCCAGATGGATCCGCTTTTTGCGGTGCTGGCGCTGCTGGTCATGGGCGGTTTGTATCAATTCATGAAACGCACCCAGAGCGGCGAAGGCGACCTGGCGGCCATGTTTCAGGGGGTGATGACCCAGGCCACGCGCTACATGCACATCCGCCTGCAACGACGCCGCGAACAAGCCGACGACGACGAGTGGCGGCCCAGCGTCATCATGGTCAACGACCGCACGTTCGACCGCCGCAGCCCGCTGATCATGTTGCGTTGGATGTGCCACCGGCATGGCTTCGGCACCTACCTGCATTTCATCAAAGGGCCGCTCAACACCGGGTCTTTCATCGAAAGCCAGCGCATTAAAAGGCGGCTGGTGCAACTGGCGCGGATGCAGAAAAGCACCGTCTACATGGACACCATCGTCAGCCCGTCGATGACCTCGGCGCTGGCCCAGAGCCTTCAGGTGCCCGGCGTCTCGGGGCTGAGCAACAATGCCGTCATGTTCGAATTCTCGCAGCACGACCCGCCGGAGGTCATCGCCGACGTGGTCAAGAATTGCCAGTTTGCCGCCAGCACTCAGATGACGCTGCTGGTGCTGCGCCACGGCGACTATCACTTCGGCGAACGGCAAAACATCCACATCTGGCTGACCTGGAACGATCAGGCCAACGCCAACCTGATGATCCTCCTGAGCTACATCCTGCTAGGGCATCCGGACTGGCAACATGCCGAGATCCAGGTCTTCGCCGCGCTGCCGCGCGAGCAGGTTAGAGAGAGCCAGGAAGAATTCAAGCGTCTCATGGCCGAGGGCCGCCTGCCCATCTCCGAAAAAAACCTCCGCTTCTACCCCACCAACGACGAAGCCGCCTTCCGCCGCCTCGTAGCCCGCCGCTCCCAGGACGCCGACCTGACGGTGGTGGGCTTCGACATGGAGGGCCTGCGCGAACGCGACACCGAGGTCTTCACCAACCACCCGACGCTCAAAGACGTGCTCTTCGTCCACACCCCGCAGCAGATTACGATTGAGTAGGTTTTTTGGTGATTCTTGCTGGATTCGCGCCGGGGGTGGCTTCGGCTTTCTTGGCGTGGGTCACTGGTCATTACGCTCGCTGCGCTCGCTGTCATTGGTCACTGGTGTCTTTCCCTCACCAGTGACCAGTGACTAACGCAACGGCGCAAACAGCAAGACGCCGCGAATCCACCCTCACCCTAATCATCCAAAACCACGTGAACCTCCGAAAGCATCGTTTGCGTCAGGGCGGCGTGCTTTTCGGCGTCGGTTTCGATCAGCGTTTTCAACACCTGACAGCCTGCGGCGATATCGCGTTTGAACTTCGATTCGATTCGTTTGAAGAGGAGATTCAAGAGAAAATTTCGTAGCGGATGATCGGCCTTCGGCTTGCTGATGCGCATCGTGGCGCGGGCGCCGTCGTCGGTGGGTTCGAGCATCACGCTGAGGTGAAAATAGCCGTTCAGGGGCAGGCGCGAGCGATACGTCACATAGTCGAAAGGCCGCCAATCCACCACTTCGTTGACGGCGACTTGTTTGCCGTGGGCGCAATGTTCGATCATACCCACGCCGGCGCGGCCCTGGTTCTTTTTAAACGTTTCCATCGAATCGGCCCCGATCCACTGCTGGCGGTACTGCGCCTGCGTGAGGTATTCCCACGCCAGCACCGGCGGCACCGGCAACGCGATCTCATCGACGATCCACGCCTCTTCTTGCTCGACACAGACGTGCTGCTGCGCCTGATAATCGGTCCAGAACGCATGCATGTCGTAGACGTAGCCGGTCACGTCGCCGAGATGATCATAGGATTCCTTGTGGCGCTGCATCGTCTCGGCGAGGCCGGGCAGGCCGATGGCGTCGAGGGCGGCTTCGCTGAAAAAAGCGTAGCAGCCCACCCCCGTCGCCTCGCTGATGGTGTTCTTCAACAGCCGGTGCACCACGATGACGTCCTGCCCCGTCATGCCGGTGTGCTGGCCGATCTGGCGAAAGGTGAACTCGCCGAAATGGACGACGAACTTAAGATCGAGCGACGGCGCGAGCTGGCAGGCGGTGTAGACTTAAATTAAGGTAGTAGAATTTCGTTCTGATGTCTTATATTGGCAAGAAGTGTTTCCTGTAGTCGGGCAGCTTTTTCTATGTAGTTGTCTATCTCCCAAATTTGGTCAACTTTAGCCTGGCATTTGCCATTTCTGCCCAATGTCTACTTCTGCTTTGATAAGCCTTTCACAGGAAGACATAAGCCTCGCAAAAGAAGTCTTAGCAGACGCTACAAACTGGTGGCAACTGAAGAGAGGTCTGAAATATCAGGGCCTTAAGCTAAAAGACGGGCATGTTAATCCTGATGAACCAATGATCGTTAGTAAAAAAGATACGAAGGTCAGCATAAAGCTCTCTGATCTCCTTGAGGGGGATTCTGACCCGAATAAACTTGAAGATAAATTGGGTATGAGCTACCAGAGATATAGACGACGATTTCAGAGATGGATAGGAAATTGGCTGTTTAACGCTGTATTACCACTAATACCTCTCCTCGCTCAACTTGGCACCCCAGAAGGCTTGACTGTGTCATTCATGTGCCTCATCACCTCGCTATATGCTGCAACTTTTGCTGCACTAATTCGCAATCCTGCTTTTAAATCAGTATTTATGGCAGTTGCGTTAATCTTTGCTATCTGTTTCGCGGTAGCGGAAACTGCTCTGTCCGTCAGATGGAACATAGTTTGCGGTCTAGTGATTGTCATCGTGTTTATAACCTATGGGCATGATAGCTATCGTGATCACAGCGAGCAGAGAGCGCCCTAGACATTCGGAAACCTTAACCATAGCCAAGCCCTCAAATGCAAGTTGAATACCTTATCGTAATCGGCTCGTTAGTTTCGCTTCTAGCGCCCGTGATACTTATCATTGGCAACATGAAACGTGGGCTCCAAGACCGCAAATATTGGACGGAGAAACGTCACTCATTGATGCAAAAACGTCCAGCGGACGAGGCTTCTAAACTGCCCGAAACACCTGTTCCTGTCTTGAAGTCTAGTTCACCGAAAAGGTTTATCGCCCTGGACTTTGATGCAACCTATGGATATCGCAGAGATGCCCTTGACTTATATTTTAATACGCTGGTTCACTATGTCGACAAGGCGGAAAGTGTTATACGAGTGCTTGACTACTTGCCGGAAGCCTATATGGTAGATCAGGTTATGTATCAGCTTGAGAAAAATAAAGAGACATCAGAGTCCGCGAAACACTTACATCAAAGCTATGAACGATACTTTAGAGCCTTAGAAAAAAAAGTGTGCGAAGGTGTGTCCTATAAACGAATACTTCAATTATCGGTACAGAGAGATGGTAAAGAGGATTATACTAAGCATGATCTCTTGGTACAAGCGCTGCTTTCTGCTAAACATGAGACCGTGCATCATTTTTCGCGATTAAGGGAGTTACCGGAAAAGCATCACCATAACTTTAATCTTTATGTCATAAAAGAAGCGTTAAGACTACATAGCTTCATGGTTATCGATGACCAGTATATACTTACAGAATATGAGCGGCGTGACAAGACTGGAAAGACATTTCCGGATAGTCTTTTCGTGAACACGAATGACTCTGAGCCCGGCCTTCTATTCATTAACCATGCAACAAGGCAATTTGATCGTTTGGCAAACGCTATTGAGAAAAGAGAGAAGGAAGTGTTTAAGGAAGAGTATGATAGGGCGTTAAAGAACGTGGAAGAAAAAGCGGATACAATACGTGACGAGGGGGAGCTTAACCTGCTCAAGGTTCCAGATCGAATAAAATCCCTCTCTCTCGAAGAGGTTTGATAGTATGTCCGGAGACAATCCGGACCTATGCCTCATTTTTCGAACCGGTTGGAAGGCAAATCTTTGCTAAAACCCACGGCGATATTGTCTTCTTCGCCGGCACTCAAGCCAACGCACTCTCCCGCCCGGAGTCTTGCACGAAGAGGCAGGTCGATTTCGTCGTCTCGACCATGCGGCGGATGACGTCGAAGTCGGGGTTGGGCACGAGGCCGAAGATGTTGAGATCGGCCTGCGGCGCCTGCCCGACGTAGGTGTTGAAGGCGCCTTTGGCCACGACGACCTCGGTATCGGGGATGCGCGCCAGATCGACGAGGCGGCTCATGAAACGGCGGGCGTTTTCTTCTTCGCTTTCGTTGCTGATGACGGTGATGACGCGCATCTGGGCGTTCCAGTTACGCATCAGCTTGTAGGCCGTCAGGATCGACAGGTCGAGGTTGCCGATGTCCCACGAGAGGCGCCAGTCTGGGCTGCGGTCGCGGATCCAGACGTTGATGTGCTGGCGCTGCCCCAGGCTCGCCACGGGATGGGCGGCATAGACCAGCGTGCCCAGCTTGAGCGCCGTCGCCTGCGCGATGACGCGGCGGTAGGCGTCTTCCCGTTCCTCGGTCTCCGGCATGTTCAGAAACACGATGTTGGGCCGGAAGAACGCGCCCTGGAGCACCTGCATCCCCGCGATCAGGGTATCGGAGAAAGAGCCGTCGTCGACCACCATCGACGAGGAGAAGACGCCGCGTTCGCGGAAGGCGCGCGTCATGTTCGTCAGGCCTGCGGGCAGATCGTTGGCCTGGCCGTCGCGGCGGCTGAGGCCGAGCAGCTTGACGGATCCTTTGGGATGGGTGATGTTCTGAATGATCGAAAACGCCCCGCGCAACTGGCGGACGTCTTCGACGGGCACCAGCAGGTTGGGCTTCCAGGCGCGTTCCTGCATGGCCGGCATGTCGGTCACTTTCTTGGCGGCCCATTCCGAAAAAGCTACAAAAAGCCCGCTGCGCACGTCTTCGAACGGCGCTTCCATCTGCTGCCGCGTCAGCACGCCGTAGAACGCCACGACCACCGCCACCGACACCAGGCTCACCGTCGGGTTGATGATGAACATTGCGAAGAGCGACCCGATCAGCCCCAACACCGATACGATCCGGGGCACGCGCAACAACGGGCGAAAGCTGACCAGCCCCAGGCTCTGCTCGATCAAGACTACGACGTTGAGCATGGCGTAGGTGATCAGAAAAAACATCGTGATCAGCGGCGCTATCGCGTTGAGATCGCGCATCAGCAGTGTGGCGAAGACGATGCCGCCGGTGATGAGCATCGAGTTGCGCGGCTCGCCCTTTCTGGTGAGCGTGCCCACCCAGGCGCCGCCCGGAATCACCCGGTGTTCGCCCATCGCCTGAAGAATGCGCGCCGCTCCTACCATCGACGCCAACGCCGACGAAAACGTCGCGCCGAAGACGCCCGCCACCACGAGCCATCCACCCACAAGCCGCCCCGCCACGAGCGGCCCCCAACTCGCCTTGTCGATCATCACGTAATAATTCTCGACCAACTCGTCCGGCGTTGCCGAGCGGGCCACCCAGTAGGCCAGCAGCAAGTACACAACCAGGCTCACGCCGATGGCCGCCATCGTGCCGATGGGGATGCTCCGGCGTGGATCTTTCAACTCGCCCGACATATTGGCCCCCGCCATGATGCCGGTAGCCGCCGGAAAGAACACCGCAAAAACGATCCAAAAACTGGTCCCTTTAAAATCCGTCTCCGGCGCCCCCCGGAAGCTGCCCCAGAGGCCCACGTCCGCCACGTCGTATTGCATCGAGCCGCTGTAGGCCGCTATGGCTATCGAAAGGAGCGACCCGATGATGATCGCCATGATGAGATACTGAACGCGGATGGCCAGGTCGGCGCTTTTGTAGGCGATGGCCCAGAGGATCAAGAAGATCGCCACGTCCACCAGAAAAGCCGGATGATCGGGGAAAATCCAGATCCACGCTTCGCGAAAGCCGAAGATGTAGAGTGTGATGGCGAGGGCCTGCGACAGATAGCGCGGGATGCCCAGGCTGCCGCCCACTTCGAGACCGAGCGACTGCGAGATGATGGCATACGCCCCGCCGGCCCCGATCCGAATGTTCGACGTGATCGACGACATCGACAGCGCGGTGCAGATCGTGATGGCGTAGGCCAGCAAGATGATCAACAACCCGCCCAGGATGCCCGCATTGCCGATGACCCAGCCTTCGCGCAGATACATGATCACGCCCAGGATCGTCAGCAACGTCGGCGTAAAGACACCGCCGAAGGTGCCGAAGCGCCGTCGTGCCTCGTCTCCCTCTTCCGGGGCTCTTACTTGATCGTCGAGAAAGGACATGGGTCGCAGGAAGCAACAAATGTGGTGTTTCTGAGCGTTCTCACGTTGAATCAACGGGGGCGCCGGTCATGGGTCACGAGTCATGGGTCATGAGTGTCTTTTCAAAAACTCATGACTCATGACCCATGACTCATGACCAACACCGAGCGGCGCATTGGGCACAGCCGGGAGATCTACCGCAAAACGTTCCCCTGACCGCCGCATCACGCCCCCCCAAAAAGATCGGCGAAATGCCGGCGTTGGTCGGCGTCGCCGAGCATGAGCAGTTCCGACCCCGGCTTGAGCACGGTAGAGGCCGGCGGGCTGGTGATGAACTCGCCGTTTTGGTGTACCGCCACGACGTTGAGGCCCGTCTGCGCGCCGATGGCGCTCTCGGCGAGCGTCTTGCCGCTGAGCACGCGCGGCAGCGGAATCGAAAACAGGTCGATGCCCTCACCCAGGGTGATCAACTCGCGGCCTTTGAGGATCGAGAAGATAGCCTCGACACCCAGCGAGCCGGTGCCCAGCACAAAGTCGGCGCCGGCGCGGTGGATGGCTTCGATGTTGCGCTCGTGGGCGATGCGGCTGACGATGCGCAGGTTCGGGTTGAGGCGGCGGCAGAGCGAGGCGAGGTAGATGTTCATCGCGTCGTCGCTGACCGTCAGCAGCACCGAAGGCGCCTCGCGCACGCCCGCCTGCGCCAGCACCTCCGGATCGGTAGCCTCGCCGGTAAAGACCTTTTGACACACCGCGCCGAGCTGCTCGGTATGCACCGGATCCCGGTCGATCAGATGCACCGGGATCTCTTTACGCCGCAACGCCCGCGCCGCCGCCGCGCCGACGGTGCCGCCGCCGATGACGAGCACGGGGTTTTCGTTGACATCGTAGATCCCGAAGATAAAATTGAGTTCCTCCAGTTGCGCCTCGGTGCCCACGAGCATCGGCACGCTGGCTTCGGTGAGGCGCTGATCCGGCAGGGCCGGCAGCAGCCGCCCGCGCTGCCACACGCCGACGATGCTCACGCCGGTGTTCTCGCGCAGTTGCGTCTCGCGGATCGTCTTGCCCACCAGCGGCGTGTGATGCACCGGCAACTCGGCAATCAGCAGATCTTTGTAGCGCCCGATCTCGTGCAGGTGCGTGTGCGCGGCGTTGACCCGGTTGGCCAGTTGCTCGCCCAGCCATCGGTTCAGCGGCAACACCCGCGAGGCGCCGCTGAGTTCGAGGATATCCACGGCGCTCTCCTCGTGCGCAATCGCCACGACGAGCACGGTCTCAGACACCTCCCGCACCGTCAAGGCGATGTTGGTATTGACCGGATCTGCGGCGTTGGCAAAGACCATGCGCGCCTGATCCACCCGAAGCCCCTCGTAGGTCGATTTGTCGTCGAAGGCCCCCATCACCACCGAAACCCCGGCAAAATAGTGCGCCGACGCCGTTTCTTGATCGGTCTCGATGACGAAGTACGGAATCCGCTCGCGCTCCAGCCGTTCGATGACGGTCTCGGCAATCTCGTCGTAGGTGGAGATGATGACGTGGCCCCGGGTGGAGGGCGGCACCTGGCGCGGCGTGCGCTTGCGGATCTGCGCTTCGAGCCAGGGCGCGTAGAAAAAGCGGATGAATGTGAAGGGCAGCACCACCAGAAACAATACGATGCCGGCCATCAACACCACGATGCTGAAGAGCCGCCCGAGGTCGCTCTCGAAGACGATGTCGCCATAGCCGACGGTGCTCATCGTCGTGAGGGTCCAGTAGAGCCCCAGGAACAGCGTAGACTCCCGGCCCTCGACGTAGACCATGATCAGGTGGAAGAGGATCGAAAATACCACCACCACGGCGACGATGAAAAGCACCGCCTTGAGCAACGCCCACACGTTGCGCCGGACGCGCCTGTCGCCGAACAACAATTGAAGCGGCGTACGCTTTATGAAGTCTTCCGTACGATTCAACGGATTGATGCGCTTATTAGAACGCCTTCGCGTTCTAATAATACTAACGTTTCACGAATGGTTGGAGGATTTATTATACTCAGGCGCTCCGCAAGGGCCCCTTGAAGAAAAATCCGCTATCCGACATCTGCCATGCACATAGCCATCCTCACCAACGAATATCCCCCGAATGTCTACGGCGGCGCCGGCGTGCACGTCGAATACCTCACCCGCGAACTGGCAGGCCTCGACGACGGCGCCCATCAGGTGACGGTCTATTGCTTTGGCAATCAGGACGAAACGCGCGGCAACCTGCGGGTGCGGGGCATCGCGCCGGGGTTCGAGCCGCCCGCCCGCGAAGCGCGCCATCGCAAGCTGATGAACACGCTCCAGCGCGACCTCGTCATGGCCGGCTCGGTGGCCGAGGCCGACGTCGTCCATTGCCACACGTGGTATTCGCACTGGGCCGGGTGCCTGGTCAAACAACTGGCTGGCGCCAAACTGGTGCTGACGACGCACTCGCTCGAACCCCATCGCCCCTGGAAAGTCGAGCAACTCGGCACGGCCTATCACGCCAGCAGTTGGCTCGAAAAGACGGCCTACGAAAACGCCGACGGCATCGTGGCGGTCTCGCCGTCGATGCAGCAAGACGTGCAGGATCTCTACGGCGTGCCGTTCGAGCGCACCACGGTCATCCCCAACGGCATCGACCCGGATGAGTATCGCCCCACGTTCGACGAGGCGGTGCTGCGCCGCTACGGCATCGATCCCGCCGTGCCGTTCGTGCTGTTTGTCGGGCGGATCACGCGGCAGAAGGGCATCATTCATCTGGTCAATGCTATCGCGCACCTGCGGCCCGGCACGCAGGTGGTGCTGGCCGCCGGTGCGCCAGACACCGAGGAGATCGAACGCGAGATGGCCCAAAAAGTGCAGCAGGCCCGGGCCGCCTCGACCCATCCCATCGTCTGGATCAGCGAGATGGTGCCCCGCGACGACGTCATCACGCTCTATTCGCACGCGGCGGTGTTCGCCTGCCCGTCGGTCTACGAACCTTTCGGCATCATCAACCTCGAAGCCATGGCGTGCGAGACGGCAGTGGTCGCCTCAGCGGTCGGCGGCATCCCCGGCGTCGTCGTTGAGGGCGAGACGGGGCGCCTGGTGGCCTTCGACGCCGCCGGCGACGACAACTTCGAGCCGCGCGACCCCGACGGCTTCGCCCGCGATCTGGCCGGCGCTATCAACGATCTGATGGCCGACCCCGAAGGCCGCCGCGCCATGGGGCGCCGGGGCCGCGCGCGCGTCGAGCAACACTTTAGCTGGCGCGCTATCGCCGAGCAAACGCTGACCTTTTACAAAAGCTTGCTGGCGGTTTAAACAGGCAAGTTGATGAAACGCGTAAAAAGAAGGACTGAAGGTTGTGAATTCCGGACCTTTTTTTATACCTTGGGCCGGAATCAGCGTATTTACGCCACCTTCGAGGTGCCGCACAGCGAAGATCTGGCATAATCCGGTACGACTGAAGCGCGGATGCGCTACGCCCGTGCTATTGACATTGACAACACAGAAAGGAGCCAGCGGGATGATGAAAAGGGCCTTTGGGCCGCTCATGTAGTACATTTGTCGAGTCCTCGTACGTTGTACCCCTTGCTTATCTCCGTGCTGTTTAGTAGGCTTTACGCCTTGCCCCACGAAATTAAAGGAGAACACCCTCCGTTCACCACCCCGTGTAAATCATCCTAATGAGGAGGCATATGCAACGCAACCGCTACTTTCCTGCTCTGAGCCTTGCTCTGATGCTCGCGCTGCTCGTCGGGCTGACGGCCCAACAGGCTCAGGCCCAGCACAAACTCTCTGACAAAGCAGAAGCTAACGTGCAGGGCCAACGCGCCGAGACACCCAGCAAGGCCGCCACCGGCACGGTCGTGCTCGACCAGCCCCCCAACGGCTTAAACGGCTTCTTCAGCGACGACGACTGTGGCTTCTGCGGGCTCGGACGCCAGTTCATCGCCGACGACTTCGTTCTGGCCGAGGCCGCCAACATCGTCGAGATCGTCATGTGGGGCGGCTACTTCCCGGCCAACATCCCCAACGCCGTCGATGACTTCGAGGTGCTCTTCCGCGCCGATGCCGGCGGTCTGCCCGGCGCCGTCATCACCGATGAGACCGGTGTGGCGGTCACGCGCTCGCTCACCGGCGTGGTGCTCTTCGGCGTCGACGAGTACCGCTACGTACTCGACATCGACGACGTGGCGCTGGGGCCGGGCATCTACTGGGTCGAGATCATCAACAACACCTTCGGCAACCCCGACTCGTTTTTCTGGGAGACCGGCGACGTGGACCCCGTCGCAGGGCTGCCTGACGAGGCCTTCGCCACCGACCCGAGGCCGGGCACTGCCTGGAGCCCGATCTTCGGCTTTGACGCCGCCGTGCAGTTGATCGCCTCATCGGATGCCGACCTGGCCATCGAGAAAGACCTCGATTTCGACACGGAGACCAAGACGGGCTCCTACCACGTGACGGTGACTAACAACGGCCCCAACGATGCCACGGGCATCGAGGTGCTCGACACGCTGCCGGGAGCCATCACGGTGACGGGCTGGTCGACGACGCAGGGCGATTTCAACCCGTTCTCGGGCATCTGGCTCGTGGGCGATCTGGTCGTGGGCGAGGAGGCCTCGTTGTGGATCAACGTGACGTTCGATGCGCAGGGCCGCTACACGAACACGGCTGAGATCACGGCGGCGGACCAGCCGGATCCGGAGCCGGACAACGACTCCGCCGAGGTCTCAGTGATCTTCCTGGGCGACCGCGTGGTGCCGGACTTCGTGCCAGGCGGCAGCGCCGGCGGCATCGTTGACCGCGGCGACCGCTTCGCTGCCGACCTCTCGGTCGTCAAA
>JANQES010000068.1 GCA_028278205.1 Rhodothermales bacterium
ATGCGAATTCAGCGTTGAAATAGAAAGCCGTTGAAAACAAGCTGAAAACGGCGAAAACCATACCTGCCAGGTTTTGAAAACCTGGCAGGTATGCCCCAAATTCCCCAACCCTTAATTCGCATTACTTATTAAGCAGCATCCGTCCTGTCGTCGAAAAAGTCGTGGTGGCGGTGTGGCCCGCGATCCGGTACAGATAGACGCCGCTTCCGACGGGGGCGCCGGCGTCGTTGCGGCCATCCCATTGCGCCGTGTGCCGGCCTGCCGGCAGGGTGCCTGAGGCCAGCGTCCGCACGCGCCGGCCCAGCGCGTCGTAGACGATCAGCGTCACCTGGGCTGTTTCCGACAGATCGTAGTAGATCGTCGTGGCCGGGTTGAACGGGTTGGGATAGTTGCTCGCCGAAACGAGCGCCACCGGGGGCGTCTCGTCCAGCGCGCGCTCATTAGCCTTGTCGTCATCCGGTTCGAGACTGATGAGGGCGTTCGAGAAATCGGCCATGACGACGTTCGAGCAGACTGTCGTCGAATTTTTCTCGCAACCCTGGATCGCGAACGGGCCGTCTCCGCCAAAGGGGATCGTTAGCTTGTGCTTGCCGTCGTTCGGGGTTCGTTTGTCCGGAGAGCCGTCGGGGGTGCGGTCGATGTAAAAATCGACCTTGTTCGTCGAGACCTCGGTGGGGCTCCACTTGAGGACGGCTTTTTTGGTGTTGTTGGGCTTGCGGTAGACCCGCTTGAGGGTCAGCACGAAAGACGGCTCGGTGATCTCGAGCGTCTGGTTGACCGCCACGTTGTTCTCCACCGTGACGAGGCCGGAGGGCCATTCGACGCGGACTTTGAGGGCCGTCGTGGCATCGCCCAGGCCGAAGTGGCTCACCGCTGCCCGGCTCTGCCCGGTGGCGACGTCGGCGCCGCCCATCTGGCGCATCTGCCAGGTGGCGCCGGCATTCTCCTGGGCGGCCTGGGTAAGCGCCTGGTTCGTAATCTGGGCTTTCACCCGCACCACCGCGCCGTATCCATATCGGTTCGACGACGTCCCGACGAGCTTGACCTTCAGCCAGTTGTTAGAACCGCCGTCGTTCTCGTAGAAGGCATCGTTCTGCCCGACGTTATTGATGACGTAGAGATCCCGGTAGCCGTCATCGTTGTAATCCCCCCAGATCCCGCTGCTCGACCATTGGGCATCGGTGACGACGTCGCCCGTGGTGATCTTGGTGAACGTCCCGTCGCCGTCGTTGCGGTAGAGGAAATTGGCCTGGTTGTTTCGATTGGACACGTAGAGGTCGAGGTCGCCGTCGTTGTCGATATCGCACCAGGCGCCGCCGTTGGAGTCGCCGCCGTCAGAGACGATGGCGCCGGAGTTGATCTTTTTGAAGTTGCCGTTGCCCTTGTTTTTGTAGAGGCCGTTGTTCTGGCCTCCGGAGTTGGGCACAAACACGTCGAGTCTTCCGTCGTTGTTATAGTCGCCCCAGGCGCCGCCGGCGGTGCTCGTCTGGTCGGTGACGAGCGGTCCTGTGGTGATCTTGGTGAAGGCGCCACTGCCGTTGTTGCGATAGAGGAAGTTGGCCTCGTTAGTGGCGTTGGTGATGAAGAGGTCGAGGTCGCCGTCTCCGTCGTAATCGACCCAGGAAGGCATACTGGAGTTGCCGCCGTCGCTCGATATGACGTTGGAGATGCTGGTGAAGGTGCCGTTGCCGTTGTTGCGGTAGAGGCGGTTGTTGCCCCCGTTTCGTTGGGTGATGACCAGATCGAGGTCGCCGTCGGCGTCGTAGTCGCCCCAGCCGCCGTGCCGGTGTTCTCCGTTGGTGGTAACGACCGGCCCCGTGGTGATCTGGGTGAACGCGCCGCCGCCGTCGTTACGCCAGAGCCGGTTGAACCCGCCGAGACTGGCCACGAGCACGTCGAGGTTGCCGTCGTTGTTATAGTCGCCCCACTGGTTGCCGGCGGCGTTCGTCGCCAGCGTTGTCAGGTTGATGTTGACCTCCGTGAAGGTGCCGCCATCGTTGCGATAGAGATCCTCGGTTTGCGAGGCGCCGTTGGAGACGAAGAGGTCCGGGTCGTCGTCGTTGTCGTAATCGACCCAGGTGCCGGAGAGGCCGTCTTTGCCGTCGTTGACATGCGGCCCGGTGGTGATTTTGGTGAAGGTTTGCCCGGCAGCGCCGGCTGCCAGGAACAGACCGGCGACGCAGATCAAGAGCATTCGTGTCATAGCAAATCCAGTTAATCACATAAGGAATGATGAGAACGGGGCGGAATTATGGGGCAATCACCGAATCTATCCCAGATTCATTCAAAAAACAATGCCAACCAGCAAGATAACCCCCTGGTTTTTCAACGTTGTATCGACGCCTTCTTCATTGGGTTTGGTGATGTCAGAGAAGCCAAAAGAAAACCGTGATTCGACGGTGAGCCGCTGGCTGCCGACGTCGATTTCGAGCGCGGCCCCGGCCACCACGCCGAAGTCGCGGCTCTCGATCGAGTCGTCCGCTTCATTGAGTTCCACACCGGTGTCGTCGGCTTTCAAGGAGAGTTGTGCGTCGAGTTGAAAGGCCACCATCGGCCCGGCAAAAATACGGGGATGGACGTAGCCGCTGGTGTCGAAACGATATTGGAGCAACAGCGGGATGCTCAGATAAGTGAGATCGGACCGCAGCCGTGCCGGGATCCCCTCGAAAACCACGTTGGTCGCTGCGCCCTGCCGGACGTAGGTCGCCTCGATCTGGGGGATGAAGCCGTTGCCCATGTCATAGCCCACCGCCACACCGGCAGCCAGGCCGTAGCGCGGATCCCAGTCGGTCTCGCCCGAAGCCAGGTCGCCGGTGAAGTTGGTGATGGCGCTGCCCAGCTTGATCGAGCCGAGCCATCGCTGCGCGTGTATAGGCGGGACGATGCTCAGGGCCGCGAGCATCCCCAGAAAAAGAAAAAGGCGACGTTTCATAGCAAAAGCGTCCGGGCCGGGTGTTCGAGTGCGGCTAAAAGCAAGGTAGCAGATGCCGCCGCCACATCCAAGGCACAGCGGGATGCCTGTTTCTGGTTGAATCGGATAGAGCCAGGTGATTTCAACCAAATCTCGAAAAAGGAACAGCGGCGGGGCATTGCCGTAGAGTGTGCGTTCTTATCTTGGGGAAGAGTATTTTAGTGTCTCGACACTGGTTGTGAGTTATGGCGATGTTTGTGATATCCCTTTCTTGTCATCCTGAGCGAAGGCTCCCGCCAGGGAGCCTTCGCTCAGGATGACAAGTACAGAGGTTTTTAACTCACAACTGGTTTTAAAACACCAAAACACCGAAAACCGATGGCAATCTCGGTAGACGAAGTGCGCTATATTGCCGCGCTGGCCCGGCTGCGTTTTTCCGAAGAGGAAGAACAACACCTGGCCGAGCAGATGAGCGAGATCCTCGAATACATGGAAAAGCTCAACGAACTCGACACCGCCGACGTCCCGCCCATGGCGCACGTGCTTGATCTCTACAACGTCTTCCGCGAAGACACCGCCCACCAACGGATCACCCCCGAAGAAGCCCTCCGCAACGCCCCCGACGCCGACAGCGACTACTTCCGCGTGCCGAAGGTGATCGAGTGATTCCATTTTAGATTTTAGATTTTGGATTTTGGATTGTTGATATCCACCGAATCTGATAGCCGGAAAAGCCGCGATTTTTGAGAACATCGCAGCTTTTTCGATTGAGATGACGGTGTCAGATCGAGCCAATCCAAAATCCAAAATCCAAAATCCAGAATCCGAACATGGCTCAGAAAAAGAAGAAGGCTAAGGGATCGGCGAAGCGATCTAAGGGGCCGAAGGCGAGTGCAAAGCCGGCGGTTAAGGTCCCCCGCCCGTCCCTGTGGGAGAGGCTCTCCGGGTCGGTGCAACACGGCGTCTGCGTGGCGGTGCTGCTGGTGGTGGCCGTGGGTTTTTTCGCCCCGGCCTTGTTTTCCGGCAAGACCCTCGTCGGTGGCGATACGGTGCATTGGCGGGCGGCGGCCCAGACGATGCTCGACTATCGCGAGACGACGGGCGAGGAGCCGCTCTGGGCTACCAACGTCTTCGCCGGGATGCCCGGCTACGTCATCTCGACGCCGCCCAAAGTGCCGCAAGTCGACATCGTGGCCGGGTGGTTGCGCGCGTTCGCGTGGCCGGTTTCGCATTTCATCTTCCTGTTGCTCGGCGCCTATCTGCTCGTCTTTTTTCTGACCAAAGACAGGCTCAGCAGCCTGATGGCCGCCTGTGCCTACGGGCTGACGACCTATCTGCCCATCATCCTGGTGGCCGGGCACAACACCAAGTTCATCGCGCTGTGCTTTGCGCCGTGGCTGGTGCTGGCTTTCATCTATGGGCTGCGCAAGCCGGGTCTGATAGCCGGGCTGTTGTTTGCCCTCGTGCTGGCGGTCAACCTGCGCGCCAACCACGTCCAGATCACCTACTACGTGACGTTTATGCTGGGCGTCTGGTGGATTGTTGAAGGCGTCGGCGCGATCCGGGAGGGGGAGGGCAAACAGTTCGGCATTGCCACGGGCTGGCTGGCGCTGGGCGCGGTGCTGGCGTTGCTGATGGTGGCGCAACTCTACCTGCCCAACTATGAATACAAAGCGTTCAGCATCCGGGGCGCGTCGAGTGGCGGCGAGGCCGGGGCCGGCGGGCTCGACTGGGCCTATGCGATGGGCTGGAGCCAGGGCTTCGGCGAACTGGTGACGCTGCTGGTTGCCGAGGCGTACGGCGGCGCCAGCCCCGACTACTGGGGGCCGAAACCACCGACGGGCGGGCCGCACTACGTGGGCGGCATCGTGCTGATGCTGGCAGCGCTGGCGCTGTGGCGCTACCGGCGGCGGACCGTCTGGGCGCTGGGCCTCGGCGCTTTCTTGATGATCCTGTTTTCGCTGGGAAGGCATTTCGAGACGCTCAACCGGCTGATGTACGACTTTTTCCCGTTTTTCGACGCTTTCCGGGTGCCGGAGACGTGGCTCGCCGTGGTGGCGCTGGCGCTGGCGGTGTTGGCCGGGATGGGGCTGTTCTACGTCGTCCGGAGCGAGCCGGAGAAAGAAGGCGAAGCGCAGAAGACAAAGGCGGTGTATATCACCGCCGGGGTGGCTGCCGGGCTGGTGCTCGTGCTTTTTCTGGGCAAGAGCCTCTTTTATGATTTCGAGCGTCCCGGCGAGTTCGAGCAGATCCAGATGGCCATCGCGGCGCAGAATCAGCGCCCGGCCAACGACCCGCAAGTCGTCAGCACGACGCAGCGGTATATCGATGAGCAGCTTACGCCGGGGCGCATCGAGAAATTCAACGCCGACGCGTGGCGCACGCTGATCTTTTTGCTGTTGGCCGCCGGGGCGCTGGTCGCTTTTCGACTGAAAAAAATTCCGGGGTGGACGATGCAGGCCGCCCTGGCGCTGCTCATCGTCATCGACCTCGGCGGGGTGGGGCGGCGGTATTTCAACGAAGACCGGCTGCGCCCGGCGCGCGATGCCGAAGCCGTTCTGCAAGAACAGACCTACGACTTCGACCGGTTCATCCTCCAAAAACGCAACGACGCCGGCGGCAGCGGTCACTTCCGGGTGCTCTCGCTCGAACAGCCGGATCAGACCAAGAACGGGCGCCCGTCTTTCCACTACGAATCGCTCGGCGGCTACAGCGGCGTCAAGCTCCGGCTCTATCAAGATTATCTCGAACAACTCCTGACCGATCCCGCCACGGGGCTGCCCAACGACAACGCCATCGACCTGCTCAACACCCGCTACATCGTCAGCCGCGCGCCGTTGCCCGGCGCCAACGTCGTCTATCAAAGCGAGCAGACCGGCCTCGTCGTGCTCGAAAACGCGGACGCCGTGCCGCGCGCTTTTTTCATTGGGGAGACCGAGGTGATCGAAGCGGCGGAGGACACCTGGGCGCGGCTGCGCAGCCCGTCGTTCGACCCGCGCCAAACGGCCATCTTACCCGAACCCCTCGACGCGATGATCACTCCCCTCGACTCGAACAGCACGGCCTCGGCGACGCTGGAGCGCTACGGTCCGCGCGAGATTGCCTGGAGCGTCGAGACCGATGCGCCGCGCTTGCTCGTCGTCAGCGAGATCTATTATCCGGCGGGCTGGACAGCCACCGTCGACGGCGAGCCTGCGCCCATCGTCCGCGCCAATTATCTGCTGCGCGCGGTGCCGGTGCCTGCCGGCGCGCGCGAGGTGGTGATGCGTTTCGAGCCGGCCAGCTATCGCATCGGCAATCTGCTCTCGGTGATCTCGACGCTGCTGGTCTACGGCGGCATTATTGCGCTCCTTGGCCTGGCCTGGTATCGCAAGCGCGAGAAAGCGGGAGAAGAGAAAGGGGGAGAGGAGGGGAAGGTCGAATAGCGAATAGCGAATAGCGAATGATGGGGGATGTCTGCAAACCGAGTTGTTGAAGAAGCCCCGTAGGGGCGGCCTATTTGTAGCACGCCGCGTTTCCACAAAAGATAGCTCCGTAGGAGCGGCCTGTTAAAAAGAAAAATGAACAGGTCGCCCCTACGGGGCTCATCTTTAAGGGAGGGCGATTTTCTACAAACAGGTCGTCCCTACGGGACTTGGGTAGTTGTACGCTTTGTAGTGAAACCGCGGCCCGCCCGGCGATCCGCCCGGTGCTCAATCACCGGGCTCAGCAGCGCAAGGACGCTAAAGCGCCCTGTGTTAGCCCCTTTGGGGCTTCAGCCGGTGAGCCCGGTCCTTCAGGGCCGGGCGGTGCTGCGGCTTCACGATCTTGCGCACACCTACTCGAGATTTGGCAGATGCATCCCGATAGTCTTTCTCATTCACAAATCGACATTCGACACTCGACACTCGGCATTCCTTATTCGATATTCGTAATTCAAACATCAACCAGACCGCGACGTGCATCCGCTTTACAAGCCCACTATAAATCTTGGGGTTCGCACCCTGTTTAAACCGTTCGCCCGGCTGATGCCCGACGCCTGGCAGTTTCCGGTGACAGGCGTGATCACCGTGAAGCTGGGCGGGAGGCGGCGCATCCGGCTGGCGTGCAATCCGACGAGTTACCTCGCCAAGGTGCTCTTCTGGCAGGGCGTCGAGGGGTTCGAATACAATCTGGTTCGGGTCTTCGTCGAGCTTGTCAAAGAGGCGCGGGTGTTTTTGGATGTCGGGGCCAACATCGGGTATTATTCATTGCTGGCGGCGGCGTATAATCCCGACGTCAAGATCGTAAGCTTCGAGCCGTTGCCCTCGGCGTTTCATTATCTCGAAAAGAACCTGGCGCTCAATGGATGCGCGAACGCCACAGCCGTCAAGGCCGCCCTGTCCGACGCCACCGGCGCCGCGCAGTTTTTTGCCTCGAAAAACCCCAAATTTCTAGACATCGATTATCCGCTCACCAGCACCGGCGCGCTGGACGAAGCACAGGCCGCGCGCTCGGCAGTCGTCGAAGCCTTCGATGTGCAGACCGAGACGCTGGACAACTACGTCGCTTCGATGGGAGAGACGGTGGATTTGCTGAAGCTCGACACCGAGGCCAGCGAGCATATCGTGCTGGCCGGCGCGCAGGACGTGCTGAAGACGCACCGGCCTGTTATTTTGTGTGAGGTGCTTCCGGGCAAAATAGAACGCGACCTGGAGGCTATCTTTAAGGATCACGGGTATCGGATGTATCGCGCCGAGACGCACCGCCTGGTTCCGGTAGACCGCCTGGCGCACAGCGCGGCCACCACCAACGACCACGTGATGGTGCATCCGGACACCGGCCACACCATGGACCGATTTCTGACGACGTGAAACGGGCGCTTCTGATCAGCTATTACTTTCCGCCTTCCGGAGGGCCGGGGGTGCAGCGCGCGCTCAAGTTCGTGAAGTATCTGCCCGATTTCGGCTGGCAGCCTACGGTGTTGACCGTCGCGCCTGAACACGCCGCCTATCCCGATCTCGATCCCACGCTCGCCGAGGAGGTCCCGCCGTCGGTGCGGGTGGTTCGGACGCGGTCGTGGGATCCCTACGCCGTCTACGCGCGCTTTCAGGGCAAAGCCAAAGACGAGACGGTGGGTGTCGGCTTCGTCAAAGAGGGCGCGGCGGAGAGCCAGAAGCAACGGCTGGCCCGGTGGATGCGCGCCAACGTGTTTCTGCCCGATGCGCGGGTCGGATGGGTGCCTTTCGCCCGGCGCGCGGCCCGGAAACTGGTGCAGGAGCAAGCCTTCGACGCCATCCTGACCTCCGGCCCGCCGCATTCGACCCACCTCATCGGGCGATCACTCAAACGACGGTTCGGTGTGCCGTGGGTAGTCGATATGCGCGATCCGTGGACGGACATCAGCTATTATCAGGATCTGCCGCACACCGCTCCGGCCCGCCGTTTCGACGCCCGGCTCGAACGCTCAGTGCTCTCGAAGGCCGACGCCGTGATCTCGGTCAGCGACGGGGTAGGGCGGGGGCTGCATACCAGGGCTGCGATCCGGCGCTACGAAACCATCCCCAACGGCTACGACCCCGCCGACATCCCCGACGTTGCCGCGCCGCCGCGCGCGGAAGGCCGGTTCGTCATCGCACACGTAGGGACGCTCTCCGGGCAGCAGCACGCGCCCGGCCTCGCGCGCGCCCTGGCCCGCCTCGCCGCCGCCGACCCGGCTTTTCGAGCGAGCCTCGACGTCCGTTTCGTCGGTCACGTCGATGGGACCATCCTGGCCGCCTTTCGCGACGCCGGCCTCGGCGATGCCGTGACGGCTTTTCCCTACGTGCCGCACGCCGACGCCATCGCCCACATGCGCGCCGCCGATCTGCTGATGGTGGCCGTGCAGCGCGTCGAGCACAACGAAGGCGTCACCCCGGCCAAGATGTTCGAATATCTGTCTCTCGGTATCCCCGTTTTGGGCCTGGCGCCGCCCGACGGCGACCTCGGCCGGATCCTCCGCGAGACTGGCGGCGGCAGCACCTTCGATCACGAAGACACCGACGGCATCGCCGCTTTCATCACCCAACACGCCACCCGCGTAGCGCGCGGCGACCCTGCTCCGCGTCCCGACGCCACCGCCCTCCGCGCCTACGACCGGCGGGTCTTGACCGAGCGGCTGGCGGCGTTGTTTGATGCGTTGCTTTGATGCTCTAAACACCTTCCTTCAACGCCGCATCCCCATGACAATCCTCGAAGGAGTCATCCTGGCGAAGATCATTATCACGGTGATTTGCTGGTTTATTCCTCTCCTGGTTTTCTCCAAATCGATGTTCCTCAAGCTTGGTTTTCCCAGGCTGGAGCCCATAATTTTCATTAGACTCCTGGGGGCTGCGTATGGCGCGCTCGTGGTGGGATACGCGTTCGGCTTCGTGGCGCTTCATCACGGGACGCATCCGCACGGAGTTGTCTGGATGGGTATTGTTAGCAATGGTCTTGGGTGTGTTATCTTGATGATCCTGCGAAAAGAGTGGCGTTCGTGGGGCCGCTGGGCACAGGTATATATGTGGGGCTCAGCGATTGCCACCGGCGGTATCACTGTTCTGCTTCTGCTGTTTGGTCTTTAGGCGAGCAGGACGATGTTTTGAGGTATTTTCGCCGATGGCACGATGCGCTACCGAGGACGGCAGTCATGAGTCACGGGTCATGAGTCATGGGTGTTTGTCTCGTGACCCATGACCATATCCAAAAGAAACCCGCATGCGTATTTGCACCATCGTCGGCGCCCGGCCGCAGTTTGTGAAGGCAGCGGTAGTTAGCCGCGCGCTGGCCGAGGCTGGCATCGAAGAGATCCTCGTGCATACCGGCCAACATTACGACCCGACGTTGAGCCGGGTGTTTTTCGATGAACTGGGGATTCCGGAGCCGGCGGTCAACCTGGAGGTCGGCTCCGGCACGCACGCGGTGCAGACCGGAGCCATCATGGAGCGGTTCGAACAGTATCTGATGGACGAACCGGCGGTCGAAGCCGTCGTCGTCTACGGCGATACGAACAGCACGCTGGCGGGGGCGCTGGTGGCGGCGAAGCTGCACCTGCCGCTGGCGCACGTCGAGGCCGGGCTACGATCATTCAACCGGATGATGCCCGAAGAAGTCAACCGCATCGTCGCCGACCGGCTGGCACAATGGCTCTTTTGCCCGACCTCCACCGCCGTCGATAATGTGCATCGCGAGGGCCTTACCGAAGGCGTCCACCTCATCGGCGACGTGATGCTCGATGCCACGCGGTTTTTCGCCGATCAGGCCGCCACGCGCTGCCCGCTTGATGCGCTGACGAAGCATGCGTCGCAGGGTTACTACCTCGCCACGGTCCACCGGGCCGAAAACACCGACGACCCGGCCCGGCTGGCAGGTATCTTCGACGGGCTGGGCCGCCTGGATGGGCCGGTGCTGCTGCCGCTGCACCCGCGCACCCGCACCCGCCTCGTCGGCATCGCCCTTTCCCCGAACGTCGAATTGATGGAGCCGGTGAGTTATCTGGCGATGCTGACGCTCACGCGCCACGCCCGCCGGGTGCTCACCGATAGCGGCGGGCTTCAGAAAGAAGCGTTCTGGCTCGGCGTGCCCTGTATTACCTTGCGCGACGAGACCGAATGGGTCGAAACGCTCGAAAACGGCTGGAACCAACGGGTAGGCTCCGACCCCGAAGCCATCGTCGCCGCCGCCCTCCGAACGCCCACCGGCCCGCCGCGCGCTTTCGGCGAAGCGCCTGGAGGCACCGCCTCGGAACAGATCGCGCGCGTGCTGCTTCAGGATCTGGACCGCGATTGATGTTGCTTCGCTATTTCATCCCAAACCGCCATGCCCACGCCCGACGCCCCGTTTCGCATCTTGATGGTGCTTGATCATGCCTTCCCGCCGGACATCCGCGTCGAAAATGAGGCCCTTTCATTGATCGAGGCGGGCTTCGAGGTGGGGCTTCTGGCCATTGCGCCCGACGACCGGCCCACGCGCGATACGCATCGCGGCATTCGGCTCTTTCGAGATCGGCTTCACAAAGAAGCGCGCAACAAGATGCGCGGGCTGGCCGGCACCGTCCCGATCCTCACGTGGTACCTGGACCGGCAGATTCGGCGGGTCTATCAGGACTATCGCTTCGACGCGCTGCACATGCACGATCTGTACCTCTTCGGCGGTGGGTTGCGCGCCGGGCGGCGGCTCGGCGTCCCCGTCGTCGGCGATCTGCATGAGAATTATGTGGAGGCGTTGAAGCATTACGCGTGGAGCACCCGCTTTCCGGGCAAGATCGTCGTCAGCATCCCGCGCTGGGAGCAGGCCGAGAAACGCTGGGTCAACGCGGTGGATCGGCTCATCGTGGTCATCGAAGAGGCGGCGGAGCGCAACCTCACCCTCGGCGTCGATCCGTCGAAAGTGACCGTCGTGCCCAACACGATCCGGCGGGCGGATTTCGAAGGCTATGCCGTCGAGCCGGACCTCGTCGCGTCGATTCAATCCGACCTGACGATCACCTACACCGGCGCGTTCGACGTGCATCGGGGCCTGGCGTCGGTGTTGCAGGCGATGCCGCGCGTGCTGGCGGCGCACCCCGGCGCACAGCTTGTGCTCGTAGGCGACGGGCGGATCCGGCCTGAGTTGGAGGCGATGGCTTCAGACCTGGGGATTGCAGAGCGCGTGCGTTTCGAAGGATGGCAGGTGCAGGCCCGCCTGAAGAGCTACATCCTGGGCAGCGACATCTGCCTGGTTCCGCATCTCAAAACCGTCCACACCGACGCCACCATTCCGCATAAAATATTCCATTATATGTATTTAGAGAAGCCCGTCGTCGTCACCGATTGCCGTCCGCTCCGGCGCATCGTCGAGCAGGCGCAGGCCGGCCTCGTCTATCCCTCCGGCGATGCCGATGGTCTGGCCGGCGCCCTCCTCACCCTCGCCGCCGACCGCGACGCCGCGCGCACCATGGCCCAACGAGGCCGCGCCGCTGTGCTCGAAACCTATCACTGGGAGGCGACGGTGCGAGGATTGATTGTGATGTATGAGGGATTGAGAGATGAAGCGCCCGCTATCCATAAAAATCAGGCGGGTTGAAAACCAGGCTTTGTATGATGCGTAAGAGACTGGTGATCAATGCCCCTGTAGCTCAACAGGATAGAGCGACGGCCTCCTAAGCCGTATATCCGGGTTCGAGTCCTGGCGGGGGTACTACCATGCCAGAGTCTATCCGCTGTCTTTTCGGTCAGGAATCGGATCGATAATAATCCGGGTGGTGATGTTTTCTGAAAAGAAAGCCATGCGTGTTTCGTCTTCGAGCGTCAAAATTCATCAGGTTAAAAGATACGCCCCAGGTTTGAGGAAGCCCCGCAGGTGTGTTATTATGCCTTACAGTCTCTGAAAGCCCCTGAACGGTGCGGGCTGTTGATAAAGATCTGCCGACTATGAAGCGTATACCCTTTCTCGCCGGATTCATTTTGCTGATCGTCTTGGTGCGCTGTGGGCAGTCCGGCGCAGCCAACGACGAGACGGGGCCTATCGCGGTTACCCTGCCCGACACCGTCGATCTGGCTTTTCGAGACACCCTCTTTCTCAACGCCGGCCAGGACTGGATTTTGTTCGACAGCCTCGCGCACGATTCGCGTTGCCCCACCGGCGCCACGTGCGTCTGGGAGGGCAACGCCGAGATCAGCTTCTCGGTCTATCAAGACACCCTCCGGCACGCCTTTGCCCTGAACACACACCCCAACTTCAGGACCGACACGACGCTGGCCGCAGGACTCTCGATCGCCGTGTTAGACCTGACGCCGTACCCCCACATCGATAGCACGTACCAGGCCGAGCAATACGCCGCGCGGGTTTTTGTTGATAGATAGGTGAAGGGGCGGCCCTGATCCGATAGTTTATGCGTTCTGAAAATGGGTTTCTCCTTCCACGGCTGCTCGCCGAACCTCTGCCTCCCGCCGCCGTTTGATGTTACAGTGCTCTTCAAACCCTGTAATCCGTCCTGAGCGAATGGCAGACGCCCCGCCACCGTCCTCCAACGCCCCCGAACCCCGGCCCCAGCCCGAACCCATCAAACTCCTCGACGACCTCCGCTACCTCGTCATCGAAGGCGTCATCGGCGTGGGCAAATCGACGTTGGCGCGGCTTCTGGCAGAGCGCTTCAACGGCCAGCTCGTGCTCGAAGCGTTCGACCAGAATCCGTTTCTCGAACGCTTCTATGCCGACCGCCCGCGCTGGGCTTTTCAGACACAGCTTGCGTTTTTGGCCAGCCGCTTCCGCCAGCAAAAAGCCCTGCTCACCCGCGACCTGTTCCATCAGGTCACCATCGCCGACTACGCCTTCGACAAAGACCGCATCTTCGCGCACCTCAACCTCAGCGGCGACGAAGCGCAACTCTACGAAACGCTCTTCACGCTGATGGAGCCCAACACGCCCCGCCCCGACCTCGTCGTCTATCTGCAATCGACGCCGGCGCGGTTGATGCAGAACATCAAGCAGCGCGGGCGGCCCTACGAGGCCAACATGGATCCGAAATACATCGAATCGCTCCACGAGGCGTACACCTACTATTTTTTCCGGTACACCAAAAGCCCGCTCTTGATCATCAACGCCGAACGCATCGACTTCGTAAAAAATCCTGACGACCTTGAGGAACTGGTACGCCAGATTGCGACTGTAAGACACCACGGCACGACGTATTTCAACCCGACACCATCGTCCATTAATCGCTGAAAACCATCGCGATGGCGCTCAAGCTGATCATCATCTTTGTGCTGCTCTACTTTGTTGCCCGCGCCGTCGGCAACATGGTGCAGGCCGTTCTCAAGGATCCGAAGGCCCCGGCCCCACCGCCGGTGGAGCCACGCCCGCCGCGCTCGGACCGCACCCCCTCATGGCAAGGCCCCTCGCCCCATCAATCCCACCGCACCGGTCCCGACGTCGAAGACGCCAAATGGGTTGATTTGGATTAAGCAGGCACGATTACGTTTTGAGATGTTTTCGAGGTGGGTTCTTCGATCCACCGAAGGAGTAGGTCACTAGTCATTACGCTCGCTGCGCTCGTTGTCACTGGTCACTGGCGGCTCTATCCTCGACCAGTGACATCGGTCATCAGTGAGATCTTTTCTGATGACCGATGACTGATGACAGACACCAACGGTGCCGCGAAGTGAAACGATGAGCAATAATTTTAACCGTAATTAGCAAACTACCCCATGCAAACCCTTGTGCTCGAAACCCCCGGCGTTTTCGCCTGGAAAGAAGCTGCCGAACCGGAAGCAGGGCCGGGCGAGGTGCTCGTCCGCGTGCGCCGGTGCGGCGTTTGTGGGACCGACATCCACGCCTTCGCCGGGCGGCAGCCGTTTTTTACCTACCCGCGCCGGCTGGGGCATGAGCTGGCCGTCGAAGTGCTCGACGCGCCCGCCGAGGCCGCCGTCAAGCCAGGCGATGTATGCGCCGTCGAGCCGTACTATTTTTGCGGATCGTGTGCCGCCTGCCGCGCGGGCAAAACCAACTGCTGCCAGCGCCTCGAATTGATCGGCGTCCACATCGACGGGGGCCATGCGCCGCTGATTGCCGTGCCGGTAGATAAGCTGCACCCGCACACCACGCTCTCGCTCGAAGAACTGGCGCTCGTCGAGCCGCTGGTCATCGGCGCGCATGCCGTTGAGCGGGCGGCGCCGGCGCCGGGCGAGCCGGTGGCCGTCGTCGGGATGGGACCTATCGGGCTGGGTGTGGCGCTCTTCGCCAAAGCCGCCGGCGCCGACCTTGCCGTGGTAGACATCAATGAAGACCGTCTCGACTTTGCCGCACAACTCCTCGGCACCGCGCACGCCGTCGTGGCCGGAGACGATCTGGCCGAACGCCTGCGCGCCGTCTTCGGCGGCGACCTTCCCCGCGCCGTCTTCGACGTCACCGGCAGCCCGCGCGCCATGCGTGCCAGCTTCGACCTGCCCGAAAGCGGAGGCCGCCTGATCTTCGTCGGCCTCATCCAGGGAGAGTATGCTTTCCCTGAGTCCGAATTTCACCGCCGCGAGTTGACGATCATCTCCAGCCGCAACGGACACCCGGACAACTTCCGGCACGTCATCCGATGCCTCGAAGACGGCTCGGTAGACGCCCGCCCACTGATCACCCATCGCTTCGCTTTCGACGAGATGCCGGCTCGTTTTCCCACCCTGCACCAGACGCCCGGTTTGATCAAAGCGATGATTACGATTGCTGAGTGAGCCGGCTCATAAAAATCGCGTCCCATCCCAAAAACGCCTATATTGGCTGAAAACGGCGATCAGCGCGATTATGGACAGCTTCTGGGGCAATATCTTCAAACGCCAGGATCAGCAGGATACCTATACCCTGCTCAAGAAAGTCCCGCTCTTCGAGGCGATGAACCCCCGCGAGATGGACGCCGTCGAGCGGATCATGCACCGGCGCGAATACCGGGCCGGCGAGGTGGTCTTCCGGCAGGGCGAGCCGGGCGTGGGCATGTACGTCGTCCAGCACGGCCTCGTCGAGATCATCTACGAGCCTTCGGGCGAAGTGCTGGCCGAACTGCGCGACGGCGACTTCTTCGGCGAGATCGCGCTCTTGAACGAGACGCCGCGCTCGGCCACGGCCAAGACCACCACGGCGAGCACGCTCTGGGGCCTCTTCCAACCCGACCTGCTCGACCTGCTCGAACGCGATCCCCGGCTGGGGGTGAAGCTGATGGTGCCGCTGGCGCAGATTGCCGGGCGACGCCTGATCCGGGCCGATGCGCAGATGCAGGAGATGCGCGAGGAACTGGCGCACTACGAAGCCCAGAAGAAACCAGGGCGTATTGACATTCAGGATGAAAGATCGATTTGAGATCGATTTTTCACGGATCAAGGCGTTTTTTGAGACGCGATGCAGCGCATCGTGCGAAAAAAACAACGCAGAGCCGGGGGAAATCGAACCAAATCGGCTTTCAGAATGAATGGCATTACGCCCTAAGATCGGAGGCGCAAGATGGAGCAAAAAATCCCTTTGTGGATTAAGATCGCACTGGCGGCTGCGGTCGGGGTGGGTGTGCTCTGGGTGCTGGCCTCGATACGCGGGATCGTCACGTTGGTGGTGTTCGGGGCGTTGCTGGCCTACCTGTTCGATCCGCTGGTCAATCGGTTGGAGGCGCGCGGGTTGGGCCGCACGCTGGCGACGGTCGTCGTCTTCGCCGTCACTTCGTTGGTGGTGGCGACGCTGCTGGTGCTTTTCTTCCCCGCTGTGGCCTCGCAGGCTCAGGCCATCCAGACCGGCTTCGACGTCGAGCACGCCCGCGACGTCGTCGAACAGCTTGAGGGGGTGCTCGAAGAACGGCTGACGGTGATCGGTGTGACAGACCTGGATCTGATGACCTCCATGCAGGAGTTCATCAGGACCAACGTAGACGACGTGTTTAATTACGTGCCGGGTGTGGTGTCTTTGATCACGCAACTCGTGATCATCCCATTCATCATGTTTTTTCTGCTCAAGGACGGGCGCCTCATCAAGAAAGGCTTCATCAATCTGGTGCCGAATCGCTATTTCGAGTTTACGCTCAACGTGCTCCACAAAACCGACGTGCAACTGGGCAATTACCTGCGCGGTCAGTTGTTTGCCTCGCTGGTGGTGGCCTTGCTTTCCATCGGGGCGTTGTGGTTGTTGAAGGTAGACTATTTCGTGCTCATCGGCCTGTTTGCGGGATTGACCAACATGATCCCGTATCTGGGGCCGGTAGCCGGGGCGTCGGTGGCAGTGCTGGTTTCGGTCATCACCACGGGCAACCTCGCCACGGTGCTGCCTATCATCATCACGTTCATCATCATTCAAGCCATCGACAATGCGGGCGTGCAGCCGCTGGTGCTGGCGCGCAACGTGAATCTACACCCGCTTCTGATTCTGCTGACGCTCATCATCGCGGGCAAGTTTTTCGGGGTGCTGGGCCTGCTGCTGGCTGTGCCCGCCACGGCGGTGCTCAAGGTGTTCGTCCAGGAAACCTTCGCCAACCTCCGCCGCTACCGACTGGCTTGAACCGATTTTGGATTTTAGATTTTGGATTTTGGATTGGGTAATTTCCAACCAATCTGACATTCGGAAAAGTCACGCCGTCTGAGCCGCTGTAGCTTTTTCGTTTGTTTGAGAGGATTCTGCAAACGACCAATCTAAAATCCAAAATCGTCATGCGCCTGGCAATCCTTTTTTTATGTCTCCTCGGCGTGAGCCTGCCTGCCTACGGCCAGGATACCGTCGTAATGGTGGTTCGTCATGCCGAGAAGGCGGCGGGGCCGGCGGGCGATCCGCCACTCACCGAAGCGGGCCGGCAGCGCGCGCAATCGTTGATCGATGCGGCGGGTGATGCCGGGGTGACGGCTATCTATTCGTCACAGTTCAAGCGCACGCAGGAGACCGTGGCGCCGCTGGCCGCCCACCTGGGCATTTCGGTGACGACCATCGAGATCAGCCGGGCTAATCTGGAGACCTATCCGAAGCAACTGGCCGAGGCGATTCTGGCCGATCACCGGGGCGAGACCGTCGTGGTGGTCAACCATAGCAATACGGTGCCGCTCATCGTCGAAGCCCTCGGCGGCGGGCCGGTGTCCGAAATCACAGAAGAAGAATACGATCACTTTTTCGTGGTGATCATTCCTGCCACCGGGGCGGTCCGGACCCTTCGCTTGCAGTACGGGGAATAATTTTAAGACGGTACCGCCGATACATTTTTTCGAACCCCTTTACGGTTGATCCGTTGCATACGGCACACCGTTTCTTCTTCAATCAACCAAGATTCTCGAACTATGGACGCATCGTACGGAATGCCTCGTGAGGCGCCGGTGGCCTCGTTGGATGTCAGCGCGCGCGCGACCTTTATCATGCGGACTTATCTGCATCTGCTGGGCGCGATTCTGGCGTTCGTCGCCATCGAAATGTTTCTCTTCGAGAGCGGTATGGCCGCGAGTATCGCCGAGGCGATCCTGAGCGTTTCCTGGCTGGTGGTGCTGGGTGGGTTTATCATCGTGGGATGGTTTGCCAGCAAGGTAGCTTTCAGTTCGCTGTCGATGCCGGCGCAGTACGGGGCGCTTGGCGCGTTTGTGCTGGCCGAGGCCATCATCTTTGTGCCGCTGCTCTACATCGCGCAGGCGTACGCCCCCGGCGCCATCGAAAGCGCGGCGTCGGTGACGATCCTCGGCTTTGCCGGGCTTACGGCCGTCGTGTTTTTCACGCGCAAAGACTTTTCCTTCCTCGGCGGCATGCTGCGGTGGGGCTTTATCGTCGCTATCGTGTTGATCGTCGCCTCGGTGCTCTTCGGGTTTCACCTGGGCACGTTCTTCTCGGTCGGCATGATTGCGCTGGCCGGCGGGGCTATTCTCTACGATACCTCCAACGTGCTCAACCATTTTCCCGAAGACCGCTACGTCGGGGCGGCCCTGGAACTGTTTGCTTCGGTGGCGTTGCTCTTCTGGTACGTGCTCTCGCTGTTTATTTCTCGTGATTGATGAGGCGTAAAACGTAAAGGCGTAAAACGTAAGGGTGCTTGCAAAATCGTTGGAGCAGGCACCCTTACGTTTTACGTTTCACGGTGTCCAATCCATCACTTTCTCTGTGACGGTACTTTGACCTATTCAGGCATGCACGCAGCGCCGGACCGCGTGATTATTTGATGACATAAATACTATAGATCTCGCGACCAGCTTTACGATACCTTCGTTCAAAGGGTGTATTGACAAGGAAGTTGCGGGGTATAGGAAACGAATGCGGTTCCCATTCCTTGAACCAGAACCCTGCTTTCTTGAGCAATCGTAAAGAACGCTGATAGTAGCCAAGGTGATCGGTAACGAGCCGTAAGACACCGCCTATTCGAAGGACCCGGTAGATTTGATCGACAAAGCACTCGGTCATCAAGGGTTCCCAGCGATAGGTGTGCGTGCGTGGGTCGGTCGGTGACGGAAAATAGATATGAATCACGTCGATAGACTCCGGCGCTATTTTTTGGAGGAAGGCACACCCATAGCCTTGAAGAAAGAGGACGTTGTCTAACTCCTTGTCTCTGGCCCGAGTCATGGCCTCTTCCCGGCATTGGTCCTGTGCATCGACGCCGATGTAGCGGGCACCCTGGTCGAATTGCGCCAGATTACACAAAAACTCACCGTTGCCGTAGCCGATCTCGATCTCAATATCAAAGAGCGCGCTCTCAAGCCAGCGCTTCATTACCTGTTCAGGGCTCTTTATTTCCATTATAGGTGGGGGTATCACGAGGTTACAAGCGGCAATTTTACTGTGAAGGTAGTGGTATATTTATTCCCTGCTTCCTGAACACTCGTGACGATGACTTCCCCTTCATGATCTCTGATGACTTGATACACGTGAGCGAGGCCAACACCCGTACCATCGGCTTTATCCCGAGCGAGCGGGCTTCGAAAGCCTTCCCGAAAGATCAACCGGCGTTCAATTTCATCCTTTGTAATCTGAATGCCCCAGTTTTCGATGTCAACGAACAGGTGCTCCCTGATGCACGCGACCCTGATTATAATCCACGGATCCTCATTATAGCTAGGCCGGATGCTGTACTTGATAGCATTGGTCAAAATATTACGGAATACGTTCTTGAGGTCGTCTTGTACCCCTTTGATCTTCACGGTTTTGCACCGATTTTTGAAGGGCCTGATCTTGACGCGATGAAAATCGGCAAAGGATTTTACGTCTCTTACGGCCCTGTCGAGCAGATTACTCAATGGAAATACTTTCATCGCAGGTTTAACTCCTGCGCTCGAAGCAATATAATCCCGATAGGTTTTATACTTCTCTTTCGATTCTTCTAGGCGGATTAAGAGATTATTGAGGTCATATAATCGGATAAGTCTCCTCAGGTCATCCGCTTCTTTCATAACATTTTTTAACAACTCCTTCGGATAGGTGTATGGTCTAAAACGCTTATGATCGTTGATAATGGCATCACACACCTTATACATGTCTACAAATTGCATTTTTCCTCCCTGGATAAAACTCTTCACTTGCTTCATGGGCTCGGCAAAATCGTTTAGCAGGGCCTCCGGCACGTCATAGTTTTTGGCTCGTATCTCGCTCAGAAATCGTTCATGGTATCTCAGGAGTTTTCGTGCTGCTTTTTTGCCTATTTCTTCCGATTTGGTTAGTGAAAGACTGAGCGGGTTTTTAAAGGGGTTCGGCCCCAGATGGCTGATCGTCCTTTTGATCGTGTTTTGTAGATTCCGAAGCAACGTATCGTGGTCGTGAAGCAATTGATGAAAGGTTCTCGGAAAGCTTAACATCGTGTGGACGTGCTCTGTGAGGGATGCCGTATTGGCAACAGCGGTGGTTTGCGCGGCGCCGACTTGGGCACGGTTATACATATCTGTAAATACTTCCAACGCATAATGCTCATCATCCAACAGGTCACTTTTGTGGATGGGAATGACCCTGCCCGGATTGATGATCTCGTACTCGCTCATTAATACTTCGATCAAATAACTACTACAGATGTAGAGTAAGAAAGGGGCATTTTTCTGACTTTCTACGTGCCCGTTTAGCAATAATTCGACGAGGGAAATGCCGGAGTGTCTTTTATAGCGCTCAATCGTCTTTTTTTCCTCTTCGGAAAGAAAACCCAGGTAGCCTACCTCCAGATAAACATCTACAATAATGACGTCGTAGCTTTGCTTTTTCAGCTTTCCCAGGGCAACGGATATCGTAGACGCAAAGTCGATAGACAGAGGAAGCTTTTTTTCGACGTTTCTCTGGAGCGGTTCCAAATCAGTCAACGTCTCGTCGTCTACCCAGAGCACTGATACTTTATCCATCATCCGAATCTATCTTTGCATCCAAAAGAGGCGTTACTTTATCCTCCAAGAAAAGCTGATTTTCTTGATGGGGGTAGAGTAGTTTGGTCCGGCTGTCTCGTAGTACGTTTTGTCTTTCCGTGAGTTCGATGCGCCACAAACGCAGGGTTTGCCGTAGCGTCTCAGAGACGACGCTCTGGCCTTCGTCCTGGTCTAAGGCATTGCGCAATGCGCTGGCCATGCGCCGCGCTATATTCTTCACCTTGTGAAACGTTTTCTCTTCAGCGGTATCGATAGAGCCGCCCACGATGTCTTGGAAGGTCGTTTTGACTTTCTCCGCTTTCTCGATTACCTGCAAGATCGTTCCTTCGTCGATGCTGCCTTCGGCTGCATCCAAGATAGTATAGATGGCATCTTTGAGTTCTTGCGTCACCTGGATGGCTTGCTGCAAGTGGTTCAAAGATTTTCGCATCTCCTCGTCGTGGATGACCAGAAGCTGCTTTGCTTTTTCTGATTCTTGCTTGAGGTGATGTTTGTAGGCTTCCAGGTCTTTGGCAAATTCATGCTTCAGCTCTTGAAGTTCCTGCGTGTGGCGGAGTTGGAGTGCTTTCACCTGAGCCATCGACTGCGACGACTTGTATTTTGCATAGAGGCCAATAATGGCTGCAATCAACGAACCGATCAGGCCAATAAGGGCCACCCACATTTCACTGCTCATATTCGTCTTTCTGTATGCTGCTTGATAACGTCTGACATATGGATCAGTCGTTTCTTTGGCGCTCGCCGCTCCTGTTCAGGGCGTATCGACGTTCACCCCGAGCAATCGCCTTGATTTATCTCAAATTGATCTCATGGTCGCGGTCTGGGGGTATCACGTTCTGGGAACATAACATTTTATGCACCAGGGTAGGATTTGTTCATGGTGGTTGCTGCGGTGCGGAAAATAAAACAAAAAAGGTCCGGCGCCCCCCACCAGAGCGCCGGACCTAGCAGGTCCCACCAGACCTTATTCGGATAAGAAATGCATCCGAGTATAGAAGTGCCGTACACTTATATATTCGATTTTTCGACCCGGAATGGATCATGCCGGGCCAAAAAAAATTTCGCCCGGTGGAAAAAGTGCCAAAAAGGACCCCAAACGGCGGTCGAGCGGAGTATTTATTTTGAAGTGTTTTAACGACCTATGCCTAAAAAAGCAGGTTGCGATTCATTGTAATATCTCCTATCGTTGTTCCAGATCAGGCCAGAGTCTCTCCACGACCCTCCTCAGGAGTCATCAGGGGAGGCTTCTTAGAGGCTGTTCAGGTTTTGGGTCTGAAGGCGAGCGCGCGCAGCCCAGAATCCAAAACCTGAACAGCCTCTTAACACCCCATTCCGAGACGACCAAGGAGGTAGTAAATATGGGATTATGGGATAAGATCAAGGGCGAGTTTATCGACATTGTCGAATGGCTCGACGACACGCAAGACACACTCGTCTACCGCTTCGAACGCTACGGCAACGAGATCAAATATGACGCCAAGCTGACCGTCCGCGAAGGGCAATCGGCGGTGTTCGTCAATGAAGGCCAACTGGCCGACGTCTTCCCGCCGGGCATGTACTCGCTGACGACGAAAAACCTGCCCATCCTTTCGACGCTCAAAGGATGGAAGCACGGCTTCGAAAGCCCCTTCAAGGCCGAAGTCTACTTCGTCTCGACGCGCCAGTTTACTGATCGGAAGTGGGGCACTAAAAACCCGGTGATGCTGCGCGATCCGGAGTTCGGCCCGGTGCGGATTCGCGCCTTCGGCACCTACGCCATGCGTGTCAAAGACCCGGCCACGTTCTTGCGCGAGGTCGTCGGCACCAGCGGTCATTTCACCACCGACGACATCACCGATCAACTGCGCAACCTCGTCGTGACGCGCTTCACCGATCAGGTCGCCGAGAGCAAACTGGCTGTGCTCGACATGGCCTCTAACTACAACGAACTCGGCGACTTCGTCCTCGATAAGATCCAGCCGGAGTTCGAGGAATACGGGTTGGAGTTGACCAAGCTGCTCGTCGAAAACATTTCGTTGCCGCCGGCGGTCGAGGAGGCGCTCGACAAGCGCACGAGCATGGGCGTCATCGGCAATCTGGGGGCCTACACCCAATTCCAGGCGGCGCAGGCGATGGAAAAAGCCGCGACGCAGCCCGGCGGCGGCGGGCTGGCCGGTGCAGGCCTTGGCGCCGGGATGGGCTTCGGCCTGGCGCAGCAGATGACGCAGGCCATGGCGCAGGCGCAGCAAGCGCCGCCGGCCGCCGGCCCGAGCGCGCCGCCGCCGCTGCCGCAGCAAACCACCTATCACGTGGCCGTCGGCGGCCAGCAGGCGGGGCCGTACGACATGCAGACGCTCCAGCAGCAGGTCCAGCAAGGCACCCTCACCCGCGACTCGCTGGTCTGGACGCAAGGCATGGCCCAGTGGACCAAAGCCGGCGAGGTGGAGGCCCTGCAGGGTATTTTCCCCGCCGTGCCACCGCCGCTTCCTCCTTCGGAGTGAACCAATTTTGGATTTTAGATTTTGGATTTTGGATTCATCTGATCCGAACCTGTTTACTCAACCGAAGAAGCCGCAGCGGTTCTGGCCGTCGCGGCTTTTTCGGCTAGTGGATTTGATGAGTCCAAACAATCCAAAATCCAAAATCCAAAATCCAAAATCGACCCATGGAGCTTCGTCAGTTTTCATGTAAAGATTGCGGGGCGGATCTCAAGTTTGCGCCCGGCACGAATGTGCTGAAATGCCCGTATTGCGGGGCCGAGAATGAGATCGAGGCAGAGGAAGAGGCTGTTGCTACTGCTGTTGAGGAACGCGATTTTAAGGAGTATCTCGCGCAACTCAGGGCGGGGCAGGAGACCTACGAGGTGCTCACGGCCCGCTGCACCAACTGCGGCGCACAGACCAGTTTCGACGAGCATATCACCTCGGATCTATGCCCGTTCTGCGGCTCGTCGCTCGTCCACGAAAAGGCGTCTACGCGGCTGATCAAACCGCAGGCGCTTTTGCCGTTCAAGATCGATGACCGGGCGGCGCGGGAGCACTATCAGCAGTGGTTGAAAAAGTTGTGGTTTGCGCCCAACAAGCTCAAGGAGTATGCCCGGCGCGAGGGCGGTCTCAACGGCATGTACATCCCTCACTGGACCTACGACGCCGAGACCACCACGCGCTACGTAGGCCAGCGCGGCGAGCACTACTACGTCACGGAGACCTACACCGCCATGGAGGACGGCAAACCCGTCACCCGGACGCGGCAGGTGCAAAAGACGCGGTGGTACCCCGCCAGCGGCACCGTCCACAACTCCTTCGACGACGTGCTCGTCGTCGCCAGCGATTCGTTGCCGCGCAAATACATGATGAAGCTCGAACCCTGGGATCTGGAGGCCGTGGCGCCCTACACCGACGCCTATCTCAGCGGCTTCCGCACCGAGAGCTACACCGTCGATCTCGAACAAGGCTTCGACCTGGCGACCGGGCGCATGGAGCCGGTCATCAACCAGACCATCCGTCATGACATCGGCGGCGACGCGCAGCGCATCCTCAGCAAAGACACGCAGTACTTCGACGTGACGTTCAAACACCTGCTCCTGCCGGTCTGGATCAGCGCCTATCGCTATCAGGACAAAGTCTACCGGTTCATGGTCAACGCGCGCACCGGCCAGGTGTCGGGCGAGCGCCCGTGGAGTTGGGTCAAGATCACCTTCGCTGTGCTGCTGGCGCTGATCGTGGTTTTTGTGATCTACCTGATTTCACAACAGGGGTGAACGGGTGGTCATTCGGGCGCTTTCGCGCCCTGTCAATTGCTCCCTTCGGTCGTGTCAGTTGCGCCTGCGGCGCGTCATTGATTGTTATGGGTTAAATCGACAATCAATGACGTGAGCACTGCGAGCAAATGACGCGTGCGCAGCACGCCAATGACACCGAAGGTAAATGACCGACGCCGATCGATGAGCGAAAGGAGACCTTGAAGGATGCCGTAATACTATTTCGCCTGCCAAACCAATCAAATCTCCGCCCGAAACACATCGTCTTCCTTGATCGATTGGGCGAAGGTCGCCAGCAGGTCGATGCAGCGTTCGACGTCTTCGAGCGCGACGGTTTCGACGGGCGAGTGCATGTAGCGCATCGGCAGCGAGACCAGCGCGCTGGGGATGCCGCTGCGCGTGATGAAGATGCTGTCGGTGTCGGTGCCGGTGAAGCGCGAGGTGGCTTCGTGCTGCAAGGGGATGCCGGCTTCATCGGCCACAGCCATCAGGCGTTCGACCACGCGCGGGTGGTTGGCGGCGCCGTGGCTGACGGTGGGGCCGCCGCCGAGCTTGACCTGCCCGTGCTTGGCCTGTTCGAGGCCCGGCGTGTCGGTGGCGTGCGTCACGTCGAGCACCACGGCCACGTCGGGCGCGAGGCGGTAGGCCGCCATCTGCGCCCCGAACCCGCCGATCTCTTCCTGCACCGAATTGAGTGCGTAGACCGTCGCCGCCGGTCGCGGATCGGCCTCGGCGAGGCGGGCCAGCACCTGCGCGATGATAAAGCCGCCGATGCGGTTGTCGAGCGCGCGCCCCGTGAGCCGCCCCGGCAACGTCTCCTCGACCGATTCGGCAAAGACCGCCGGATGCCCGACACGGATACCGCGCCCGGCCACCTCATCCGGGTTCGCCGCGCCGATATCGACGTAGATCTCGTGCCATTCGGGGAGTTTCTCCTCTTTTTTATCCCGCCGCAAATGGATGGCCGTGATGCCGATGACGCCGGGCGCCACGCCGTCGTCGGTCAGGATGTGGATGCGTCGTCCTCGCGCCACGGCAAGGTCCGAGCCGCCCACCGGGATGACGTTCAGAAAACCCTTCTCGGTGATGTTGTTGACCATGAAGCCGATCTCGTCGGCGTGGGCTTCGAGCATGAGGCGGGGCGCGCCGTCGGCGCCTTGCAACGTGGCCCAGGCCGATCCGTAGCTGTCGCTCTCGACGGCGTTGGCGAAGGAGCGGGCATAGGCGGCCCATTTGCGTTGCCCCGGCGCCTCAAACCCCGTCGGGCTGGGCGTGTTGAGCAGGTCGAAGAGGAAGGTTCTGGCCGTTTCATTCATGGGACGCGTACTTCATGGGTGCGTGGAGAGGAATCCGGAATCTCGAAAATCCGTTATATCCTCAAGAAAACAAAACGGAGAATCCAATGACGGCTCTTTTACAGAAAGCCATCGAACGCGTCCGCGCCCTTCCCGCCGCCGAGCAAGATCGCGTCGCAAAGCTCATGCTTGACGCTACCGAAACTGCGGACGAGACCGACGGCAAAGAAGCGACTCAGCAAAAGCCCTTCTGGGAAAGAGCCGTAGACCTCATGAAAGACGTTCCTGAGGAAGAACTTGACAGGCTCCCAACGGACGGCGCCACAGAGCACGACCATTACATCTACGGCACGCCCAAGAGGTATTCGTGAGCATGGTATTTGCTGATGCCTTCTACTGGATTGCCCTCTTCAATGTGAGAGATAGCTGCCACCAAGAGGCTGTTGCAGCGGGCGAGTCGCTCAGCGGAAGCATCGTCATTACTACTGATGAGGTGCTCATCGAATTCCTCACGTTCTTTGCGGGATGGGGACCGCAGGTTCGACGCCGAGCGTCAGCATTTGTGCGAAGCCTTTATCTTGATCCACAGGTTGATGTAAAAGAGCAGAGCCGCCAGTCCTTCTTCGCGGGGCTGGCATCTTTACGAAGCCCGTCTTGACAAGGGCTACAGCCTCACAGATTGCATTTCGATGAACACCATGAAGGCGGAAGGCATCAACGATATGCTCACGAATGACCGGCATTTCGCCCAGGAAGGATTCCGAACGTTGTTTTGAGCGGCAGGTTGAAAGAACAGACACCATCGAACGACGAAACTTTCTA
>JANQES010000069.1 GCA_028278205.1 Rhodothermales bacterium
ATGCGAATTCAGCGTTGAAATAGAAAACCGTTGAAAACAAGCTGAAAACGGCGAAAACCATACCTGCCAGGTTTTGAAAACCTGGCAGGTATGCCCCAATTCCCCAACCCTTAATTCGCATTAATACGTAATACGTAAGGGTGCTCCTGATAGCGTCTCAACAGGGCACCCTCACGTTTTACGCTTTACGTTTTACACATCCTGCTATACCGCCTCCTCCGCTTTCGGCACCGCGTGATTGGTTTTTTCAGACGTTGGCTCTCCGTTGGTTTTCACGCAAAAGACAGGGCAGGGGGCGGCGCGCACCACGCGTTCGGTTACGCTGCCGAGGAAGAAACGCTTCATGCCCGAAAGCCCATGCGTGGCGATGACGATCAGGTCGGTGTCGTGCTCTTGCGCAAACTGGACGATGCGCGAGGCCGGCTGTCCCTCTTCAAGATGCGTCCGGACGCGCAATGACGGGGCGCCCGTTTCGTCGCGCAGGCGGTTCAGGTAGGCTTCGGCCTTGGCCCCGACGTCCGGCGCGAGATCGCCGAGGGTGGCCAGGCCGGTGATGGGTTTGAGGAACGACGGCGTTTCGATGACGTGCAGCAGGTCGATCTCGGCGTTGTAGGCCTCGGCGAGTGCCCGCGCGCGGCGCAGCAACGCCCGCGAGGTGTCCGAAAAGTCGATAGGCGCCAGCACCCGCTTGATGGCCTGCGGTGAGGCCTCGCCCTCGTCGCGCTCGTGTACCACCAGCACATGGCACGGCGCCTGCTGGACGATCTGCTCGGCCACGCTGCCGAGCCAGAGCCGCCGCACCCCGTGGGCGCCATGCGTCCCGATGACCATCAGGTCGATGTGTTCGCGCCGGGCATAGTCGAGGATGGCCGGGGCCGGCTTCATGCCGCGCTGCCTGACCAGTTCGACGTGTACGCCTTCGGCATCGTGCCGGGCCAGGGTGGCGGCCAGCAGGTCGTAGATGGTTTTTTGCGGATCGTGATGCAGCACCTGGGCTTCGGGCGTATAGCGCAGCGGGCTGTAAGCTTCGCCCTCCAGCGGCCCGATCACGTGCATCAGATGCACTTCGGCCCCGACCTGCCTCGCCAGGCCGAGGGCATATGAAAAGGCGTTATCGGTGCGCGGCGAAAAGTCGGTCGGCACGAGGATCGTGCGCACGTGGTTCCATCCTGTAGGCCCATGCGGGGGCGTTGTATCAAGGTGTGTCATGGCGTGTTCAGCTTCGTATCAGGAAAGCCGTCCTCGTGTAGCAACGGCACAGGAAGGATACGAAACACGCGCTGGATCCGGGATCGGTAAGCCCTTGCATGTGCTGTAGGGCGAAGGCCTGATGACGGCGTCGGGGATGCCCCTACATAGAAAAGTGTTTTGGTGTTTTGGTGTTATAGTGTTTTAGTGTGATTTCAGGTAGGCATGCGCAAGATATTGAAAGCGCCACACCGCCCGGCCCTGAAGGACCGGGCTCAGCGGCTCAAGCCCCAACGGGGCTAAAACAGGGCGCTTCAGCGTCCTTGTGCTGCTGAGCCCGGTGATTTATCGCCGGGCGGACCAGGGTTCACCACAAAGCGCATTGCTACCATCAACTGAAACACTATAACACCAAAACACCAAAACACCATAACACCCTCACAGCGAAGCGACGGCGATGTGGACCCGGGTAGGATCGGTGGCGGCGTCTGTCCAGGCGAGGTAAAGATCGGAGCCGCGCCGGGTGAGTTGGGGGAAGCCGCTGGCACGTTCGGGAGAGGTCGGTGCTACTGTGGCGGAGGCTTCGCGGGTGCCGTCGGGGTGGATGCGGCGGATGCGGATGGCTGCGCCGCCCTGGATCTTTTCGACCCAGCTTACCAGCGCCCCGCCTTCCGGCAACATCGCCACATCGACGCGTCCGATGGGGTTGCCGTCATCTATGGTGATGGCCGGGCCGAAGGTGGCGCCTTCGTCCGAAGAGAGCGCCAGCCGGACGCGCGGCGTGTCGCCGGCGGCGGTGAACCAGGCTACGGCGACGCGGGCGCCGTCTGCCGCCAGGGCCGGGCCGTTGACCGGGCATCCGGCAATCTTCCAGTCGTCCTCATGCACCACGCGCGGCGCCGACCAGCCGTCTTCGCCCAGCCGCACCACAGCGATGTCTCGGATTTCTGTTTCGGATCGATCCCGATAGGCGACGATGACGCCGTTTTGGGTGCGCGCCGCCGACGTCTGGCAGCAGTCGCAGATGCGGTCGTCGAGTTCGGCTTCGTCGTCGAGGGTGCCGTCGGGGCCGAGGGTGGCCGCGCGCAGCGTCATCGCGCCGCCGCCGTGGCCGCCATGCCCGCCGCCGGTGTTGCGCCCGTCCAGCCAGACGGCCAGCAACCGCCCATCACGTCCCGGCAGCATCGACACGAAGCCGTGCTCGGTCAGCGTGCCGTCGCGATGCGGTTTTGTGGGGGAACTCCACGTCTGCCCACCGTCGCGCGATTGGGTGATTTGCACGTCGTAGGAAAAGGTCTCCGGGCTGCTTTTGACCAGCAGGTGCGCCGCCAGCGTGCCATCGTCAAGCGCCACAATCGACGGAAAATCCGCCCAGTTGACGAACCAGTCGTCGCCCTCGGCGATGGTCTGCGGCGCGCTCCACGCCTCGCCGACGAGCCGGGCAAAACGCAGCGCCGACTTTTTCTCCGCCCCCGATTCGACCCAACTCAAAAGCACCTCGCCGCCCGGCGTGACGAACAGATCAGGCAACCCGCTTCCCGCCGCCGCCGGCGAGTCGATCTCCCGAAACGTGATAGACGCTTCCGTCATCGGCTCCGTTGCCGCTTGTGCTTCATCAGCCCCGGAACGCGCACAGCCGGTGGCAAGGGCGAGAGCAACGAGGAAGAGGAGGACGGGGGCAGAGAGGAATTTCATCCAATTCTGGTTTCAGAACCCGTAGTAGAGTCTCTGCGGATATTGTGGATCTGCTTTCGAGCAGGACGCTTGAAAGTATCGAGGCTTTCGGGCTCTCGGTCATTTATTTCCCAGAACTCTGCAACATCGTGGGCCTGGGCGTAGGCTACGCACACATCAAGCCACTGTCTATTTCTGTAGAAGGCAAGGATGATTGATTTCAACGCTTGATATGAAATGTTAAGCTGGTCTTGAAATTCTTCTTCGAAGGCAACCCAGCTAACCTTTTCTCCTGACTCAAGTTGGCGGCTGTACTTCTCAAAAATGTCAATTGCGAGCGTCAACTCCTCGTCACCCCAGTCCAGCGCTATGACAAGGGTCTGGATTGGATAGGCATGATGATCCAGAGATTCCGCTAACAGCTGTAGCTGAAATCTGAGTCGCTCGACTTGATCTTTCAGATCATCCATCATCGTGCCTCCACTTCTAGTTTGACGATCCGGCCTCTACACATGGAGATTGCATCTTGAATCAACCGATTCCAATGATCGCAATCCACGTCATCCACATCGTTCGCCCGAGCTAGCCTCCCAAGACGGCTGATCCGTTTCGGGCTTCTAATTACGGCGAAAGGGCTAAAACTGCAACCCGCAACTACTCCAACACCAGATCGAGCAGGTGGATGAGTTTCTGGCGGAGCTGGCGGCGGTCTACGATCATATCGACGAAGCCGTGTTCTTGCAAGAATTCGGCGCTCTGGAAGCCCGGCGGCAGATCCTGGCCGATGGTCTCGCGGATGACGCGCGGCCCGGCAAACCCGACGAGCGCGCCCGGCTCGGCGATGTTGATGTCGCCGAGCATGGCGAACGAGGCCGTCACGCCGCCGGTGGTGGGGTTGGTTAGCAGCGAGATGTAGGGCAGGCCGAGGTCGTCGAGGCGGGTGAGGTGGGCGCTCGTCTTGGCCATCTGCATCAGGCTCAGGGCGCCTTCCATCATGCGCGCGCCGCCGCTCTGCGAGATCACCAACAGCGGCACCCGTTCGGTATAGGCCCGTTTGATAGACCGCGCCACAATCTCGCCGACGACCGAGCCCATCGACCCGCCGATGAAGCTGAAGTCGAGCGCTGCCGCCGAGAGCGGATGCCCCCCGACGACACCCATGGCCGAGCGCGCCGCCGCGTTCATTTTCGTCTTATGATGCGCCGTTTCGAGGCGTTGCGTGTAGGACTTGCGGTCGTAGAATTCGAGTGGATCTTTCGAGACGAGGTGCTCATCGTGCAGGACGAAGGCGCCGTCGTCGTAGAGCAGTTCGAAATAGCCGAGGGCGTTCATGCGCAGGTGATGGTTGCACTTGGGGCACACCCACGCGCTATCGAGCAACTCGCGTCGATTGATGATCTCCGTGCAGCCGGGGCACTTGATCCACTGGCCTTCGGGGATGTCGTGCTGCCCGCTGCGCGTCGTCAGAATCCCCTTCTTCTTACGCTCGAACCAGGCCATGAGGGGGCGGTTTTGGATGGTGGATGGGGGATGGTGGGGTGGGTTAAAATCGTTTGAGGGGGAAGTGTTCTCGGAGGGCTCCCTTCGGTCGCGTCATTTGTTCGCTTCGTTCACGTCGTTCATGGTCATTTGCTCGCTTCGCTCGCTGTCATTTATCGTCTTGGGTTAACCTTGACAACCAATGACGCGCCGCAGGCGCAACTGACGCACGCGAAGCGTGCTAATGACCGTGAGCGAAGCGAACACATGACGCGCCGCAGGCGCAACTGACGCACGCGAAGCGTGCTAATGACCATGAATGACAGCGAGCGCAGCGAGCCCCCTCAACGTGCAAATTACAAGAAAACCGCATTTTTCGGCATCGAGACCGGGCACGTGGCTTGATTATTTTCGTTACGCGAGTATCTTAGTCAAGCTAAGCTTTATCGTAAAATGTGAAATGTAAAACGTAAGGGTGCTTGTAGAAAGGTCTCTAGAGGCCCCCTTACGTTTTACGCATTACGTTTTACGCAAACGCGTCGCCACCGGCCCGGCGGGATTGGCTCCTGCCGGGATCTGGTGGCGCCTTTTTCTGGACTTGTCACATCACAAATGAGGAGGACGACGTAGATGAACGTTTTTGACGCGGGTCACATCCGCAACGTAGTCCTGGTCGGGCATCAGGGCAGCGGCAAGACTTCGCTGGCCGAAGCGATGCTCTTTGTCAGTGGGACCACCCATCGGATGGGATCGGTTGGAGAAGGCAACACCGTCAGCGATTATCACAACAGCGAGAAAGAACGGCAGATGTCGATCTTCTCGTCGTTGCTGCACGCCGAGTGGAATAAGTACAAGATCAACATCATCGACACCCCTGGCTATCCGGACTTCATCGGCGAGGTCGTTGCGGCGATGAAAGTGGCCGACACGGCGATCTTTGTCATGAATGCCACCGAGGGCGTCGAGGTAGGCACCGAGCTGGCCTGGAGCTATGCCGAAGAAAACAGCAAGCCCTTGATGTTCGTCATCAACCAGCTCGACCGGCAGCACGCCGACTTCAACAAGCTCGTCGGCCAGATCAAAGAGCGTTTCGGCGCCAGCGCTACGGTGGTGCAGTTTCCGGGCGGCGATCATCGCACGATCATCGACGTGCTGGTGATGAAGCAGCTTACCTTCCCCGACGGCCAGAAGGGCAAGCCTGTCGTCAGCGACATCCCGGCTGAATTCCAGGAAGAGGCCGAAGAACTCCACAACGCGCTCATCGAAGACATCGCCGTCAACGACGAAGCGCTCATGGAACTGTACTTCGACAAAGGCGAACTCGACGAAGACGAGATGCGGCAGGGCCTGCACACGGCCATGATCAACCGCGAACTCTTCCCCATCTTCTGCACCACAGCCACCGACAACGTGGGTGTGGCGCGGCTGATGAGCTTCATCGACAACGTCTGCCCCTCGCCCGAAGAGATGCCGCCGGCGGAAACCACCGAAGGCGACCCCGTCAAGGCCCACGTCGGCGCCAGCCCGGTGGTGTTCGTCTACCGGACGATGGCCGAGCAGCACGTAGGCGACTATTCGTTCTTCCGCGTCTACAGCGGCACCATCGAGTCGGGCATGGACCTGGAGAATGCCGGAACCGGATCGGGCGAACGGCTGGGGCAGCTTTACGCCCTCAACGGACGCGAGCGAGACACCGTCGCCAAGATGGTGGCCGGCGACATCGGCGCGCTGGTCAAGCTGCGGAATACGCACACCAACAACACGCTCCGTAAGAAAGGCTCCAACGTCGTCATCGCGCCCATCGACTTCCCCGCGCCGCGCTACCGGACGTCGATCAAGGCCGCTAACGAGGGTGAGGAAGACAAGCTGGCGCAGGGCTTGCATCAGATCGTCGAAGAAGATCCGTCGCTCAAGGTGGTGCATGATCCGCACCTGAGTCAGATCACCATCGGCGGCCAGGGCGAGTTGCATCTGAAGATTGCCCAGTATCGTCTCAAGAGCAAGGTCAACGTCGACGTCGAGTTCGGCAAGCCGCGTATCGCCTACCGCGAGACCGTCACGAGCCAGGCGCGGTCGTCGTACCGGCACAAGAAGCAGACCGGCGGCGCCGGCCAGTTCGCCGACATCTCGATGCTCATCGAGCCGTTGGAAGGCGAGTTCCAGCCGCCCCCCGACATCAGCGTGCGCAAAACCGTCGATGCGACCACCGGCTGGGGCTCGACCATCCAGTTCATCGACGGCATCGTCGGCGGCGTCATCGACATGCGGCGCTTCTTCGGGGCCATCCAGAAAGGGGTGCTCGAAGCTTCGCAGAACGGCCCCATCGCCGGCTACCCCGTCGGCGACGTGCGCATCGTCATCTACGACGGCGGCATGCACTCGGTCGACTCGAACGAGGCGGCCTTCAAGACGGCAGCGCGCATGTGTTTCCGCGACGTCTTCCGCGACGCCAAACCCGTCATCCTCGAACCCATCCACAACGTGGAGGTGACCGTGCCGGATTCGTACACCGGCGAGGTGATGGGCGACATGAACACGCGCCGGGCGCGCATCCAGGGCATGGAGGCCGAAGGAACCTTGCAGAAGATCCTGGCGCAGGTGCCCGAAGCCGAACTCTACCGCTACTCGACGTCGGTGCGTTCGATGACGCAGGGCCGGGGCATCCACGCCTCGACGTTCAGCCACTACGAAGCCATGCCGCGCAACGTGCAGGAGCAGGTCGTCGCCGAGGCGGCGGCGTTGGAGGAAGCTTGATCGGTGTGGAATTAGAGATAGAGGAGGGCGGCTTCGCTGGATTGCGGAGCCGCCCTTTTCTTTTGTGCTTTGTGCTTCGTTCTTTGTGCTTTGTTTTTCGAGCAGAACCGTATTTGCCGTGAGTTGGGTTAATTAGAAGTTTTTAAGTAATTAAAAACATTAAAGAAAAGTCATTTACTTCGTCAGTCGGCTTCGCCTCGTGTCCGCGAAGGCTGGAATCCATCCAGTTCTTTTGGGATGGCGGCAGTCCTTGAAATCTGGATGGGTCCCTGCCTGCCTCCCGCCTTCGCGGGAGAACCGAGGGATGACTTGAAAAAGAGGTTCTATCTTGTTTTCTGTGATCCTTATCGCGAACTCGCTTATTTATCGAACTCCAAACCCAAAGCACAAAAAACCCGGCACAAAGAACCAACACCTGATGTCCGAACCGAAGCACGACACTGCTCCCGAAGAAGCCGTCTGGGACGATCTCCCACCCATCGTCACCCCCGTCTACGGCATCGAAGACAAGCCGGCGCGGTGGAGCGAGCGGCTGCTCTACGGCTGGCAGCACACGCTGGTCGATATCTCGCCGTTCATCCTGCCGCTGGCCGTGGCCGGCGCGCTCGGCATGCCGGCGGGCGACGAAGCGCAGTTCATCAACTTCTGCCTGTTTGCCATGGGCGTGGCGACGCTGCTTCAGACCACCATCGGCAACCGGCTGCCCATCATCCAGGGGCCGTCGGCCACGCTGGTGGGGACGCTGGCGCCGGTGGCCGGGCAACTGGGTGGGCCGGCCATGTGGGGCGGCGTCTTTGTCGGCGGGCTCGTCGAGATGGTCATCGGTGCCTCGCGTGTGTTGAAATATCTGCGGCGGCTCTTCCCGCCCGTCGTCTCCGGCGTGGTGATCCTCAGCATCGGCCTGGCGCTGGGGCAACTGGCCGTGCGGCTGACAATCGGCGACGGCGCGGCGCTCAACTTCATCCTGGCCGGTGTGGTCATCGGGTTGATCTTTGTGTTGCAGGTGCGTTTTCGGGAGGTTTTCGGCGGCATCGTGGCGCGCGGGGCTATTTTCATCGTCATCTGGGTGGTCGGGCTCGGCGTGGCGGGCGTGTTGGGCGAAGTCAACTGGGCGTTGGTGGCCGAGAAGCCGTGGTTTGCGCTGCCGTCGTTTTTCCCCTACGGCGGGCCGGGCTTCGGCTGGACGTTCGGGGGCGCGGCCATCCTGGCGATCTTCGCGGGCTACCTCGGTTCGATGGTCGAGTCCATCGGCGATTATGCGGCGACGTGCGCGGTGGCGGGCGAGCAGTTTACGGTGCGGCACATGAACCGGGGCATCATGGCCGAAGGGCTGGGCAGCGTCGTCGCGGCGGTGCTGGGCGGGCTGCCGTGTACGAGCTATACGCAGAACGTCGGCATCATCGCCACGACGCGGGTGGCGAGCCGGTTTGTGGTGCAGGTGGCCGCCGTCATCCTGCTTTTATACGGGCTGTGTCCCAAGTTCGGCGCGCTGCTCGTGGCGATGCCGCGCGCCGTGCTCGGCGGCGTCTTCATCATCGTCTGCGGGATGATCGCGCTGGCCGGCATCAAGCTCGTGGGGCAGGCCAAAGGCACCACGGCCAACTTCCTGATGGCCGGCACCTCGCTGATCGTCGCTCTCCTCGTGCCGCTCTACGTCCAAAACAGCCTCGGCGCCGAATGGCTCGACACTCTGCCCGTGCTGCTGCGGCTGACGCTAACCAACACCGTCGTGCTGGCGGTGCTGCTGGCCGTCGGATTGAACTTATTGTTGAATATTGTTTTAAAAGGAGATAGGGAGGAAGGAAATGATGCCGCCTAGACGGCTTTCAGACTACAAAACGTTGGAGGTGGAAAAATGACAAAGGCAGATTTTCGCATTCAGATGCTCGATAAGGAGATCGATCTGGTCTGGGGAAAAATCATCCATTTTGACAATCTTAGATGGAAGACGCGGCAGGTGGCACTCGTGTTGTGGACTGCCGCCATTGGTTTCGGAATACAGTTTGACAAAACCGGGTTGTTCTTTCTCGCGTCTTTTCTTCCCATCCCTTTCTGGATTATTGAAACGAATTATCGCAGATACTACAGAGGAATGAATGAGAGAATGAAGGCAATCCGGGCTTTTATCCGTGACAAGAAATATTGCGTAAAAGGAGAGAAGGATAAGGAAGCCCAGCTTGATGATTTTCTTGATGATTCGAAGGACTGTATTTTCCCTGTTTTCGACTACTGGGCGAGTAAAACTTTGCCGACCAAAGTACATAAGAAAGTAGTAAGCCGTTTGAGAAATTTTTTTCATCGCACCAATCTATTAATCTACTTGCTGATGATCTTAATCTCGGTTGCGATTTATTTATTTTCGGATCCTACGCTGGGTTTATTTTAAGGGCGGAGGGTTGGTGTTAGCGTAGCAGATTGGCATCAGGCGCAACGCAATCGTGATTCCTGCGGTATAAGGCATCCATTCTGCAAGCAGCTTCTCCAACGACCATGACCGCCAACTCATCCATCGAAACGTCTTCCCCGAAACGCCGCTGGATGCGGTGGGCGTTGATTGCGGGGTTCTGGACGTTGGTGGCGTTGGTGTTCTCGGCGCTGATCTTTTTTGCGATGTCGGTAGAGAGACCAGAGGAAGCAGAGGCGGAGGCGGCAGCGTGGTCGGTGTCGTGGGGGCGGATCTTTGCCTCCCAGTTCATCCAGTGGGGGTCTTGGATGGCGTTCACGCCGTTTATTCTGTGGATGGCGCGTCGTTTTCCCATTTCCATGGAGGCAAAGGAACAGGCTGTGCTGCGGAACCGATGGGGGCGTTGGGCGCTCGTGCATCTGGGCCTCGGCCTCGGCGTCGGCGTGATGCACCTGTTTTTGACCTCCGTCGGGTATTTTCTGTTCGAGCCTTTTATGAGCGAGGGGCCGAGCAGATTTTTGAATCTCTTTGTAGGAGTCTTCCTGACTTTCATCATCTTCGACCTGCTGATGTACTGGGGGGTGCTCGGCGTCGGGTATGCGGTGGATTATTATCGGAAATACAAAGAGGGCGAGGTGCATGCCTCGCAGCTAGAGGCGCAACTGGCGCAGGCGCAGCTTCAGGCCCTCAAGATGCAACTCCATCCCCACTTTCTCTTCAACACGCTCAACGCCGTCTCGACGCTCGTGCGGACCAACAAGAACGAGGCGGCCACCGACATGATCGCCGGGCTGAGCGACCTGCTGCGCCTGACGTTAGAGAGCAGCGGCGCGCAGGAAGTCTCGCTCAAACAAGAACTCGACTTTCTCGAACACTACCTCGACATCGAGCAGATCCGCTTCGGCGACCGGCTGCGCGTGCAGATGGACATCGAGCCGGAGACGCTGCGCGCCCGGGTGCCTAACCTGCTCTTGCAACCGCTCGTCGAGAACGCCATCCGCCACGGCATTGCGCCGCGCGCGGGGGCCGGGCGTGTCGAAATCCGCGCTGCGCGGGATAACGGCGTGCTTCGCCTGCAAGTGCGCGACGACGGCCCCGGCCTGCCCGAGGGCGACGGCCTGCACAACGGCGTCGGCCTGGCCAACACGATGGCGCGGCTCCAGCGTCTCTACGGCGAAGCCCAACGCGTCACCTTCGCCAACGCCGACGACGGCGGCGCGCTCGTTACGCTGGAACTGCCATTTGAGGAGATTTGAATTTTGACATGCTGAACACTGCAAATGCGACGATGCAAAACAACTTTCGCGACCCTATTCCTTGTAACAGTCAAAATTCAAAATGGAGAGGATTCGGACGTTGATTGTCGATGACGAGCCGCTGGCGCGAGAGGGCGTGCGGGTGCTGCTTGAGCAGGATCCGGAGGTGGAGGTTGTGGGGGAGTGCGCCAACGGGCGCGAGGCGGTGCAGGCCCTCGGCGAACTCGGCCCGGATTTGCTGTTTCTGGACGTGCAGATGCCCGAAATGGACGGCTTCGAGGTGTTGGCTCAGGTCGAAACGGCCCGGATGCCCGTCGTCGTTTTTGTGACGGCGTATGACCAGCATGCGCTGCGCGCCTTCGAGGTTCACGCCCTCGATTATCTGCTCAAACCGTTCAAAGACGACCGTTTCCGCGCCGCCCTCGACCGCGCCAAAGCGCAGGTCCGGCAGCAACAAGTCAACGCCCTTAGCCAGCGTCTGGTGGCGTTGCTCGAACAGACTGGCAGCGCCGCGCCCGCAGCCGCCACGCCGCCGCCGGACGAGGCGCCCTACCTGACGCGGCTGGTGGTCAAAACCGGCGGGCGCGTCTTTTTTATCAACGTCGAAGAGATCGATTGGATTGAAGCTGCCGACTATTACGTGCGCCTGCACGTGGGCAAAAAAGCCCACCTGCTGCGCGAGACCATGAGCAACCTCGAACGCCGCCTCGACCCTCGGCATTTCCAGCGTATCCACCGCTCGACGATCGTCCACCTCGACCGCATCGCCGCCCTCGAACCCTACTTCCACGGCGATTACATGGTGCTACTGCGCGACGGCACCGAACTCAAGATGAGCCGCCGCCACCGGCAGAAGGTGGAGGCGGCGTTGGGGCAGTCGCTTTGAGAGGCCCTTTTGCTGAATCAACGGGATTTAGCGTGAGGTCGAAAGGGAGAGAGGGAGAAAGGGGGAGAGGGAGATTTTGAATGTAGAATATCGAATTACGAATGTAGAATGTAGAAGGAATTGACAGCACATTCTGTATTCGGCATTTACCTTCGGTCAGTCGCCTTCGGCTCGTGTCTTGTTCGATATTCGTAATTCAAATCCCCCTTTCCCCCTCTCGCCCTTTCCCCCTTTCGTTTCCTCCGTCTCGTAAGATTATATCCGATCGAGAAACACCTCCAGCCGTTGACCGGAGCAACGCCGTCGTTCCCTGCATCCACGATCCCGTTGACTGCAAGTCTCCATCAACAGCGGGGTCGATTCCGTAGCGTGGCTATCATCTGTCCGGATGAGTGAAGGACGGGGGCGCGGTGGTCACCCTCCCAGAAGCGATCACCGCGCCTCGTCCCCGATGCCCATCGCACCCGTTTCTCAGACACCCGCCAGGAGGATTGCGTCATGGAAGGAAATAGCTATGCCCGATACAAGACCGCGATGCTGGTAGCAGCAGGGCTTTTTGCCGTATGGGGCGTCTTCGGTATCTTCGACGTCAACAACCTGCCTTACTCCGGCTATCAGACCGACGGCAACAACACCGTCACCCAGGTTGCCGAAGACAGCCCCGCAGAACAAGCCGGTATGCAGGCAGGCGACTACATCCGTAGCATCGGCAGCATTGCCGTAGAAGACGCCGGGGCGATGTCTCGCCGGGGACGCGCCGCTATTGGCGAGACGCGAACGATTGTGGTGGAGCGGGACGGCCAGCCGGCCAGCCTCGACGTCACGTATACCCACCTGCCGGGCACCAATAAAGCGCTGACGTTTGTCGCCATTCTCATCGGTTTCTGTTTTCTGGTCTTCGGCCTGTTGCCCTATCTCAAAGCGCCCAACGCGCGCGCGACGCTGCTGGCCATCTTCGGCCTGACGCTCGGCTTTTCGTTCTTCGGCGGCCCGTATCTCTCTGCCTACGCGCTTCGCCTCGCCGTCGGCATCATCTCGACGCTGTTGGTGGTGGGCGGCTTCGCAGCGCTGCTTCACTTTACGCTGATGTTTCCCAGGCGAAAAGCCCTGCTCGACAAACGCCACATGCGCGATTGGATCTACGGCCCGGCGGCGCTCATCTTCCTCTTCCTGCTCTACCGGGGGATCTTCCAGCCTGCGGCCACGAGCGCGCTCAACGTTATCACAGGCGTTCTGGTTGGTGTCTTGATCATTGGCTACTTCGGCCTGTCGCTGGCGGCGTTTGTGCATAGTTACGTCAAGGCCACCGCCGGGGAACGCCGGGCTTACGGGCTGACCTACGTGCTGGCCGGACTGCTCGTCGGCTTCTTGCCCATCCTGTTCGTGGTGCTGGTAGCCGTGGTCGCGCCGCAAGTGGTGATTCCGGGCGCCAATTTCTTCTTCCTGACCATCGTGCTGATCCCGATCTCGCTGGCGCTGGCCGTCATGAAGAGCGACAAAGCTGAAGATTCCGTTCCTGTCTTTACTGAGGTACAGCCCCATGTTTCTATGTCTACCTGATCCCGCCCCGCTGGCCGTCCGTTGCCTGATGTCCGGTTTTTCAAGAAGCCCGGAGGTTGCCCGGCGCGATGACGTGAGGCGTTTTTCGGACAATCACGAAATGCAAAAGGCTCATCCCCTCACCAACCTGCGAAACCGTGAAGATCAAAACACGCATTCAGGCCGGGGCTAATCCCTGGTACGAAAATCCCTAAGAACGGTCGCTCTGCCCGGCCAGATCGGGCAGGGCGATGGGAAGGGCCTGCTGGATTGGCCGGGCGAGCGCCGGTTTGTCAATCGAACCAATTCTCAAGGCGCAGACCATCGAAGTCTGCGAAATCCGCCGTGTTGCGGGTGACCAGGATGAGGTTTTGGGTGGCCGCCACGGAAGCAATCATCCCGTCAGCCCACGGGCGGGGGCGCCCCAGGCGTTCGAGGCGGGCGCGCTCGCGGCTGTGCCATTGCGCGGCGGTTGCATCATAGGGCAAGATCGGCAGTGTCGCCTGCACCACATCTTCCAGGTAGCGTGTCAGCATGTTGCGCCGTCGGCTTGGCACGAGGCGCTCAACGCCATAAACCAACTCGTGCCACACCGGGCTGGCAATGGCGCACTCGTGCTCGTGCGCTTGATACCGTTCCCGCACGCGTGCGTTGGGTTGGGGCCGGGCCCCTTCGGAGACGATGTTGGTGTCGAGCAGATAGTGAATCATCAACCAGGGTCCTCCTCAAAGGGGGAGGGGCGTCCTTCGTCAGTGCTTCTTAAACCTTCAAACGTCTCGTCATCAATCGGGAGTGGACCGTATTTGCGAACAAACGCGTCGTGTGCTTCCAGGAAACTGGGCCGCGCATCGGCGAGGGCGCGTTCAAGGATGAGAATAGCCTGCTGATTCAGACTGCGCCGTTCTTTTGCCGCCAGGCGACGGAGTTGCTCTAGCAGCGTATCCGGTATTCCTTTTAATGTGAGTGAGGCCATGATCCATTATGCATCGTTTTGGTTCCATGATGGGTACAAATGGTGTTTACTGGATGTTCCTTTGGTAGCTCACCCTCAATGCTCTGACGAACCTTCAAATCCGCTCAACCTCGGCAGTTCGATAGGATGCGCTGCTTGCACCGCCTGAGCCAGCGCCAACACCCCCTCCTCGCCCAGCGGCGGCCCGACGATCTGAAGTCCCACGGGCAAGCCCTCGTCGTCGAGGCCGCAGGGCACGCAGCCGACGGGCAGGCCCGTCAGGCTCAACACGAACGTCGGCGCGAACCAGTCGAAATACGTCTCCATGGTCTTGCCGGCGACAGTTTCCGGGTAATTTTGCTCGACGGGGAAAGGCGGCACGGCCATGCAGGGTGTCAGGAGGAAGTCGTGGCTGCGGAAGAAGTCGCGGAAGCGGTGCCAGAGCCGGCTGCGCGCGTGTTCGGCAGCGGCCAGCGCCTCGGTGGTCACCGCCAGTCCGGCGCGGATGTTGCCAGCCAGGTTGGCACCGAGTTGATCGAGCTTGTCGAGGCGCGGGTAATGCGTAGCCGCCATGTGGTAGCCGCGCAGGGCCGGGAACGCGTCGCGGCCCATCGACAGATCCATCGCAATCTCTTCGACAAAAGCCCCGGCCTGCGTCATCTCGAAAGCGGCCTTACGGCAGATCTGTTCGAGGCCCGCGTCGATGCCGATGCCGGCGACGTCCGGGCAGTAGGCCAGCCGCAAGCCGGGCCGGATGCCCTCGCGCGTGGCGCCGATGAAGTCGCGGCCTTCGAAGGGTTGATAGACGGGGCTCTCCGGGCTGGGGCCGGCAGCGGCCTGGAGGAAGAGCGCCACGTCTTCGGCGGTGCGGCCCATGCCGCCGGTCACCGAGAGGCGATCCCACAGATAATCGGACGGCACGGTGGGCACGAGCCCTGGCGAGGGCCGCAGCCCCACCACGCCGCAGAACGACGCCGGCATCCGCAACGACCCGCCGAGGTCGGTGCCGTCGGCCAGGGCAACCATACCGGCCGCCAGCGCCGCCGCGCCGCCGCCGGTCGAGCCGCCGGCGGTGCGTTCGGGATTCCAGGGGTTGCGCGTGCGTCCGAAGACGTCGTTGAAGGTGTTGCCGCCAGCGGCAAACTCCGGCGTGTTGGTTTTGCCCAGGATGACGGCGCCGGCAGCGCGCAGCCGCCACGCCACCACCGCATCGGCGTCGGGCACGTGGTCGGCGTAGAGGCGCGAGCCGTAGGTGGTGCGCAGGCTCGCCACGGGCGTGATGTCTTTGATGCCCACCGGCAGGCCGTGCAGCAGCCCCATCGCCTCGCCGCGCGCCGTCTGCTGCTCCAGCCGCCGCGCCTCGTCGAGCGCCCGCTCATTGAGCGTCACCACCGCGTTGATCGCGCCGTTGTAGCGTTCCACCTGCGCCAGATACGCCTCTACGACCTGTACCGGCGAGACCTCGCCCCGGCCAATCCGCCGCCGCAATGCGCTGGCCGAAAGTCGGGTAATTTCCTCAGTTTGGGACATCTTTGGGGTGTTTTAGTGTTTGGGTGTTATAGTGTTTTAGTTGGGTGAAGTAAAGAAACTGAAACACTATAACACTAAAACACCATAACACTAAAACACCGTTCAGCCGTCTTCTTTGCTGCCCCTGTCATCGTTTCGCGGGGTATCCGGGCGGCTTCCCCGGCGGCGCGACTTTTTGCCCCGGCGCTTTTTGCTGGATCCGGGTGGCCCGTCGCCCGTCGTCATCGTGGCCAGGATCTCCTTGACTTCGTCGAGCGGTTTGTCTTCCCAGGAGCCGTCGTGATACTGGATCCAGACGACGCTTTTGAAGATGTCGAGCTTCTGGATGGTGCCCCGGCCATAGGAGGTGGTGATGGCCGTATCGACGCGGGGGAAGTGTTCGAGCGCGCCCATGTACTGCTCCAACTCGTAGTTGAGGCAGCACTTGAGGCGCCCGCATTGGCCGCTGAGACGCACCGGGTTGAGCGGCAGATTCTGCACCTTGGCCGCCTGTGTCGAGACGGGTTTAAACTCTTGCAACCACGTCGAGCAGCAGAGTTCGCGCCCGCACGAGCCGATGCCGCCGACGCGGGCCGCTTCGTCGCGCGCGCCGATCTGGCGCAACTCCACCCGGGTCCGAAACTTACGAGCGAGATCCCGCACGAGCTGCCGGAAATCGACGCGGTGCTCGGCGGTGAAATAGAACGTGATTTTTTTCTGATCGAATTGCCACTCTACATCCACGAGCTTCATCGGCAGATCCAGCCGGTCGATGGCTTTGCGCCCGATGTAGAAGGCTTCGCGTTCGGAGTCCCGGTTGGTTTCCCAGCGTTCGATGTCTGAGCGTGTAGCCAGGCGGATGAGGTTGGGAAAGTCCTCGGTTTCTTCCTGGCCTTTGGCCTTGACGCGCAGCCGGACGAGTTCGCCCGTCATGTTGACCGAGCCGAAATCCACGCCCCGGTCGGCGGCGACGATGACGAAGTCGCCGGTGTGCGGCGTCAGGCTCTGGGTGTTGCGATAGATACCTTTACGCCGGGCTTTAAACGTGACTTCGACGAGGTCGTAGGTGACCGTCGGTTGATCGATGCCGAGGTCGTTGAGCCAGTCGAAGACGTGCATAGACGGGCAGGCGGCGGTGCCGCAAGCCCCCGAGCTACAGCCGCCCGTGCTGCATCCGCCGCCGCTGCTACACGATCCACATCCCATATCTATATCAACGTTGAATGGTCAAGGCCAGGGTTTTTACGGAGATCCTTAGCTAACGTCTGAAGGCGCGCTACGTTCATTGTAACCGCAGAATTGCATCCGCAGATAGACGCGGATGGAGGCGGATAATCTGGGCAAATGCTGTTTTATCTGCGTTCATCCGTGTTCATCAGCGGTTGCAAGATCAGCCAGCGGCACGTAAAGCCGCCCGCTGTGCGGCCCGCGCATGGCCCGGCCCAGCGCCTGCGACAGGGCCGTCAGCGTCAGGTTCAGATGGACGTTGCGCTCGACAAGTTCAAGCGCTTCTTCAACCAGGTGGATCATCGCTTCGAGGTCGGCGTGGGGGACGCCTCTGATGAAGCGCGCCACGGCCTCGGCCTGATCTACGTTAACCAGCGCGGCCTCGGCGCCCATCGTGCGGTAAAGCACCAGGTCGCGGATCCAGCCCAGCACCAGACGCAGGATGCCTTTGACGCGCTCGCGCCCCATCCGCCCAATCTGCTCGATCAACGCGGTGAGCTTGTCGATGCGTTGCGAATAAGACAGCCGCAGCAATTCGACGACCAGCTCGCGGTCGGCCATCAGGGTTTCGTTTTCGGTCAGGTCGAGGGCGCGGGTGTAGGAGCCATCGGCCATGCGGGCCAGGGCGGCAGCCGGCCCCGGCGCCATGCCGTCGCGTTCGACGAGGGCGGCTTCGATGCGTTCGGCGGGCAGCGGGGCAAAGCGCAGGCGCTGGCAGCGCGAGAGGATCGTCGGCAGCAGGCGGTCCGGGCGGCTGGTGGTGAGGATGAAGACCGTCTGCGGCCCCGGCTCTTCGAGGAGTTTCAAAAAGGCATTGGCCGCCTCGACGCGCATCAGGTCGGCATCGGTCATCACGACGACCTTGTAGCGGCCTTCCATCGGTTTGAAGCTCATCGATTGCCGGAGTTCGGCGTTGATGCGCCCGACAGCGTAAAAAGCCTGCTTGTTCGAGGTATACGCCGCGTCTTTGAGCGAAGGCCGCCGCACAAAGTCGATAGCGGCATACGGATGCGCGGACAGCCCCTGGAGGCGTTCTGCGATGTCGGCGGGGTCGGCATCGCTGGGGTGGGGCAGCAGCACGTGTACGTCCGGGTGGATCAGGCGGCTGACCTTATTGCAGGCCGGGCAGGCCCCACAGGCGTCGTCGCTGCCCTGTTCGCACTGAAGCGTTCGGGCAAACGCCAGCGCCACGGCGCGCTTGCCGGCGCCGTCGGGGCCGTAAAACAGATAAGCATGCGCCACGCGCCGGCTCGCTATAGCCCGCTGCAACGTCTCGACAACGCGCCGCTGGTCAATGACATCACTCCAAGACATGCCGATTTTGGAATTTAGATTTTGGATTTTGGATTGTTTTAGACAGCGACCTCGTGCCCATGAATAAAGCGGTGCTGGTTTTCCAACGTTGTACGCTTTCGGTTGCTGTAACCGGATCGTCAATTTACCAATCCAAAATCCAAAATCTAAATTCCAAAATCTACTTCACCAGGGTCAGGTCTACTTCGACGCGGATTTCGTCTTTGACTTTCAGCAGAAACCGTTTGATCGGTTTGATGTCGTAATCGCTCAGGAGCAGAGGGAAGGCGGCATGGACGTAGTAGCCCTCCGACGCCGGCGTCAGCGTGGCTTCGACGAGGTGATCGCGGGTGACGCCGTGGAGCGTCATCGATCCGGTGGCGGTCAGGCGGATCGCGTCGGTGGAGGCGGCATCGAGGAGGGTGGGGCGGGCGTCGTTGAGGGTGAAGACGGCTTCGGGAAATTGCTCGGTGTGGAGGTATTTCTTGCGCATATCTTTATCCCGTAGCCCGATGCCCGAGTCGAAGCTCGCCATATCGACGGTGAAGCGTCCCGACAGGCCTCCGGCGGGGTTGGTCGGGTCGAACGTCAGCGTGCCGGTGACGGGCGTCAGCATGCCGTCGACTTCGCCGAGGGAGTGGTCGGCGAAGAAGCGGACGACCTGTTCGGCAGCGCCGGTGGTTTGAAACGTCTGGGCTGCGGCGTCGAGGGACGGCATCAGGGCAAGGCTCAGGAGCCCGGCGAAGAGCGCCGCGCAGGGTTTAAACTTTTTCTTCATGGTCTGGTAAGAAACAAAAAGCGAGGGCTGCGAGAACAATGGGCCTGTTTGATTCAGGTTCCCGGATTTGTATTTTCATAGCCTCAACCCCTACCCCACACGGCGTGGTAGCTCAGTTGGTTAGAGCGTGCGACTCATAATCGCAAGGTCGAGAGTTCAAGTCTCTCCCACGCCACAAGCGGTCTGGCCGTTCGCCAGATCGCTTTTTTGTTTTGATCCAGCATCAGAGAAACGGCGCCGGCGGGGAATGTAGTGCAGGTTTTCGCAACGTTATAGGGAACATATTCAGTGTTATTTTTAGATTCCCTGGAAACTTGCGGCCCTCACTGGTTCAATGAAAAACGATGTAACGACAATCGAGGAGGCACCCGGCGTTGCCACGTCGGCCCAGGAAGCGCAGGCCGGCACGGCACCGCCGGAGCCGAAACGCTTCGGCACGTTTGCAGGCGTCTTCACCCCGACGCTGCTGACGATCCTGGGCGTGATCATGTTTCTCCGGCTCGGCTGGGTGGTGGGCAACGCCGGGCTGCTCGGTGCTTTTCTCATCATCCTGCTCGCCAACGGCATTACGCTGGCGACCGGCCTTTCGCTCTCTTCGATCGCCACGAATACGCGGATGGGGGCCGGCGGCCCCTATGCCGTCATCTCGAAGTCCCTGGGGTTCGAAGTGGGTGGGAGCGTCGGGCTTCCGCTTTACCTGTCGCAGGCGCTGGCCGTGGCCATGTACGTGTTCGGCTTCCGAGAAGGGTGGCTGTGGATCTTCCCGGATCACCCGGCGCTGCTCGTCGATCTGATTATATTTGTCGTCGTTTTCGGCATCGCCGCCGTCTCGGCCAATCTCGCTTTCAAGGCCCAGTATGGGGTGATGGCGATCATCGCGGTGTCGCTCGTGTGCATCTTCGCAAGCCCGGCGGCCTGGCAGGACGGGCACACGATCACGCTGTGGGGATCCTATCCCGGCGCGCCCGAGACCGGATTTTCCGGGGCGGACTTCTGGATCATCTTCGCCGTGTTTTTTCCGGCCACCACGGGCATCATGGCCGGGGCCAACATGTCCGGCGAGTTGAAAAATCCGCGCCGGAGCATTCCTGTCGGCACGCTCTCGGCTATTGTCTTGAGCGCGGTCATCTACCTGGCGCTGGCCGTCTGGCTGGCCATGGCCAGTACGACGGACGAACTCGTCGGCACCTATACGATCCTCATCGACAAGTCGATCTGGGGGCCGGCGGTGCTGGCCGGCCTGCTCGGGGCGACGTTCTCTTCGGCGCTGTCGTCGCTGGTCGGTGCGCCCAGAATCCTGCAAGCGCTCGGACAAGATCAGGTTATCCCGGCAGGCACTTGGCTGGCTAAACGCTCGCGCGGAGAGCCGCGCCGGGCGATGCTGATCACCGGCGGCATCGTGCTCGTGGGCTTGATGATGCGCGACCTCAACGTGATCGCCCCGCTGATCACCATGTTCTTCCTGATCACCTACGCAGTCATCAACGTGGTGCTGCTGGCTGAGGAGAGCCTGGGCTTGATGAGCTTTCGCCCCACGCTCAAACTCTCGCGGCTCATCCCGCTCTTAGGTGCCATCGGGTGCATCTTCGCGATGTTCATCGTCAACGCGACCTTCAGCCTGATCGCCGTCAGCGTGGTCTTCGGGCTCTACCTGTGGATCGTCTGGCGCGGCGTCACGCCGCGGACCGGGAGCGTACGCAGCGGCATCTTCGTGGCCTTTGCCGAATGGGCTGCCGGTAAAGTCATTTCTCTGGACATGGCCGCGAGCCGGGCATGGAAACCCAGCCTGCTCGTTCCCGTGGTCAACCCGGCGACACTGCGCGGCGAGCTGCGGCTGCTGATCGACATCTGCCGCCCGGAGGGCACGCTCAAGCTGCTCGGCCTGGCTACCACCGAGACCGTGGATCACCTCACACCGCGCATCAAAGCGGTGGCCCAGGTGCTCCAGCGACACGGCATCCTGACGACCGCCTCGACGGTGGACTCGGCTGATTACATCACGGGGATTGTAGCGGGGCTCCAGGCGCTGGGCAGCGCGTTCTTCCGGCCTAACATTCTCTTCCTACACCTGCCCCGCAACGTGGCCCGTCATCCCGAACTGCGGACCGTGATCAGCGAGGCGGCGCGGCTTGAGATCGGGGTGATGCTCCTGGGCTTGCACACCGAGGCAGGGCTGGGCATGAAACGGGTCGTCAACCTGTGGCTCCGGCCCAAACCGCCCGATATGTCGCTGGCGGACTACCTCGCGCGCTCAGAACTCAACCTGGGCATCCTCACCGCGCTGCGGCTCTCCAGGGCATGGAAGGCCGATCTGAACTTGATCAGCGTCATTCGTGATGAAGACGAGGAAGACGCCGTGCGTCTGCACGTCGAGGAGCTTCGGGATCTGTGCCGCATCCCGGAGACCGCCCGCGTCATTGTCATGGCCGGCCCCTTTGACACCTGCGTGGCCCAGGCGCCGCAATCGGATATGGACATCATGGGGCTGCGTCCCGGCGACGACGGCGCCGGCCCCGACCTCGACTTCGTGGCCCGGATGATCGAGGCCACCCGCTCGTCGTGCCTGTTCGTGGGCAGCTCCGGCTACGAGAGCGCGTTGGCTTAGGGCGTGCTGACATTCAGCGTGGAAGAATTGATTCGGTCTAAATCGGACCACACGAGGGCAAAGCCCGACTGACGACAGTAAATCAGCCTTTCAAAATGAATGTCAGTACGCCCTGGCTCTCGATGCGCCAAAACCTCCTCAACTCTGCAACGGCCCCCTCAAATGGTCCTCAACGGCTCACTGTGTAGATTTGCTATAAACAGCGCCGCCCTGTATTCACCTGTTTGCAGCTTTCCTCGCTTCTTCTTATAATTTCTTCAGTTATACCATTTGTGCGCACGTCCTGCTTTTTGATAAGGGTTCGAGGGGATCATGGATGCGCAAACCCATGAAGTCACGAAGCTCCTGCTGGCGGTCTTCAACGGCGACGAGGCAGCGGCGAACCAACTCTGGGACGCCGTCTACCAGGAATTACAGCGCATCGCTCATCGAGAATTACGCGGCGAGCGGCTCGGCCACACTCTCAACACCACCGCCCTCGTCAACGAGGTGTATCTCAAGCTCGTCGATCAAAAAATGCAGGTCCCTTTGCAGAATCGGCGGCATTTTTTCGCTTTAGCCTGTAGAGCGATGCGGCAGATCCTGGTCAATCATGCCAGGGCGCGCAACGCCCGCAAACGCGCGGGGCGCAAGCACGAAGTATCGCTTATAGAAGCCGGCGAGATCCCCGTCAAACGCGACGAAGACCTGCTGGCCCTCGACGAGGCTTTGACGCGACTCGAAGCCTGGGAACCGAGGCAGGCGCAGGTGATCGAACTCCGCTTTTTCGGCGGCTACTCCATGAAAGAAATCGCCGGCATCCTCGGCATCGGAATACGCACGGCGCAGCTAGACTGGGAAAAAGCGCGCACCTATTTGTATCGAGATCTGCGCTCAGACGCGTAGGTGCCGTTTTAGAGATTCTGCTGGATTCGCACCGTCGCCAGCGTGGTCTTTCCTGGCGTCGGTGGTCGGTTTTCTTAATGCTGCTTCAACCCGTCTTCTTTGTATGAACCACGAAGACACCAGGACACGAAGGGGCACGAAGTCTTTGTGTCTTCGTGGCCAAAGCGAATTAGATAATGCCCCGGCTCCTGGCGGCAGGAGGGAGGCAACGATGGACGCAACGCCCTATGATCGCAGGCGCGAGATCGACGCGCTCTTCGGCCAGGCGCTCGACCGGCGGCCTGAGGAACGCCGGGCTTTTCTGGAGGATCGGTGCGCGGAGGATTCCGACCTGCTGCACGAGGTCGAGCGCCTGCTGGTGGATCACGGTGCTGCCGAAGGCTTCCTCGACGACCGCCGGGCATGGTTCGACACGTCGCGCCTGCGCGGCTTGATCGGTGAGGAAGACGACGCAGCGGCGAACCGCGCCGGTCAGCGGGTGGGGCTCTACCGGATCGTCGAACCGCTGGGCCGGGGGGGGATGGGCACGGTCTTTCTGGCTGAGCGGGATGACGGGCAGTTCGAAAAACGGGTGGCCCTCAAGGTGATCAAGCGGGGGATGGATACCGACGCCATCCGCCGCCGCTTCCGCTACGAACGCCAGATCCTGGCCCGCCTCGAACATCCCAACATCGCCCGGCTGCTCGACGGCGGCGTCACCGAAGACGGCCTGCCCTACTTCGTCATGGAGTACGTCCGCGGCGAACCCATCGACCAGTATTGCGACCGTAAGCAGCTTGCCCTTGATGACCGGCTCCGGCTTTTCCTGACGGTATGCGAGGCCGTGCAGTACGCCCATCGCAATCTGGTCGTGCATCGGGATCTCAAGCCGTCGAACATCCTCGTGGCCGAGCCGGCGTCTGCCCGGACGCGGGCGGGCCGGGTGAAGCTGCTCGACTTCGGCATCGCCCGGTTGCTCGACGACCCGGAGCAGGCCGAGACGCTGCCGATGACGCGGACGGGCCTGGGTTGGATGACGCCCTCGTACGCCGCGCCGGAGCAGATCCGCGGCAACCCGGTGACGACGACTACCGACGTCTACGCGCTGGGGATGATCTTGTACGAACTGCTGACGGGGCACCGGCCCTACCAGATCCGGGGCCTGACGCCGAGCGAGGTCGAACGCGTCGTCTGTGAACGCATGCCCGCGAAGCCCTCGACGGCGGTGATCCGGGCGGAAAGCGGCACCGATGAGGTACGGACACCGCAAACGACGCCGGAAGCCGTGAGCCGCCTGCGGAGCACCGAGCCGGACCGCCTGCGCCGGTGGCTCAAGGGCGACCTGGACAACATCATCCTGAAGGCCCTGCGCAAAGAGCCTGATCGCCGATACAGCTCGGTCGAACAGTTTGCCGAAGACCTGCGGCGGCACCGCGAAAAACGCCCGGTGCTGGCCCGCAAGCCAACACGGCGCTATCGCCTGAGCCGGTTCGTACGCCGCCATCGCATCGAGGTGACGGCGGCGGTGCTGGTGGTGCTTTCGCTGATCGGAGGGCTCGTGGGCACCTTATGGCAGGCCTACCGGGCCACAGAGGCCCTGCACAAGGTCGAAGAACTGGCAGACATCGGCCTTTCCTACAACGTCGCCAACAAGGCAGGCACGCTGCAGGAGCAACAACTCGACCTCAGCCTGCTCTTGAGCGTGCAGGCGCTTCGCTTTGCAGAGACCTACGAGGCGAGGGATCGTTTGTTGGCAGGCTTGCAGGCCAATCCACATCTGGTAGGCTACTTCGGCAAGCAAGCCGAGATTGCCGCTTTGAGCCCGGATCGCGCGGTCCTCGCCACGAGCCACGCCGATAGCACGATCAGGCTGTGGGATGCGCGGACGCGCCGGCCTTTCGGCTCGCCCCTGACCGCCGCACCGGCCAGGGTTGCACTTCTGACGCGTTTTCCGAATAACGAGAGCCTCGTTTTCAGCCCCGACGGCGCTCTGCTGGCCGCGAGCCTCGAAGATAGCACGATTCGGCTGTGGGAGGTGCACTCAGGTCGCTTCCTCGGCCCGCTGGAAACCGGCGATCCGCTGAATCCCGGCCTGGCGTTCAGCCCGGATGGCACCCAGGTGGCTGCCGGCAGCGCCGTCGATGGATCAGTCATCCTGTGGGAAGTAGACACGCGCCAACGCGTCGGAGCGTTCTCGACCGGCTTTGAACTCAAAACGACTAACCTTGCCTTCAGCCCGGAAGGCACGGTCCTGACGGCCTGGGGGGCAAGCAAAAGAGCGCCGCCGGGGGAGCCTCCACGCCTCCAGAGCATTCTTCTTTCTTGGAACGTTGCTACCCGCCGGCGCATCGGCCCGCCGTTGATCGATCACGCATGGTTTGGAACCCAGGCCTTCAGCCCGGACGGGGCGGTGTGGGTGACGGGCGCTGCCGGGGGCACGAGCCTCGTGTTGCGAGAACCGACCACCGGCCGGCCTCTCGGCCAACCGCTGGTCGGTTTTACCAGCCCGGTCCAACACCTGGCCTTCAGCCCCGACAGCACAGTGCTCGCCAAGAGCCATGCCGATAGCACGATCCGGCTGTGGAACGCCCGGACAGGCCGGCTGCTGACCGGGCAATACACAGCAAAAGGTATCGAAGCGCTGGCCTTCAGCACGGACGGCGGTGCTGTGATCGTCGAAGAAGAGAACGGGCTCGTTTTCTGGGAGATTGACACGCAGCAGAAGGCCTTTTATCTCAATGGGCGAAGTTTTTTACATCATCAGCCTTTAGAGCCGGGCAGCCTGCGGTTTTTGTTGAAAGAACAGGGGAAGATCACGCTGGTGGATTTTGCAAAGTCACAGGCGATTGGTCAACTCAAAGCCACTGCGCCGCGTGCCTCCGGCGAGATCGCGCGAACGGCGCTCGATCCGGCGGAGAAACGTCTGGCTCTGGGGTATGACGACGGCACCGTCGTTTTGTGGGATGTCGTGGCAGATCGACCTGCCGGGGAGTCTCTGAGCGGGCTTATCGGCTCCCTATCGCATCTGGCTTTCAGCCCCGACGGCACGGCGCTGGCCGCGAGCAGCGAAGCAGGGCGGTTCGTCCTCTGGGATGTGGCTACCCGAGGGTATCGCGGCGAACTACAAACCGGCCCCAACCGGCTCTGGGGTCTGGCTTTCAGTCCGGACGGGCAGGCCCTCGCTCTTGCCGATAGTAGCAGCATCGCCCTTCTCGACGCAGCAACGCTGAAGCCCCTGCATGAACCACTGGCCGATCCTGTTTTCGGCGGTGGTCTTGGCCTGGCCTTCAGCCCGGACGGCAAGCAGCTGGCGGCCATTGTCTTTACTGATGAGATTGAAGTCGTCGTCTGGGACCTCGCCACGCGGGAGGCTATTCGCCAGTTCCGCCCCTCGGGGGCGGTCGGCACCATGGCTTTTAGCCCGGACGGCACCCTGTTGGCGCTCGGCACCGGAAGCGTGGCTGAACTCTGGGATGTCGAGATGGGCCACCGGCTGGGCGATCTGCCCGGCGGGGAAGAAGGCGGAGCTGAAGACATCGCCTTTAGCCCGGATGGTCGCCTGATCGCCACGGCGCATTACGACGGGACGATCCGCCTGTGGGAGGTCGAGCGTCGCCTGCGTCTTGGCGAGCCGTTGAAAGGCCACACCAGTCCCGTCAAAAGCCTCGCCTTCAGCCCTGATGAATCCAAACTCTATTCAGCCGATGCCGGCGGCGCGGTGGGCGTGTGGCCCGTCAGTCTTGAACTGTGGAAAACACAAGCCTGCCGCCTCGCCCACCGCAACCTGACGCCCGCCGAATGGCAAACCTACATCGAAGGCCGGACCTACCAAAAAACCTGCCCTGACTTACCCAACCCGTGATACCCAATCTGGTAGCTCTGTTGTGGTTTGATGAGGGTACTGCGTACTTCGTATTGCGTAAGAGTGCTTTCAAGACGCAGTACGCAATACGACACGAGCACTGAATCAAGTTCAGCACAGGCTCCGCGACTGACGAAGTAAATACGTCTTCGGCAAAACGAAAGTGTGCTACTGGATTTGGTGTGATTCTGGATTTGGTATCAATGGAATTAGCGCCATTTTTTGGAGCGATCTGGTCAACCGAGCCCGAACGCATGGTAGCTATGCTTCCAACCGCAACGTCTTGTACAAATACGCCCGGGCGCGCTCCCAATCCCGCTCGACCGTGCGTGTGGAGGTGCCTATCACCTCGGCAGTCTCTCTCGTGGTGAGCCCCCCGAAGTAGCGGCATTCGACGATCTGCCCGAGCCGTTCATCCCTGGCTGCAAGCCAGGTCAGCGCCTCGTCCAGCGCCACCAACTCTTCCCCCCGTTCCTCCGCCATCACCATCGCCTCGTCGAGCGGAACTTTGTGTTTCTGCGTCCGGCGTTTCTGTCTGTTGCGATCCCTGGCATAGTTCACTAAGATCCGCCGCATCGCTCTACAGGCTAAGGAAAAAAAATGCGCCCGGTTCCGCCAGGTGATCCGTGTATGATCGACAAGTTTGAGATAGGCTTCATGGACGAGGGCCGTGGTATTGAGAGTATGGCCAGGACGTTCGCCGCGTAGTTCTCGATGGGCGATGCGCTGTAATTCCTGGTAGACAGCGTCCCAGAGTTGGTTCGCCGCGTCTTCGTCGCCGTCGTAGGCATCCAGAAGGATCTGTGTAATCTCTTGCTCTTGAGTTTCCATGATGGCGAGGGTAAGTATGTAGGCACGCGCTCCTATCTGACAAGAACCATCTTCTGGGTCTGCGCAAACCGCCCGGCGCGCATCCGCACGAAATACACGCCGCTGGCCACCTGCGTCCCCGCATCGCTGCGCCCGTCCCAGACTACCGCGTGATACCCCGGTTGCTCCTCCGCGCCACCCATCAGCGTCGCCACCTTCTGCCCCAGCATGTTGTAGACCACCAGCGACACCGGCGAGGCCTCCGGCACGGCGTACCGAATCGTCGTCGATGGGTTGAACGGGTTGGGGAAGTTGGGGAAGAGTTCGAACTTTGTGGGGACCTCCCGGCTTTCGGCCAGTTCGCTATCCAGAAAGCCCGGCTTGCCGACGACGAGCTTGAGCGAGCGCGGGTCGGTGGTGGCAGTTACGGCGTAGGTTGGCGTCTGGCGCAAGTTCTGCGCCGTCTGCACGAGGTCATCGACGAGCCAGACCTCAAACGCCGGCGGGACATCGGCCACGCCTTCGAAAGTCAGATGGACCTTGTCGCGGACCGTCGTGGTCACTTCGATGGGCCAGATGACGCCGTCGTCGGGTTCGGGGCGGGCGTCGGTGCTGTAGCGCGCGGTGGCTTTCTTCCATTCAGGGTGGGGGAAATAGACCGAGACGTAGTCGCCGATGGGAGGCGGTTCAGCGCGGTCGAGGCGATCCCAGCCGGCGGAGCCTTCGGCGATGACGGCGGCAAGGTTTTCAGTGTCGCGGGCGTGTTGGCTGCGAGCACGGATGCGAATGGCCCAAAGGGGATGACCGAGGACGTCCTGAACAGGCGAGGTGCTCTCTGTAGTGGAAGACAGGTCGGGATTGATGGAGAGCGTGGTGGCTTCGTTGACGTTGATGGCGTAGCCTTCGAAAGGCATGATCGAAGCGTCAGGGTGTACGGTATGCCAATTCGTATGCTGCTTCTGCCCCTCATTCACTGCCGTGAAACACGGATTGGTATCATCATAACAATGAAGGACGAGCTTTTCTTCGCTGCTCAATTCAAGATTCCCTACGGGAATCGGGAAGTAGAACGGGTTGCCGAAGTAATTCCAGCCCGGCTGTAGCTGGATAGAGAAGGGTCTATCGGTCCGCACAGTGGTTCCCGGCCCGGTGTCGATCCGCTCGCCCTTTCTTTCGACGAGAAGCCAGAAGGCTTTGCCCGGATCCATATCGTTGGTTTCGCCAAATTCAGTAAAGTTTTCAGGGTCATCGCCAATGGGCTCAAAGAAGAGCCAATCGAATCCGTAGTTTCTCAGGTCGTCATCCAGAACGGCCTGGGGATTTTTGTTTTCCAGATCTAAGGGAATCGAGATCAGACGATAGGCGTTTTTTTCCTGGCCACCCGGTTGAAGATCCGTTTTTTCGATGCCGGGCTCAGGAACGCGCACCTGGATGGAGGCATAGCCTGACGGCGGCTCGCGTGTTGTGAGCTTATCCGAATCCGTGGCCTCAATGTAATACTCAAGACCCTGCTTCGTGACCATCGTGCTATCAATGATAAGGCTATAAGCATTTCCCCCTAAAAACTTCATTTCGACATAGGTAGAGTCGCGTTCTCCCCCCTTACGGATGAACACCGCTACCGTGTCAACCCTTTTGTTATCCTTGATGGTAGCCTTGAGTCGATAAGATGCGCCAAACTGAGCCTCATCACGGCTCGTCGCATCAATCTTAATCTCAGGGGCCTCATCGATGTCTACGTTGATGGAGAAGGAGGCGGCGCCATCCAGCTTGTCGGTTGCTGTAATGGTAACGGTCTCTGTGTTTCCACTTTCCGGATCTATGAGGGTTAAGACCAGCAAACCATCGCGCGAGACGGAGGGGGAGATGCTTTTCTCGCTGGTATTTTTCGCGCTATATGCTAAATCAGCGATCTCTCCATCAGGGTCGCAAAAAAAGGGGCTCAGCGTTTCTCTATGGTCTCCTGCTCTTACCGCTACTGCGAACGTTGTATCCCGAAGGGTAGGGCGGCTTATTCTAGGTTGATGATTAACCGTGATAACAAATGACGTACTCCGGGTAAACGTGCCATCATCTGCCTGCACCGTGATGGTGGCTTTCTTTGGTTTTTGAATCTCGTCCGGACACCCGTTCACTGATTTTACCAGCGAATGAACTGATAGTATATTCCCCGAAGTATCAGCAATGGCAATCATGGAATCTGAACTGGATGGCGTATAGGTCAACCGCTGGCCTCTGGGATCTTCAAAAACGTCGGAAAGATCCCATGTAAACGGTTCGCCGCCCACCTGCACAACTGCTACCGAATTGGGGATCGTGCTCAACAGAACGGGTTCGAGGTTGAGCAGGACTGTGATGGTATTGCTCCATAACGTAAGCCCTGGAACAACGGGGTTTGTGATCTGGAGCAAGTACTCGCCCTCATCGTCCTCCGAGGCGTCGCTGATGGTGAAGGTGCTTTCATCAGAAACATCTTCAAACACATCGATACCGGCCTGCTTGAAACGCCATTGGTATTCATTATTGTCTCCGCCGATGACGGCGGGGCGTGTTCGGAGTGTTCGGGTGGAATCTTCGGGGATGAGAACAGTCCTCGCGTCTACACCAACGTTTTGCTGGGGTGCATATTGGGTCGAGTCCACGAACATCGAATCCGTAAAAAGCGCCATGTTGGGCTCAAGATCTTCGAACGTCAACCGGTTGTCTGCCACCCTGATCGTGGTCAGCGCGGTCAGGCGCGTCAGGTCGGGCAACCCTTCGAGTTGATTCTTTTCAAGTCTTAATAATCGCAGTTCTGTCAAGTCGCCCAGATCCGCCGGGATTGTTCCCGTGAGATTATTATTGGGGAGTTCCAGCTTCGTCACGCGATTGCCCGTGACGCTGATGCCGGACCAGTCGCGGACGGGAGGCCCCCCGCGTCCCTCGTTCCATCCCTCCTTGTCGTTCCACTCCGACCCACCGGTGGCGTTGTAGAGCGCGAGCAGCGCCAGCGAGTCTTGTGTAGCAACACTGGCCCCGACCCCATTTCCTTCTAGCTTCACTTCTAAAGAAACATCGTCTTCTTCATTGTCAAAAAATACGAGCCGGGCTTTCTTAGCGCCGAGGGTCAAGGGTTGAAACGTGACCTCGACCGCTATGGCTTCGTCGGGCTTCAAGGTCCAAAACGTATCGCCGAGACTGAAGTCGCCTCCGGCGTCATCTTCGATGTTTCCAGTGACCTGCAACCCGGTATTGGAGAAGTTGATGATAGTCACGGACCGCGTCTCCGTCTCGTGCAGGAGAACCTCCTCAAAATCAAGCATTGCAGGGGAAGCGACGAGATCCCCCTCCGGTCTAGGAACTAAGATTTCTACCGAATACTCATTGTTGATTTTTTTGGGATCGGGCGGCGAGGCGTTGGTTATCGTGGCCGTATTGACTATCGATCCGGAGGCCAGGACGCGCGCGGTGATGTTCAACAGCCTGGGGCTTTGGCCTGCTTCTAACGAACCCACGGTCCACGCACCCGTGTCCGGATTGTACGTGCCATCGCCATCGTCCTTGACGTACTGCAGACCTGGCGGCATCCTATCCGTAACGATTATGTCCTCGGCGTCGTTGGGTCCTAAATTCTCCAGTTTAAGTGTGAAAACCACCTCCGAGCCGACCAACAGGTCATTTTCATATTCAACTTCCATCCTCACCGCGAGGTCTGCCGCGACGACCGAGACCGTTACCGAGTCCTGATTGTTTTCCTTTTGGGGATCGAACGAAAACGGCCTGATTATCCTGGCCGTGTTAGTCACGGGGTTGAAGGTATCGACGCGCGCGGTGATACGCAGTGTGGCCGGCGAGCCCTTCTCTAACCGGCCCACGTCCCACAATCCCGAGGTTGTGTCGTACGCGCCCCCGCCGTCGTTGCTGTCGTAGGTCAAACCTGGGGGCAATATATCCTCAACGAGTACGTCAGTGGCTTCGCTGGGTCCTCTATTTTCCAGGGTGAGAATGAAGGTCGCGGAATCGCCAACCGCTATCCCGTCTTTATCAATTACATCTTCGTCAATTGTCTTCGTCAGCGCGAGGTCGGCCGCGCGAGGCGTGATCGTTATCGCAAACTCATGATTCTTTAAGGTTGTATCCGGCGGCGACACTTCTTTTATTTTGGCGCGGTAGGTCACCTGCTCGGCAGTTCTTACCCGGGCAGAGATGCGCAGGCTATCGCTTTCTCCGACAGGCACCTGGCCCACCTGCCATAGCCCCGACGTTGCATTGTACGGGATATTGCTGGGGACATGATTGATATAGATCAGGCTGTCGGGCAGCTTAGCAACAACAATAGCACTGTTCACGTCGTACTTCCCTTCGTTCGTCAGTATGAGGGTGAATTTTACCTCGGCATTAAAGTCCGGTGTTTCATCGTTAACTTTTATTGTTATCTCGACGTTTGAGGTAGCCGGCCTGGGAAGTTCGTACGTGTGGAACGAGAGGGGGCCGGCCGCGCTGCTGCCGTTACCCTTGTGATAAACCGGGCCTGTGGGCTGCTTTTTGGCGCCGGCTCCTTTGACTGTGCCTTTGAGGCCTCTGTTTTTTGTTTCGCGAGTGAAGCCCTTCTCCGAGCCAGCCAACGGCGTATCGTCTTCAACGGCCTTCATCAGGGCGAAATCTGCCTCATGGCCCCACACGAAGGCCGCGTTGTCCGTAAGCTCGGAGAACGACGTGCCGGCGGCGTAGCGGGGCGCCATGAGCAGCACGACGGTGACGAGGGCAATCGCGATTCTTCCCGGCAAGCCTTTGTATTTCTTATGACTGCATCGTTGCATGACTTCACCTCTAAGGAATTTGGAAAGGCCCCCTCCGTATGCTGCCCAGCCTGTTAAGGCGGCCCCGGCGGTTTTGCAGTCAGGGACCCAGGTTTATTTAACCGTGAAAAGAGTAACCTAAGCCCCCCCCAGACCACGGCTACCGCGCCGGCCTGAAACCATGGCTTTTGACGAAGCTTAAGCTGGTGTTTATCGATAAGCTCTCGGAAAAAACGCGGATCGCCTGTTTGAGCCCGGTAATCGCGATCCACTTCTCGGACCAGCAACCGGGCCGTTTGCGACGAGGCATTGAGGTCATCTCTGTAGAAGTAAGCGAACGTGAGCAGCCTGAGGATCTCGACCTTTTTTTGCTCCTCAAGGCTGTCAAGGTCGTCCAGGCAGGGTTCTAGCTTGCGGATGGTTTCTATTAAGTGTCCGCGCTCATAGGCTTGGACAGCCTGGCCGATGTTTTCATCGGTGCATGGGGTTTGTGTCTGAGCCTGCGCCGCCGAGACCGCACTGCCTGCCAGAGCAAAAACCAGTGCATAGTTCCAAAATCGAGTATCCATGGTGTTCCTGTTAATGGGTTGCGGTGGAACAGCGCTGATAGACGCTGTAGGGAATATCCCTGCCTATGTGCGTTAGCCATTCCTCCCGTGAGAGATTGCGATTGTTGACGGCGGGACAGACATCGTCGAACAACCCTTTCACATTGAGATACCAGCGGCGAATGGTTCTATCGGCGCTGCCTGAGATGAGGTGTTGCCCGTCCTCGCTGAAGGCGACGGCGTAGACCCAGGATCTATGATCATCCAACACGATGGGCAGTATGGTGTCGAGATGCTTGAGTTGCCACAGGCGCACCGTGCCGTCTCCGCTACCGGAGGCCAGTGTGCTGTCAGGGCTGAAAGCCAGGGCGTGGATCGGCCCGCCATGCTCTCTCAACGATTCTTTCAGCGTTAACCGCCCGGACCGGAGGCACCAAAGCGTCACGATTTTGTTGTCCCCGCCGGCGGCGAGCGTTTCGCCGTCGAGGCTGAAGGCTACCGCGTTGACGCTTTGCTCACGGGCGTGGCGATAACACGTTGAAAGCTCCATGTTGCGCAAGTCCAAGGTCCTCAAGCACCCCTCGCTATCTCCTGTACCCAGCGTCTGACCACGCGGGCTGAAGGCCATCGCGTTGACCTGCGCTTCTGTGGGTATGCTGTCGGGCAAGGCGGCTGGCTTGTCCACATTCCATATTCGGATCCAGTTGTCGTCGCTGGCAACGGCCAGCAAGGTGCCGGCGGGGCTGAAGGCAAGGGCTCGGACGAGGCCCAGGTCTTCGCGCAGCACCTCGAAGGCAGGTTCGTCTTGATCGAGATTATGCCACCACCCGACCTGCCCATCGATGCTACCCGAAGCGAGCATCGTGCCGCTGCGGTTGAGCGCCAGAGACCGCACGTCGCCTTGATGCCCCTTCAGATCGCGGCGTTCTGTTTGCCCCAGACGCCACCGATAGATTTTCGGCTCGTTGCCGATGGCGTAAATCGTACCATCAGGACTGTAGACTATGGCCCTCACCCAATCGTTGTGAGGCGGCCAATAAACCCTGGGATTGTCAAGGGCGTCGGGCAGGAGTTCATTGAGACTCTTCCGGAGGGCGTCGTAGACCTCGTGGATGAATTCATCGCCGCTTTTATTGCTGAACTGAAAAGCCTCTCGGGCCAGCAAGGCGGCAAGTTGATGGTCGCCGGTTCGCTGCTGGCGGATGGATTTACTGGTCAGCGCCAGGCTCAGGGTTATTTCGCGCTCCGTCTTCACCAAGTCTTTCTGTTTAACAACCTCCGCCCACGCGTCCTTGGCCTCCTCCTCATTTCTTTGAGCAAGCTCGGTTTGTTCTTCGGCGATCACACGCTGGTTTTCGGCCATACGGGCCGTCGAGTCGGCCCGTGTGGCGATGGAGTCGGCACGCTCTGCTTCTTGTACGGCAAACACACGCCGGATCTCAGCCACATCGGCAATAGAGTCGGCGATGACCTTTCTGGATTCGGCCAGCTGGCGCTGCTCTGACATTGACTTGAGCGCCTGTATCAGTTCTTCGTTCAAGGAATCCGTGGAGGCTGCGTGGGCCTGGGCTTCTGCCCTGCGTTTACTTTCGTTTTCGGCAAGTTGCGTCTGGGACTGGACACCCCAGGCGAGGAGGACCACGGCCACCATCAGAACCACGATCAGCGCCCATGCCAATCGCGGAATACGCTCGAACCACGACTCCGGCCAGTGCGCATTGATCCATTGGCGGTCGAACACCCTCGCGTAGATCGGATTGCGCAGGTGCAAAACGCCGTCTTGCCGCAACACGACGCCGGAGAGCTTCAGGTGCGATTTGACGGCTGACTGCTCCTCGTCGTGGACCGGGTGCCGGCTCAGGCGGACGTTCCGGTAGACTTTGAGAACGGCGAGGGCATTGGAGCTACGCAGGGTCAGCCAGTCGCGGATGAACAGCAGGTTGCTGTCCTGCTCGCTCTGCTCCCCGAAAAACGTCGCATGGACCACGGCTTCAACGTCATCATCCGTCCAGGTATCGTGGTGATTATCGGCGATGACCTTGCACAGGCGCTGGGTGAGGTAGGGATGGCCGCCGGTCCATTTGAGTACCCGATGCAGCACCTGCTCGGCTTCGCCGGGCGGTAGACCCAGCCCGCTGGCAAAGGGTCTGGCTTCGGCGAAGGTAAAGTCGGTCAGGTCGACGCGTCCGCCGATGTTGAAGGGCGTGCGTCGGGGGTCGCTGACGAGTTCGCTGGGCGTGGCAACGCCGATGAGCACAAACGAGAGCCGTTTGAAGGCAGGCGCACGCGCTCGCGCATTGTAGACGTAGCGAATGGCCGCAAAAAAATCGTCTGAAAAATCAAGGTTGAGCGTCGTGTCGATCTCATCGATTAATATCACCACCGATGCCTGGATTTCTGCCAACAACACCTCCTCGTAGAACAGAATCAGTCGCTGCGACATGCCCAGGTGCTCGTGCGCCTGCCACCACGCAATCACGTCGGTTTCCAGATCGAGACCCTCCTCCATCACATCGAGCAGCCCCAGGTGCCATTGTTCCGGTGTCACGGCCTCGGCCCCGATGCTGCTCAGATCGATGATTACGGAGCGAATCCCTTCGTCGTCAAGCGCTTCGGCAGTGCGCACCATCAGGCTCGACTTGCCCATCTGGCGCGGCGTTAGCACGTAGGCAAACGTCCCGGTCCGGCACAGCGCCAGGAGTTCGTCGTCGGCCTTGCGGGGGATGTAGATCCCGCCGCCGGCCTGCACGGTGCCCCCGATGGTATAAATGCTCGGTTCAGACATAGAGACGCCCCCGGAAGTAATCGGCGTAGAGCTTGCAGCGCGGCTTCACGCGCGAGTCGTCGCGGCGCACAAGACCGGCGCAGCGCAGACGCCAGAAAATCTCCGGGTCTGCGCATCGCTGGTGGCGAATGACTTGATACATGCCCTCGATCAGGTCGTCGTGGCCATGGAGTTGGAAGAGGTGGTAGCGCAGGTGATCGCCGAAAGGGCCTCGGTCGTTGGGCGCCCGCTCCAGCAGCGTATCCAGGGTGCTGCGTCCGCTGGCTATCAGATAGAGCGCGCGGCGCGTCAGATAGGGATGTCCCTGGAGCATCGCCGCGAGATCGTCCAAACCAGCCTGGGACAACGGCGAGCCGTGGCGGCGGTTGAGATCTGCCACCTGATCCGGCGTAAAATCCTCCAACACGATAACCTCGCCGACATTGAAGGGGGACTGTGTCAGATCTTCGACCAGCAAGTACGGTTCGGTGGAGATCACCAGCGCCAGGTCGAGTTCTTTCCAGATCGTTGACGTCGCACGGCGGTTGTGCCAACTGCGCAGCATCCCAAAAAAATCGTTGCGAAAACACGCCCCGAAGAGATTGTCTACCTCATCCATCGCCAGCAGAAGCGGGGCGTTGAGCTTTTCCAACACATACCGGCCCAGGTATTTCAGGCAGCGCCGGGAGTTGCCCAACGGCAGGCGCCAGTACTCGTCGGTGAGATCGTCGAGATCCAGCGCGTCGGTGATGGCCGAGCAGAACTGGCGATAGAAACAGTCAGGATCGTTGAGGGTGGATTTTTCGAACAACTGAAAATCCAGAAAGGCGACACGTTTGCCGGCGTCCTGGGCCGCTTGCATCATTCGAATGAGCAGCGAACTTTTGCCCATCTGGCGCGGCGCTTTGATGATAGTCGTCACACCCTGCTGTGCGATGGCTGCTTCCAACGCAATCTTGTCTCCAGGCCGCTCGACGTAGAAGCTCGATTCAAGGTCGATGGTGCCGCCAGGCTGCTCCAGGCGCAGGGGTTGGGCGGCGGCCAGGGGCTTGGGGAAGGTATTGGGTGGGCTCGGCTGGAGGAGCCCGGGTTGGGCCTGCGCGTCGATGGGTAAGACACCGCCAGAGATGGCTCTCTGGAGTTCTTCGATGAGGCGCGGTGTATCGGCGCTGCTCTCCCACGAGGCCCAGTTGATCTGATTGAGGTAGGCGCTCAGAGGATAGGCAAAGGGTTCTTTGTAGGCCAGGCGCACCGGCAAAATGACGGGGTGATCGCCCTGTTCTTGAGCCAGGCGATGGGCCATCTCGATCTCGGCCAGCACCATCTCGCTATGAACCGAAGTTGCCGAGAGAAAGGTGATCAGAAAGTCGGAGCGGCGCAGTTCGGCTTCGATGCGCTCGGCCCAGTGCGTACCGATCGGCATATCCTGATCGATGAAAACCGTGTGTTGCCGGCCCAACACCTCGTAGACGTGCAAAGCGACCGGCTCGTCCGGGGCTGCGTTGCGCTTGTAACTGATGAAGATGCGTGCCTTTTGCACGTCTCCAGCACCGTCGCCACGAGCTACATCGACCTGATCTGGGATGCTATCATTCATTGCTCCCTTCTTCATCGAGTAGGTGCATCGATTTCCTTTTACGCACCCTGCTCTGGACCCCAAAAGAATAGAAAACGCCACCTATAGTACTATTGCGCAAAAACGCGGCGTACTCTGCAATGGGTGGGAGAGGCTCAATACATTTTGCTGCCTGCCTGACGACGTATAAACGTATTTTCTCTATTTCAAGACATATTGTTTATGAATTTTGACACGCCAACGCTGATAAAAACGAGTCGTGTCAGCCTATCTCAAACCCTACCAAACACGACAGTCAAAATTCATTAGCCGTTGAGACGGCTCCGGAAGTAGTCGGCGTAGAGTTTACAGCGGGGCACGATGTCTCTGCCTTTTCGGCGCACGAGGCCCGCGCCTCGCAGACGCCAGAAGATCGCTTCATTGCGGCACACACGCTGATGGATAGCCTGGCGCAAACCGTCTAGCAGGTCATCATGCCCATGGAGCCGGAAGAGGTGGTAGCGCAGATGATCGTCAAAGGGACCTCGGTCCTGCGTTGCCGTAGCCAGCAGATCTTTCATGGAGATGCGCCTGGTGGCCACCAGATAGAGCGCCCTGCGTGTCAGATACGGATGGCCGCCTAAAAGGGCCAGCAGGTGCTCTACCTCTGTTGCGGACAGCGGCGTGCCGTGCCGGTGGTTGAGATCCGCCACCTGCTCAGGCAGGAAATCCGTCAAATCGATGATTTCCCCTACATTGAAAGGAGACTGGTTCAGGTTCTCGATGAGTTGGTAGGGCTCGGTCGAAGTAATCAGCACCAGATCGAGTTGCTTCCAGCGCGGTTTGATTGCGCGGTCGTTGTGCCAACTGCGCAACATACTGAAGAAATCAGACCGAAAGGTCGTCCCGAACACCCGCTCGACTTCATCCATGGCTACCACCAGGGGCGCGCTCAACTCATTTAACAGGTAGCGGCCCACGTAGCGCGTGCAACACCGGCTGTTCCCGAGATCGCTTCTCCAAAACTCATCCACCCGGTTCTCCATCTCCAGCTCGTCCGTAAGCCAGGCACAGAACTGGCGAAAAAAAGTACCCGCGTCGTCCAGGGCCGGCTGGTCGAACAGTTGGAAATCAAGATAAACGACTTGCTTGCCTGCCTGGACCGCTGCTGCCATGGTGCGCATCAACAGGGAACTCTTTCCCATCTGGCGCGGCCCTTTAATGGTTATCGTGACGCCTTGCTGCCTGACGGCTTGCAAGGCTGTGGCATCGACCGGACGCTCGACGTAGAAGGCGGATTGTGGGTCCATAGTCCCTTCGGGCAATTCGAGGCGCGGAGGGGGTTGGGCCGCAACCAGCGGCGACGGGAACGCTTTGCGCCTGGCCTTCGCAAAAACCGATGCCCGAGATTGCGTCTCGACGGGTAGGCCCTCACCGGCAATAGCCTCCATGAGCTGGGCAATCAGACGCGGCGTATCCTGCGCCGTGTCCCAATACGCCCAGTTGATGTCGTTGAGGTACAGGCTCAGGGGGTAATTGAACGGGTCATGATAGGCTACGCGCACGGGCAAGACGTTGGCGGGGGCCCCCTGTTCTTGAGCCAGGCGATGGGTCATTTCGAGTTCCCCTACCACCATCTCGTTGTGAACCGAGTGTTCAGAGAGCAGGATGATGAGGAAATCAGCATCGCGCAGGGCCGTTTCAACACGTTCAACCCAGTCGGTACCTGCCGGCATGGTCTGGTCGATGAAGACATCATGGTACTTCGCGAGGCTACTGTATAGCTCCATCGCAAGGGCCTGATCCGGGTCGACATCTCGCTGGTAGCTGAGGTAAAGGTTGCATCGTCGCACCGGGTCTGAACCATCCCCGGAGGCAGTCCTCGTGAGCACAGGTTCGCTTATTGCCTGCCGTGCCAATCTGGTCGGTTTAACCGCAGCCCCTCTACCCGTGATACGCCCCGGGCGTTGCTGCCGTCGGACCGTCTCTAAATCTGCCTTAACGTCCGAAACCGCCCGATAGCGCAACCCTTTATCCTTTTCCAGGCACCTGTTGACGATGGACTCCAACTCCCGTGGGAGGCCGGCCTTGGCCTGGGTTAGCGGCGGGGGGCCTTGACTGAGTATCGAGTAAATGATTGCCAACTCGTAGTCGCTGTTGAAGGGGCGCTCGCCGGTGAGCATCTCATAGAGAACGATTCCCAGCGACCACACGTCCGTCTGGTGATCGACCCACTCGCCGCGCGCCTGCTCCGGGCTCATGTAGGCGACCGTCCCCATCACCGCCCCTGTCCGCGTCAGGTTCAGGTTCAGGTCTAACACCTTCGCCAAACCGAAATCGACGACTTTGACGACGCCGTCGTTGGTGACGATGACGTTGGCGGGTTTGACGTCCCGATGCACGATGCCCTGGGCATGTGCTTTCGAAAGCCCCCTGGCCATCTGCACGGCATAGCCTAGTGCTTCGTCGAGGGGCAGGGGGCCACGGGCGATTTTCTTCTTGAGCGTCTCACCCTCATAGTACGCCATCGCGATAAAGAGTTGCCCCTCGTCGGTCTCATTGATCTCATAGATGGTGCAGATGTTAGTGTGATCGAGCGCCGAGGCGGCCTGTGCTTCCTGGACAAAACGCTTCTTCGCCTCGTCGTGACGACTGAGGTGCAAGGGGAGAAACTTGAGCGCGACGGTGCGTTTGAGCTTGAGGTCATGGGCCTTATAGACGACCCCCATACCCCCACCGCCGAGTTTTTCCAGGATCTCATAGTGAGCGATGCGCTGCCCCTGGCTGGTGGCCGCCTCGCTCTTTGCATCCACCGCTGCGTGCTCCGTCAGCGTCTCTACGTGATCGATCTCTGGCAGCGGCGGGGCGCCCAGGCGGGCCACAGGATCGGCCAGGAAGTCCCCGGCGGCCTCGTGAGCTTCGAGCAAGCTCTCGACCTCGCGCCGGAGTTCGGGGTTGTCCTGGCAGGCTGCGTCGAGGAAGGCTGCGCGTTCTTCAGCAGGCCGGTTGAGGGCTTCGGTGAAGAGGGCGTCGATGCGCCGCCAACGATCATGGCTGTCTTCTGCCATAGGTGCCTCCTCGCATCCAGTGCACGTTGCCCTTGTGCGTGTTGCGAGCCCCGGTCTGGTTGACCAGAAGTTGCTGCCTTACTCTACAGGCTAAAGAAAAAAGTGTCCCTGATTTCGCCCCGTGATCTGCCTGTGGTCGACGTGAGAGATCTTTCAAGGTATAGTCGAGCAATCTTCAAACAGATCCGCGCAGACAAAATCGAACAAGTGTTGAAAACATAATGATAAGTGGGCCTATCTGCAAGCCAATGTAAGGCGATAGACAATCGCCGGTAGGGGTCGTGACGGCCCGATGCAAAAGAAAAGAAGGGGCCGTGACGGAGATGCGTCCGTTTGGGTGCCTTTATCAGCAAGGGTATCAAGCTACTCCGAAGAGGCATCGCTGTCGCCTGGGGAAGCTGCTACCCAAACGTGACAGGGGCGGTCTGCTTGGCCGCGCGCCGCCCCTGTCCCCCCGTGTCCTGTCAAACAAGATGAGGGTTAGCTATGTCTACCAACGATCAACCCGTAAAGTTCTCGTATACCCGTCGCCTCCGTTTCGCTACGTCGAGGCTGCTGCTCGCTGCCGTGCTTCTGGCCGGCTTCGTCGGCTGTGATACCGTAGAGGGGATGAACGCCGAGGCGGACGTCCTCACCGAGTCGGTAGAGACCGCTGGCAAGGGTGTCGCTCATCTCCTGCGTTTCGGCGACGGTGACGACAAAAGCCGGATGGCCGGCTTCGAAGCCGCTGTGCCGCCGGATTCCTCCGTTACCCAGAATGCCACTGATTGCTATGAGTTGCAATACCACAACGGAGAATGGATATGGGTGCGCGTAGAGTGCCCGCTCTAACGAGGTCGTAGCGCCTCAGGCGGGTGCAGGCAGCCCGTCGCTACGCATCAACAGAAAAGGCGGCTCGGCGCGTTGCCGGGTCGCCTTTTCTTGTAAACCTTTCAGCCGGGTACAGGTACCAGTATAAATGTCGAAGCAGCCCGGACGCAGTATGCAAGCCCGCGATCAAATCGTCTCTGTTGAGGAATATTTCCGGCGTGATGCCGAGAGCGAAATCCGTCTCGAATACTGGTATGGACGCCTCGTCGCGATGGCCGGTGAGACGCGCAACCACAACGTGGTCAAGGACGATGGGGTCGGTGCTGTGCGCAGCCAGCGTCCGGATTGTCTGGTTCTGACATCCGGCCAGCGGGTGCGCGCGCCGGGGTATGGACGCGAGAATTATGCGTACCCGGACGGCCTGATGGTCTGCGGTCAGGAACACTACGACGATGCGAAAAACCCGCCAACGATGCTCAATCCTACGCTCTTGATCGAAGTCATTTCAGCCTCGACGCAGGGCTACGACCTTGGCGAGAAGTTCAGCGCCTATTTTGAGCTTGAGAGCTTGCAAGAATACTGGATTGTCGATCCGAATCGTCCCGACGTCCGGCAGTGTAGCCGAACCGAAGATGCCGTCATGTCTCCTGCACCGTCTCGACGCGACGCTGACCAGCGAGGCCTTGGGCCTGACGGTACCGCTCCGCGTTATGTACCAGCGCGTAGAGGGATTATCTTGAGGCGTTAGCTTTTACTTCATCACCCCTGGACCGCACTTCGCGAACCACGAGCTTACCCCGGTTTCGATAGAGTTCAACACGTTCGCACTCGCCGGTGAGGGCTCTGCGGGCGGCGGCCAGAATACGTTGCTCTTCGTAATAAGACATCGCGCCCTCATCGACCGAGAGGGGAGGCGTGGGGGGCACTTTCTTTAACGGAGCCGGGGCTTTCTTGATGAGGATGGGCCTGGGTACGCCCGCGTGGCCGTTGGAACCCGGCCTGGAAGCGGATTGCTTGCGAGGCTGGTGCCGTTCTAACGTGGCCCAGGCAAATTGGAAAAGCAGCAGCAGCCCCGCCGAGAGCAAGATCCACACCGACCAGCGAGATCGCATCCCTACAGAATCCCACCAGTCGCTAAACAAGATCTTGAGGGCAAGAATCGAAAGCGCCGGCGGCACGAGTAATTGTCCAAACAATTTTTTCATGGCTGCATGAATTTTGACGCTCAGCTTCGGTATGGCGGCATCGGTATCCTGAAGGCCGAAGACCCGCAACGACGTTCCCTGTCAAAATTCATAACGGGCACGGGTGGAAGCGGCATCAGGGGTCATATCGTTGTGATACCGCGTGGGCTTAAACAGGGGTAGGCCAGGACGAGATTTGAGGTGATTCGCAACCTCGCGCTTCGCATCAACCCTGGCGCTGGTCATCGGTCATCAGTTTTTCTTCCGATGACCGATGACTGATGACTCGTGCCAACGCTGGGATGAAACAAACATCTTTGCAATAAATGATACGTTTGTCCCAATCGTCTACTCACGCCATCGCCTGGCTCTTCTGTCTTCTCTTGCGCTCGTTGGCGTCGAGGTAGCGTTTGCGCAGGCGGAACGATTGCGGCGTTACCTCGATGAGTTCGTCTTCGCGGATGAACTCCAGGGCTTCTTCGAGCGACATGCGCAAGGGCGGCACCAGCTTCTCGAAACTCTCGGCGGAGGCCGCGCGCATGTTGGTGAGCTTCTTCTCTTTGGTGATGTTGATCTCCAGATCCACGTCACGGCTGTTTTCGCCGACGATCATGCCGGTGTAGACGGCGTCGGTGGGGCCGACGAAGAGGGCGCCGCGCTCTTGCAGGTTCAGCACGGCGTAGCTCGTAACGGTGCCCTGCCGGTCGGCGATGAGCGCGCCCGTGGTGCGGTGGACGATCTCGCCGGCCCAGGGCACGTAGCTGTCGAAGAGGTGCGTCAGGATGCCGGTGCCTTTGGTGTCGGTCAGGAACTCGGTGCGGTAGCCGAAGAGGCCGCGGCTGGGGATCTTGAACTCCAGCCGGACGCGCCCGGAGCCGTGGTTGATCATGTGGGTCATCGTGCCTTTGCGCCGGCCCAGCTTTTCCATCACCACGCCCATGTACTCTTCCGGCACGTCGATAAGGGCCAGTTCGAGCGGTTCGTGCCGCTTGCCGTCGATCTGCCGGGTGAGCACCTGCGGCATGCCCACCGAAAACTCATAGCCTTCGCGCCGCATCTGTTCGATCAGGATGGCCATCTGAAGTTCACCCCGGCCATGGACGCGGAAGCGGTCGGCAGAGTCGGTTTCTTCGATGCGCATGGCGAGGTTGGTGGCGCCCTCTTTCATCAGGCGCTCGCGCAGGTGGCGCGACGTCACGTATTTGCCCTCGCGCCCGCTGAAGGGCGAGTCGTTGATGCGAAACTCCATCGACATCGTCGGCTCGTCGACGTGCAGGGGGGCCAGCGGCTCCGGGTTTTCGGCGTCGGCGATGCTCTCGCCCAGGCCGATGCCGCTCATGCCGGCAATGGCGATGATGTTGCCCGGCCCGGCGGCGTCGCAGGCGGCGCGGGCGAGGCCTTCGTAGTCGAAGAGGCCGGTCACTTCGGCCATCGTCCGGGTGTCGTCGCGGTGGCAGAGCGTGACGCGTTGGCGGTTCTTGAGTGTGCCCTGCACCACGCGCCCGATGGCGAGCGGGCCGAGGTAGTTGTCCGGCTGCACGCTGGTGACGAGCACTTGCAGCGGCGCCTCGGCGTCGCCCCGCGGCGGTGGGACGGTGTCGAGGATGGTCTTGAAGAGGGGGCGCAGATCGGTCAGCGGGGCGTCGAGGACGGGCGTGCACTGGCCGTCGCGGGCTACGGCGTAGAGCACGGGAAATTCGATCTGCTCGTCGGTGGCGTCGAGGTCGATGAACAGGTCGTAGACTTCGTTGAGGACAGCCTCCGGGCGGGCGTCGGAGCGGTCGATCTTGTTGATGACGACGATGGCGGGCAGGCCCAGGTGGAGCGCTTTCGAGAGCACAAAGCGCGTCTGCGGCAGCGGCCCTTCGGCAGCATCCACCAGCAGCATGATGCCGTCGACCATGCGCAGCGTGCGCTCGACCTCGCCGCCGAAATCGGCGTGGCCGGGCGTATCGACGATGTTGATCTTGACACCGTCGTAGCTCACGGCGGTATTTTTGGCCATGATGGTGATGCCCTTCTCGCGTTCGAGGTCCATCGAATCCATCACGCGTTCCTGGACATCCTGGCCCTGCCGAAAGATGCCGCTCTGCCAGAGCATTGCGTCTACGAGCGTCGTTTTGCCATGATCGACATGGGCGACGATGGCGATATTGCGAACGTTGATCATGAAAGGCCTCCTACCCGGTCGTACACACAAAAGGCGACCCGCGTCGACGGGCCGCCTTCGGACCAGCAGTTCTTCGCGCCAACAGCCCGGATGTTCCGAGTACGCATCAAATCATCGAACCAACACCATGCGCCCGGCACCGGCGTAAGTTTCCACCGATGTCTGCGCAAAGACGCGGTAGAGGTAAACACCCGACGCCAGAGGCGCGGCGTCTACCGGCACGAGCCGGCCTGTTCCGGCGGCGAGCGAGTGCGCGGGCGTCGTCAGCACGCGGCGCCCGTGCAGGTCGTAGAGATCGACGCGCACGGCGGCGGGGGCGGGCAGATCGATCCGGATCGCGGTGGACGGGTGGAACGGGTTGGGATGGTTGCCGTGGAGTGCGAAGGCCGCCGGCACGACGCCGGGCGCGTCGTTCGCCGTGATCAAAGGCGTCAACGTGACGGTCCCGTCGGCGGCGACGTGCATGGCTTCGAGGCCCTCGGCGTTCGACGTGCCGCGCCCGGAAATGGTCAAAACGAGCGCCTCGCCGCGAAAAGCTTGCAGGGCAAGGCGGAAGACTTCGTGCTGGATGCTGTTGTCGGTGCTCGATATTTCGACGTTGTACCCCGTCGGCATCAAGGTTTTATAAAGGACGACATCGGCGAAATCGATGTTATTAGCCAGCAGATCGAATGCGTTATTGTTATCGACCGGATCGAGCAGGCGGACGTCGATAGGGCCGATGTCGGGGCCGCTGTGGACGAGGGCGACCTCCACGTTATCCGCGCTGGAAGAGGCCAGCAGCGCATCCGCGATCACGGCGAGTTGGAAGGCCGGCTCTCCGGCTTCGGGTTGCGCCAGGCCGTGGAGCACAATGACATAGGCCAGATCGCTGTTGAAGGTCAGGTCCGTCGTAAAGATGGGGTTGCTGTTGCTGGTGTCTGCTCCCGCGACGAAGTCGAACCTGTAGGTCCCGGCCAGGATGATCTCGAACGGGGTGGCATCCCGGAAGTCGAAGTCGTCCAGCAGCCGTTCGCCGTCTCTATAAACGTCGAGCAGGCCGGCGTCGGGCACGTTGTGGATGAGTTGCCAGTTTGCTATCGCAGTATGCCGGTCCGCATCGACGGTTGACATACTCCGGATGCCCTTTGACGAATTATTCGGGTAGCGGCACTCCCCCAACAAGTCCCCCTTCGAAGGGGGTGCCCCGACGAAGGAGGGGCGGGGGATGTTCGCGCGGCTTGCTGGAAACCTCTTCTCAGGCCGCGTGAACATCCCCCTGCGCCGCTCCGCCTTCGCTACGCGGCGCTGTCCCCCTTCGAAGGGGGAATTTTCGATGTCAACACCATCACCGGATTCGAAAAGGTCACTTCTCGGAGAACCTGACAGCCCCGGAGCCGGCCCGTTGTGCGTGGCGAGGGCATCAGACACGAGGCCGATCAGGAGGAAACCCAGTGCGCCGACTATCGAATAGAAACGAACAGGGTGGTTCATCGGCGTCATGGTTTATCCACCCGATAAGGGATCGTGTTCTCGTGGGTGCGTTCGGGCGTGTTGGGGTCCAGGCGCGGCACGAACTGATTGGGGCCGCCGGGCTGTTTGATCAGATCGAAAGCGTCGTACAAATGCCCGGTCGTCGTGTAGGCTTCGTACGAGAGGGTGTCTCCGGCGATGTGGATGATCTGGAAGAGTTGCGTGTTTTCCGCCGCCCGTTCCATCGTCGCGCCGTATTCATTCCAGCGGCTCTCTTTGATCGTGTACATCTTCGGGCCGCTGACCGAGTTGACGTAGACCGTGCCGCTTTCGGCATCGAGGGTGTTGGCGCCGCCGGCCACGTTGAGCACACGGCCTCGGGCGTAGGTGTGGTCGTGGCCTTGCATCACCAGATCGACCCGGTGGCGGTCGAGGATGGGTTTCCAGAGTTGGCGCAGGCGGGGGTTATCGCGTTGGCCGGAGGAGGAAAAGACCGGGTGGTGGAACGTCGCCAGCGCCCACGGATGCGGGTTGCCGGCGAGCACCGAATCGAGCCAGGCAACCTGTTCTTCGAGCATGCGGTTGGAGTCGAGACCGATGAAGCGCACGCCCTGATAGTCGATGTAAAAAGTGGTCTCTTCGAGGCCCGGGACGCCGTTTTCGGGCAGGGTGAACTGCGGGCGCCAGTGGACCGACAGCCGCCGGTCCGTGTCGTCTACGTAGGCGCGCTGATATTCGTGATTGCCCGGCACCGGCACGCTCGGCAGCATCCCGTGGATCCAGCCGCCGGCCTCGAACCACTGCCCCCACTCGACGTTGCGATGCGCCCGGTTGACGAGGTCGCCGGCGTGGATCATGAACCGGGCCTCCGGCGCCATGGTGTAGGCCATGCGGATGGTGCGCGACCAGTGGGCGTGGAGGTCGTTCTGCGCGTCGCCGAAGTAGAGGAAGGAGAACGGCGCCGGGTCTGCGCTGGCCGTGCGGGTCTGATACCACGCGCTCCAGGCTTCGCCGTCGCCGAGGCGATAGGCATAGAGCGTATCGGGCAGCAGGCCGGTAAAACGCACGGAATGATAATGCGCTTTGACGAATTCGCCGTCGATGGACCGGGCGTCTAGCGTCTCCGTGACGGCGTTGAGCGTGTCGGCGTGGCGGTCGAAGCGGGGCGAGGGCGTCGCCAGGGCGATTTGCGCCGTCGCCTCAGTGACGGTGGTGTCGGTGCGCCAGGTGACGCTGAACGAGGTGGCCGGGTCCGCGTGCCACGTCAGCGCGATGCGGTCAGGAAAGCGCGTCGGGACTTCCCAGGGTTCGACGATTGGCTCGTCCTGCGTCTCGTCGAGCAGCCACGCCATCGCCTCGTCGGAGAGCGTTGCGTGGCGTGTGTTCGAAGGCTCCGAGTTGTTGACGCTGAAGAAGAGCAGGCCGAGTGTTGCCAGCAAAGGGGTGACGACGACGAAAACGCGTTTCATGGGCGAGGCGATGATGGTGGGAGGAAGCTGCCGGAATCGGACAAGCGGTTGATCGTACTTAGAAACTATCTCAAACCCTTTCTCTTTGTCATCCCGAGCGAAGTCGAGGGATCTCCCACCTCGCAGCATGCCTCAACGGGGGAGATCTCTCCGCTCCCCCTGCCTGCGCAGGGGTCGGTCGAGATGACATGGTGGGGTCTTGAGATAGTTTCTTAGAGCGAATGACGAAGCAAAAAACACTCTAAGATAAACAAAGACGGCACAATAAAGCGCTACTCGGCCCGCAAGGCTTCTATCGGATTGAGCAGCGCAGCCCGCCGGGCAGGGTAGACGCCGAAGAAGAGCCCGATAGAAAGCGAAAAGCCTACCGAGATCAGGATCGACACGGCTGAAATGGCGGTGGGCCAGGGGGAGACATAGCTCAGCCCCGAGGCCGTCAACACCCCGAAGAGTACGCCGGCAAAGCCTCCTGCCAGGCCGAGGATCAACGCTTCGACCAGGAACTGCACCAGCACGTCTCGCGGCCGCGCGCCCACCGCCATGCGCAAGCCGATCTCGTTGGTGCGCTCTTTGACGACGAGCAACATGATAGCCAGAATGCCTGCGCCGCCTACGAAGAGCGAGAGGCCGGCAAGGCCTGCAATCAGCGTCGTAAACGCGCCGGTGGTCTCCTGGCGGGCCTCCAGGATTTTCATTTGATCCTGAAGCGCGAAATCATCCGGTTTGCCCCGCCGGTCGAGCCGGTGCTGGGCGCGCAAGACGGCGCTTATTTCTGCCCCGGCCCGGTCCATCGCGTGTTCGTCCTTAACCTGGACGTATATCATCTTGAGGTAATTCAGATTAAAGACCCGTCGCAACGCGGTATTCATGGGGATGATGATCTGGTTATCTTCGTTGGCGTTGCCCTCTACGCTGAGCCCTTTGGTCTTGAGCACCCCGATCACCTCAAACGGAACACGACCGATGCGGATAATCTCTCCGATGGGATCGACGCCCTCGAAAAGGTTGTCGCGGACCTTGCTGCCGATCACGGCAACGCGGATGGTCGCTTTGTTTTCCTCCGGGGTGAAGTACCGGCCTCGCTGCGTCGGGAAGTTTCGGATCTGTTCGTACGAAGACGTGGTGCCCAGGATTTTGGTCTGGGTGGTGAGGGCGCCGTATTTCACCTTTAACGTCTGATCCTGAGCCGGAGCCACCTGCTGCACAGACGGGCACTGCTCCAGGATGGCTTTGCTGTCGCGGAGCTTGAGCGTCGTCACTTTGCTCATTTGAAGCGCGCGGCCCCCCATGGTCTGCGCTTTGCCCGCATTGACCACCAACAGGTTGGCGCCCATCGCGTCGATCTGCCGGAGCACTTCCCGTTGCGCCCCGTTGCCGATGGCGACCATGATGATCACCGCCGCGACGCCGATGGCAATGCCGGTCAGGGCCAGCAGCGTCCTGGCCTTATGCCGCAGTAAGGCTTTACGCGATAGCTTGACGCTCGTGTAGACTTTCATCGCAACGCTTCTACGGGCTGTAAGGTGGCCGCTCTACGGGCTGGAAAGACCCCGGCGGCCAGGCCCACGAGCGCCGAGAACGCCAGACCGATCGTCATGGCCCCCCATGGGATGGTAGGCGGCAGCCCCATCATGGCCGCCATCGCCTGAATGCCTGCCAGGCCCAGGGCCACGCCTACGATCCCGCCCACCAGCGTGACCGTCGTCGATTCGATCAGGAACTGGGTGAGAATATCGTTGGAGCGCGCGCCCACCGCCTTGCGCAAACCGATCTCGCTGGTTCGCTCGTTGACGGAAATAAGCATCAGGTTGGCCAGGACCACGCCGCCGACGAGGATGGAAATCGCGGCGATCAGCGGCAGGAACACCGTAAAGATCCGGGTCATCGATTCGACCATCTCTCGGATCTGGACCGAGGTCATCATCGAGAAATCGTCGGTCTCGTCGGCGTTAATATGATGGCGTTCTCGCAGCAGCGCCGTGATGTCTGCCACGGTGTCGTCTATCTTGTCGCGGTCTCGAACGCGCAAACTCGCCGCCATCACGTAGTCCACATTCATCAACCGCCGCATCACCGTCGTAATGGGGACGATGATCTCGTTATCTTTGTCGATCCCGTGCGGGTCGATGCCCATCGGTTCGAGGATGCCGATGATCCGAAACGGCACAGACCCGACGCGGATCTGCTCGCCGATGGGGTCGATGTCTCCGAAGAGGTCTCGCACGGCGGTCTCGCCGATGAGGGCTACCCGCGCGGACTGCCGCATGTCGGCTTCGGTGAAGTACGAACCGCGCGTCACACTCCGGTTCCAGACGACCTCCGCCGCGGGCGAGTGCCCCATGACGTTGAGTTCGGTGCTTTTATCCTTATAGATCGCGTCCTGGTTCAAGAGCATCTGTAGCGGATCCGCCAACTCGACGTTCGGGATTTCGGCCTCGATGGCTTCGAGATCCTCCAGGACCAACGTCGTCGTGGGGCCGCCCTCCTGAAAGCCCCGCATCTGGCCGGGGCCGGAAAAGAGCATGATGTTCGACGGGCTGAACATGCGCTCGACTTTAGCCATGATCTCTGCCTGGGTGCTCTTGCCCATGGCCACCACCAGCATCAGCGCCGTAATGCCGACGACGACGCCCAGCATCATAAAGGAAGAGCGCATCTTATGACGCCCCATCGTGCGCAACCCGCTTTTGATAACGCGACTCCTTTTCATGGTTCTGTTCGTTTAAGTTTGCCGAAGTTGCCCTGTAAGAGCAATTTGGTGCGCCTTATGGTCCCGCTTCGCGCCGGCGTTCGCGTGTGTCACTGGTCACTGGTCATTAGTCACTGGTTTTAAAAGAGACACCAGTGACCAGTGACTCGTGACCAGTGACACACGCCAACCGTCGTGCAAGGTGAAACCAGCAGATTTACCCAATTGCTTTTTCATGGCTATTAGCATCCAATCAATGCGCCGGGGCTGCCGGCATCGCCTGGAGGGCGGCCTCGGCGTCTTTGGGCTGCGCCACCGGATCGTCGCCCACAATCTCTCCATCGACGATCCGGACGATGCGTTGGGTGTGCTGGGCCAGGTCTTGATCGTGCGTGATGAGCACGAGGGTTTTTCCCTGGCGGTTCAGGGCCTGGAAGAGGGCCATGATCTCCAGGCTGGAACGGGTATCGAGGTTGCCGGTCGGCTCGTCGGCGAAGATGATATCGGGATCGTTAACCAGCGCCCGGGCGATAGCCACCCGTTGCTGTTGCCCGCCCGAGAGTTCGCTCGGATAGTGCCTTGCCCGGTTTGCCAGGCCCACCTTCTCCAGTGCCCGTTGCGCCCGATCCTTTAAGTCTGTGCGGTCGGAATAGACCAGCGGAAGCTCGACGTTTTCCAGCGCGCTGGTTTTGGGCAACAGGTGAAACGTCTGAAAGACAAACCCGATTTTCTGATTGCGAAGCTGGGCCAGTTCATCGATGGTCAGGACGCTCACTTCTCGGTTGTCAAGGAGGTAGGACCCTTCGTCCGGACGGTCGAGCAGGCCCATGATATTCATCAACGTCGACTTGCCCGAACCGGAGGGGCCGACGATGGCCAGGAACTCGCCCTGACCGACGGGCAGCGACACATTCTTGAGAGCCTGGACCATCGCGCTTTCGTCCTTCTTATAGGTCTTGCTGATGTTTTCGAGTGTAATCATCGGTTCCTCCTGGACGCTTTGTGTGCTGGGGGGGTTACTCTACTTCATCAAGGATGACGACCTCTTGCGGGCTGAGGCCCTCGGTAATCTCGGTGTAGCTCTTCCCTCTGAAGCCCGCTGTCACCGGGCGTTTTTGGGGCTGGCCGTCCTGAAGCACGTAGACGTGGTGCCGTCCGTCGTCCTTGCGCAGAGCGCGATGAGGCACGGCCAGCACGTCGTCTCGGGAAGCCAGGAAAATGTTGATCGTCGTGGTCATTTCCGGGCGCAGCGTCCGGCCCTTGCTGTCGGTGATTTCAACGATGGTGACATAGTTGACGACGTTGTCCTGGATCTCGGCCTTGGGGTAGATGGCCGTCACCTGCCCCTCGAAATCGACGTCGGGATAGGTATCAACTTGGAAGGAGGCACGCTGGCCCACTTCAATCCGGCCGATGTCGGTTTCATCGACGTAGGCCCACACTTCGAGCCGGTCCAGGTCGATGATCGTCACAAACGTGGGCGAGGCAAAACTGGCCGCGACGGTTTCGCCGACCTGCGTGGCAATAGACGCCACGACGCCGGCCACCGGGGCGCGGATCCTGGTGTAGTCCAACTGGATCTGCGCATACTCCAGGTTGGCTTCCGTCTCTTTGACCCGCGCTTCGGCCACCCGGTAGGCGCGTTCGGCCAGGTCTACCTCTTCCTTCGAGCTAAACTGCTTCTCGAAGAGTTGACGCTTGCGTTCCAGATCCAGCCGGGCGTATTCTCGGTCGGCCAGGGCATGTTCGCGGGCCGCCAGCGCCTGGTTGTATTGCGCCTGATATTCGGTAGGGTCCAACTCCGAGAGCAACGCGCCCTTTTTTACGGGGTCGCCGATGTTGACGTAAAGCCGTTTTAGAATGCCTGAAACCCGAGACCCCACGCGTACCTCGGCGCCTACCTGGGGTTTGATGATGCCGGTGGCCAGCACAGACGAGCCGAGATCGCGCCGCTTTACAATCGTCGTTTCCCAATCGGAGGCATCCCGTGGGCGCTCATTGAAAAGGAGGCCGGTTTGCGTGCCCACAACGAGGCCGATCCCCAGAAGAACCCCGATCCCGATTATCGCTTTTAGCGTTTTCATGGCGAGAGTTCTCCTTCGGGATGGAGAAGGCGCGGGAGACAAGATCCAGTATAGGTTATGTAGAAGACGCCGGTGTTCGAAGGTAGAGGGGGATCCACGAAAGACCCTGTGAGGGATTCCCCTGCAAAGAACGCAGATGCTATGGAGGCCGGTATCCGCATACCTCAAGCGGCGCCAAGATGCCCTTGTTCAAGTTTGAGAAGGATCTCATCGACCCATTCCAACTCGGCCCTGAAATGCCGTTGCCGGTGCAAGAGCAGCAGCCCAAAACTGCCCGGATGCTCAGGATGCGCCAACACCTCCTCCAACAGCCCTTCGACGATCTCGCGTCGTTTTTGCAGCAGCGGTATGGATTCCTCGGCAGGCAGCGCATCCAAAAAAAGCAGGCTGATGTTGCTCTGGAAAGCAGCCGGGGTGTACGCGTCCAGGCTCTGGCGCACCATGGCCTGGAAGGCGTCTTCGCCTTCCGGCGTGATGGCATAGACGCGCCGCACGGGCCGGTTGCCCACCTGTTCTTCCTTGAAGCTGATCCAGCCTTTTTGGGTCATCTTGCCGAGGAGATGATAGGCGGTGGCTTTCTTCACGGGCACGAACAGGCTCCTGTGCGCTTCAAGCATTTCGTTGAGCTGGTAGCCATGCATGTCGTGCATGCGCAACATACCCAACAAGAGAAGCTGTTTTTCCATGGCGGCACGTCGTTTTTAGATTAATCATGATTAGTCAAGATTGTATAGTCAATATTGACTAATCATGATTGATTATACGCTAGAGATTGTCGTTGTTTCAAGAGCAGAGGATGAAGATTGGGCAAAGGATATGTCTGAGAGTGAAAAGATGATGTAGGAGATTTGCCCGCATGAGAAAGCGGCATCGCCCTATAGCGCGTGGGGGCGGGGTGGCTTAGATAAAATTGGTTAACTACGAGCTCTTTCAATTCTCTGGGCGAGGTACCAGCTATGGCACGATTCACCCTTATCGTTAACGGGAAGCAACGCGAGGTGGACGTCCCGCCGGACACCCCCCTGTTGTGGGTCCTGCGCGATACGCTTGGGCTGACAGGCACCAAGTACAGTTGCGGCGAGGCGCTTTGCGGCGCCTGCACCGTGCATCTCAACGGCAACCCGATCGCCTCTTGCCGCTACCCGATCTCCGCCGTCGGCGGGCAGACGGTGACCACCATCGAAGGCCTCTCGGCAGACGGCACGCATCCGGTGCAGCAGGCGTGGGTCGAACTCAGCGTCCCGCAATGCGGCTATTGCCAGACCGGGCAGATCATGCAGGCAGCGGCTTTGTTGGAAGACAACCCCAACCCCAGCCTCGCCGAGGTCGATGCGGCGATGGCCGGGGTGCTTTGCCGGTGCGGCACCTACCTGCGCATCCGCAAGGCCGTTCAACGCGCGGCTGAACTCAAAAGCATGGTCGGAGGTGTGCGATGAAAGATCAAGATTTTCTCTATCAGATCGGTCTCGCGCCCGACGAGGCCGAGACCAGCGACGCTGCCTCCTGGGAATTCAGCCGGCGCGATTTCTTCAAGATCGGAGCCGCTGCCTCGGGTGGGTTGCTCCTGAGCATGTACTGGCCCTCGCCGGCCTCCGCCAAAGCCGGCGCGGCTGTGTTCGAACCCAACGTCTTCGTCAAGATCGGCACGGACGGGCTGGTGACGTTTACCAGTCCTGAGTGCGAGATGGGGCAGGGCAGCCGCACGTCGCTGGCCGTCATCGTCACCGACGAACTCGATGCCGACTGGTCGATGGTGCGCATCGAGCAGGCGCCGCTCCATGAACAGTACGGCGCGCAGTGGACCGGCGGCAGCACCAGCATCCGCACGCGCTGGAACGAACTGCGCACAGCCGGCGCCACGGCCCGCGCCATGCTCATCGCCGCCGCCGCCGAGACCTGGCGCGTCGATCCGGCTTCCTGCACGACGGATCGCGGTGTGGTCATCCATCGCGCAAGCGGGCGAAAGCTGCCCTACGGCGAGTTGGCCGAAGCCGCCGCGCGCCTGCCGGCGCCCACCGACGTGCCGCTCAAAGATCCGAAAGACTTCCGCCTCATCGGCAAGCCGATGGGCAGCGTAGACATCCCGGCCATGACGCGGGGCGAAGCGGTCTTCGGGTTCGACCTGACGCTGCCGGGCATGCGCTACGCCGTCATCAAGCGGTGTCCGGTGTTCGGTGGAACCGTGAAAAGTTTCGATGCGAGCGGTACGGAGGCCGTCCCCGGCGTGCTGGCCGTCTTCGAGGTGCAGCCGACGGGCCGGCCTTTTCACGTGGCTGCCGGTGTGGCCGTCATCGCCGAGACGACGTGGGCGGCGCTGAAAGGACGCGAAGAACTCGATGTGGATTGGGAGGAAGGACCGCATGCCGCCGAAAACTCGAAAACGCTCAGCGAGCAGATGCACACGCTGACGGAAACACCCGGCGACGTGATCTTCGAAAAGGGCAACGTCGTGCTGGACACCGAAGACGTGATTCAGGCCGTCTACGAAATGCCCTTCCTCTCGCACGCGCCGATGGAGCCGATGAACTGCATCGCCCACGTGCAAGGAAACCGATGCGAACTCTGGGCGCCGACGCAAAACCCGGCAGCCAACCGGGGCGCCGTCGCGCGGGTGCTCGGCATACCGGCGCAGAACATCCACGTCAACATCATCATGACCGGCGGCGGTTTCGGCAGGCGGCTTCAGTCGGATTATGCCATCGAGGCGGCGCTGCTCTCGAAGGCCGTCGGGGCGCCGGTGAAGGTGCTCTGGACGCGCGACGACGACTTGCAGCACGACTTCTATCGCCCCGCCAACCTCCACCGCCTCGATGCGAAGCTGGACGCGAACGGCTATCCGGAAGCCCTGCGCCATCGCATCGCCTCGACCTCGCTCGCCGAGAGTTCGGGCGGGCCGGACGTCGAAAACAAGCACCGCTCCGAAGTCGGCGGCGCTGCCGACATGCGCTACCGCATTCCTAACCGGCGGTGCGAGTTTGTCAACATCTCGGCGGCTATCCCGCGCGGGGCGTGGCGTTCGGTATCCAACACATTCACCGCCTTTGCCGTCGAAAGCTTCATCGACGAGATGGCCGTGGCCGCCGGCAAAGATCCCTATCAGTATCGCCGGGACCTGATCGACATGAGCGTTAAGCCGGATCCGGACAATCCGTTTTCATTCGATCCGGCGCGGCTCAAAGGGGTGTTGGATCTGGCGGCGGAGAAAGCGGGCTGGGGCAAGGAGTTGCCTCCCGGTCACGGCCTGGGCATCGCCTGCCATTACTCGTTTTTGACCTACGCCGCCGAAGTCATCGAAGCCTCTGTCGAGGACGGCGCTGTCAAGATCCATCGTGTCGTGGCGGCGGTCGATTGCGGCACCGTCGTCAACCCGGACACCGGCGGGTCGCAGGTCGAAGGCGGCATCATCGACGGGCTCTCCGTGGCGTTCCACCAGGCCATCACGCTGCGCAAGGGACGGGTGAGACAGGACAACTTCCACGATTATCCCTTGATGCGCATCAACGAAGCGCCGGCCTCCATCGAAGTACACTTCGTCCCCAGCGACGCGCCGCCGACGGGGCTGGGCGAGCCGGTTCTACCGCCCGCCGCCCCGGCGCTGGCCAACGCGCTCTTCGCCGCCACCGGCAAGCGCATCCGCACCCTGCCGCTGGCTGAGTTCGATTGGCGGGGTTGAGGGACTGGGGAAGGGAAGGGCCAATGGCCAATAGCCAATAGGGACTTGAACCACACCCTATTCGCCATTGGCCACTGGCCATTCGCCCCTCCCCACGTTTTACCTTTCTACCTTAGGCTGCTTGAAACGGTAATATTGTTATGGGGTGAGGGCGGTGGTGCGGCTCGGTGGGTGTAGAAAATACTCAGATTCTGTGAAGGAGGGTAGAAACTACCCAGCAGGGGTGAGGAGAAAGTACCCAAACGGGTCATTTCGTGGCTTGGCACACCTGTTGTTGACGCGGTGGCATGGTTATCAGCGCGTAATTCTGTAACCACGTATGCTCTCCATGCTCTCCCCAACCAAACTCTCCCCTTGCTATGACAGAACCAATCCTGATCCACATCAAGGGCCACGCCTATTCCAACTGCTTGCCGATAGACTTCGTCGATGACGACGTCAAGGCGTGGGTGCAGGCGTTCGATCACGTGGTGCGCTACGTCGCGCCGCATCGCCTGTCCTTTATGCTCCATGGCCGCGGCTGCCGCGTATTTTTCCGTGAGGGGGTTCCTGTGAAGAAAGATGTAGACCGGCTCTGCGCTAAACTGAGCATGTTCGAGAACCATCCTATTCCGGTTCGCTCGACCTTGCAAGCTGCTGCATAGGGTTTAGCGCAAGTTCGGAAAGACAGTTCATCGGGTACAAAGACCTGACTTGTTTACCCTCTCCCCGTGGCTCTTTGAGCGGCGGGGCGGAGGCGAAAACGGGCCAGGTCTTTGTTTTTTGAAGGATGACGCAGAATTGAACGGCAACGCCCCGGCATCGCGTTATGATCGATGCCGGGGCGTTGTTTTTTGTTGAAGGGATGCTATGGCCGGGCGGCAGCGCAGGCGAACACTTCACTTCTTCAGGCGCACTCACGCCGCCTGCCTGCCGCCGGCCTACCCTGGGGCTCAACATGACAGCCGGGCAGGGGCGTGGGCCGTGCCGCCCGCCCGGCTGTGGTGGGCCTATTCTGTGCAATAGGGGAGGGCCAGTTCCGAGCCGGGGTTGTCCGCCTCTTTGCTAAAGAACCCGACGCGTTGGCCGTAGTCGACGGAGACGGGCACCATCGCGATGCCGTAGCGGCAAGCGTCGAGGTGATGGAACGCAAAACGTGATGTATCAAGAATGTTGCCAGTCGGCGTTTTCTAGAGGGGGCGCGTGGTTCATCAAGGCGCGCGGCGTATGGTAGAGGCGCCGTGTTCAGGTTCATCATGTCTGTATGGCGGTGCAGTTCGGAAGGCTCGGAAAAGGACGTTTATAAGGAGTCAAGATCGAAATCATCGAACAGTCTTTGGTAGAATCGGGCAGTGGTATCCGGACATCGTCAATCTGAATAGCGGTTGGATGGGTGTTGCGATGAAGGCTAATCGAAAGACGCGGGCTTTCAGAACAGGACGCGTTGGCGCATTACCTTTTGAAACAGCCAGTCGGGCAAAGTGATATATTCGCCCGTTTCCAGGCTTTCCGAATCGCAGCAAACAGTCGCGGCGTCGTATCTACTTCGCGCGGCCCAATGCCTTGCATCTCTCATCCAAATAAGTATATTGCAACCGCTTGAATGCTGTATTGTGAGATGCCGTGCCTATTCGAGCCCCCGAATCCCCCACTCACCAAGGCATGAGGCAGCATCCATGAAACTACTCACAACGACCGTCGCGCGCTACGTCTTCGCCATTCCTTTTGGCATCTTTGGCCTGTTTCACTTCATCAACGGCTCGCAAATGGCGGGCTATATACCGTCGTTTATACCAGGCGGCGTCTTCTGGGTCTACCTGACCGGTGTGGCGTTGCTGGCCGCCTGCATCAGCATCATCATCCAGAAATACACACGCTGGGCCTGCCTGTTGCTGGCGTTGATGCTGATCATCTTTGTGCTGACGCTCCATCTGCCCGGCGTCTTCGACGAGGCCACACGGCAAATGTCGATGCCGCAACTGCTCAAAGACACGGCCCTGGCCGGCGGCGCGCTCATCCTCGCCGATAAATACGACTAATGCAACCGCAGATGAGCCGGCGTGAACACAGATAAACAACGTTCTGCGCCAATCATCCGTGTCTATCCGCGTTGATCTGCGGTTGCAAAGATGAACGGGGATGAACGCGGATGCGTGATGGTGGATAGAGGATGGCAGAGGGCGGATGGCAAGCGGCAAATGGCAAAGGGTAGCTTTCTTGCGATTTGCCCTTTGCCGATTTGCCCATTCAATCAAGCCTTTTCGTCATCGTGATGAGCGGGTGGGGGCCGGCGGTGGTGAACGAGCCGGGCACGGTCTCGTAGCCCAGGTTGGCGTAGAACGTCTCCAGGTAATGATGGGGTTTGAGCGAGACCGTGGTGAGGCCTTCGCGCCGGGCCAGGGCTTCGAGGTGTTGCACGACGCGTTTGCCCAGCCCCTGGCCCCGATAGGCTGGCAGCACGGCAATGCGCGCCAGGACGCCTTCGCGCTCTGCCGAGATCGTCAGCCGCCCGGTGGCGGCAGGGGCGCCGTCGTGCAGCGCCAGCACGTGCAACGCCGAGGCATCAAGCCCGTCGTGGACCAAATCAGCGGGGATGCCTTGCTCGACGGCGAAGACCTGATCCCGGATCGCCCGCGTTTGTTGCAAGGCTTCCGGCGTGCGGGCTTCCTGGAGGGTGATTGGGTCTGAATGGATCATGATTCGTGTTTTGGTATTTTGGTGTTATAGTGTTATAGTATTTGAGTTTCACTGCTTGAGGTTAAAAGAACGAAAACACGAAAACACTAAAACACCAAAATACCAAAACACTAAAACACGCAAACACTTCAACACCATAAATTTGACAGGGTATTTTCTTTTCGCCTAGAATACCGTAGATAGGAGTTTTTCCGGCCAACCCAAACCCCATGCCGTGCCTGAGTCCATCGCCATCCGTGTGACGATCAACGGGCAGCCCTACGAGCGGTCCGTCGAATCCCGGCTTTTGTTGAGCGACTTTCTGCGCCACACCCTCGAACTGACCGGCACACACGTCGGCTGTGAGCATGGCGTCTGCGGCGCCTGCACGGTCCTGCTCGACGGCGAGGCGGTGCGGTCGTGCCTGATGTTTGCCGTCCAGGCCGACGGCCACGCGCTGACGACGGTCGAGGGGTTGGCGCCCAACGGCGAGACGTTGCATCCGCTGCAAGCTGCCTTTCGCGAGGCGCACGGCCTGCAATGCGGCTTCTGCACCCCCGGCATCCTCATGGCGATGGTGCCTTTCCTCCAGCAAAACCCGAACCCCACCGAAGCAGAGATCCGCGACGCGCTCTCGGCTAACCTGTGCCGGTGTACGGGCTATCAGAATATCGTCGAGGCGGTGCGGCTGGCGGCGGGACGTTTGACTGAAACGTGAAACGTGAAACGTGAGGGTGCTCGACGAACCCTTTTCCTGGCACCCTCATGTTTCACGTTTCACGTTTCAGAACCTAAAAAATCTGAAACGTGGCAACGAGATACTTCGGAAAGCCGATTCGTCGTAACGAAGACCCCCGCCTGCTCCGGGGCGAGGCGTTGTTTGTGGACGACGTGCATCGGTCCGGGATGCTGCACGTGGCGGTTTTGCGCAGCCAGTACGCCCACGCCCGCCTCCTCGGCATCGACGCCTCGGCGGCGCGTGAGCGGCCCGGCGTCGTGGCGGTCTACACCGCCGATGACCTGGGCGATCTGAACCAGCCCGGCCCGTTGCTCGTGACGCCGCCGCCCATCGAACGCCTTGTCTTCCACGAACGCACGCAGCGTCAACTGGCAACCGATAAAATCCGCTATGCGGGCGAGGCGCTGGCGCTGGTTGTGGCCGAGAGCCGCTACATCGCCGAGGATGCCCTGACCGACATCTTTGTCGATGCTGAGCCGCTCGACGTGGCTGTGGATGTGGAAAAGGCGCTCGCGCCCGATGCGCCGCGTGTTCACGAAGATCTGCCGTCGAACGTGGCGGCGCACGTCATCCAGGAAAAAGGCGATTACGCCGCCGCGCAGAGCCGGGCCGACGTGGTCGTCAAACGGCGTTTCGTCTACGACCGGGGCACCGCCGCAGCCATGGAAAACCGGGGCGTCGTCGCCGACTGGGACGGCAAGAGCCGGCGGCTGACGGTCTGGGACACCACGCAGGCGCCCATCCCGGTGCGCAATGCCCTGGCGGCGGTGCTTGGTCTGTCCGAGTCGCAGGTACAGGTCATCGCGCCGTTTATCGGGGGCGGCTTCGGGCCGAAGATCATGTTTTATCCCGAAGAATTTCTTGTGCCGTGGGTGGCGATGCGGCTGGGCCGGCCCGTCAAGTGGATCGAAGACCGGCAAGAGAATTTTTTCGGGACGACGCAGGAACGCGGGCAGGTCCACGAAGCCGAACTGGCGCTGACGCGGGAGGGCCGCATCCTCGGCGTCAAAGATGTTTTTCTCCACGATACCGGCGCCTATGATCCCTATGGCCTGACGGTGCCCATCAACACGCAGTGTACGCTCTTGGGGCCGTACGATGTGCCCAACTATTACACCGAGTTCACGGTCGTTTTCACCAACAAAACCATCGTTACGCCCTATCGCGGGGCGGGGCGGCAGCACGGCGTCTTTGTCATGGAACGCCTGCTCGACCTCGCCGCTAAAGAACTCGGTCTGGATCGCGTCGAAATCCGCAGGCGCAATTACCTGCCGCCCGAAGCGTTTCCGCACAATCACGAGATCATCTTTCAGGATTTCGCGCCGCTGGTTTACGACAGCGGCAACTACGCCCCGATCCTCGACCGCGTGACCGAGATGATCGGCTACGAGCAGTTCGTTGGCGAGGAGCAGCCCCGGCTGCGCGCCGAGGGGCGGCACGTGGGCCTCGGCATCGTCTCATACGTCGAGGGGACGGGGATCGGGCCGTACGAAGGCGCGCGCATCACCGTTGAGCCCAGCGGCATGGTCAACGTGGCGATGGGCGTGGGCACGCAAGGGCAGGGGCATTACACCGTTTTCGCCCAGGTCGTCGCCGATCAGATCGGTGTGGATGTCGATAAGATCCAGGTGGTTACCGGCGATACGCGGGAGTTTAACTGGGGCACCGGCACCTTTGCCAGCCGGGGTGCGGTGGTGGCCGGCAACGCCTGCCACGCCGCCGCCGTGGTCGTGCGCGAAAAAATCCTCCGGCTGGCTTCCGACGAACTCGAAGTGGCCGAAGACGACCTCGAACTCGGCGGCGGGCGCGTCTACGTCCGGGGCGCGCCGCAGCGCGGCATCGACCTGGGCGCGCTGGCGCTCAAAGCCAACCCCATGCGCGGCGCCGTCAAGCCGGGCACCGAACCCGGCCTCGAAGCAACCTCCTACTTCGGCCCCGAACGCGGCGCCACGGCCAGCGGCGTCCACGCCATGATCCTCGAAGTCGATCCGGAGACGATGATGGTAGAGATCCAGCGCTACGTCGTCGTCCACGATTGCGGCAGGGTCATCAACCCGATGATTCTCGAAGGGCAGATGCACGGCGGTGTCGCGCAAGGCATCGGCAACGCGTTCTACGAACGGTTGGTCTTCGACGACTACGGCCAGTTGCTCACGGCCTCGTTCATGGACTACCTCCTGCCGACGGCCACCGACGTGCCGCGCGTAGAAACGGCCCATCAGGAAACACCCTCGCCGCTCAACCCGCTGGGCGTCAAGGGCGCGGGCGAGGCCGGCGCCATCCCCGTCGCGGCGCTCTTCGCCCAGGCCGTCGAAGATGCCCTCGCGGCATATGATCTGGAAATTTGCGAGATTCCGCTGAGTCCGAATCGGTTGTTTGAGATGGTGGAGGAAGCGAAGGAAGGTGCTTAGTTCGTGCCGTTTCCCCGTTTTTTGACGATGGCGTAGGGTCATGAGTCATGGGTCATGAGTCATGGGTTCTTGGTGAGACACTCATGACCCGTGACCCATGACCGTCCGATAACAGCACGCCGCTCAGGACCTGCATCAACGGATTGAAAATCAACCAACAAACAGGCCATGCAACTAAACGGTGAGTATACCTTCAACGGCCCGCGTGAGGCGGTGTGGGAGTTGCTTCATGACCCCGAGGTGCTGAAGGCGGCGTTGCCCGGGGCCAGGCAACTCGAAAAGACGGGTGAGGATGAGTACAAAGCCCAACTTCAGGTCCGCGTCGGCCCGGTCAACGGCGTTTTTGCCACCAAGATTGCCCTGACCGACAAGACGCCGCCCGAGCGCTACACGATGCTCGTCGATAGCAAGGGCCAGACCGGCTTCGGCAAAGGCTCGGCCCTGGTGACGCTGATCGAGCAGGACGCAGCGACCACGCTCATGACGTACGAAGCGACGCTTCAGGTAGGCGGGCGCATCGCCAGCGTGGGGCAGCGCATGCTCGACACGGTCAGCAAGAGCCTGACGCGGCAGAGCCTGGAGGCCATGAACAACGCCCTCGAAGCCCGCCTCGCCCTCGAACCCGACGCCGAACCCGCTGAAGCCTACACCGCGCCCACCCAGGCCGACTTCGCCCGCGAGGTCGCCAAAGACGTAGCCGCCGAGACGGTCAAGTCGCGCGGCTTCGTCGTGGGTCTCGTCATCGTAGCAATCATTGCTGTTGTCGTGGCAGTATTGTTGATGATTTGATTGGATGATGGGCGCAGCTTGGCTGAAAGGTTCAGGTCTTTGAGGAACGTTTTACCTACCTGGCTACGTATTGTGATGGGTTCTACTCTACGGCGAGGTGGATCCGTGGTGGTTTTCTCGAACACCTTTTAGAGGTGCCGTGATGGTTACTAGAGCGTTAATCAAGGCGAAGATTGACAAAGTGCAGGATGTATATCTAGAGGCTTTGTACAGGATCGTCCAGGCCTTCGAAGCACCTGCGCCAGGGGAAACTGGCGAGACGATTGACGACATGCATTGGCAAAAGTTTATTGCAGAAACGTACGGATGCTTTGCCGATGACCCCATAGCACGTGGTGATCAGGGCAGATACGAAATCAGAGAAACGATAGAATGACTTATCTGCTTAACACCAATACTTGTATTCGCTACTTGAACGGGCAATCCGAGCGAGTGCGGAGACGATTGGAATCGACACATCCGCAAGACATTGTGTTGTGTTCGGTTGTCAAGGCTGAATTATTCTACGGGGTTGAGAAGAGTGCAAAGCGTGAAAGGAATAGGGAAAGATTACAACGGTTTTCAGGTCATTTTATTTCTTTGCCTTTTGATGACAAAGCAGCGGTTGAATATGGTCAAATTCGCGCTCAATTGGAGACATTGGGAACGCCTATTGGCCCCAATGACCTCTTCATAGCCGCTATCGCAAGAGTACATGACGTAACTCTTGTTACACACAATACACGCGAATTCAGAAGGGTTGATGGTCTAAAGTTGGAAGATTGGGAGGTCACATGAAACCTGCACCGTTCTCGTACCACGCCCCCACGACGGTAGACGAAGCGCTTGCTCACCTGGCGGCGCATGGCTACGAGGCCAGCGTGCTGGCCGGCGGCCAGAGCCTCGTGCCGGCGATGAACTTCCGCCTGGCCCAGCCGGCAGTGCTCGTCGATCTCAACCGCATCCCCCATCTCGCCTACATCCGCCCCGGCGACGACGGCGGCCTGCTGCTGGGGGCGATGACGCGCCAGCGCGCCGTCGAGCGTAGCCCACTGGTGGCCGAGCGCGCGCCGCTCTTGCACGAGACGATGCCCAACATCGCCCATCCGCCCATCCGCAACCGGGGCACCGTCGGCGGCAGCCTCGCCCACGCCGACCCCGCTGCCGAACTGCCCGCCGTCATGCTGGCGCTCGACGCCCGCTTCCGCCTGCGCAGCCACCAAGCCGAACGCTGGGTGGCCGCCCGCGACTTTTACGTGGGGATGTTTATGACGGCGAAAGAACCGGAGGAGTTGCTCGTCGAAATTGCCCTGCCGCCGAAGCCGGCGCGCAGCGGCTGGGCCTTCCGCGAAGTGTCGCGCCGCCACGGCGATTACGCCCTCGTCGGCGTGGCCGCGCTGGTGACGATGGATGATCTGGGCCGGTGCCGGCAGGCGCGCATCACGCTGTTGAGCGTGGGGGAGGGGCCAGTGGAAGCGCATGAAGCCGCTCGCCTGCTCGCCGGGCAAACGCCCACCCCTGAAGCCGTCCGCGCCGCCGCCGAAGCCGCCGCCACGCAAGACATCGATCCCGGCGGCGACGTCCACGCCTCGGCAGCCTACCGCCGCCACCTGGCGCGGGTGCTGACAGCGGACGTGCTGACGAAGGCGTTTGCGCGGGCGGGTTCGTAGTCATCTGCTCCGCTTCGCTGCGCGTCATTCGTGGTCATTTGCGTCGCTTCGCTGCGCGTCATATGTTCGCTACGCTCACGTCATTCATGGTCATTTGCTCGCTGGCGCTCGCGGTCATTCATGGGCAAGTTTGATCATAGACAATCAATGACGCGCCGTAGGCGCAATTGACGCGAACGAAGTGAGCAAATGACGGCGACCGCAGGGAGCCCAATGACGTGAGCGCAGCGAACCTATGACGCGCCGCAGGCGCAATCCCTCATGATCGAACTCACCGAGCCGCTTCCAGAGAGCCGGCTGACCAACGAAGACCTGGCGCCGACGCCGCTGGCCGAGCGGTCGTGGAGCCTGTGGAACATCGCGTCGTTGTGGGTGGGCATGAGCGTGTGCATCCCCACGTACATGCTGGCGGCGAGCCTCGTGCAGGCCGGCATGAACTGGTGGGAGAGCCTGCTGGCGATCTTGCTGGGCAACGCCATCGTCCTGGTTCCGCTGATCCTCAACGGCCACGCCGGCACGCGGCACGGCATCCCGTTTCCGGTCTACGCGCGGGCGTCGTTCGGCATCACGGGGGCGCACGTGCCGTCGTTGTTGCGGTCGCTGGTGGCGTGCGGGTGGTTCGGCATCCAGACATGGATCGGCGGGCTGGCGATTTATGAGATTGTCGGCATCCTCTGGCCGGGGGTGCAGAGTTGGGGGAGTGAGGTCCTGTTCATGGGCTACACGCCGGTGCATTACCTGAGCTTCCTGCTTTTCTGGGTCATCAACCTCTACTTCGTCTGGGCCGGCACCGAGACGATCAAGTGGCTGGAGACGGTGGCGGCGCCGTTTCTGATCATCACAGGGCTGGCGCTGCTCGTCTGGGCCATCGCCAAAGTCGGAAGCCTCGGCGCCATCCTCGAACAGTCGGATGCGCTGGTGCAGGGGCGGCAAGATCGCTCATTTTTCGACTTTTTCTTCAACCTCTTCATGCCCGGCCTCACGGCGATGGTCGGCTTCTGGGCCACGCTCTCGCTCAACATCCCCGATTTCACCCGCTTCGCCAAAAGCCAGAAAGACCAGGCGGTGGGGCAGGGTCTGGGGTTGCTGACGACGATGCCGCTATTCGCTTTCATCGGCGTGGCCGTCACTGCCGCGACGCTGATTCTTTACGGTGAGGCCATCTGGAACCCGGTCGATCTGCTGGCTCGCCTCAGCGCCGAAGCCGGCAGCGCGCTGCTGGGCCTGCTGTCGATGGCCGTGCTGGTGGTGGCGACGCTCAGCACCAACATCGCCGCCAACGTCGTCGCACCGGCCATCAGCTTTTCGAACGTCGCGCCGCGCAAGATTAGCTTTCGGCTGGGCGGGTTGATTGCGGGTGCCATCGGCATCGTCATTTTGCCGTGGAAGCTGCTGGATATGTACCTGACGTGGCTGATCGCCTATTCGGGCCTGCTCGGCGCCGTCGCCGGAGTCATCCTCTGCGATTACCTGATCGTGCGGCGGCTGCGGCTGAAGCTGCGCGATCTGTATCAGGAAGACGGAGCTTACACCTACGACGGCGGGTTCAACCGCAACGCCCTCATCGCCCTGGGGGCCGGCATCATCGTGGCGCTGGCGGGCAAGCTCGATCCGAGCCTCGCCTTCCTCTTCAACGGCGCGTGGTTCTCGGCGGCGCTGGTCTCGTTCGGGGTGTATTATTGGTTAATGCGATCCTGAAATATTGCGTACTTCGTACTCCGTAGGGATGCCATTTTCAAACAATACGCAGTACGCAGCACACAATACGCAATAGAATCATGACCCTTCCGATCATCGAAAAAGCCATCGCCCACGGCGACCGTCTCGCCCTCATCGATGAAGGCGGCGCGTATACCTATGCGCAGGTGTTGGTGGCGTCGCATCGGGTGGCGTCGTGTTTGTTGGGGGCGGAGGCGGATTTACAGGAGGCGCGGGTGGCGTTTATGGCGCCGCCGGGGCTGGAGTATGTGGCGGTGCAATGGGGCGTCTGGCGCGCAGGCGGCATCGCCGTGCCGCTGTGCCTGGCGCATCCGCTGCTGGAGATCGAATACGTCCTCGACGACACCGGCGCGTCGATCCTCGTGGCGCATCCGGATTTCGAGGCGATGCTGCGCCCGGCGGCGGAAGAACGCGGCATCCGCTTCGTGCTGACGACAGAGGCGATGGACGCCGCCGCCCGCGATCTACCCGAAGTCGATCCGGCGCGGCGGGCGATGATTCTGTACACGAGCGGCACCACGAGCAAGCCCAAAGGCGTCGTCACCACGCACCGCAACGTCACGGCGATGATCACGTCGCTGATTGAGGCGTGGGGGTGGACCGAGGACGATCACATCCTGCACGTTTTGCCGTTGCATCACGCCCACGGCATCGTCAACGTGCTTTTGTGCGCGTTGTGGGCGGGCGCGGTGTGCGAGATGCTGCCGAAGTTCGACGCCGAGACCGTCTGGCAGCGCTTCGCCGAACGCCCGTTGACGCTCTTCATGGCGGTGCCGACGATCTACGGGCGCCTCATCCGCGCCTGGGACGAAGCCTCCGAAGGCACGCAGGCGCGCTGGTCGGAGGCGTGCGCGGCGATGCGGCTGATGGTCTCCGGCTCGGCGGCGCTGCCGGTGAGCGTGTTGGCCAAATGGCAATCGATCAGCGGGCACACGCTGCTCGAACGCTACGGCATGACCGAGATCGGCATGGCGCTCTCGAACCCGCTCCACGGCGAGCGCCGCCCCGGCTTCGTCGGCCTGCCGCTGCCGGGGATGAACGTCCGATTGGTCGATGAAACGGGCCGGGTGATCGACGAAGACGGGCGGCAGGGCGAGATCGAGGTGCGCGGCCCCAACATCTTCCTCGAATACTGGAATCGGCCCGACGCCACGCAGCAAGCCTTCCGCGACGGCTGGTTCTGCACGGGCGACATCTCGGTCCGCGAAGACGGCTATTACCGCATCCTCGGACGCAGTTCGGTCGATATCATCAAGACGGGTGGCTACAAAGTCTCGGCGCTGGAAATCGAAGAGATGCTCCGGACGCATCCGGCCCTGCGCGAGTGCGCCGTCGTTGGCGTCGAAGATCCGGAGTGGGGCGAGCGCGTCTGCGCCGCTGTGATCTGCCGCGCCGACGAAACGCTGACGCTGGACGCCCTCCGCGCCTGGGCCAAAGAGCGCCTGGCGCCCTACAAAGTCCCCAGCCGCCTTCAAGTGTTGGACGAACTGCCCCGCAACGTCATGGGCAAAGTGACCAAGCCGGCGGTTAAGGCGTTATTCATTGCAACCGCAGATGAACGCAGATGAACGCAGATGAACACAGATGGGGCTATATTCTGGGTGAATCATCCGCGTTTATCCGCGTCCATCTGCGGTTGCAATCAACGAAACACGAACTACGGACAACCACCATGAAACTCTACGACCTGTCGCAACCTCTGAACCAGGAAGTCCACGCCTGGCCGTATTACCCGCCGTTCGAGGTCAAATACATCAAGCGCAAGAGCGAGCACGGTGTTAATGCGCAATACATCCAGACGTCCAACCACATCGGCACCCACCTCGATGCGCCGCGTCACTTCGTCACCGGCGGCATGACGGTCGATCAGATCCCGCTCGACTGGCTCTACGGCCCCGGCGTCATCGTCAATCTCTCGGATGAAATGGACGATCTCGACGTCTACACCCCGGAGATGATCGAAAGCCGCGTCGAAGTGCGCGAGGGCGACATCGTGATTCTCCACACCGGCTGGCATCGCTTCGCCCAGTTCGGCGAGACGCCCGACGAGGAGCGCTACATCCTCCGTCACCCCGGCGCGCATCCTGACATGGTGCCGTGGCTGCTCGAAAAGAAAGTCCACATCTGGGGCGTTGATGCCGTCTCGACCGATCATCCGATGGACCTGCCCATCGGGCGCTTCCTGGGCAAATTCATGCTCGGCCAGTGCGAGAAAGTCCGCGCGCTGTGCGAGGAAAAGTTCGGCGATCAACTCGACGTGCTCTTTCCGGAAGAGGATTATCAACTCACCCACAACCGCCTCTTCCCCTTCAACTGCATGCACGTCGAAAACATGGGCGGCGACCTCAACGCGCCGGAGATCCAAAACCGACGCCTGACTATCGGCATCTTCCCCTGGAAATTCAAAGGCGGTGAGGCGGCGTTCTGCCGGGCGGTGGCGTTTGTGGAAAAGTGAGTAGAAACAGTTTCTAACAGCACTCAGGCCACTGCCGCCAGTTGCTCCGGCCCATTGACCAGATCCTGGCAGCGCTTACGAAACGCCGCCAGCTTCTCCTCGAACGCCGGGACGGCCTCGATGCGCTTCAGCAGTAAGGCCTGGCCGACTTCGTAGAGCGCCTGATCCCACTGGTTCTTCTTCTTCAGGAGCGTGCTTATCTCCGAACCCAGACGCGCGTAGACCGCCTCCACACGCGCCTCCACGGTCTTTTTTCGACCCCGGCTGACGTTCTGCCGGACGTAGGCCAGGTCGATGTTCGGAAAAAACGGGCGTAACGTCTCTTCGAAGAGCACCATGCTCTCGTCGTAGCGCTCGACGATGCCCATGAGTTGTAAGTGCTGCACCTGCCGTAGCGCTGCCACGAAATCCTCTTCTGCGACGGAGGTGCCGGTTCTCACGAAGTGGTCGCAAAGACGGCGGGTCTGAAAGTTGCGAATCGTAGCGCCGGACGAGGGGCTCATTCGCCACATTACGTATTCCGGAAAAATCATCTTTTTGGCATTGACGGCGCCGGCCCCGTTCGACTTTTGCCGTGCTTCGAAGTTGTAAACCGAGCCTACGCGGTCTATCGGATGGCGGAGCATGACCAGCGGTAAGATGCGCGTGCCGTCGAGTTCCGGCATGGGGAAGTGTACGTGATGGCTGGAGAGGGCACAGAGGCTCTCGTGTTGGGTAAGATAATCGCTCAGGTAGGCGGGGCCGGTGCGCATCTTCTCGTCGTCGGTGTGTTCGACGAAGCGGTCTCCGAAACAGGTACGCAGGCTCCAATCCAGGGTGGTGCCGGCGTTTTTGAACAGATGGCAATGAACAAGGACAGTACGCATGGCCTGTTACGGATTGTTGACGCTGGGACGACGAACAAGCCTAAATACGCACGCTATGTTTCCTTATGCTTATCCGATTGTTAGCGCGATGTAGCGAAAAGATTAAGACGGCATCGGTGTACTGGTAAGCCTTGCTTGCAACGCCTCACCGCATCGCAAAACGTGCCATAAAATGCCGCAGCATCGGCGGTTGTTCGACGATGCGGATGCCACGCACCTGATCGCGATGCTCGTACACCTCAAGGATCGACTCGACGACGTAGTCGATGTGGCTTTTGGTGTAGACGCGGCGGGGGATGGCCAGGCGCACCAGCTCGTGCTCGGCGTAGGTCTCGGCGCCGGTGGCCGGGTCGCGCGTGCCGAACATCACCGAACCGATCTCGACCGCGCGGATGCCGCCGTGGCGGTAGAGTTCGACGACGAGCGCCTGGCCCGGATAGTGCGCCTGCGGCAGGTGCGGCAGCATCGCCTGCGCGTCGATGTAGATGGCATGGCCGCCGGGTGGCTGCACGATGGGCACGCCCGCCTCGGCGATGTGCTCGCCCAGGTACCGCGTCGAAGCCGAGCGGTAGCGCTGGTAGTCGAGCGCGAGCGCTTCGTAAAGCCCGACGGCGATGGCTTCGAGGTCGCGCCCGGCCAGGCCGCCGTAGGTCGGGAAGCCTTCGGTCAAGATCAAGATCTCCTCTTCCTGGCGGGCCACGGCGTCGTCGTTGGAACACAGAAACCCGCCGATATTCGCCATGCCGTCTTTCTTGGCGCTCATCGTGCAACCGTCGGCATACGAAAACATCTCACGGGCGATGTCGATCAGATCGGTCTCGGCGTATTCGGGCGAGCGTGTTTTGATGAAGTACGCATTCTCCGCAAAGCGACAGGCATCGACGTAGAACGGCACGCCGCGCGCCTGGCAAATCTCCGCCATCGCCCGCATGTTATCCATCGACACGGGCTGGCCGCCGCCGCCGTTGTTGGTGATGGTGATCATGGCGAAAGGCACCTTGCCGGTATTCTCGTCGAGCACGTGCTCCAGCGCTGCCAGATCGATGTTGCCCTTGAAGGGATGGTAGGCTGCCAGATCGCGCGACTCGGCGCAGGGCAGGTCGATGGCTGTGGCGCCGGCGGCTTCGATGTTGGCGCGGGTGGTGTCGAAGTGGGTGTTGTTGGGCACCACGTCGCCGGGCTTGACGAGCGTGGTGGCCAGGATGCGTTCGGCGGCGCGGCCCTGGTGTGTCGGGATGACGTGGCGAAAGCCGAAGATGTCTTTGACGGTGTGCTTAAACCGGTGAAAACTCGGGCTGCCCGCGTACGACTCGTCGCCTTGCATCATCGCGCCCCATTGGTGGGCGCTCATCGCGCCGGTGCCGCTGTCGGTCAACAGGTCGATCAAGATGGCGTCGGAGGCGACGCGAAAGAGGTTGTAGCCGGCTTCGGCGAGGATCTGCGCGCGTTCTTCCGGGTCCGTCATCCGGATCGGCTCGACCACCTTGATCCGGAACGGTTCGATTATTCTAGCCATGAAGGGGTGGTTTTTTCGAGGGTGGAATTGTGTCGGTATGGGCGCAAGGTACATCCGCCCGTGCTTTCGATGGGTCAATCTCAGGTGAAAAGAAGAGCTTCTGTGGATTTGGATTTTTAGTTTAACCGCAGAGGACGCTGAGTTCGCAGAAGGAGCTTTAGCTTACTCAGCGCCCTCAGCGTCCTCTGCGGTTTAAGCAATCCGCAAATCGCCTGTATTATCTCTGGATTACGTTACCAGACCGTCTCTTTGAAGTCACTCATCTTATCTAGAAGCGCCTTAACAGCCTCTCACGCTGCCAAAGCTTTCTTCAACATCACGATTTGCCCGGCGTGGTAGAGGTTGTGTTGGATGACGCCGTGGAGCAGGAAATAATAGGAATAAGGCCTGCCGGGGACGAAGTGCCCCGCCGCCGTGTCGAGCATGTCGTCGGTGACGCGGGCGATGGCTTCGCGCAGCACGTAATGAGTGGCTTCGAGCGTCGTCAGCGCCTCGCGCCAGGCGTCTTCGCTCGTGTCTGGTATCGCCGGAAAGTTCTCTTCATCCGGGACGTTGATCGGGATGCCCTCGAGGGCTTTGCGCGTGGCGTCTTCCCAGGCGGTGATGTGAAGAACGAGTTCCCAGATGCTGTGGGCGTTCGGCAGAGGCCGCGCTGCCGCCTGCTCCGCCGTGACGTCGAGCAGGATTTCGCGCAGCGCTGGGCCGTGCCACGCCTCGCCGTGGTAAGAGCGCTTGAGTTGGTCGAGAATGCGGTCGATTTCGGTCATGGATCTCACGGCATCTGCTTCGAAAAGACGGGTTCAGTGTTATGGTGTTTGAGTGTTACAGTGTTTTGGTGTTTTAGTATGATCACCTCACACGAGCCGAAGGCGACTGACGAAGTAAACACTAAAACACGATAACACTAAAAGACCATAACACTCCAATCACTCATCCTCCTCATCCAACATCCCTTCGATCTCATTGAGGATATCGTCGGAGTCGGGGCGGACGAGGGCGAGGATGGCGTTGTGCGGGACGATGAGGTATTTCTTCTTTTCGTAGGCGAGGTCGATGGCTTCTTTGCGGAGGAAGAGCGCATAGTCGCCGGGTTGGGCTTGCAGGGGGAGGTAGCGCACCGCCTCTTTCTGCCCTGCCCACGGCTCGCCTTCGGTGTATTCCGGGTTAGGGATGAGGTGGCCCGGCCCGACGTGCGCCACACGCCCGCCGCCTACCTTGTCGCGTTCGGCCACCGAGGCTGGCAGCACCAGCCCCGCATCGGTTTTCTGTTCGCCTTCGTCCGGCTCGATCAGCACCCGGTCGCCGACGATGATAAGTTCAGGCATTACCGATTTTGGATTTTGGATTGTGGAGGTCAGGTATCCCATCATTATCCACTATCCACCTTTTACGATCTTTATCCATCCGCGTTCATCTTTGCAACCGCAGATGAACGCGGATGGACGCAGATGATAGGCGCTGAACGGTGCCCTATCCGCGTTCATCTGCGCCCATCTGCCTCAATCTGCGGTTGCATTAATCTGCGGTTGCCGTTTGTCGGCGTCCGATGTCCCACCAGAGGAAGGCGGCGCAGGCGGCGGCCAGCACGAGGCAGAGCACGAACGTGCCCGTGTTGCCCAGCAGCAGGTAGCCCGTGCCGAAGAGCGCCGAATAGACGAGTACCACCCCGGCGATCCAGTTGAGCGCCAACGCGCCCAGGCCCGTGTCCGGCTGCACGTCGGCCTGCCGTTCCGCCACCGGACCCCAGCCCGGCCCGCCGGGGCGCACGTGGCGATAGAACGCGTCGAGCACGGCCTCGTCCGTCGGGCGGGTGACGAACGTGACGATCAGCCAGATGACCGTCGTAATGGAAACGACCGTGAACAAGTTGATCGGGAATTCTGCATCCAGGCCCGGAATCCGCACCCCGATGCGCCAGAGGATCACCATCAGGATCGGGATGACCGTAGCAGTCAATTCGCTCCAGGCGCTGATGCGCCACCAGTACCAGCGCAAGATCAGCACCAGCCCCAGGCCCGCCGAGGCCGTCAAGATCAGCCCCCAGGCCTCGCTGATCGATTCGAGCTGTGTGGTGACGAGGATGGCAATGAGGGCCACCAGAAACGTAAAGAGCCGCGACATCACCACGTAATAGCGCTCGTCGCCGTCGGTCTTGACGAAGCGCCGCCAGAAGTCGTTGACCAGATACGAGACGCCCCAGTTGAGTTGCGTCGAGATGGTGCTCATGAAGGCGGCCAGGAACGCCGCTAGCAGCAGGCCGAGCACGCCGGAGGGCAGCACGTCGCGCATCGCCAGGACGAAACCCTCGCGGGTGTCTTCGAGGTCGGGGTAGAGCACGAGCGAGGCCAGCGCCACCAGGATCCACGGCCACGGGCGCAGGCAGTAGTGCGCGATGGTGAACCAGAGCGTGGCGAACAGCGAGTTCTTCTCATCCTTCGCGCTCATCATCCGCTGGGCGATGTAGCCGCCGCCGCCCGGCTCGGCCCCCGGATACCAACTCGACCACCACTGGATGCCGATGAAGGCGACGAAGGCCGGAATCGTCAGCGCCATCGCCGCCACGCCCTCGGCAGCTTCGCCGAAGGTCGGCAGCAGGCGGAATGTTTCGGGGGGCAGCTTGGCCTTCAAGCCCGCGATGCCGCCCACCGCCGGGTCGTCGAGCACGTAGACGGCCAGCAAGATCGACCCCACAATGGCGATGACGAACTGAAAGGCATCCGTCACCGTGACGCCCCACAGGCCCGAAAGCAGCGAATAGACCGCCACGAGCAGCACCAGCAGGCTCACCAGCATCAACGCCGCGCTCAACTCGAAGCCCAGGATCGTGAACGACGTCTGCCCGAAAAGCGTCAGGTCCGGAAAAAGCACCTTGATGACCGTCTCCATCGCCAGCGACACCCAGCCGACGATGATCACGTTCATCAACAGGCCGAAGTAGATCGCCTTGATGCCGCGCAGCCACGCCGCCGGTTTGCCCGTATACCGCATCTCGACGAACTCCACGTCGGTCAGGATACCGCTGCGGCGCCAGAGTTTGGCGAAGAAAAACACCGTCAGCATTCCGCCGAAGGCAAAGTTCCACCAGAGCCAGTTGCCGGCAATGCCGTTCTGCGCCACCAGTTCGGTGACGGCCAGCGGCGTGTCTGCGGCGAACGTGGTGGCCACCATACTCGTGCCGGCCAGCCACCACGGCATGTTGCGCCCGCTCAGAAAAAACTCCGACGTATTTTTTCCCGCCCGCCGGTAATAATAAATCGCGATGCCGAAAGAGAAGAGGAAATAAACAACGATCAACGACCAGTCGAGCGCAGAAAGAGCCATGGGGATAGCCGGTAGGGGGCTGAAGAGGGGAAACGTGCCGGAAAGTAAACATTTTTTGAAATTGCGCCAGCAATTTCAAAATAAAAAAAGCACAGCCACCAGAGAGATGGCTGTGCTAATCGCGGTGTTTTGCGGGCCTGCCCATGCCGGGCCGTGCGCAAAACGGGCGAAGGGCAAGCGCTACAAAAGCTCGAAGACGAGGAACAAGATAATGCTAACCACGCCTGCGCCCAACGTCATCACTTTGATGGCTCGGTCGACAGGGTTTTTCATGGAGCGGTGGGTGTTTAGGAGTGCATCGTTACAAGGGGGTTACAAATATAAGAACATATCTGCGTTTTGCAAGAGCCAAACCCCACATAATCGTAGGATTATTAAAAAAATTAAGCCCGAACGGTCTTTTTTCGTCTATTTTATTCGCAGATTGCGTCTCCAACGCACTTTTTTATCTGAAATTCCCCCCTGACCACTCGCCCAAAGCCCATGAGCCTCGAACACTATTTTCAGGCATTCGCCGAACGATTGCAGAGCAGCGCCCACGTTCGGACCGTCTACGGCGATCCCATCGAGACGCAGGACAAGACCGTCATTCCGGTGTAGGTTTTATCGCGGGCGTGTTGATCGGACGCCTGGCTGCATCCCGTTGAACCATCATCCATCGAGTTAAGAACATGGATAACCCTTCTCCTTCTTCGGAGGCCGTCGTCAAGATCGAGCCACGCGGCAAACAGATCAACGTCAAACTGCTTTCCTCGACGCCCGCGCCGGCGGGCCTCGAACTCATCTACGACGGCAATCGCGATGCCATGGCGCTGGTCGATCACCGCAAGAAAAGTTGCATCGTAGCCGAGGGATGGATGCGCGACTCTCCGGCCTCCGGCGTCGGCCCGATGCGCATCTCGGACACCGGCGAGCGCGCCGCGAAGCAGGGGCATCGTGCCCGGAAAGTTGATGGGCACGCTGATGGTGAAAAGCCGGAAGTCTTCTGGATTGCCGGCGAAACAGACGACGAGGTCTTGCCGACGCCGGTGACAAGCATGGTGCAATTCGCGCTTTTCTATCAACAGCGCCAGCAACGCCTCAACCAGCCTCCAGGCCCTGTCCTCCGGGGCGGCGGCGAGGACGACGAAGACGAAGAGGATAAAAAACCTCCGCAGGATGACAAATCCTGGCAAGAGGAATTGGAGGAGTTGTGGAGGAAATTTATGGATCTCCTCTGGGAGATCTTGTTCGACATCGAGTGTTGGATCTATGATCAACTGGAAGATGAAGAGGAAGCAGAGGACGATGATTGGGATTTCGAAGACGAACCAAAACTCAAACCGGTGGAGCGGGAGCCTCTCGATCCGTATGACTTCGAGCCGCCCAAAGGCTACAGGATCAGGACGATGCCGCCCTATGACCCCAAGAAGAAGAAAAAAAAGTGACGGGAGGTATCGTTACCCTGCCCGTAATTACGGCGGCTCAAGGCTTGCTTTAATTGTAGTAATTGCCGTGTTTTAGCTATCACTTACCGAATAGCCGGACCGGCTTCCCTCATTAGCTCATGGAGGATTCACCATGAAGAAACTTGGTTTCGTATTACTGCTGGCCCTGTTCGTTTATGCGGCCCCCGTTCCACCTCCTGCTCCCGTTGCATCCCCTGATCCCGTACCCATTCCGGGCGTCGTCTTCCAGGTCGAGACGACGTATCATTCCGGATCGCCTGGCGTGGAGTCGAGTGAGATGACCGTCGAGAAGCCGAACTTGAAAATGGAGATCCAATCGGGCAGAGGCGGTTCGGGTGGAGGAGTAAAAGACGAGGTGATCTTTCGCGGAGATCGCAGACAGATGGTGGTGGTCGATCATCGTGAAAAGTCCTATATGGTAGTCGATGAAGCGGCGGCGCGCGCGATGGGCGGCCAGATGCAACAGGCGATGAAGGAGTTGGAGAAACAGCTGGAAGGGCTTGATCCCAAGCAGCGCGAGATGATGGAGAAGATGCTGAAAGGGAAGACGGGGCCGGGGGGGACGCCGCCAGGAGTCCAAAGCGAGCCGAGAGAATACAAGCGAACCGGCGAACGCGCCACCAAGCAGGGCTATCCCTGCGTACGGTATGACGTCCTCCGGAGCGGCGAGAAGGTACAAGAACTCTGGGTCACCGACTGGAGCAACGTCGAGGGTAGTCAGGATGTCGTCGACGTTTTTGGGGATATGAACGACTTCTACGGAGAACTCATAGACGCCTTCAAGGAGGTAACGGGTGCCGGTGGTGGATTCTTTGGAGCCGACCGTGACCCCATCGAGACGTTTACCCAGATCGACGGTTTCCCGGTGGTCTCCCGGGATTTTGAGGGAGGAGAACTCGAAAGTGAGACGGTCTTGCGGTCTGTGACGGAGCGGGATCTGGATCCGGACGCCTTTGAGCCGCCCAAAGGATACCGGCTGCGCTCGATGGGGCCGCAGTAGGAGGACGGCTTTTTGATGTAAAACGTAATGGAACGCGGATGACGCGGATGGAACGGATGATCGCGGATTGACTTTCAACCAATCCGCGAAGATCCGCCCGATCTGCGTCATCCGCGTTCTATTCTTTTTTCTTCCGTCGATCACAATGCGCCTTCGCATTTTTTGGGTATACGGCTCGGTAGTGCTCGCCGCGATCATGCTGGCGGCTTGCGGCGGCTCCGGCTCGGAGACCCCGGAGACCGCTTCGGTTGTGCAGGCAGATGAGGAGGCCGTTCCAGCGGAGGTGCCCGAGGCGATGCGCGCCTGTTACGAATGTCATGAAGACGTCGTGACGGCGTACCTGGAGCACGGCATGGCGCGGAGCATCGGGCCGGTGGGCACGCCCGCGCCCGGCGCTGTCACCAACCCGTTTAGCGGCACGCGCTACGAGATCTACAACGACGCCGAAGGCGCCTGGCTCAAAGGCACCAACCGCGACGGCGGCACGCGCTATCAGCGCCTCGTCGGGCGCGTCGGCGCCGGCCTCTTCGACACGTCGTGGATTGGCGCCGAGGTCGATCCGTTTACCAACGAAAACACCGGGCGGCTCTTTTTTGCGCCGGTCGAAACCATCGTTGGGCACGGCCTGGAACTCTCGCCGTTCGAACTGCGAGAGGGCAGCGCAGGCCTCGACCTGCCCCTCAACCAGGCGTGCCTGACGTGCCACACCACCGACCGGCTCGCCGGCCTGCCCAACGCTGCCGTGGGGCCGGATGGGCGCGCCATCTACCCGGACAACGCCCTGGGCATCGACGCCTTCGAGATCCTTCAGCCGTTAGGCTGCGAGGCGTGCCACGGCGACGCCCGCGATCACGTGACGATGATGTCCGGCCTGCCCGGCGACGATGCCGTCGATATCGAAAGCCTGAGCCGCAGTTCGGGGGCTCGGCAGCGGGATGTCTGCGCGCGCTGCCACCTGCAAGGCGATGCCCGCCTCGATCTGGTCGAGGGTGTGCCGCGTGCCGAGGCGCCGCTGGCCGGGCAGATCCCGGTGCTGGTGCCCACACGCGCGGGCGACGACTTTCGCTTCGTCGGGCAACTCGAAAGGCTGGCGCTGTCGGCCTGTTTCAAAGCCACGCCTGCGATGACCTGCACCACGTGCCACGACGCGCACACCGGCGTGGCGCAACAAGGCACCGCGCGCTTCGACGCGGCCTGCAAATCGTGCCACGCCGGCATCACATCCCACACCACGCTCACGGTCGAAGCCGTCACCGGCGAGCCGGCGCGCACTGCCGAGGGGTGCGTCGATTGCCACGTCCGCCGCAGCCAGCCTTTCGACCTGCCTCACATCCGCACCGCCGATCATTTCATCCGCCGCCGCATCCCAGAGCCCGCAGCCGACCTGCCCCATCGCCAGTTTGCCGATCCTGCCGGGCCGGTGACGCTGTTCGACGATGGGCGGCTGGCCGAGCGATTGCGCACCCCGGAAGGCCGGCGCTGGAACGACGGCGTCGTCGCGGTGGGGTTGGTGTCGATGGGACGCATGGAGGAAGCCGTTCAGCTTTTCGAGTCGTTTCCGCAGCCCGGCACGGAAGCGGCTGTGCAGCCGTCGGCCCCGGACGGTCTGATCTCGTTGGAGGCCGATCCGTCGTTCCATCACACACGCGGTATCGCCCTGATGATCGCAGGGCGCCGGGCCGAGGCGCTGGCCGCTTTCTCCGACGCACTCAAGCTCGATCCTTATTACGCCGAGGCGCGGATGGAACGGGCTAAACTGCGCCTGCTCACCGATGACATTCAAGGCGCTCTCATAGACACCCGGTTCGTGGTCGAAGCGCATCCTGAGGCCGAGAGACCGTGGAAGCTCAACACGTCGATAGCCCTCAGCACCGGGCGCGTGGCAATGGCCGCCTCAGCCCTCGAAACGGCCACTCAACGATGGCCCTCCGACGCTGCTTCCTGGCAACAACTGGCTTTTCTCTATGATAAACTCGGTCGCCGGCAGGAGGCGCAGCAGGCGCTGGCCCGCGCGCAGTTGCTCCAACCGTCGATTCAAGGATTCGAACCCGTGCCGCCGGTGGGGCGGTGAGCGGGATTTGCCTTCGGCGTCATTTGCTTCGCGTCATTGGGCTCCCTTCGGTCGCTGTCATTTGTTGTCTTGGGTTGAACGTGACAATGAATGACGCGCCGAAGGCGCAACTGAAGTGAGCGAAGCGAACCAATGACGCCGAAGGCAAATGACAGCAAAGCGAATGACGAAGCAAAATCGCTCTAAAAATCATCCACAACCTGCCGATACCTATACTTTTAGGAGTGTAAAGCACGGGTTTCTTACGCCGCCAGACCCCCTACCCCTCATGCAAACGGCTGCTCCCAGGCCGCGCCCCGATGCGTTGGCCGTCTCGTATGAAGCTCCGCTGGAAGCCATCGTCAGCGCGTGGAAGCGCGGCGGCTTGCCCATCGATAAGCCCGGCTTCTACGATCACCCACACTTTTTGCGCGCCGAACAGTCGCAGCCGGGCTACATCAACACCTATGCCCGCTACGTGCGAGACCGGACCTATTCCGAGGGCTATCTTAACCGCAGCGAAGCGATCATTCAGGCCACGGCGGCGGCGTTGAGCAAAGAGATCATAGCCGACGGACGCAGCAACCTCTGCGTGACGGCCAGCAAGGTGCTCTCGAAGATCCTGGAACGCCAAAACGTGTGGAACTACGTCGTCGTAGGCGCTTTCTCGGTCTCTATTCGGATCGACGGGCGCTGGCAGACGCATGCTTTTTATCCCTTCGACGTGCGCCCTGTCGATGCCGCGCATGCCTGGGTCGTCGCCCCGCCGTTTAACGTCATCGATCTGACGCTCCGGCAGCAGCGCTATCCGGGGCCGGCGGCAGCCTACCTCTCCGACCGGCTCTTGACGACTTACACCTTCGGCGCGGGGGTGGCGGCCCGCGACGTGTGCGCCCCGGCCCTCTTGCTCGGTCTGCGCCTCAAAGGCTTCACCGACGACGAAGTCCTCGACCGCGCTTTTGCCTCGTTCAAACATTTCTCTTCTATCTTTCCCCCCGAAGTGGTGCAGCAAGCGTCGGTGACGCTCAAGTACATCCCCACTCGCATCATCACCCCCGAAGGCGATCTCAACCAACTCCGCAACCTGACCATCAACGGCGCCTCGCCCGAAGTGATCTTTCAACGCCTGCGCGGGCGGATCTAGGCAGGCTGATGTTTTGCGGCCTTTTCACCGCTGGCCCGTTGCCCAGCCGACGGCTCAGGTCATGGGTCATGGGTCATGAGAGAAAATCCCCATGACTCATGACTGATGTCAAGGATGCGTTGGGCGCAACGCAGAAAAATGCCCCATAACTTTTCCCTGCCTGCCTACTTCAACAAAACCATGCTTTTCGATTCGACGAACGCCGTGCCTTGCCCCGAAGTCGGCTTTGCTTCGAGCCGGTAGACGTACGTCCCGCTGGCGAGGCCGCGCGCGTCGAAAGAAACCGCATGCCGCCCCGGTGTTTTTTGATCGCCTGCCAGGAGCGAGGCCACTTTTCGACCGGCCAGATCATAGATCGTGAGCGTCACGAGGCTCGGCTGGGCCAGCGAAAAGGCAATCGTGGTGCTGGGATTGAACGGGTTGGGGTAGTTCTGATTCAGCGCGAAGGTCAAGGGCAATTCCTCCTCTTCAGTCGCCGTCGCGCCCACCACCGTAACCAGGGCCGACGTCGAGGCCGTCAACGATCCATCACTGACGGTGACGGTAACGGAATCCATCCCCGTGGCCGAAGGCGTCCAACTGAAGGCGCCGGTGCTGGCGTCGAGCGTGGCATCTTGCGGGCCCCTGGTGAGCGAAAAGGTCAGCGCGTCATTGTCTGGATCGGAGGCCGTGTAGGTGAAGGTGAGCGTGTTGCCCACGGTGATCGTCGTATCCGGCAGCGTCGCGGTGAAGGCCGGCGCCTGGTTGGGCGGGGCCTCAGGCATGCCGAGGAAAATACCGCGCCCGTGCGTAGCCAGCGCGATGCGCCCGTCAGACGTACGCGCCGTGATGGACTCCACCACGTTGTTGCCCACGACGTTGGCGCCTTCCTGCGTCCACGTGGTGTTGGCGCCGTTGAGCGTGGTGGTCGAATACACGCCGGTGCTGGTGCCGGCGAGGTAGGTGGTCTCGCCGCCGAAGGGTAAGATGCTAGTCGCCCGGATCGATGGGCCGGGATTCTGCGCGTTGCCTTCGAGGTTGCCTTCGACGGCGGTGTAGGTCTGGCCGCCGTCGGAAGAGTGGTAGAGGCCCACAATGTTGTAGTTGGAGAGCGCCACCAGGATTTCGTCGGCATTCGCGGGATTGACGGCGATGGCGTGGAGGTAGGCGCCGTTGGGTGCGCCGGGAATCGAACGTTCGACTTCGCCGTCGGTGGCGGTGTCGGCATTGTCGAGCCGGAAAATTTTAGGCGGGTCGGTGGCGCTGGAGGCGCCGAGGTAGAGCACGTGCGCCGGTGTGGTTGATGCCGCCAGCGCGGTCAGCCCGAATCCATTGGGAATGCCGACATTCGTCATTTCCGTCCAGTCCGGGTCATTGCCGCCGTTGATCGTGGGGGTGAGATCGCCGCGCCAGAGCACATCCCCGTCGGGATAGTAGAGCACGTTTTCCGTGACGGGATCGACGGCAAAGGGGTTGATGAAAAGCTGGTTTTCAGCGCCGGGCGGCGTGACCGGCGAGGACCCCTGGAAGTCTGCCGGGACGCCGTCGTTGTCGTAAGGCTTGAAATCCACCGCCCCGTTGGTCGTAGATCCCAGGGCGAAGCTGGTGCCGAGGTAGGAATAGGCGCCGTCGCCGCCGGTTCGATCCGTCGAAGCGCCGGTAGCCGTGCCGTCCGACCGGAAGAACGGGCTGCCGTTATCCTGGGTGCCGCCGAAGATACGCGTGTCTCCGGCGGCGGCGGCCTGCGCCACGTGATAGAATTGCGTGACGTTATAACTGGTGTTTTTATCGACCCACGGCACGGTCTCCTGATTGGTCGCCGCATCGGCGAGCGTGCTCACGCCGCCGTCGTGGACGCTCCAGAGAAAATCCGCATCACCCGGATCGAAATAGAGGCCCTGGATGTCCGGGTGATGGTTGGGATAATCGCCGTTGGACCCGTCGGTCATGTAGCCGCCGATCCAGGTGTCAGTGAGGTCGTCGGGGGCGGTGGCAAAGCCGTCGCGGGAGCGAAACAGGCTCGTGCCGCCGACGAGCACGAGGTCTTCGTCATCCGGCTTGACGGCAATCGCCATGTTGTAGCTGCTCTGGGTGTTGATGATGCCGTTGACCTCGTCCACGTCGTCGAAAACAGGCAGGTTGGCGCTTCGGTCGTCGGAGGCCCCCGTCGAGAGCGTGATTTTGTGAAAATACATCGCCTCTGCCGTATCGTCGAAGCCGTCGTAAGTCAGGACGTAGGCGGCGTCGGGATTGGAGGGGGCGATGGCGAGCACACTGCGCTGGTGCTCGGAGGGGAAGGTGTTCGGGGTGATGTTCGTCCACGTCGCCCCGTCGTCGTTCGAGCGGTAGACGCCCTGGTTGGCTTTCGGATCGTTGTTGTTATCCGAAGACAGCACAGCGGCCAGCGTCCCGTTGGAGGCCACGGCTACGTCGCTCCACGCATGGTCATTCACCGTATTGCCCAGCACGCCGGTAAACGTCGCGCCGCCGTCGGTCGAGCGGAAAATGCCGAAGAGGTTGGTGGCCATGATCACCGTGCCGGTGGTCGGGCTGACGACGACTTTGACGACGTTGTCGTACTGCGTATCGAAGGCGGTTGTGTTGCCGGCTTCGTGCAAAAGCTGCCACGTTTCGCCGTTATCCGTCGATTTGTAAAAGCCCGATCCGAAGAGCGGCGTATCGCCGACGGTTCGGACCGTTCCGCTAAATTCGCCCGTGGCGGCATACCAGATCGTCGTCTGGCCGGCGCGGGGATCCTGCGCCAGCGTGGAGATGGGCAAATGCTGCGCCGTTTTCAAACGCCACGACGCGCCGCGATCCGTCGATTTCCAGATGCCGCCGGTGACCCCGCCTGCCACGATCACCTGTGTGTTGGCCACGTCGATGCCCAGCCCTCGCGTGCGCCCGCCTACGTTGTTGGGGCCGGCCTCCGTCCAGGTCAACGCGGGGGCATCTGCCGTTTTGAAAGCCCTGGCGTTGTAGCCCGGCAAGGTGCGCGCATAAGCCAGTTCACGCTGCCGGATCGCGCGGGGGATGGCGTCGGTGGCCGGGTCGCGCATCAGGCGGAAGAAATAGTCCGCCCGCGCGGCTTTTCGCTCATACGCTGCGGCCCGCTCGTCGAGCGAGTGCGATGCCGCGCCGAGGGCAGGTTGCGACGGGGCTTTCCGATGCGAGCGTGAGGAAAAGACTACGACGAGTCCTACCGTCAGAAAGACCGTGAAGAGGGTAATGATTCGCTTTGTATTCATGACTAGCAGAGGGCTAAGGTTGCGGGATCCAGCCGGAACACTTCAGGGGATCTCTTGCCGGAGGAAGGCGCTTCGATGAATCATGCAGGCAGCGCATGCCTCATTGAATGGCAAGCGCTCGCCAGGGTGGCGGCGGGGACGCATCGCCGGCGGTAGCGGCTGTTTGATATTTTAGCGTGACCGCCACAGCCCGGTCGGCGGCCAGCATCGCGGAGGCTTTCGCGCCGTCCGGATCGTCGCCAAACAAGGCTTTCGGGATCACCACGTCTATTTCCGTTCCCACAGGCAGCGCCGGGGTGCCGGCTCCATATTCATCCACCTTCTCGATTTCGAGCGTGCATACGTAGTGATGGTCTCGCGCTTCGTAGCCCTGTACCCGCGCCGTCGCTTTGGCCGTGCCCGGCGCTATCGACGGACGGGGGCGAGGCCGCTGATTTGAGGCCGTCGTGTCTTCGTCCATAGAAGGCTCGCCCGCTTCGTTCTTCGCGCCGGAGGCGCATCCGGCCAGCAGCAGGCTAAAAGCCATAGCAATCAACAGCAGCGAGGTATTCATAGCAGCGGTAAGGCGGAGGGTGAAGAGAGGTGGTATCGAAAAACATAGAGGACATGAAAGATTTGTGAAGGATAATATAGCAGTGCCTCCTCGCATTCACAATCGCCTCGTTTTATCCAGAAATTACACGCGGGTTTGGAGGGGCTTTTTTACTTTTTATTATACCCGATCTGGATGATTTCATGCGGAATGGCGCAGACTGATGCTTTTTGACATTTTAGTCGGGTAATGAGCCCGCCCGGCGATGAATCACCGGGCTCAGTGCTGAAGGCCCGATGGGCCTGAAAAAGGGCGCCGAAGGCGTCCTTGAGCCGTGAGCCCGGCTCTTCAGGGCCGGGCGGTGCCGGATGAAGGATTACCCGTTTTGAATATCAAAGAGCATTAGCTTGCGTTTCCCGAAACAGATCAAAAGGATTGGGGATTAGAACAGCGGCACCAGGAAAAAATAGGATCCCTCGACACCATGCAAACGCTCACACCGACGATCAAAGCCCCGACGGGCACGACGCTCCACTGCCGGGGCTGGCATCAGGAAGCCGCCCTGCGGATGTTGATGAACAACCTCGACCCGGACGTAGCCGAGCTTCCGGCGGAACTCATCGTCTACGGCGGCGGCGGCAAGGCGGCGCGCAACTGGGCCTGTTACCACAAAATCGTCGAGACGCTCAAACGGCTCAAAGACGACGAGACGCTGCTCGTGCAGAGCGGCAAGCCGGTGGGCGTCTTCCGCACCACGGAGTGGGCGCCGCGCGTGCTCATCGCCAACGCGCATCTGGTGCCGCGCTGGGCCACCTGGGACGAGTTTCGCCGCCTCGACGCGCTCGGCCTGACGATGTACGGCCAGATGACCGCCGGTTCGTGGATTTACATCGGCACGCAGGGCATCCTCCAGGGCACCTACGAGACCTTCGCCGAGGCGGCCAATCAGCATTTCGGTGGATCGCTCGCAGGCCGCCTCGTCGTCACCGCCGGCCTGGGCGGCATGGGCGGCGCGCAGCCGCTGGCCGCCACCATGAACGGCGCCGTCTGCCTCTGCGTCGAGGTCGATCCGCACCGCATCGAACGCCGTGTCGAAACGGGCTACTGCGACGAGATGGCGACCACCCTCGACGCGGCGCTCGACCGCGTTCTCGGCGCCAGAGCGCGGGGCGAGGCGCTCTCCGTCGGCCTTTTGGGCAACGTCGCCGACGTGCTGCCCGAACTCGTCCGCCGCGACATCGTGCCGGATTTGCTGACCGACCAGACCTCAGCGCACGACCTGCGCCTGGGCTATATCCCCGCCGGCTATTCGCTCGAAGAAGCCGCCGGTTTCCGCGAAAAAGACCCCGAAGGCTACGAAAAAGCCGTCCTCGATTCGATGCAGGTACACGTCGAGGCGATGCTCGATCTTCAGAAAAAAGGCGCCCTCACGTTCGATTACGGCAACAACCTGCGCGGGCAGGTGGCCGACCGCCGGGGCATGACCGAGGCGTTCGAGATTCCGGGTTTCGTGCCGGCGTTCATCCGCCCGCTCTTTTGCCGGGGTTCCGGGCCGTTCCGCTGGGCGGCGCTCTCTGGCAACCCCGCCGACATCGCCGTCACCGACGACGCCGTGCTGGAGACGTTTCCGCAGAAAGAAAGCCTCGCCCGGTGGATCCGCAAAGCGCGCGAGCAGGTGCACTTCCAGGGTGTGCCCGCGCGTATCTGCTGGCTCGAATACGGCGAACGCGCTGAGATGGGCCTCAAGTTCAACTGGCTCGTCAAGACCGGGCGCGTCGAGGCGCCGCTGGTCATCGGGCGCGACCACCTCGACAGCGGCTCGGTCGCCTCGCCCAACCGCGAAACCGAAGGCATGCAAGACGGCTCCGACGCCATTGCCGACTGGCCGCTTTTGAACGCGATGCTCAACACCGCCTGCGGCGCGTCGTGGGTGAGCCTGCATCACGGCGGCGGCGTGGGCATCGGCTATTCGATCCACGCCGGCATGGTCTGCGTCGCCGACGGCACCGACCGCGCCGACGAACGCCTCGAACGCGTCCTCACCGCCGACCCCGGCACCGGCGTCATGCGCCACGCCGACGCCGGCTACGACCTCGCCATCGACACCGCCAACCAACGCGGCGTCGATCTGCCGATGATCAACGGGTAAGGGGTCTCGATTTTGGATTTTGGATTTCGGATTTTGGATTGATCCGGAATCGAAACGGAAGGAGTTGGTATGATTGAGCGCATTCGCCTCGTCAATTTTAAGAACCACGCCGATACGCAGATTGAGCCAGGCCGGCTCACGGCGCTCATCGGGCCGAATAATTCGGGGAAGACGAATGTGTTGCAGGCGCTGGATACAGTGAGTCGATTGATTGCTGCTTACCCCGATAAATCTCTCGTGCAAGATGAAGGGGTCGATGTCTTTGTGAGACACGGTCAAAACGCCTTCAACATCGTGCTTGGGGGGAAAAAGGTGAATGAAGTTTTAGAGATGATTCTCTGGAGTTTCTCTGTGAAAGCTCCGCGGAAAGATAGTTGGCGCGCTTCTGTTGAGTGGCAATGGGGCAGTAAACGAGGTCAGCCTGCATTAGATGAAGGGACTCCTCTGAGTCATGCCATAAAGAAGCTGATGCAGAAGTTGAAACCCGCAGCTTTTCTGAAAGCTGTGGGCAGTAATCTGGGTATGGTGTCTTACAGTGAGAAAATACCTCCCTCCGTTGAATCGGATGGTACCGGGCTGGCCTCTGCCGTTGCCTACTTCAAAACTTATGATGAACAACGCTTTTCTAGTCTTCTGAAGTCACTCCAGTCAGTTGTACCTGGCGTTGAGAACATCAGAGTGCGCCCAGCCCCTGTCCGGATTAAGGAAAAGCAGGTAATCAAAATTGATGATGAGGTCGTTCGGCGTGATAAAGAGCGTGAAGTCATGGGGCACGAACTTGTCTTTGATATGACAGGAGCACGGGAAGTGCCAGCACACTCAGTAAGTGAAGGGACACTGCTCGCGCTGGCGTTGCTCACCCTGCTTTGGAGCCCCGATTGCCCGAATCTGGTTCTGCTCGACGACATCGAGCAAGGCCTGCATCCCAAGGCACAACGAGAGTTGATTGCGCAACTCAGAAAGATTCTTGAGCAACGGCCTGAACTGCAAATCGTCCTCACAAGTCACTCGCCCTACATCGTCGATGAACTAGAACCTGAAGAAGTCTGGCTGCTGGCAACCGATGACGAAGGCGTTGCCCATGCGCGGCGGTTGAGCGATCATCCTGAAGCGGAACAAGCGCTTGAAATACTCACCACCGGCGAATTCTGGAGCGCTGAAGGAGAAGATTGGGTTCTAGCGGATGGAGAATAAACCTCTTGAATTCATCGTCGTTGCCGAGGCGAGAGCGGATGCGCAAATCGCTCGCGAGTTGGCAGATCGTGTTTGTGTCGAAGATGAAGAAAGTCCGGATTGGTTAGATGCGGATCTTCTCAAGTATCTGCGGGTGTGGGCGGGCATTGAGGAAGGCACTGACTTCATGAAGTGGGCGTCGCTCAAAAAACTCGCCCGAGCGCGTAGAATTGGTCCTATCGGGCATAGAAAGACGGGAGGATCGGGATCGATTGATTTCGCTCAGGCGCGCAAAGCCATTATTCTGGTTGAACAGCTTATGCGTGATCGTCCGATTCGAGCGTTGCTGCTCATTCGCGATCTTGATACGCAATCCGAGCGGAAAGCAGGCATGGAAGAGGCTAGAGCCGAAGTCAACGAGGATGTTCTCAAGGTCATCCTCGGTGCTGCCAATCCGAAGCGAGAAGCCTGGGTGCTCAATGGTTTTGAGCCGGAATCGAAGGAAGAAACGGCGTCGCTTGTTGCACTTCGAGTGGAGCTTGGCTTCGATCCGTGTGAACAGGCTGAACTCTTGACGGCCAGTACGCGCACTGCTCGACGTAATGCCCAACGCGTACTTAAGAAATTGGTTGGGGATTCCAAAGAACGGGAGCAAAAGTGCTGGAAGCAGGCAAAACTCGATTTGTTGAAAAAAAGAGGTGAGAAGACGGGGCTTGGTGATTATCTTGAGGACGTGAAAGCGCGGTTATTGCCTTTGTTCAAGCAACCCTGAACCCATGCGTAAGAGTTCCAAAGTTCTGGCTGTCGTGTTTTTGCTCGTGGCCGGCGGGCTTGTCTTCTGGTCCACCATGCGCGATGATGCCGAGATTGAGGCTGCCGTCGAGGCGAAGGTGGAGCAGGCGACGGCGGATCGGCGGCAGGAGATAGAGAACGAGTTCGCCGAGCGCAAGCGGGTGTTGGAGGAAGAATACGCCGAGCAGAAGCGTGAGATCGAGGAAGAATACGCCGCCCGCGAGCGCGCGCAGCAAGACTCGCTGCTACAGTGGCGGGCGGGGCTCGCAGAGCGGATGGCCTCGCTCGACTCGGCGAGAGCGAGTCTTGAAAACCCGGTCTACTTCCGGCTCACCGCCGAGGTCGTCGCGCAGGTGCTGCGTGGCATGGGGCTCGACTATGAACAGGGCACCGACGACGACGGCGATCCCAAGTTCGAGTTTAAACTGGCGACCTACAACGTCGTGCTCTATTTCTACGGCTGCGAGGACGAAGGCTGCACCAGCCTGCGCATCTACGCCGGCTTCGACACGACGCCCTCGCAGGATGTCATCCTCGAATGGGGCCGCAACAAACGCTACGCCACCGCTTATCTCAACAACGACGGCAAAGCCCGCCTCGATAGCGACCTCATCGTCAAAGGCGGCATCACGCTCGGCGCCGTCGAAGCGTTCATCCTTAATTTCCGGGATCGCGTAGACGAGTTCGCCGATCACATCGATTTTTGAATTTTGACACGCCAACCCCGATCCGGGCGCGGCGTGCAGGAAGGGCAGGCACCTCTCCCAATTCGACGGTCAAAATTCATGTAGGAAATCCTCCCACACAATCTTTCTGGTTCCTCCTTACGGCAATTCTGCGCGCGGGCTCCTATCGTGTGGACGATCCACTTTGACAACCACTCGTTCTACATGGAGGGGCTCCTATCATGGAAGCGAAACAAGCAGACCTGGCCGGGCCGGGCATCGGCAATTATGACGAACTGGAGCAGATCCTGCCGCAGGATTATACCTCGCTCCTGACGCCGAAAGAGACGCAGATCGCCCTGTTTGCCGTCAAAAACTACATCGAGGACAACCTCTGCCGCGAACTCAACCTGATCCCGGTGACGGTGCCGCTGATCGTAGACGTCGAAAGCGGCGTCAACGATTACCTCGACCGCGACGGTTCGCGCACGCCTATCGAATTCCACATCAGCAACGACCGCAACGTCCATCCTATCGATGCGCAGGTGGTGCAGGCGGCCACCAAGTGGAAGCGCATGGCGCTCAAACAGTTCGGCATGGCGCCGGGCGAAGGCCTCAACACCGACATGCGCGCCGTGCGCAAAGACTACTTCCTCGACCACGACCACAGCGCCTACGTCGATCAGTGGGATTGGGAGCTGGCCATCACCAGAGAACAACGCAATCTGGATTTTCTGACGGACGTCGTCAAGAAGATCTGGAAGGTGCTCAAAGGCGCCGAGGCGCGCGCGCAAGAACTGTTTCCGCAACTGAAGTCGGACACGTATCCCAACCTGCCCGACGAACTGACCTTCCTGCACGCTGAGGAGATCCTCGAACGCTATCCCGACCTGCCGCGCAAGCAGCGCGAGACGGCCATCTTGCAGGACTATCCGGCGGTCTTCATCTACGGCATCGGCTGGCCGCTCGAAGACGGCTATCCCCACGAAATGCGCGCCGCCGACTACGACGACTGGGTCACCGAGACGACGTCGAAAGATGGACGGCCCATGCACGGCCTCAACGGCGACATCCTCGTCTGGAACCCGGTCACGCAGCGCCGCCACGAACTCTCGTCGATGGGCATCCGCGTCGATGCCGAGTCGCTCCGGAAGCAGTTGTCGATGTCCGGGCAACTCGATTTCCTCGACTTTCCGTATCATCAAGCCATCCTCAACGACGAGATCCCGCTGAGCATCGGCGGCGGCATCGGGCAGTCGCGCGTGTACATGCTGCTGTTGAAAAAAGCGCACCTGGGCGAAGTCAGCGTGACGGTCTGGCCGCAGGTGCTCAAGGATATGTGCGCGGCGAAGAACATCTTTGTTTTGGAATAAAAAATCCCGTCCGGGGGACGTGATTTTTTATAGGGATGATGGATGAGGTGCCCGGCGCTTCGGAAGTGCCGGGCGCCTGTTATATTCCTTTTATGATGGAAGACTTGCCTTTCGAACAGCAGATGGCCTGGGCCGAGGCGCAGATGCCGGTGACGCGCGCGGTGTGCGCGCAGTTGCCGGATTTAAGTGAGGTGCGTCTGGCCTATTCTGGGCATCTGAGCCTCAACATCACGCCGGCGCTGGCGTCGTTTTTGGAACGAGGGGCGCGGCTTTTTTTGACGACCTGCAATCCGTCTACCGTGCGCGATGTGGTAGTTGATTATTTGACGGACCGGGGCGCGGGGGCACATGCCTGGAAGGATATGCCGCCGGAGGCCTATCGCGAGGGGATCGGCAAAGCGCTCGCCTGGCAGCCGACGCACACCTGCGAGATGGGGGCCGACCTGAGTGTGGCGGCGCATGCTGCCGGCACGACCTCGGTTCGGGCTGCGCTCGAAGCTACCGGGTCGGGCATCAACCGGCTGCCGGGGCTGGCGCTGCGCTATCCCGTTTTCAACTGGGACGACCTGCCCATCAAAGAGGGGCTGCACAACCGGCATATGGTGGGGCTGACGACGTGGAACATGTTTTTCGAACGGACGTGGCTGTCGCTGCACGGCAAGCGGGTGGTGGTCGTCGGCTACGGGCTCGTGGGGCAAGGCGTGGCGGCTTCGGCGAAGGCTTTCGGCGGCGTGGTCGGCGTCGTGGAGCCTGATGCCGCGCGGCGTCTTCAGGCTCGCTACGACGGCTGGCACACCGCCGCGCTGCCCGACTTGGCGCCGCTGGCCGACGTTATCGTGACGGCCACCGGCGTGCCGGGTGTGATCGATGCCGAAACCATCGCCCGCCTCAAGCCCGGCTGCTTCCTGATCAACGTCGGCCACACCGACGACGAGATCGACCTTTCTGCGCTGCCCGACCGGCGCCCGGTGCTTCCGCACGTAGACGCCTGCCGTGCCGGTGCGCATGAAATCTACCTGATGGCCGGCGGCTCGATGGCCAACCTCACCGCCGGCCACGGCGACAGCCTCAACGCCTTCGACGTCACCTCGGCGGTGATGGCTGCCGGCGTCGGTTTCATCGCCACGCTCGACGACGGCTGGGCCAACGCCGTGCATCCCTTGCCCGAAGCGGTGTGGCAGCGCGTGGCCGAAAAGGCTGTGAATGAGGAGGGATGGTAGCCATGAATCTTGAGACATCCATCCTGATGCGGATCGCCTTTTTCGTCGTGGCGACGATCGCGTTGACGGCGTTGTCGTGGCGTTCGCTTCACAATCCGAAGAGTCATGGCTTCTATCGATTTTTCGCGTTCGAAGCGATTGTCGTGTTGATTTTGCTCAACGTGCCGTTCTGGTTTAAAGACCCGCTCGCACCGCTTCAAATCGTGTCGTGGATTGTGCTGACGGGGTCGATCTTTTTCGTGTTTTCCGGCTTTTATTTGCTCCGGACGATGGGCGGGCGTGATCCACACATCCACACCGACGAGACGTTCAAGTTCGAGCAGACCGAGCATCTGGTGACGGCGGGGGTTTACCGCTACATCCGGCATCCGCTCTACAGCGCGCTGCTGCTATTGGCCTGGGGCGCGTTTTTCAAGCGCATAACCCTTTTTAGCACCCTCGCCGTTGTCCTTGCCACCATCGCATTGATCGCCACGGCGAAGGCGGAGGAAAAAGAAAACCTCGAATCGTTCGGCGACGAATATGCCGCTTATATCAAAAAGACGAAGATGTTTATTCCTTTTGTGTTTTGACGGTTTCGTACATTTGGACATAGCGTGCGACAACTTGTACAAGGTGGGCTTTAACCGCAGAGGTCGCAGAGAAGGCGCAAAGGGCGCGGGGCAGTCACTTTGCGATCTCTGCGCCTTCTTTGTGCTCTTTGCGGTTTTACAAAAATGTGTCGCGCGTCCCTTGAGACACAGATGTGACCGAGCATTGTGAGCATGAGCATGGCATCCATCTCCATCGACATCGATCATCCTCTCCGCATTGCTACGTTGGGCGACGACGTGGGGCGAAGTCTGGAGGCGCTGCGGCGCGATCCGGCGCGGGTGCGGCGGTCTCGTGAGATTGTGGAAAAAGCGTTGGAGGATGGGCGGGCGTATTACGGCATCAACACGGGTTTCGGCGCGCTTTCGGGCAAACGCATCGCCGATGACCAACTCGAAACGCTTCAGCGCAACCTCATCCTCAGCCATGCCGTCGGCGTCGGCGATCTGGTGCCGAAGGCCATCAGCCGGCTGATGTTGCAGTTGAAGATCCACGCCCTCGGGCTGGGCTATTCGGGCGTCTCGGCGGAGACGTTTGAGCGGTTGCTGGTTTTTGCCGAGCGCGATCTGATTCCGGCGGTGCCCAGCCACGGCAGCGTCGGGGCGTCGGGCGATCTGGCGCCGCTGGCGCACATGGCGTTGCCGCTCTTGGGCTTCGGATCGTTCTGGGATGAGGCGGGCGCGGGCACGCGTCCGGCTGCCGAGGTGCTGGCCGAGCACGGCCTGGCGCCCATCACGCTGCAAGCCAAAGACGGCCTCTCGCTCATCAACGGCACGCAACTGATGAGCGCCTACGGAGCCTTCGTGCTGGAGCGCGCCCTCCACATCGCCTTCGCTGCCGACGTGCTGGCGGCCATGAGCCTGGAGGCGTTGCAGGGCAGCATCAGGCCGTTCGACGCGCGCATCCAGGCTATCCGCCCGCACGCCGGGCAGGCTCGCGTGGCCCGCAACGTCCGCGCCCTGCTGCGCGACAGCGAGATTCTGGAATCGCACCGGGATTGCGGCAAGGTGCAGGATCCCTATTGCCTGCGTTGCGTGCCGCAGGTCCACGGCGCCTGCCGCGATGCGCTGGCCCACGCCCGCGCCGTCGTCGAAACAGAGATCAACGCCGTCACGGACAACCCCCTCGTCTTTGCCAACGGAGACATCGTCAGCGGCGGCAACTTCCACGGGCAGCCGCTGGCTTTCGTGCTCGACTACGCCGCGCTGGCGCTGGCCGAGTTTGCCAGCATCGCCGAGCGGCGCATCTACCTGCTGCTCGAAGGCCACGACGGCCTCCCGAAGCTGCTCATGCAAGAGACGGGCATCAACTCCGGGTTCATGATCCCGCAATACACCGCCGCCGCGCTCGTCTCCGAAAACAAAGTGCTCTGCCACCCCGCCTCGGTCGATTCAATTCCGACGAGCCTGGGGCAGGAGGACCACGTTTCGATGGGGTCGATCAGCGCCGTCAAGCTGCTCAAGGTGTTGCACAACGTCGAGCACGTGCTGGCTATCGAGCTGTTCACGGCATCGCAGGCGCTCGACTATCGTGCGCCGCTACGTCCGGGGCGCGGCGTCGAGGTGGCGCACACGTACGTCCGCAGCATCGTCCCGCATTACGAAAAAGACCTCCTTTTCAAAGACGACATCGAGCGCTGCCTGGACATCATCCGCAGCCAGGCTTTCGAAGACCACATCGCGCGCGAATTGGCCCTGAGGTGATTTTGGATTTTAGATTTTGGATTTTGGATTATGCTCCTTGGCATTTAAATCGGGTAATGGCAAACCCCCAACAAGTCCCCCTTTGAAGGGGGTGCCCCGACGAAGGAGGGGCGGGGGATGTTCATGCGGTCTACTAAAACGCTCTTATTAGGCCGCGCGAACATCCCCCTGCGCCGCTTCGCCTACGCTGCGCGTCGCTGTCCCCCTTCGAAGGGGGAATCTTCGTTTTCAACACGATTACCCGATTTAATAGTCAATAGGCATAATCAAAATCCCGAATTCCCCCAACCTTCATGCCCATCCTGCACAACATCGCTACACTCGCCATGTGCCGCGCCGACGGCGGGCAGGCGGCGATTCACGAAATCCTGCAGGCGGCGCTCGTCTGGGAAGGCGAGACGATCCGCTGGGTGGGCTCAGAGGCCGATCTGCCTGGTGATTTTGACGCGATGGAACGCCGCGATGCGGGCGGCGCGCTCGTGATTCCGGGACTGATCGATTGCCACACACACCTGGCCTTCGGCGGCTGGCGGGCCGATGAGTTTGCGCTCCGGATCCTGGGCACGAGTTATCTGGAGATTGCCCGGCGCGGCGGCGGCATCGCCGGGACGATGCGTAAGACGCAGGCAGTGCCGGAAGACGCGTTGCGAGAACGCGCCAAAGGCTTTCTGCGCGAAATGGCCCGGCTGGGCGTGACGACCGTCGAGGCCAAAAGCGGCTACGGTCTCAACGTCGAGGACGAGTTGAAGACGCTGCGGGTGTACCGGCATTTACAATCGGAACAACCCCTCGGCCTCGTGCCGACGTTCCTCGGGGCGCACGTCGTCCCGCCCGAATACAAAGACCGCCGCGACGAGTACATCCGGCTGTTGTGCGAGGACCTGATCCCGATGATTGCCGAGGCGGGGCTTGCCCGGTTTTGTGATGTTTTCGTCGAAGAGACGGCTTTTTCTATCGAAGAGGCGCGGGCGATTCTCGAAACGGGCAACCGCTACGGCCTGCGGGCCAAGCTCCACGCCGATCAACTGAGCGACGGCGGCGGGGCGAGGCTGGCTGCCGAAGTCAGCGCTATCTCGGCGGATCATCTAGAACAAACCTCGCCCGAAGGCATCGCGGCGATGGCCGAGGCCGGGGTGGTGGCCGTCAGCCTGCCGCTGGCGACGCTCTATCTCAACCAACAGCCGATGCCGGCCCGTCGCTTCATCGAGGCCGGTGTGCCGGTGGCCGTGGCTACAGACTTCAACCCCGGCAGCGCGCCGAGCTATCACCTGCCGCTGGCGCTGATGCTGGCCTGCACCATGCAACGCATGACACCCGCCGAAGCGCTCAAAGGCGCCACGCTCTACGCCGCCCAGGCCCTCGGCCTCGACACCCACATCGGCTCGCTCGAACCCGGCAAACAAGCCGACTTCACCCTCCTCGACGCGCCGAGCGTCAACCACTGGCTTTATCATTTTCGAGCCAATGCGGTAACGCAAACGTTTGTCCGAGGAAAACCGATTTTAGATTTTGGATTTTAGATTTTGGATTGGATTTTTGCGATTCCCTTTTGCCAAACGGAGAAGCCGCGCCGGTTGGAATGGGCGCGGCTTCTCCGTTTATTGAATGACTCACAGAAAAACAATCCAAAATCTAAAATCCAAAATCGCTCATGTCAGTCTTCCAGCCGCCATCCGTCGTTATCCCGCAGACTTCCGACGAAGATCCACGCATCGGCCAACGCATCGGGCGGCGTATCGTCGATCCGGGGGCGGCGCGGGCGGTGCTGGTGGGGTTTCCGTCGGATGAGGGGGTGCGGCGCAACGGGGGGCGGCCCGGCGCGGCGCAGGCGCCCGACGCCATCCGGCAGGTGCTCTACAAAATGACGCCCGACGCCCGCGCCCACGACGCTTTCACCGAACTCGTCGAGCAGACCGTAGATCTGGGCAACCTCGTGATGGCGGGGTCGATGGAGGAGAACCAGGAGCGGCTGGGCGCGGCGCTGGCGCCGTATCTGGGACGCGGCGCGGTGCCCATCGTCCTCGGCGGCGGGCACGAGACCACCTTCGGGCACTTCCTCGGCTACGTCCACGAGGCGTTGCCCGTGGCTATCGTCAACTGGGACGCTCACGCCGACGTGCGCCCGCTGAAAGACGGGCGTGGGCACTCCGGCTCGCCGTTTCGGCAGGCGTTGGAGCATCCTACCGGCCTCTGCACGGCCTACATGGTGGCCGGTCTTCAGCCCCACAGCACCGCCCGCGCCCATCTCGATTTCCTCCACGGCCACTTCGGGCGCTATTTCTGGAAGGAAGACGTCACGCCCGGCCTGATCAACGTGGTCTATGCCCAGGACGCCGACGCCCTGCTCGTCACGTTCGACCTCGACGCCGTCGATCAGACCGTGGCGCCGGGGGTGAGTGCGCCGGCTGTCGACGGGCTCGATCCGGCCCTCTGGTTCAAAGCCGCCTACGAAGCCGGTCGCTGCCCCCTCGTCACCTCCATCGACCTCGTCGAATACAACCCGATCGTGGACGTGGACCACCAGACGGCCCGCCTCGCCGCGCTGACGGTGTGGCACGTGCTGCGTGGTATGGCAGAACGGTGATTCGATTTTAGATTTTGGATTTTGGATTTTGGATTGGTCTTTTCTGGCACCGTCATCTCAACCGAAAAAGCCGCAGCGGTTCCGACCGTCGCGGCTTTTTCTTTTGTTAGACAGGGATGGGAAATTTCCCAATCCAAAATCCAAAATCTAAAATCCAAAATTACCAAGCTAGATGCAGGGCCAGGGAGGGAGTGAAAGGCAGGAGGTGGCGTTCTTCACGGACCAGAAGCTGGTTGCGACGGTAGGCTTCCGGGTCGAAGGCGAAGCGCCAGTCGGCCACGTTGTTGGCGTCGAAGACGTTGAGCAGGTCCAGGCGTATTTGTGCCGTGGTGGGGCCGAGACGGCGGGCGTACGCCACGCTCAGGTCGAGTTGATGGACTGCCGGCAAGAGGTGGTCTTCGGGGTGATGAATCTGGTACGTTCTGATGTGTTCGATGATGTCTTCGATGCTGAGGAGGTTAAAATCTGTTTCCATAGACAGCGATTCGGCGGCGTTTTGGAGGCGTTGGCGGTAGGCGCCGAAGAAGTCGTAATAAGGCTGGCGGAAGCCCCAGGAGCGGCCCCAGATGCTGTGCCATCGACCCAGCAACGTCAGCCCGTCGGCGGGCGCGAAATCGACGGCCAGTTCAACGCGGTGCGGTTCGTTCCAGGGGGTGGTGACGGTGGCGCCGTCGTAGAATGTACCGAAGCTACGCTGGCTCTGGCTGTATTCGTAGCGGGCTTCGAAGCGCGCGCCCCCCAGTTTCTTCTCGACCAGGACGGCGCCGCCGTAGGCATAGCCGTCGCCGCCGGCCAGGAAGCTCGTTTGCGTTTGCGAGGGCAGCGGCAGGTCGCCGGAGAGGAAGTCGGCAGCGTTTTGGGTGCCGGTGGCATCGCGCAACTGGGCGTATTGTCGCTGCGTGGGCGCGGTGTAATCGACGGCCAGCAGGTGGAGGTGGTGTTTGTAATAGCCTTCGAGACGCAGGGTCCAGCCGGCGCCGGGTTGGAGCAGCATCTCGCCGCCGAGGTGCGCCGTGTGCGGCGGCGAGACGGTGTCGTCTACGCCGAGCCACATGCGGCTGTTAGCCAGCAACGCGCGGGCGCTTCGGCTGCTGACGTCGAACTGGTTGACGAACTGCCGGTAGAGCCCCGTCGCCACGCGGATCGACCAGAGGCCGGCGCCACTGCCGGGATGATCATAGCGCAAGGCCAGGCGCGGTTCGGCATACACTTTTTGCTGTGTCGCCAGGTAGGTCAGCCTCGATCCGGCGTCCAGGGTGAAGCGGCGGTTGAGCGTGAAGCGGTTGTTGATGAAGCCGGCCACGCGCCAGCCCGCCGAGGCATGGGCTATCGGGTCTTGCCGGGTGCCGTGGACGAGGAAGCGGCTCAGCGTGTACGTCGGCTCGATGCCGGCTTCGAGGCTCCAGCGGTCGAGCGCGGCATAATCGAAGCGGGCTTCGACGGCGTATTCTTCGATGCGGTTGCCGTTGTCGTCCCGCAGATCGACGAGGGCCTCCAGCGCTTCGTTGCCCTCTACGAGGCTCTGCACCGGGTTCGAGACGACGATGTCGTGGCGGAGGCGGTAGAAGCTGGCGCGCCCGCGCAGGCTTGCCATCATCCGCCCGCTGAGCACCTGCTCATAGCGGATCTGCGAGGTGACGTTGTCCCAGACGAAGCGGTCGCGGGTGCCCGGTTCGGCATCGCGCAGGACGAAGAAGGAGGCATCATCGGCATTATCGGATTCGGGATCGATATCGGGGACGACGTCGCCCGGACGGCCAGGGCCTACCTGATTATCATTCCCGGAACCGAAGAGATCCTGGTCGCTGTCGAGCCGGCGGCGGCCCCAGTAGGCCGAGGCGTGCAGGCTGCGCACGGGGCCGAGTTGGACGCGCAGCGCGGCGTGCGTGTCGAGGAAGCCGAGGCCGGGGTTGCCCGTCGAAAGGCCTCGCTGGAAGAACGGTGCTGGGCTGAATTCCCGCTGCGGGATGGCCCGGAACGCCGCCAGCATGAACGGATCCGTCCGGTTCCAGTCTTCGAGCAACCCGCGCACCGACGAGGGCGCGTAGACATCCCAGAGACCGGTGCGACCAGCCAGCAGAAACGTCGTGGCGGTCTGGCCCGGCGTACCGATTTCGAAACCCAGCCGGGCATTAAGGCTCATCGGATCGACCTGGACGTCGAGCGTTTGCGGCCCGCCGAGGGCATGTTCGGCCTGGATGACCCCGGCGCTTTGACTGCCCACCCCGGCGCCGAAGCCCGTCTTATGGATCGTCACCCGGCCAATAGCAAACGGGCTGAACGGGCCGACGAGCCCGCCGATGCTCACCGGGATGAACACGGGCGCGCCGTCGAGGCGGAACTGGTGCTCGCCCGTCTCGCTGCCCTGGACGTGGAGGTCGGCGGTGGCGTCGCTCAGGCGGATGCCCACCAGGGCGTTGAGGCTGCGGGCGATGTCCGGCATCCCGCCGTTAGGCACGCGCAAGAGCGCCTTCTGCGACAACGACGCCTGCCCCAGCGTGTCCGAAGACAGCCGCCATTGCATCCCATCGACGATAATCGGCGTGACGACGAAGGCCTCGGCGTCGAGCGAGAGGCGGGTCCGGGCTGTGGCTTCGGGCGGCACCCACACCGAGTCGATGCGGTTGCGATAGCCGAGGTACGAGGTCGTCAGGCGGTAGTAGCCCGGCTTGAGATTGGCGATCAAGAAACGCCCGGCTTCGTTCGAGACGGCCCCGATGGATCCGTCGGCCAGCAGCACGTGGGCGTTGGGCAACGGCTCGCCGGTGTCGCTATCGACGACGAGGCCTTGCAGCGTGCCCAGGCGAGGCTGCGCTTCGGGCACCTCGGTCAGCACGTAGAGCCCCGACGAGAGCTGGTAAAAATCGAGCCCGGTGCCTTTGAGCACACACCGCAAGGCGTCTTCGGCCTCCGATTGCTCGGCCACGCAATAAACCCGCTTATCGGTGACGAGGCTCTGGTCGAAGGCGAGTTTGAGATCGGTTTTGGTTAAGAGTTGCCGCAACGCATCTTCGAGCGGCACGCCTTGCATCACCACATCGTAGCGGAGTACATCCTGCGCCTGCACGCGACCCGCAAGCCCGCCCATCATCCAAAAAATCAGCCCAATCAATCCAACGATTTTGAGGATTTTGGATGAGAGATTTTGATTAGCCGAAGAAACTCTTCCTTTTCGCTGTGCTAGTTCGAGCCGCTGATTAACACACCCCGCCTCCCCCCGCCTTCGCGGGGGTTCGGCACCCCTCTCAAGAGGGGAATTATCTACGTTTTCAACGGGCAACGACCAAAAGTCCCCTCTTGAGAGGGGTGCCCCGCAGGGGCGGGGTGTGTTCTTACGCGCTGGCAGAAAGTTACTTCTCAGAGAACCAACATCAACCAAACCAAAAAGCCACGCCTCCGCCCGGCGACGTCCCACGCCCGTCGTCCTCCGAACCAACTGATGCTCTATAAACAACCTGTACTCCATAAACCCAACTGATTTTTGACCCCGTCAAAAATCATTCTTCAAAGATCTCGAACCCATTGGCGGTGAGGCGATACCGCAGCGTCATCGTCTTGGGGGTCTTGCACAACTCAGCGATGAGCGCTTCCGCCGTGGTGACATCCGTTTTGATGGTCAGCGTCTGGGATCGAATAGATTCTGAGGCGATGATCTCGATGTCGAAGTGTTGTTCGATCTCGTCGAACATCACGCCCAGGGGTTGATCGAAAAAGAAGAAGAGGTCGTCGCGCCAGAGATACGCAGCGTCGGGCGCGGCAGCGGCTTGCGGGCTGGACGCGTCGTCGACGGCGGCCACGCGGGCCGCTTCGCCGGCAGCCAGGCGGATGGCGTCGCCGGTCGCCTGCTTCGTCGTTACCTCGACGAGGCCGGTCTCGACGAAGACGACCGTTTCGGCCTCCGGGGTATCCGGCCAGGCGCGCACGTTGAACGACGTGCCCAGCACCGTTACAGTCGCGTTAAACGTCTCAATGACGAACGGCGTGCCCGCTTTCGTGACCTCGAAGAACGCCTCGCCGTCGAGCCGCGCGCGGCGCGTCCTGGCGTCGAAACGGCGCGCATAGGTCAGCGTCGAACCGCCCTGAAGTTCAACCAGCGAGCCGTCCGGCAGGTCGATCATGGCGATCTCGCCGGCGGGGGCGCTGATGGTAAGGGGCTGTTGCCGGAAAAAGATCCCGGCGAGTACGAGCACCACGACGACGGCAGCCGCCGCCATCCACTGCACCCTGCGCGGCCTTTTGACAAGGCGCAACGCCGGGCGCGGGGCCGCGTTGCCGGTTCCGTTAGCGGCGGTCTTCGCCAGGGTGGCCTGGATGGCCTGGATGCGCGCCGGGTCCGGGGCAGGCGCGGCGCAGAGCGGGTCGGCGCCCTCGGTCAGCCGCCAGGGCGGCGCCAGGTCGTCGGGGGTCACGTCGGGATGGTCTGCCAGCCATTTTTCAAAGTCAGGCGGCAGCGTGGGTCGGGAAGTCATGACGGTAGGAGGTCGGGTTGATGCGCGAGCAGGCGGCTGCGCAGGTGCTGTAAGGCCAGCACAATATGGTTGTTGACAGTCTTGGGCGCCAGATCCATGATGCCGGCAATCTCGATGTGGCTCAGGCCCTGATAGCGGCTGAGCATGAACGCCTCGCGACGTCGTTGGGGCAACTCGTCGATCCAGCGTTGCAGGTGCGTCTCCAACGTTTGCATGTCGAAGTCCTCTTCTTCGCGGGGCAGCGAGGCGGGTTCGACCTGTACGTCGTCGAGGGCGTCGGCGGCGTGGCGTTTGGCGTGGCGCATGTGGTTGAGCGCGGTGTTGCGCACCATCTGATAGAGCAACGCCTTTAACGACCGGGCCGGGTCCACACGCTCACGGACCTGCCACAGCTTCAGGAAGACGTCTTGCAACACGTCGTAGGCGGCATCTTCGTCGTGGACGAAGTACCACGCGTAGCGATAGAGCGTGTCGTAGGTCGCCTCGAAGACCTGCGTATAGGCCTGCCGGTCGGAGCGCCGCAGGCGGCGGCTCCAGGAGCTAAATTGTTCGTTCGTAAGGGTTTTCATAAGCGCATGCGCGGGGGAGCGACTGTAGTACACCCGCCGGCCTTTTGATACCCAACGTTTTGTAATTATACCCAACGGTTTCAAGAAGTTTGCGCCGGAACGAGCAGGGCGCTGGGATTTGCATTTCCGCATCCAGGGGCGGAAACTGTAGGACGAAGCGCTTGTTTTTGGGTGTTAGCGTCAGGGCGACCTAGATCCAGGGATTATATTACATAGAATGAACCAGTCAGAAGTCGAAGAGTAAACTTACCCCTGACCAACCAAAGTGAGAGCTATGGTTCCCATATACACGATAGGGCATTCAACGAATGCGTTGACTCACTTCCTGCGTTTGTTGGATGACTTTCGGATCGGAAATGTTATTGACGTGCGAAGTGTTCCATACAGTCGCATTGCTCCACATTTCAACAGAGAACGGCTAGCGCGTGAATTGAAAGTCTCTCGAAAAAGGTATGCGCACTGGCCAAAGGAATTCGGAGCACGATATGAAGATCCAGCTATGCTCGATGAGAACGGGCGGGTTGATTACAAGAGAGTAAGGTCGACGAGTGCTTTCCAGCATGGAGTACAGCGTCTGAAGGCGGGCGCTGCCTCTGGATATAGAATTGCTCTGATGTGTTCAGAGAGCGATCCATTTGATTGCCACCGCTTTGTGATGATTTCTTATCAACTTGTAAAGGAAGGTCTGGAAGTTCAACATATTCTGAAAGATGGGACTTCCGTTGGTAATGACGTCCTTGAAAGAAAGTTGATAAAAAAGTACTACTCTAAACTTCCTCATAATACATTCTTTGATGGTGATGTATCAGTAGTCGAACAGCTAGAGGAAGCCTATCGTCTCAGGAACATTGATATTGCATACTCCCTGAATCAAGAACCTCAAACCCTAAATGCAGAATGACAAGGCTATACACCATCGGGTTTACAAAAAAATCTGCTAGAAAATTTTTTGATCTTCTTCAGAGAGAAAATGTTAAGGAGATCGTGGATACGCGTATCAACAATACCTCTCAATTATCTGGCTTTGCTAAAGGTAAAGATCTGGAATTCTTCGCTCAGGAGATAGGAGGTATAGACTATTCACACGAGCTTTTATTTGCGCCCACACAAGATATGCTGAAAGCATACAGAAGGGGTGATATGACTTGGGATGAGTATGAAGAGGAATACATTAGTCTTCTTGGATCAAGAGACGTAAAGAACAAAGTAAAAGTAGAGGATTTAGATCATCGTTGTTTCTTATGCAGTGAGCATTCGCCTGAGTATTGTCACCGTCGCCTTTTGGCTGAATATCTGCAATCGTTTTATCCTTCAATCGAAATCGTTCATTTAAAATAGGTTATGTTATGAGAAAGATTTTTGTTTGTTTGGCAAACTCGAAGAAGTTCGGGGAGAGGTGCATTGCAGGAGTTGAGGTTGAGCGTGACGAGGAGGGGATGTATAGGATCCCAAAAAATGAAAATGGCAATCCTATCTGGGTCAGACCGGTCACACATGCAGTACATGGGCAAGTATCTTCCCGATTAGTTGGACATATTAAGCTCTTAGATGTCGTGGAGATAGAGGTGATTAAGGCCTGTCCGCGAGGGTATCAATCCGAGAATATTTTCTTTGATAAAAATCATATTCAAGTTGTTGAGCAATTTGATTGCAATCCTCGAGTTTTCAAAATATTCGCAAGTAAAGACTTGACTGACCTGTTTGGAAATCGGGGCAAAGCTGTCCACATCGATGATATCTCATCTGTGACGCACTCACTCGTATTTGTGCCTGCACCTGATTTGCGGGTGCAGGAGAGGGAGAATCAGTTGAGAGGGGTGTTTTCATTTAAAGGCCGCACGTATGACCTTCCTATTACGGATATTAAGTTTATCGAAGCCTATCGGCAGGATCCACAGGTGTTAGAGGGCTGCACAAATAAGTACCTAACAATTTCGCTAGGTGTACAATACAAAGATTTTCACTTTAAACTTATTGCAGGTATACTAAGCTGCTAAATCAGGTAGCCTTTTCAACGGGATCGATCATGCTTCTTGAGAGACTGTGGACAGGTATCAGGCGCTACGTTCCCATCCCCGTCTATCCATTACTTTCGCCGCTCTATCGATGGCGCCAGCGCGCGCATCTGAAGGTTCTGGAAAAAGAAGATCAAGCCTATATCGAAGCGCACGGCAGCCTGCCCGTGCCGCCTGCCGAACTGCGCTATCGGGTCGTCGGAGAATGTACTATCGAGCGGTTTATCAACAGCGGCGAACAAACCGTCGAGGACATCGAAAACGCATTGGAAGCGGTGGATCGGTCGCTCGCAGACGTGCGGGATTTTCTGGATTTCGGGTGCGGCTGCGGGCGGCTCCTGTTAGCCCTGAAAAATCGAGACTTCACCTTCAGGGTGAGCGGGTGCGACGTCGATGAACGTACGATCCGCTGGTGCCAGGAGCATCTCGAAACCGCCGAATGCCTCGTAAACGACGCGCTGCCGCCTACGCCTTATCAGCCGGATTCCTTCGATCTTATCTGGTGCGGATCGGTCTTTACGCATCTCGACGAACAGCGCCAGGATCTGTGGCTGGCGGAACTGCATCGGATCCAGAAACCCGGCGGCCTGCTTCTGGCGAGTGTCCACGGCCCTCATGCCTGGCAACCTCGCTTGCCTGCCTGGACGATTGCAAAACTGAAAGAGCAAGGGATCCTTTATGCAAAGATGGGTGCCTTCAGCGGCATGCACCCCGACTGGTATCAGGTAGCGTGGCACACCGAGGCGTACATCAGAGAACACTGGGCGTCTTTTTTCAATATTCTCGGTTACCTGCCGCAGGGTTTTAACAATCATCAAGACATCGTCGTGGCGCAGAAACGAGATTAGGGTGTGTTTGCAAATTGGATCGCCAAAGCAGCCCCGTAGGGGCGTCCTGTTTGTAGTACATCGCATTTTCTCAAAAAATAGCTCCCCCTGCCTTCGCAGGGGCAGGCTCCGGAGCGGCCTGTTCAAAAGAATCTGCCGCATTCTCGTTGAACAGGTCGCCCCTACGGGGCTCATTTTTAGGGAAGGATTGCTTGCTACAAACAGGTCGTCCCTACGGGATTTTGCAGACCCCGGTCCTCGCACAAAGAACCGCGATGCAGCGCCCGGCGTAGTATTTTCAACTGTGGACATTTGCATAGAAAAAGATCATGAAACGCATTACAAAGATCGCTCTCCTTACACTGCTGATCGCAGCGATAGCCGGATGTGATAACCGGAGCGCGTTGGAGGAGTCCGAGCCTGAGCCGGAGGCGCCTGCGGCGCTTCGATACTTTCCGCTGGCGGTGGGCAATGTGTGGGAGTATGAACGCTTCGGGCAGACGGGCGATGACTTTTGCCCCAACGATTGGACGCTCAGCGGCTACCTGCGCTACGAGATCCAGGAAACGGTGATGGTGCAGGGGAGACGTTACTTCCAAATGGCCGGCATCGAGTATGACCTGGAGGGCGTTCCGTTTAGCAACTACACGCTGACCATCGGCTACGACACGACCGCCGTTCAGATGATCATTCTGGATCCGGAGGGCAATGAGCGGATATGGTTCGCCAGCCCCTGCGAACTCGACACGCCCATCGGCGAGATAGCGGCTTGTGGAGGATTTGATCCCTACATTACCCTGGGATCCGAGGAATGGACGGGTGCGATTAGCGGCGACAGCCTGGCCAGCCCCTTCAAGCGGTTCGAAACGAACTTTTTCAACGCCTGGTTTAGCTACGTCCAGGACGTCGGGCTGATCTCTTCGGGGCAGTTTGATTGCGGCGGTTCGCGTCAAGATCTCATCTTTGCCCGCATCGACGGGCAGGGCATTGGCCGGCGCAAGGTCCCCGTTTCTGGTGAATAAAGCGGCTTTTTTTATGAGCAACGAGGGCCCGTACGACGTAGTGGTGATTGGCTCCGGACCCAACGGGTTGGCAGCGGCGGTTGCGCTGGCGCAGGCGCAATTCTCGGTGCTCGTCGTCGAAGCAGAAGAGACCATCGGCGGGGGCACACGCACCGCCGAACTGACGCAACCCGGCTTCCGGCACGACGTGTGTTCGGCGGTGCATCCGATGGGGGTGTTGTCGCCCTTTTTCAAGGAGCTTCCGCTGTCGGAATACGGGCTTGCGTGGGTGCATCCCCCGGCCTCGGCGGCCCATCCTCTCGATGACGGCACGGCTGTGCTGTTGCAACGCTCGCTTGAGAAGACGGCTGAAGGATTAGGCCGTGATGAGGGATCGTGGCGGCGACTGATCTCCCCGTTTCTGCGTCGCCCGGAGGTGCTTCTGGGTGATCTGATGGCGCCGCTCGGGATGCCCCGAGCGCCGTTGGCTATGGCGCATTTTGGATGGTATGGGATGCGCTCGGCGTATCATCTGGCGCGACGTTTTGCCGGGCCTCGGGCGCGCGCACTGTTTGCTGGCTGCGCCGCCCATTCGATCTTACCGCTGACACGCCTTCCCTCGGCAGCCGTCGGTCTGGTGTTTGCCGTCACGGGTCATCTCACAGACTGGCCGGTGGCCCGCGGCGGCTCGGCAGCCATTACCAGCGCGCTGGCCGGCTACTTCCGGTCGCTGGGCGGCGTGATTCAGACCAGCCGCCCTATCGCCGCACTGGCGGATCTGCCCGAAAGCCGCGCGGTGCTCTTCGACACCTCACCGAAGCAAATGATCGAAGTGGCCGGGGAGGCGCTGCCAGCCGGCTATAAAAAACGCCTGGCGCGGTATCGCTACGGCCCCGGCGCTTTCAAGCTCGACTGGGCGCTGTCCGAGCCGATCCCGTGGAAAGATCCTGCCTGTGCGCTTGCCTCGACCGTCCACGTCGGCGGCACGCTGGAGGAAATCGCCGAAGCCGAGGCTGCGGCCTGGCACGGCACCATTCATGAACGCCCCTTCGTGCTCGTCTGCCAGCAGAGCCACTTCGACGACACCCGCGCGCCGCGCGGCCGGCACACCGGCTACGCCTATTGCCACGTGCCCAACGGCTGCGAGGTCGATATGACGGAGCGCATCGAGGCGCAGATCGAACGCTTCGCGCCAGGTTTCCGCGACGTCATTCTGGCCCGCCACGCCTGTTCACCTGCCGGCTTCGAGGCCTACAACGGCAACTACGTCGGCGGGGCCATCACCGGCGGCGCGGCAGACCTGGGGCAGTTATTCACCCGGCCGGTTGCCCGGCTGAATCCCTACACCACGCCCAACCCGCGTCTCTTTTGCTGCAGCGCCTCGACCCCGCCGGGCGGGGGGGTACACGGCATGTGCGGCTACTACGCGGCGCAGGCGGTGAAGAAGCGGCTTCGCGTCTCAGCGCGTTAAATTTGGCGCAATCCCCACGAGCGTAGCGGAACCCTGTCGCATAAATAGGATATCAGGCGTGCGGCGCAGGCCGCCTTGTTTTTTATCCGTATCGTCTGAGTGAAGCATGTCGTCGTACCAGAGCCGCATACGTAATTTCTGCATCATCGCGCACATCGACCATGGCAAGAGCACCCTGGCCGACCGCCTGTTGGAGCTCACCGGCACCGTCTCGCAGCGCGACATGCAGGATCAGGTCCTCGATTCGATGGACCTCGAACGCGAGCGTGGCATCACTATCAAGAGCCACGCCATCCGCATGAAATATCACGCAGACGACGGCCAGGAGTATATCTTCAACCTCATCGACACGCCCGGCCACGTCGATTTTACGTACGAAGTCTCGCGGGCGCTCAAGGCGTGCGAGGGCGCCGTCCTCGTCGTCGATGCGGCGCAGGGCATCGAGGCGCAGACCATCTCGAACCTCTACCTCGCCCTCGACAGCGACCTCGAAATCATCCCGGTGCTCAACAAGGTCGATCTGCCCAGCGCCCACCCGGACGTCGTGGCGATGTCGATTGAAAACCTGATCGGCGAGCCGGCGGAGGATGTGCTCCGCATCAGCGCCAAGACGGGCGAGGGTGTTCACGAATTGCTCGAAGCCCTCGTCCAGCGCGTGCCGCCGCCCAAGGGCGATCCGGAGGCGCCACTCAAGGCGCTCATCTTCGACTCGATCTTCAACCAGTACCGGGGTGCCATTGCCTACGTCCGGGTGTTCGAGGGGACGCTCAACAAGCGCCAGGGCATGCGTTTTATGGTGACGCGGCAAGAGTACAACGCCGAGGAGATCGGTATCTTGAAACTGGGGATGGAGCCGGTGCAGGAGTTGCGCGCCGGCGAGGTGGGCTACGTCATCGGCTCGATCAAAGACGTGCGAGACACCCGCGTGGGCGATACCATCACCCACGCCAAAAACCCGGCGCTCGAACCCATCGCCGGCTTCCGCGAGGTCAAGCCGATGGTTTTCAGCGGCGTCTATCCCACCAGCGCCGACGACTTCGAAGACCTGCGCGCCTCGCTCGAACGGCTTCAACTCAACGACGCCTCGCTCACCTACGAGCCGGAGACGTCGGTAGCGCTCGGCTTCGGCTTTCGCGTGGGCTTCCTGGGGCTGCTCCACATGGAGATCATCCAGGAACGCCTCGACCGCGAGTTCAACCTCGACATCATCACCACCGTCCCGAACGTCAAGTACGAGGTGACGATGACCGACGGCGAGGTGCGCGTGGTGGAAAATCCCAACAAGGTGCCCACCGGCAGCGAGAAGGATTTCATCAGCGAGCCTTACGTCAAAGCCGAGATCATCACCCCCACCGAGTACATCGGTAACTTGATGAAGCTGTGCCAGGAGCGCCGGGGCCTTTACGTCAACCAGACGTATCTTGACTCCGAGCGCGTCAACCTCGAATACGAGTTGCCGCTGGCCGAAATCGTCTTCGATTTCTACGACAAGCTCAAGAGCCTCAGCCGGGGCTATGCCTCGTTCGATTACGAGTTCGACGAATACCGCCGCAGCGACCTCGTCAAGCTCGACGTGCTCATCAACGGCGACCCGGTCGATGCCCTCTCGACGATTGTCCACCGCGACAAGGCGTACGAGATGGGCCGCAAGCTGACCTCGAAACTCAAAGAACTCATACCCCGCCAGATGTTCGAGGTCGCTATTCAGGCGGCTATCGGCAGCCGTGTCATCGCCCGGACGACCGTCAAGGCGGCGCGCAAAGACGTCACGGCCAAATGCTACGGCGGCGACATCACGCGCAAGCGCAAACTCCTTGAAAAACAAAAGGAAGGCAAGAAGCGCATGAAACAAGTCGGCAGCGTAGACGTGCCTCAGGAGGCGTTCCTGGCGGTGCTGTCGATGGAGGATTGAGTGTTACGGTGTTATAGTGTTTTGGTGTTATAGTGTCAGGGTGTTTTAGTTCTGTTCCCCAGGCACGATAACACTAAAACACCCTGACACTATAACACTTCAAAACACCCACGTAACAACAACTCGTCTGGCGCGTTTAACTAAACTTCGCTGACCATCCATCCGACCTGATATGCCGCGCACATCCCCGGCGACGCTTCCTGGCTCGGCCCTTCGGAGGGGGCTCCTGGTGATCCTGGCACTGGTGATGGTGGCGCCTGTCTACGCGCAGGATCGTTCTATCGTAACGCGCAAAGATCTGCCAAATGTCTATCGCGACGCGCGGTTTAAGAAGCAGTACGACAAGCTCCTGCGCACCACCCAGATGCGGATGACGCCGCTGCCGCCCGAACATATCGCCTCGCCTGCCGATACGGTCGGGCCGTGGATTGCCCGGCAGGCGTATAATTATGTGCCGCCCCAGGAAGAGGTCAAGTTCACCGCCAAGATTTCGTCGTGGCAGCTTATCAAACGGATTGAGCGGCACAAGTATAAACGGCAATTCGAATCGGTGAAATGGGCCTATCTGGGCAATAACTATTTCACCCCGCTCGACACGGTCAAGACCCGAAAGATCCGGGCGCGGATGCAGAGCCGCTTCGGTGCGCCAACGCGGACGCTCGTCGAACTCGACTATTCGCGCTCGCTGCGCCGGGAGGAATATATTCAGTTTGAATACTGGTTTATCGTCAACGATTCGATCCCGATGATCGTCATGGATGTCAACGGGCCGTTCGAGCATGGCATCGTGGTCGCTTGCGATCATCGTTATCGCAACATACTATATAACATGCGTCAATCGTTCTTAGGAAGGATGATGCACGAAGAGGAGCTGGCGCCTTACGTCGATTACTATTACAACTACGTCTCGCGGCGCTGGTATCGTACCGGCTTCGACGGCCAGCAGTTTTTCACGGATCCGATTGGGCAGCCCAACCTGGCGCGGGGCCGGCCTCAACTGGCGCGGCCCGGTGGATAACGCCGGCTTTCCGGCGCGCGAGACGCCCGGCGCGTTTTTTGCTCGCATCAGGGGCAGAACCACTGTGTACAGCACTTAATCGAGTACCTGATTTTGTCTGAAGCAACCAAACAGAAGAAGAAGCGGAAGAAGCAGCGCGCCGCGCGCGCGCAACAACGCGCCCAACAACGCGCCGCTTCGACCTCCGTCAACGGCAAGGGCAAAGGCAAAGATGCCGGGCCGCCGAAGAAGCAAAAGAGCAAGCTTCGCGAATGGACCGACGCGCTGCTCTTCGCCGTCATCGTGATGTTGATCGTGCGGACGCTCTTTTTCGATCTCTTCCGCATCCCCACGCCTTCGATGGAGAATAATCTGCTCATCGGCGATTATCTCTTCGTCTCGAAGCTGCACTACGGCACGCGCACGCCGGTGACGCTCGGCATCCCGTTTACGCAGATCTACCTCAAAGGCCTCGAACTGCCCTGGACGCGTTTTCCGGGCTTCTCGGAGGTCCAACGCGACGACGCCGTCGTCTTCAACTGGCCCGCAGAGACCGAAAAACCCATCGACCGCAAGATGCACTACATCAAGCGGGTGGTCGGGTTGCCGGGCGAGACCATCGACATCCGCAACAAGGAGGTTCACATCAACGGCGAGGCGTTGCCGCTCCAGGAGGGGATGCAGCAGCACTGGTACGTCTACAAAAAAGATCAGCGCCTGCGCCTGTCCAGGGCGCGGCTGCGCACGCTCGGCATCAAGGAAGTCGATCCCACGGCCAACCCCGCCATCGAGCGTATCCTGGCTACCGCCGAAGCCGTCGAGCAGGTCCGCGCCCTGCCCTACGTAGACCGCGTCGAGCCGTCGATAGCGCGCTCCGACGGCAGCTACAGCGCCTATATGTATCCGAAAGGCCAGGACTTCACCCCCGACAATTACGGCCCGGTGACGATTCCGAAGCAGGATCAACAGGTCACGCTCACGGCAGAGAACTGGCCCGTCTATGAACCCATCATCAGCCGCTACGAGGGCCACACCACGCGCGCGTTGCCGAACGGTCGTTTTGAGATAGACGGGCAGCCAGTCACCACCTATACGTTTGCGCAGGATTACTTTTTCGTGATGGGCGACAACCGCGACAACTCCGAGGACAGCCGCTTCTGGGGTTTCGTCCCGATGGATCACGTCGTCGGCAAAGCCGTCTTGATTTACTTCTCGTGGGATACCGACGGCAGCCCGTTTTTCTTCGGCCAGATACGGTTTGATCGTTTGTTTAATCTTATCCACTAAGGGTGGGTAAATGGGCAAATAGGCAAATTGCAAATGGGCAAATGAGGCAAATTGCAAAAGGCGAAGGGGACCGTTCAATTTGGTTGCCATTTGCCATTTGCCTTTTGCACTGTAAGGGCATAATGAGCACCTCAGAGCCGTCATTGGACCCATCGCACACCCCGGAGCCCTCGTCTGTGGCTGCCGGCGTGGCTACTTTGGAAGAGACGCCGAAGGCGAAGGCGTCGTTTACCCTGAAAGACGGGCTCCAGATTCTGGGGATCGCCCTCTTGATCGCGCTTTTTCTGCGCGGCTGCGTGCTCGAAGGCTTTCGAATCCCGTCTGAGTCGATGGAGAAAAGCCTGCTCAAGGGCGACTTCGTGCTCGTCTCGAAGCTGCATTACGGGCCGCGTCTTCCGCTGACGGTGGGCGTGCCGCTGACCAACTGGTACTTCGAAGATTTCAGCCTGCCTTACCTGCGCCTGCCCGGCTTCACGTCCATCCGGCGCAGCGATGCCATCGTCTTCAACTATCCCGCCGAAGAGGCGCCGGTGGATCGGCGGATGCATTACATCAAACGCGTGGTGGGCTTGCCCGGCGATAGCGTTTCGATACGCGACAAACAGCTCTACGTCAACGGCCTCTCGATGCCGCTGGCCGAGACGATGCAGCAAAACTGGATCATTACGATGGACACCGGCGCCCGGCTACCTGTCGATTCGCTGCGGATACTGGGCGCTTCAGAGGTCACGATGCGCGGACGCAGCCGGGCTAACTTCGTGGCTACGCCTGCGCTGGCCGAGCGGGTGGCTTCGTGGGAAGGCGTCGTAGACGTGACGCCGAACGTGCAGGCGCAGGATCCCAGCTTCGGCATGCGCATCTTTCCGCCCGGCAGCGCCTTCGGACGCGACCACTACGGCCCGCTCTCGATACCAGCACGCGGCGATACCATCACGCTTTCCTCGTCGAACTGGCTGATGTATAAGGATCTCATCGAGCGGTATGAACACCATCATACCCGCATGCTGCCCAACGGCACCTTCGAGATCGACAGTGTGCGCACGACGCAGTACGTCGTCGAGCAGGATTATTACTTCGTCCTCGGCGACAACCGCGACAGTTCCGTCGATAGCCGGGTGTGGGGCTTCGTGCCTATGGATCACGTCGTCGGCAAGGCGGTCTTTGTGTATTTCTCCTGGGATTCCGAGCAGGGCCGCGTCCGCGCCAACCGCATCCTCAAAAGCATTCATTGATACGTCGAAAGGGAGAGAGGGGGAGAGGGTGAAAGGGAGCAGAAAAGCCTGGTCTCCCTTTCACCCTCTCTCCCTTTCCCCCTTTCTCACGCTCAATCTTACTGCGCCGGTATGTAGTTCCACTCCCAGGTATCCACCGGGAGGGAGAGGCTGCGTTGGGCCGCCTGCGTGGTTGTCAACGTCTGGAATTGCCCGACGACGACGCGGTATTGCGTTTGGCCGCCGGTGGTGTCCTCGATCACGTCGACGAGCTGATCACCTTCCAGTTTTTGGCGATAGGCCTCGGCCTCGGCGCCGGCAGCGGCCTGGTCGGTGTGAGACGCCACGACGAGGGTCCAGCTCACTTGCGTAAGATCAAAACGGGCCGGGCCGGCTTCCTGTTCGGGCTGCGCCGGTGGTTCTTCGGCGGGCGTTTCTTCGTCGAGGATCGACTCTTGCTCGGTGGGCGTCTCGTCTGCAACAGGCGGGCTCTCGACGGCGAGCGTGTCCTGGGCGATGGGTTGCGCTAGGTCGTCAGGCTGATTTTGGTCGTCCGCCTGATCTTGCGTCTCAGGTTGCGCTTGATCTTGCTCGTCAGGCTGCTCTTGTTCGACGGGAAGGGCCTCGGCGATGGCGGCAGGCGGTGCTTCGGGCGCTTCATCGGTCACAGCGGTGAAGTGCATCTGCCACGCGTTGGCCGGGATCAGGTCGCCGAGTTCTTGTTGCGTCGTCATCGTCTCCTGCAACGTCTCGAATTGCCCGACGACGACGCGGTATTGCGTCTGGCCGTCGCTGGCTTCCTCGATCACGTCCCCCACCCGGTAATAGGCATCCAGTTTTTGGCGATACATCTCGGCGTCGGCTTCGGCGTCGGCCCGTTCGGTATAGGAGGCCACGACGAGGGTCCAACTCACCTGCGCGCGATCAAAAAGGAGCGGCTCATCAGGCACCTCTTCGATGGGCGGCAAGTCGATGTCGGGTGCTTGCTGGAACGCCAGGGTGGCCTCGGCAAGCGGGAACTCAACGAGGGGCCGTGCCTCGGCGACTACGATCTCGTCAGGCATGATAATGTCGTAGACGGGCAGCAACTCGATTTCGGGCGCTTCCCAGAGCGCAAAATCGGCTTCGCCAATCGGCAATTCTTCGATGGGCAGGTAGACAATCTCGGTGAGGTCGAAGGCGATGGGAAGCTCTTCGTAGGCCGGCGGCTCCTTGAGCGCGGGCGCTTCCTCGTCTACAGCGAGCGCTTCGGTGGGGCGTGCCTCGGCTGCGATAGGATCTTCAATCACAGCGGGTACTTCTTCGGCAGCCTCTTCCCCGGCGGGCGGCGGTTCCGCCTCGGCAATAGCAGGCCGCGCAGGGCGTCGCCTGTCGAAGTAACGCTGCTGCGACGTGCCGGGCTCGATGTCGTACGGATGCGCCGGCAACTCGACCCGTTTGAGGATCGGCGCATAGTCGGTGAACTCGAACGGTTGCGGCCTGCCTTCGGGCTCTTTGCCGATGACCAACACCGTCGTGCCCTGCTCCAGGATGCGGCCTCCACCGGACAAGAAGCCGTCGCCTTTAGCCGTCGTCTTCCAGGTATTTACCCAGTTGTAGGCCCATTCAGCGTCGGCATCGACCAGGCGCACACAGCCGTGGCTCATCGGGCCGCCGGTGGGCATCTCGTACTGGTGGATGTGCATGCCCCGCGCCTGATGGAAATTCACGACCCAGTACATCTCCCAATCTTCGCCCGGCGGGCTCAACGACGAGACGCGGAATTCCTCGCGCCAGTTGAAGTTGTAGCGTCCGTTGGGCGTGGGCGAC
>JANQES010000074.1 GCA_028278205.1 Rhodothermales bacterium
AGGGTGTAAAAGCGGGCTGTTTACACCCCCAGTCGCTACGCGACAGCCCCCTCAAGGGGGCGGTTTGTTTGCTTCATCAACACCTTTTAAACACTACCAGAAAAAAATACCCCTGGGGGTACCCGTTCACGACTCGCTGATCGTCACCGACCCCGGGTACACGAACCTCGCAGAGCAAGGGCTGATGGGCTAAAAGGGGACAGGGGCGGGCAGAAATGGAGAAACCGTTACCCGTCATGAAAAGCAAAAGCCCTGAGTGGCTGGTTTGCAACCACTTAGGGCTAATATCTTGCGGTCCGGACGGGACTCGAACCCGCGACCTCTGGCGTGACAGGCCAGCGTTCTAACCAAACTGAACTACCGGACCCTACGAAATCAAATGAACGCCAAGTATACGAAGAGAGATCCGATCCTTCAATAAAATACATTTCAAGAATCGAAAGATTAATTGATTCTTCGCTCAGGTGCTGTTTACTTGTCTCGCGCGATGAATGACCGGATTGATCTTCCTGGGGCAATCCGGCTCGCCATAGATCCTGGTACGTAAACACAACAACGCCCGAATCATGAAATTCAACCTGCCCAACCTGGACGTAAACAGCACGCCCGGTCATTACTACCAGCTTCTTATCTCCAGGCTCAGCCCGACGCAAAATGCCGTAGGGATGGACGAAGTGGATATCAAGACGAAGAAAATCGCCGGCAAAAAAGAGGAGAGCCTGAAGGAGTATCTTTATTTACGACCCATCCCGGTGATTATCGGGCTGGATTCCTTTTTCCTTATCGACCGCCATCATATGTCCCGGTCCTTGTGGGAGGCGGCGGGAAAAAAGAACAAAGCCGGGTTGACGCGCAAAAACGCTCGCGCTGTCATCAAGGTGGTCGAGAACTGGCAGTTTATTACCAGCCCGAAGCGTTTCTGGAAAACGATGGACGATAACAACTGGGTCTACCCGTATGACGCCAGCGGGGGCGGGCCGCTCAACGTCGGGAAGCTTAAGAAGCACATTAAAGATCTCGATAACGACCCCTATCGGTCTCTGGCGTGGTATGTGCGGAAGCGTTTCGGGTTTTTCAAAGATCCGGCCAATCCCATTTTTGCGGAGTTCAAGTGGGCGGATTTTTTCCGCACCCGCGTGCGCCTGAGCGAAGCCCTCTTCGATCCCGAAAGCGGTGAGACCATTGAGGATGTGCTGCTAGAGAAATACGACGAGGCCGTACGAGACGAAATTATCAGTTTTGCCGTTGCGCTGGCGCGCTCCAGCCAGGCCAGCAGCCTGCCGGGCTATTTCATCGCTTGATCCAAGATGCCGTACGGCTCCCTCAGCTTTACCACACACGCAACCCGGCGCATGTACGAGCGGGCTATCTATCCGCGCGACGTACGCCATGTTTTGCAGACAGGAGAGGTCATTGAAACCTATCCAACCGACTGGCCTTTACCCAACTACCTCATGCTAGGATGGGTAGAGCCGGAACCGGGAAGACGCGAACCCGTCCACGTGGTAGGGGCAGACGATGACGCGGCCCACGTAACCCACGTCATCACGGTTTACATACCAGATCCGAATCGGTGGACGCCGGACTATAGAACGAGAATTAACCCATAAACAATCACATGGAAACGCCAAATCGCTGTGTTTTTTGCAAAGGGGGACGGTTGCACCCCGGTCATACGACCATGACCCTTGAGCGGGATGATATGACCGTCGTCATCAAGCACGTCCCCGCTCAGGTGTGCGATACCTGCGGCGAGGCCTATCTCGATGAAGGAGTCGTGGAGCAGTTGTTTCGAGAAGCGGATGAGGCCGTCGCGCGCGGGGCAGAGGTCGAAGTGCGTCACTATGTGGCCGCGTGATTCTGTATGGAATGAGATGTTTGACACAGTTCACGGAGACCGTGATCGGCATATGCAAGCAACTCAAAAGGCGAGCAAGTTTTGGAAAAAGAATTGCCTCTTTTCGTTTCACCGCACTATCCAGCAAAACCGCCCCGCTTCCCTCAAAAAGAAAAACGCTCCTAAATCGTCGGAAACGGCGATTTAGGAGCGTTTTTCTTAAGTGGTCAGGGAGGGATTTGAACCCCCGACACACGGATTTTCAGTCCGTTGCTCTACCACCTGAGCTACCTGACCGGAAGCCGGCACGCAATATACACGCGCCGTTCTTGCGATGTCAATCAACTCGCAGCGCGCAGCCTCGGTTTCATGACGTGTTTAAAATTGTTTTTTCGTTCACGAAAAAACAAAAAGGGGAGGGGAAACACGTGAGCGCCGCTATGCCTCGGTGGATTCGTGGATGCGGATGGCCTCTAAAAAGATCTCGCCGTAGCGCTGGAGCTTGACCTCGCCGACGCCGGAGAGATTGCTGAATTCGTCGAGGGTGTGCGGGCGGTATTGGACCATCGCGGCCAGCGTGCTGTCGTTGAAGACGACGTAAGGCGGCACGCCTTGCTCGCGGGCCAGGTCGAGGCGGAGCGTGCGCAGCGCGTCGAAGAGGGCGCGGTCGTCGGGGGTCTGCGGCAGGGCGATTTCGGGCTTGGGGGCTTTGACTTTTTTCTTCTTGGGTTCGGGTTTGGGATCTTTACGGAAGAAGACCTGCTGTTCGCCTTTGAGCACTGGCCCGCACGCCTTCGTCAGCCGTATCGAGCCGTAGCCGGCCACGTCCACCCGCAGATAATCGGCGGCGACGAGCTGGCGGATGACGCTGCGCCATTCGGTGGCTGTGAGTTCTTCGCCGATGCCGAAGGTGCTCAGGCGGCTGTGCCGGAAGCGCTGCACCTTGTCCGTTTCTTTGCCCAAGAGCACATCCACCACGTGCCCGGCGCCGAACTTTTGGCCGGTCCGGTAGATGCACGAGAGCACCTTCTGCGCGGCGGTGGTGCCGTCCCACGTCTCGACGGGTTGGATGCAGTTGTCGCAGTTGTCGCACGGCCCCTGATACATCTCGCCGAAATAATTCAAGACCACCTGCCGGCGGCAGGCCGTCGTCTCGCAGTAGCCGAACATGGCGTTGAGCTTGTGCTGCTCGACCCACTGGTGCTTCTGGCCGGCGTTCGAGTTTTCGAGGATCTTGCGCATGGCCACCACGTCGCCGAGGCTGTAGGTCATCCAGGCGTCGGCGGGCAGGCTGTCGCGCCCGGCGCGGCCCGTCTCCTGGTAGTACGACTCCACGCTCCGGGGCACGTCCAGATGCGCCACGAAGCGGACGTTGGGCTTGTCGATGCCCATGCCGAAGGCGATGGTCGCCACCACGATGAGGCCTTCCTCGCGCAGGAAACGCTCCTGGTTGGATTGCCGCTGCTTGCTGCTCAGCCCGGCGTGATAGGGCACGGCCTCGTGCCCCTGCTCGCAAAGCCACGCCGCCACGTCTTCGACCTTCTTGCGCGAGAGGCAATAGACGATGCCCGCATCGCCCGTGTGCTCGTTTTCGATGAAACGAAGCAGTTGCTGCTTCGGGTTTTTCTTGAGGACGACGGTGTAGCGGATGTTGGGACGATCAAATCCGGTAGCAAAGACACCTTCAGCAGGCAGGCGGAGGCGTTTCAGGATCTCGTCGCGCGTCGGCCCGTCGGCGGTGGCCGTCACGGCGATGCAGGGCACGTCGGGGAAGCGATGGCGGATCTCGCTCAGTTGCAGATATTCGGGCCGGAAGTCGTGCCCCCACTGCGAGATGCAATGCGCCTCGTCGATGGCAAAGAGCGCGAGGTCGATCTCCTTCAACAAGTCCAGAAAAGCCGGCTTCATCAACCGCTCCGGCGCTACGTAGACCAGGTCGAGCGCGCCGTCGCGAAGCTGCTGCTCGACCACCCGTTGTTTGGGGCGCGGCAGGCTCGAATTCAAAAACGCCGCCCGCGCGCCGAGTTGAAGCAAGGCATCCACCTGATCCTGCATCAACGAAATCAGCGGCGAGACGATGACCCCCACGCCGGGCCGGATCAGCGCCGGCAACTGATAGCACAACGACTTACCCCCGCCCGTCGGCATGATCACCAGCGCGTGATCGCCGCCGAGGACGCGTTCGATGATCGCTTCCTGGCTGGGCCGAAAGGCATCATAGCCGAAGACGAGCTTCAGAATATTCCTCGGATTGGCCCGAGGCGCTTCGGTCGCCGGCTCTTTAGGAAAACTAAACTCCATGATGCGTTAGGGATCGGTCTGCTCGTTACCCATCCTCGAAGGTAAACGCCGCCTATGGCAGCGTGGTGTCACAGTGTGCGAGTGTTATAGTGTTATAGTTGAAGGAGCACTCAAACACTATAACACTCAAACACCCCTTTCACGCCCGCCGTGCCGATACGATGAAGACGGTCTCCAGGGGGACGTTCTGGTGCATCCCCCGGTTGCCTGTGGCTACGGCGGCGATCTGATCGACCACGTCCATGCCGTCGGTGACTTTGCCGAAGACGGCGTAGCCGAAGTCGCGCACGCCGTGGTCGAGGAAATAGTTGTCGTTGAGGTTGATGAAGAACTGCGCCGTGGCGCTGTCGACGATCTGGGTGCGGGCCATGGCAAGGGTGCCGCGCAGGTTGCTCAGGCCGTTGTCGGCTTCGTTCTTGATGGGCGAACGCGTGTTTTTTTGCTGAAGCCCTTCCGTGAGGCCGCCGCACTGGATCATGAAGGTGGGAATGACCCGGTGGAAAATCGTCCCATCGAAGAAGCCTTCATCAACGTAATCGAGGAAGTTTTGGACGGTGATCGGGGCTTTGTCTTCAAAGAGTTCGACGGTGATCTCGCCGAGCGATGTCGTGAGGATGACCATGGTTGTCTCCGTTATTGAAAAGGAAAAACGGAAGATAGCACACGGGCGGGAGCGATGGGATGGGAAGGGTGGGATTTTGTGTGTTTTTTCTTTGGGTCGCGTTTTTCGAAAGGGAGAAAGGGCGCGTGGGGGAGAGGGGGGATTTTTTAGAATGTCGAATATCGAACAATGAATGCCGGATGCTGAAGGTGCTGTCAGATCCCTCGGCATTCGGAATTCAATATTTGACATTCAAAATCTCCCTCTCACCCTTTCCCCCTCTCACCGATCATCCTTCCTCAGACCGCGCGGCGGCGAGCACCCAGTCGAAGTCTACGTCGCTTTGGAGGAGGTGGACCGGATCGGGCAGCGGGTGGTGGGACGAGGCGATGCCGAAGACCGCGCGCCCGGCCTCGGCGGCCCACGTCATGGCGTGCCATTCCGGTGTTTTGGGCTGCGGCTCGAAGAAGACACAGGCCCGTGCCAGCGCGGCCAGCACCAGTGCTCGCTCTTTGTCGTCGTGCTCGAAGGGGCCGTGGTTCATGGCGAAAGGCGAGACGAACAGCCCGCCGGCCTTCACCGCTCCGCTGACCGTAGGGCGTAGCGGCGGCGGCGCCTTCGCCATCCCTGCCGAGGCGACGAGCAACGACGGATAGCCCGCCCGCCCCGCATAGCATAGCTTGTGGACGACCACGTCGAAGCCGTGCGCGGCGCCTGTGGCCGGCACCACGGCGTGCGGCAGCAGGTGATGCACCAGCGCCTGCGCCTGCTCGAACGGCTCCGGCGAGATCGGCGGGCGGGCGAACAACGCGATGATGGGGCGGGCGAGCACCTCCAGGTGGCCGTACGTGTAGAGCAAAAACGGACGGTTGGATCGCGGCAGATCGTTGAGGCCGGTAGGCCAGACTGGATCCGGCAGGGCCACGAGTTTTACGCGGAGTGTCTGAAGGTGGGCCAGGGCCTGTTGGGCTTCCTCCAGCCGCGCCGCCATCGCCTCTTGATCGAAGAGCGTGGCGACCAGCGCTTGAGACCGGGGGGCGCCTTTGATACGCGCCAGCACCTGCTCGCGCGGATAGCGCAGCAGATCGGCATAGGTGGCGAAGTGGGCCAGCAGCCGGCCCGCCGTCACACGGCCCACGCCGTCCATCGCATCGAGCGCCAGGGCAAAGCACGCAGTGTCAGACACAGCCATGTTAGGGCAACTAAGCAGAGGGAAGGGGCACGGTAAATCTTAAGCGGCGTACCCGGCACCGAGCTTGGTGCCAGCCATCAGTCATCGGTCATCAGGACACGAGCGAAGCGACTGACGCAAGTAAAGGGTTTTACCGATGACCGATGACCGCTGACCAACACCAGCGGGGGTGCAGCGTGACATCGCCGGGAAAATCGCACAACACGGGCATGCCTGCTGCCCATAGTTACGCAAAAAGTTGCGCTTTTTGAAGCCGCGTGCCATCTTATCCAAATATGAATTTTGACACGCCAGGGCCTACCAGGGCAGGTCGTGTCAGACGAACGCAGATCCTGCCAATTTCACAGTCAAAATTCATCGTGCTCAAAAAGACGTTTGAAAGACTTCGCAGGCTCATCAGCAGGCCGCCGGTGCTGGCTCCGGCGCCCGCGCAGGCGTTGGTGCTCAGCGGGGGCGGCGCGCGCTCGGCGTATCAGGCCGGCGTGCTTCAGTATGTCGCTGAAGTCTTTCCTGAAAAGTCTTTTCCTATCCTGACCGGTGTCTCCGCCGGCGCCATCAACGTAGCCCACCTCGCCAATCATACCGGCAGCTTCCGGCAATCTGCCGAAGATCTCGCCCAGTACTGGTACGATATCACCGCCGATCAGGTCTTCGAGGCCGAATCGGCCATGTCGCTGACCCGGCGGATCGTCGGCAAGTCGGTCAACCGGCGGCATCCGTCCGAGACGGTCTTGCACGTCGAAGAGGGCCAGGCGCTTCTCAATACCGCGCCGCTGCGGGCCTTTCTGGACAAGAAACTCCAGACGGCCGATAGCGTGCTCATCGGCGTGGCGGAGAACCTGGCGGCGGGGCGGCTCAAGGCAGCGTGCATCACGGCCACCAACTATTCCACCGGGCAGACCGTGACGTGGGTGCAGGGCAGCGACATCAAAAACTGGCAACGCCCCAACCGCGTCGGCATCCAGACGGCGCTGACGCTCGACCACGTCATGGCTTCGACGGCGTTGCCGCTGCTGTTTCCGGCGGTGCACGTAGACGGCGCCTGGTACGGCGACGGCGGCATCCGGCTGATCGCGCCGCTCTCGCCGGCCATCCACCTGGGCGCCACCAGCATCCTCGTCATCTCGACCCGCTATGGCCGCTCGCGCAGCGAGGCCGACGTCCCGGTCGTCACCGGGTATCCGCCGGCGGCGCAGGTCATGGGCCTTTTGATGAACGCCATCTTTCTCGACATGCTCGATCAGGATGCCCACAACATGCACCTCATCAACGAACTGGTGAAAGAACTGCCGCCGCACCAGCGCGGCGATCTAAAGCCCATCAAGCTGTTGATGCTGCGCCCGTCCATCGATCTCGGCCAGCTTGCCGGGCAGTATGAGATCAAAGTCAAAGGCGCCCTTCGGCTGCTCACCCGCGGCCTGGGCACCGGGGAAACCAGAAGCCCCGACTGGCTCAGCATGCTCCTCTTCGACGACGACTACATCGACACCATCGTCCAGATTGGCTGGGAAGATGCCCGCCGCCAGCACGACCAAATCGCCCAGTTCTTCGACGACGCAGTACTGACGATGTCGCATGGGACGGAATGGTGAGTGGCGAGGCGCCGCAGGACGTACTCCCGAATCGGGAGCGGGATATTTTATTTCGGGAGGTGGTTTTATTTGATGGATAAAATGTGTCTATTGATAACGTTCACCCACCAGACAGGCCGAATCCATGGGAAAGATCATCTCTACAATCGAACTAACCAACACCTACGATGCGAAAGCTGTGGTGGCCGGGAAACTCGAAAAAAGTGCCGTTCGAAGACACACCATGGACGCCGTCGTGGATACCGGATCGGTTATGCTGGGCTTACCCGAAAACGTCGTTCAAGAGCTTGGCCTGGATGAGTTGGATTCCATAACCGTGGTCTATGCCGATGACCGGAGAGGAATACGCACCGTAGCCGGGCCGGTCACGTTGCGCGTTGAAGGGCGGGAAATGATTACTGAATGTGTCGTGTTGCCTCCTGCCAGCGAAGCTCTCATCGGCCAAATCATCCTCGAACGGTTGGATCTGATAGCCGATTGCCAGCGGCAACGACTTCACCCCAGACCGGAGAGCCCGTTCCGGCCTATGTTGAGTTTGAAGTAGCTGAGAATAAATCACCTTACACCGCCGCGCCCGGCGCATCGCTGGCGGGGTCGTCGGCGAGGAAGGGGAAGAGTTGAAAGACGTCGAGTTCCTGCCACGGCTGCCCGTCGATCGAGACGGGGACGCCGTTGAGTTCGGCGTAGTAGACCACGCGGTGGCTTAGCGCGGCGAAGTCGGGGAAGAGATGCGGGATTTCGAAGGCGAAGAGTTCCGGCCCGACGATCAGCAGCCCGTCGCCCGTTAGATCGACGCGTTGGACGCGGTGCCAGTCCATGATGGCCTTGCGGCGGGTGTAGTCGTAGCCGACGAGGCGTTCTTCAGAGAGTTTGAGGCACCAGACCAGACGGCGCAGCCTGCGCATCCGGCGTGTCATCCAGTGGACCGTGCCCAACCACGTTAAGATGAGCAGGCCGCAGACCGCCGTCATTGGCAGGATCCCTTCGACGCCGAGCGCCACGCCGGCGAGCGTCACCAGCACCGCCACGGCGGCATAGGCCGTCAGGTGCGTGGCCTGCTTGCGCGCGTGCAGTTGCACTTCCTCATTATCGAATACTTCGTACCAATGCGACATGGCTCCGGGGGGTCTATACGCCTGAAAGCGCTTTTTTATTAGAGTCCTGATCAACGTAAAAGTTCAGCCTCGTAAGGATCAGGGCAAAAATGGATCCACTATCGATAGGTGTTTTGCGGCTCCGTATTGTTTCTATCGACTAGGAGCAGCGGCGGTTAAGGTTGTGGATTTTCGATTTTGACACGAGCGAAGCGACTGACGAAGTAATTTCGGATTGGGTGCGAGAAAAGACCAATCCAAAATCGAAAATCCAAAATTCAATCCCTCCCACACACCCATACAATCCCTGGCTCTTCAACGCAAAAAGAGTGCAACCGGAACCGCCGTGCTGCGATATAAGCACCTCGCGTTGCAAAGCGTTGTACTCATTCAGGGTGGAAAGGCGTTCTATCTGTATCGTGCTCACAGGGAGTCCTCCAAACTCGTCGTAATCTATGAAGCGTCTCTGGTTGTTGTTCATGGTCCTGATCGTCGCCGTTGTGCCCGAAGCCGAGGCGCAGCAGGTGGTTCGAGGGCGTATTTTCGACGCGGCGACCGGCGCCTCGCTGCCGGCGGCTACCATCCAGATCGAAGGCACCTATCGCGGGACGATCACCAACGCCGACGGCGCCTACGAACTACAGGTCGAAACGCTGCCGGCGACGCTCATCGTCCGGTATATCGGCTACGAAACGGCCCGCCGGACCCTCAGCGCGGGCGATGCCGAAGAGCAAGACTTCCGCCTGCAACCTGTGGCTTATCAACTCGATGAGATCGTCGTTTCGGGCGAGGATCCGGCCATCCGCATCATGCGCGAGGTCATCGAACGCAAAAAGCGGTGGCGCGCTACGCTCGAATCCTACGAAACCGAGGCCTACAACCGCTTCACCATCTCCAACGACACCGGCATCGTCTCGATCATCGAAACGTTTACGACGGCTTTTTGGGATCGCGAGCGGGGGATGAAAGAGACCCTCAAAGGGCGCCGCGAGACGGCCAACCTCAACATCGAGGAAAACCTGCCGGCGGCGCTCTTCGTCACCAATCTCTATGACGATAACATCGAAGCCGGCGGTTACACGCTCATCGGTGTCACCCATCCCAACGCGCTGCGGCATTACAACTTTCGCCTCGAAGGCACCCGTTTCATCGACGATAAAGAGGTTTACGACATCTCGGTTGCTCCCAAAAACAAGCTTAAGAGCGCTTTCGTCGGGCGCGTCTCGGTGCTCGACAGCGCTTACGCGCTCATCGACGTCGAACTGCGGCCCGGCGAGGCGTTTCTATTTCCGCAACCCATCGAGCGCTACGACGTCACCTACCGGCAGCAGTTTTCCAACTTCGGAGGCGACTCGTGGCTGCCCGTCGATTTTCGGGCTGACATTGCTGTGGAAGTCAGCTTCGGCGGTTTGCTGTCTTTTCCGGCGTTTAATATCGATCAGGTCTCGCGGTTTACCGATTACGCCGTCAACGTCCCGCTGCCCGATTCGCTCTATGCCGACGACGACTACCTGACGGTCGATTCGGTGGCGGTGGCGTCCGATTCGTTGCTATCGCGGGAAGGCGTGGCGGTGCCGCTATCGGAGCCGGAGCAGGTGGCCTATGCCGGCATCGACAGCACGATGGGCCTGGAGAAAGCGTTTGCGCCGACGGGCCTGCTGGCGCGTTTCGTCGATCTCGATGACGACGGTGACGATGATGAGGATCAGTCGTCGAACCGGCAGCGCCGGCGGCCTGAGATTTTCAATCAGTTGGATCTGGAGCCTGAACTCTGGTACAACCGGGTCGATGCCTTCCACGGCGGCCTCTCGGTGGAGATCGACGCCGGGCGCCACCTGACGCTCGGCGGCGGCGGCGGATGGAGTTCCGGGCTCGACGACGGCGACGAATGGTCGTATCACGGCGAGGCCCGCGTCGAATTCGACCGGGGCGACGATGAGGTTTTTGTGGAAGGCCGCTATGAAGCCGGCACCGCCGAGCGGTATGAGAGCGACCTCTACAGCCTTTTTTTAAACAGCTTCGCCGTGCTCTTCGGCGGCGACGATTATTTCGATTATCACCGCCGCGAAGGCTTTTCCGCCACCGCCGGCTATCAGGTGGATCGATGGGACGCCACGCTGGCGGTGGGCTATCGGAATGCGGAATATTCGACCCTGTCGCGGACGACGAGCTACGATTTGTTCGGCGGCAACAACCCGCTGCGCGAGAATCCGCCCGTCCCCGGCGGCACGCTGCGCGCCGTCACCGCCTCGCTCGCTATCGGCGACGACTTCAACCCTGCCGGTTTATTCGGCCAGCGCCGCCTCGCGCTCGACGTCGAACACAGTGCGCCCGGCGGCCTCAACAGCGACTTCGACTATACGCGCTACCGGCTGACCTTCGACTGGCGGCAGAACACGCTCGCCAGCCGCCGCCTGATTCCCAACGCGCTCGACCTGCGCCTGGTGGCCGGCACGGCGTCGGGCAACCTCCCCCTGCAACGCGCTTTCATCGTCGATGGCAGCCTGGGCACGTACCGGCCTTTCGGGGCGATGCGGACGCTCACGGGCGTGCCTTACGAGGGTGATGAGGTGCTGGCCCTGTTCTGGGAGCACAACTTCCGCACGCTTCCGTTCGAGATGCTGGGCCTGCGCGCTCTGGCGCAGCGCGGCTACAACATCATCGTCTTCGGTGGTCACGCTCGCACCTGGATCGACACCGCCGACCCGCCGGACGATCCGCTGGTGAGCTTCGTCATTCCGCCCAACGCCCCGGACGGCTTCCACCACGAAATCGGCCTCTCGTTCAGCGGCCTCTTCGGCTTCTTCCGCCTCGATTTCGCCAAACGCCTCGACAGCGGTTTCGCCAACAGCTTCGACAGCGACGGTTTCACGATAGGCTTCGGCGCAGCGCGGATTTTTTGATAGGAGAATGACCAATGGGAGGTGGCCAGTGGGGGATTTTGGAAAAGGGAGAGTCGGGGAATGAGAAAAAGAATGAAGAAAAAAGCTGGCTTTTCTAGCCCCGTAGGGGCGCCCTATTTGTAGTACAAAGCTTATAAAAAACAAAAAGCTCCGTAGGAGCGACCTGTTTACACGAATCTACCTTCTACGTTTTAACAGGCCGCTCCTACGGAGCTTGTCAGGCTTTTGATCGATGGGCTACAAACAGGTCGCTCCTACGGAGCTCGAAGATAGGGCGTCCGTGTGCACGATTTTTGGGACATTTTATTCGCAAAGGGGTATGTATTCTCAGGTGATAGGAATCAAGCCATCAGGGCGCGGTAGTGATCGCATCAAATCGACAGATTAGACGGGCTGCTGTTTGGGGGCTCGTTCTGAGTTTTGCGTTTCTCTGGACGCATGACGTAGCAGCGCAGGGGCAGCCGGGCGTTGCCGGAACGATCAGCGTGCATCAGGCCGATGCGTACGTCGAAACGGTTTTTAGCGAAGCGCAGGAAGACGCCTACGCCGGCGCCGCCGACATTTATCTGTTGCTGCTGGGGCAGGTCGGCGAGCCGCTGGATGAAAGCGAACGCGCTGTGGTGCGTCGCCACGTGGCGCGGATGCTGTTGCTGTTGCCGGAAGAGGTGACGGCGCAGGTCGCTGAAGGCAACGTACGCACGCTGGAAGGCCGGTTGCGCGAGCACTGGACGCTGAAGCCGGGCGCCGGGGCGGTGCTCACGGCATGGTGGCGGGCGCAGGATTCGCTGCCGGGCACCCCGCGCCACGAACGCCTCGAAGAGCACCTCCAACGCGCTGCCGTGGCCGACCGGCGCTACGCCTCCCGCTATAGCCTCACCGGCTGGGACGACCGCGGCCTCATCTTCGTCCGTCTGGGCGAACCCTCGATCCGGCGATCTGTGATGTTCAGCGATCCACGGCTCCTGAGCATCCTCGAAAAAACGTCGATACCGATCCGGCTGATCGATTTTCCTGACAACGAGGTCTGGCTGTATGATGAATTCGGGACGTCGGCCTATTACATTTTTGCGAAACTTGATGGTTTTTATACGCTCGGCTCGTCGCTCGATTTGATTCCGAAGCCGTTGCAACTGGTGTCGGGCCGCCGCACGAATTTGTTTGTCACGAAGCCACCGCCGGAGAAGACCGCGGTGCTCTTCGAAGCGCTGCGCGCTGTTTACAAAGAACTGGCGCCGTATCATCCCGACTTCGGGCAGGCGTATCTGGATATCGCCGAGTACGTCGAAGTGGGGGAGGGTACGGAGTGGCTGGAACGCGGCTTCAGCACACACAAGACGCCTCCTCATCTGATAGCGCTCAGCCGGATCAGCGAGGTTAAAGCCCAGGAAACACGCGAGACGATCCGCCGCGAGGAGACGGTGCCGCCTCAGCGCTCGGCCGTGCTCGACGACGTGCCGCTCCTGCCGATGGCCGCGCGCTGGGCGCGCTTCCTCGACCCCGACGGCACCACGCGCACGGAGATCTACTGGAGCCTGCCGGCGCAGACGCTTCAGACCCCCGACTCCCCGGCCTACGACCGCTACCTGATGCAAACCACCGCCTTGCAACGCGCCGCCGACTATACGCCGCGTGTGATCGACGTCCACCGGCAGGTTGTTCGCGCTGCCGGCGCCCGTGATCCGCAGGCGGTCGTCCCGGTGCAGACGCTCGTGCTGCGCGGCGACACGGCGGTCTATCACGTCCACGTGCAATGGGATCAATACGGGCTTATCGGGCAGGGCGAAGCCACGCGCAAAGCTTCCACCGATCCGCTCCAGCGCGGCCTCTTCCGCGCCGACAGCCTGGCAGCCCTCGACGCCCGCGCCGGTGTGCTGGAACTGAGCGACCCGGTGCCGGTCACCGCCGCGTTCGTCGCCGGCCTCGATGCTTTTCCGCAGCGCCGCCCGCCGCTCCAGCCGTATCCGTTCGCCGTCGTCACGGAGCAAGATTCGCTGGGGCTCTATTTTGAGATTTACCACCTCGCCTTCGGCGCTGATGATCAGACGCACTATGAAGTGGCGTATGAAGTGACGCGCCGGAAGGGCGGTCTGCGTGGTTTGCTGCGCGGCGGGAAAGAACGCATCGCCGCGCGCACCAGCTATACCGGGCGCAGCCGCACCGCCCGCGAAGCCATCGTCCTGGTCCTCGATGATTGGGCCGAAGGCGAGGTAGACATCACCATCCGCGTCACCGACGAGACCACCGGGCAGACCGTCGAGCGCTCGACGTACTTCGTGCTGGCAACGGATGCACCGTGACGGATACGAATCCGCCGGGGTGGTTCGTTGGTTGGATTGGATAATTTTAGATTTTGGATTTTGGATTGGGAATTTTGCGATCCCTTTTTTATCAATCGAACAAGCCGCAACGGGCGATATCACGGCGGCTTGTTCGATTGGGAAAACGGTGCGATCTCAGACCAATCCAAAATCTAAAATCCAAAATCCGACATCACCCGCACGATACCACTTCCGAATCTCTGCCCGTGCCGAGACTGATTTTTTTGCTCTTCCTTTTCTTCATGCCGTTGGCAGCACAGGCGCAGGTGCTCGTGCGCGGCACCGTTCGCGACAGCGAGAACGGCGTGGCGCTGGCGGCGGCGCACATCGTCGTCGATGGCACGGAGCAGGGCACGATTACCAACCGGGAAGGGCAGTTCGAGATTGCCGTCGAGGCGTTGCCGGTGGTGCTCAGGGTGCGGTATATCGGCTACCAGACGCAGCGTGTGCGCGTCGGCCCCAACGATCCGCGCACGCTGGATATCAGGCTGGAACCTGCCGTCTATGAATTGCAGGAGCTTTTTGTGACGGGCGATGATTTTGCGGCGAATGTGATGCGGAAGGTCATCGAACAAAAACAGGCCTGGCGCAACCGGCTTCGATCCTATCGGGCACGCGGCTATACGCGCATCACCCTGGAAAACGACACCCGCATCGCCCTGATCAGTGAGCGCGTCTTCGATAGTTTTTGGGATCGAACGCGTGGCCCGCGCGAGGTCGTCCTGTCGAAGCGCGAGACTGCCGATTTTTACCGTCGCCTCCGGATCGAGCCCGCCGGCTATCTGCCCGATCTCTACGACGACCTCATCGACATCCAGGGCCTGCGTTTCATCGGCCCGACGCATCCCGACGCGCTCGATCACTACGCTTTCACGCTCGCCGACCGCCGCGCCCTCGACGATCAGACCGTCTACGACATTTACATCGCTCCCAGGACCAACCTCGAAGCCACTTTCATCGGACGCATCTCTGTGCTCGACAGCGTCTATACCCTTTTGGAGGCCGATGTCCGCCCGGCCCGGCACGTTGTCTTTCCGCTGCCCGTCAAAGCCTGGGAAGTCTTCTATCGCCAGCAATTCGACGCCGTCGCCGACTCTTTCTGGCTCCCGGTCGATCTCCGGCTCGAAGGCACGATCTGGGTGGATCCGGACGACATCGGTTACGGCGCGGCGACGTTTCAGCAGATCTCGCAGGTGTCGGAGTATCAGGCGAACGAGCCGCTGCCGGAGGCGCCGTATGCCCAAAACGAACGCGTCATCATCGACTCGATGTCGGTTTTCAAGGACGATCTCTTTCTGCTCGGACGCAACGTCGTGGCGCTGACGCCGCGCGAAGCTGAGGCTTTGGAGGTGCTGCGCAGCGAGGAGATGACGCTGGAACAGGCTTTTCCGCCCCGCGACAAAAGCCGCGCCCTGGCCGTCTTCGAGAGCCGTCGCAACGAGATCGACGGGCCGCAGTTCGGCTGGCCGGAGATCATGGGGTATGAGCCCTGGCTGCGCTTCAACCGCGTAGACGGCTTCTTCTTCGGCATCGGCAAGACGCTGCCGTTTAGCCGGAATCTCGAAGTGGAAGTGCGCGCGGCGCAGGCCTCCGGGCTCGACAACATCCGCTTCCTCAGCCGGGCCACCCTCCGGCACGGCGCGCGGGTGACCGCAACCGGACGCTTCGTGCGCGACACGGTGCCGCGCAATGCCTCGTCGATGTATTCCCCCGCCTTGAACTCGCTCTCGGCGCTGGTGGGGCAGGGCGATTATTTCGATTATTACTGGAGCGAGTGGTTCGACTTCGATCTCAATTATGCCTTTCCCTGGTTCCGCGTCTCAGTCGGAGGGAAGCTGGCCTACCAGGAATCGGTCGAGCGCGAGCGGATGCATCCCTGGCCGTTCCGCGCCACGTTCCGCCCCAATCCCGCCATCGACGACGGCAACCTGCGCTCTGTCACCGCCTCGCTCGCCCTCGGCGACGGCTACAAACCCTTCCGCTTCGATCCGCTGCGCCGCATCGAACTCCGCCTCGAACACAGCAACCCCGACCTGCTCGGCAGCGACTTCGATTACACCCGCTACGACGTGCTGTTCGACGGGTACCTGAAGACCTTTTTCCGCAATCGCCCACGTCCCAACGGCCTGTCGCTGCGCGCCTACGGCGGGACGTCCAGCGGGACGCTGCCGGTGCAACACTTCGGCGTCGTCGATGGCAATCTGGGGACGTTCAGCACGTTCGGCGCGTTGCGGTCGCTGCAAAACCAACCCTACGAGGGCGAGCGCTACCTCGGCCTGTTCTGGGAGCACGATTTCCGCACCGTGCCTTTCGAGGCCCTCGGCCTGCGCGCGCTCGTCGAGCGAGGCACGAGCCTGCGCCTCTACGGCGGCCACGGGCACGCGTGGATCGATGCCGGTCGTCTCGCCACGCTCGGCTTTGCGCCGCACTACCAGGATCGTTTCCACCACGAACTCGGCCTCTCCGTCACCGACATCTGGGGCACGCCGCTCCGGCTGGATTTTACCTATCGACTGGACGAACCAGGCTTTTTCGTGGGATTTGGGCTGTCGCGGTTGTTTTAAGAGGAATGCCTCACAAGGCCACAGTATCTAGAAAGGCAGCCGGCTTGAGGATGGGAATGCCTCGGAAGGGATACAGCACCAGCAAATCATTATCGCTGGCGATGATCATGGCGGCCTGTCCGCTGACGGCAAGCTCCAGAAATTTGTCATCCTTGGGATCGCGGCAGGCTGTGATCGTTTCGGTAATGGGGATGAAGCGAGAGCGTTCGCGAATGAATGTCAGGTAGGCTTCCCGTTTTTCGGGTTGCAAATAACGCTGAAATTTGGGACGGCGGAGTCTGGTTTCTAATTCATTGAAAGTGGCAGACGAAGCCAGCAAGCTCTCGTGTTCCAGGACGTAGAAAACGGCAGCATGCGGTTTGCCCTCTTCGATCAAGGCAGCACTGATGAGCACACCGGTATCGATGACGATTTGACGTTCAGTCGTCATCCTCTTCACGAAGCAGTTCGTCGAGCTTTTCAGGCGTCAGCCCTTGTGCCCGGGCATATTCGCTCATTTCGTGAGTCAGTCGCTTAAATTCCGCAGCGGCTTCCTCTTTCGTCATCAGCGCCAGGCGCAGCACCTCCCGCGTTCGTTCCTGGACGCGTTCCCGTTCTTCAGGCGAGGCCTTGCGATAGGCCCGCGCCGTTTTCGGGTCGACGTTGATGGTGATGGGTTCGGTTTGCATATGGCCTTTTCGTTCGTTTTCCAGCCGCGTAGCAAACTCCTTACGCTTTGTGATGATGCGAGGTTCAATCCAGATAATCCGTTGCCGCCAGGAGGATGATGGCGATGATATCGATCACAAAGACTGTCAGCGTGACGCTGCGGCGGGGTTCGTCGTGCAGGCGAAAGGCCAGGTAGGCACCGACGATGAGACCGATCACGCAGCCGATGGCGAGGCAGCCCAGCACCAGGCCGAGGCCGTCCCAGGCCGAAAGCGAATCGGACAGGCGATAATAGGTGCTACCCAAAAAACCGCCCACCAACGTCCCGGCGACGGCAATGACGATGATGGCGCCGATGCGCTCTAAAAGTTTGCGCCAATCCATGTCGATTTCACTCTGAGAATGTGTCTTGCGATTTGGCTGTAAAGATACGAGATACGGGATGCGGATTAACCGTCACGCATCCCGTATCTCGTATCCCGCATCCAGAAACCAGCATCCCCAAACAACCCTCAATCACACGCCAGCGGCGTCACCCCGACATACGGGACGCCCGACAGATACGCCATGTCGCGGTTCCAGGTGGTCAGGTCGTCGCGGGTAAACTGGTTGAGGTGGTCGTGGCCGCAGGCGCGGGCCAGGATCTTCATCAGATCGACCGTCGCCTCCAGGTAGTTGGCTAATTGTTGGGCGGATTGATTGACGAGGAGGCGGGCGCGCAGGTTGGGTTTCTGCGTAGCGATGCCGACGGGGCAGTTGTTCGTGTGGCAGGCGCGCATGCCCAGGCAGCCGATAGCCTGAATGGCCGAGTTGGCGATGGCGATGCCGTCGGCGCCGAGGGCGAGGGCTTTCACAAAATCCGACTCGGTGCGCAGGCCGCCGGTGATGATGAGCGTCACCGCGCCGCTCTGGCTGCGTTTGTCGAGGTGGCGACGGGCGCGGGCCAGCGCGGCAATCGTCGGCACCGAGATGTTCTTTTTGAAGACCTCCGGCGCGGCGCCCGTAGCCCCGCCGCGCCCGTCGAGGATGATGTAATCCGCGCTGGCGTTGAGGGCGAAGTCGATGTCGTCTTCGATGTGTTGGGCCGATATTTTGAAGCCGATGGGGATGCCGCCGGTGCGTTCGCGGACCTTGTCGGCAAGGGCGCGGAAGTCGTCGGGAGTGACGAGGTCAGGGAAGCGCGAGGGGCTGATGGCAGGCGTGCCGGGTTCGAGGCCGCGCACCCGGGCGATCTTGCCCATGACCTTGCTGCCGGGCAGGTGGCCGCCGGTGCCGGTCTTCGCGCCCTGTCCACCTTTAAAATGAAACGCCTGTGATCGGCACGCCTTGTCGAAGTCCCAGCCGAATTTAGCCGAGGCGAGTTCGTAGAAATAGCGGGCGTTGTTTTGCTGTTCTTCGGGCAGCATGCCGCCTTCGCCCGAACAAATGCCGGTGCCGGCCATCTCTGCGCCTTTGGCCAGTGCCACCTTGGCCTCCTCGCTAAGCGACCCGAAACTCATGTCGCTGACGAAGATCGGGATCTCCAGCCGCAACGGTCTTTTCGCCTTCGGGCCGATGATCAACTCGGTGCCCACGGGCGCATCGTCGGCGAGGGGGCGGCGGGCGAGTTGGCCTGTCAGGATCTGGATGTCGTTCCAGCGGGGGAGTTCGGTCAGCGGCACGCCCATGGCCGAGACTTTGCCGTGGTGCCCCCACTTCTTCAGGCCGTTTTTGGCTAAGGTCTGGATGTAGCTGTTGAACGGTTCTTCGGGGCCGCCGTGGGTATCCGCGTAGAGGCCGAGGTAGGCGTCGCGGTTGAAGGGTTGGGGATATTTATCATGCCACGCCTGCACCTCGGCTTCATCGACGAAGACGGCGTCGGCATCCGGATCGATCCAGGCGGAGAATTTGTGGAGGGCTTCGTCGTTGTTGTACGAACTGACGCCGGTATCGTAGCGATAATCCCAGTAGTGGACGCCGCAGATGAGGTCGTCGCCACTGATGTAGCCGTCGGCCAGCAGCGCGCCTCGGTGCAGGCATCGCCCGTAAAGGACCGAGACGGCGTCGTCGTAGCGGATCACGACGAGGTCTACGTTGGCAACCAGCGCATAGGCGGGCTTGCGGTCTTCGAGTTCACTCCAGGTAGCCACTTTGACAGCAGCGGCGGGTAATGTTTCTGTCGGAGGCATGCAACTTTTTTGGTTTGGGTGATTGCAACCGCAGATTGTAACCGCAGATGGACACAGATAAACGCAGATTTTTTTTGCAATTATCCGCGTTCATCCGCGTTCATCTGTGGTTGCAAATTATTCAGAAAGCCCCAGCAGCGAGCGGCTTGCAGCAATGCCGGAGCGCACGAAAGCTGTCACCCGGTTGGCCTGGGCGCGGGCGTCGCCGGCTTCGACGATCTTCGAGCCGGTGAGCACGGCGCCGCGCCAGCCTTCGGTATGCCACGTGCCTTCGCCGTCGAGGGGTGGCAGGTCGGGGGTGTCTGCGTAGGGCCAGTGGGTGATGTACCAGTACGGCTCGGCGTAGGTGCCATCGCCCGGCACCATGCCCACGCCGATGCTGCGTCCCGCTTCGGCGTCCAGGTGCGGGTCGAAAGAAAAGAGCACGGAGCTATCGAAGTGATGCGGCCAGGATTGGACGGGCGAGGCGAGCGGGTTCGACGCGCTCAACGGTTGCAGCAGGCGGTCGGCATTGGTGTACCAGCGCACCAACTCGGCGAAAGCCTCCGGCTGATCGAGCGAAAACGCCGCGCCGTCGCCGGTGGGATGGGCCGGCAGGTCGAGGTTCGGATGCACCAGCGACGGCGGTTCGGCAGTGAGGGTCAACAACGGGATGGCCGAAGCCAGCCACGTGTAGCCGTCTTCGAGCATCCGGCCTGAGAGGCTGCATTCGCTGTGGAGGTCGCCTTCTTCGTCGAGCAGCATCAGCGTCAGGTCGGCCAGGCGGAGGGCGGCCCGGAAGCGCACCAGGCCCGGCGCCCACTGGCTGGCGAATGCGCCCCGCCGGGCGAGCCAGACCAGGCTGGTGTGGCTCCAATCCGGCGTAGGCTCAACAAACGTATAGCCGACGGAGGCCACCACCTGGACGGCCCAGTGAAGCTGGTTGCGCGCGTCCATAAGCGAAGCCGGCGGCGGCTGGCCGAGACGTTGCCAGCCGCTGAGGTCTGGGTCGAAAGCATTCATCCGGATTGGGTTTTAAGCAAGTGTGGAAAAGTGATGCTGTTTGTTCGTGGATTAAAAAAGGTGAAAATGTGTCGCACACCGCGTGATTTGGTTACAGGGGAGATCGGTGCGCACTGGAAGGGGAAGAATAGAAGGCATCGATCATAAACACAAACCTGGACCAAAGCGTCACAGACGCGCCCATCCCTTTTGATCAGCAGTTGCAGGGTATTCCTATTGGGATGATACACTCCGCGTGGCTGCTGTGTATTTCCATAGAGCCCCTGCCCTTTGTTTTTTTCCAACTGATCAGGAGGAAATACGATGTTTCGACGTGTAGCTGTGCTGATGGTTATTTTGCCGGGGCTGGCCGGACTCTTCAGCGTGACGCAAAGCGCCGCCCAGACCTCGGGCGCTGCCTTCTTCCAGACCATCGTCGTCGATCCGTACAGTCAGGCTCTGGGCGAGGCTACCGTGGCGCTCCGGGGCTATCCGAGCGCCGCCACCATCAACCCGGCCTCTATCGGGCGGACCAACACCGTCCAACTTGGCAGCAACATAAACCCGGACGGCGGCGGGTTCTTTCAAACGCCCTGGCTGCCCGACGCCATCGACGGCGTCTGGGTGGCGAGCCAGACCGTGGACGTTCGTTTTCGGCGCTGGGCTTTTGGGTATCAATACAAGGAATTTAGCTTCGGCGAAAGCGATTTTCGCGACGCCCAGAACAACCTGTTGGGCACCTTTGAACTCCGAGACCACTCTCATAAGGTCGTCGCAGCCTACGCCCTGCGCCCCAACCTGAGCGTCGGCGCAGGGCTGAACCTGATCCGATCCGGAACGGTCCCGGTGGTGGTTGGCCCGGCTGATTTTGACGAAGCCACGACTGTGTCGCTCGATCTCGGCGTGGTCTATGGGTTGGATTTCGACGTGCCCTATGCGCGGTTGAAACCGTCGGTAGGCTGGTCGTTGACGGATTTTGGCAGGAAGCTGCGTTTTGGCGATGACGATTTCGAAGACCCGCTCACGATGATGATGCGGGGCGGTCTCTCGGTGCAGGTCGAGTCAGACGCGCAGTGGCTCCGGCGTCCGATGCTCACGCTCGGCCTGCACGGCGCCCTGTCGAAAACGCTCGTCGGGGTGGACGAAAAAGATGGTAATTTCGAGTCGTACGGCCCGTTCGAGGCGCTCGTGAAGGCATGGAAACCCGTCGAGGTGCGCGTCAATCCATTCAATGAAGAAGTAGCCGAGTTCAAGACGCTCAACGCCATCGATCAACTCACCACACACACCGGGCTGGAAGTGTCGATGCTCAAGATATTCGCCGTGCGATGGGGGGGCTACCACAGTTCCAAATACCTCGGCGACCGCAATTACGACACCTTCGGTTTCGGGATCGATCTCTATTACCTCGCCCTCGACTATTCGAAGACCAACACCCTCGACTCGCCTTTCTACAAGACCACCCACTGGCGCCTGACGGCCCGCATCCCCCTGGCCGATTCCCCCGATAACTTCTGGCCGGAGCTACTGAAGGCATTTTAGTTTACCGTAGAAACCCACCGTCTTTGACGGTGGTGATGTACCGTCGGCTATGCCGTACCTTTCAGGCATGGCCAAACGCAAAGGCAAATACC
>JANQES010000037.1 GCA_028278205.1 Rhodothermales bacterium
CACCGTTGAGCGCGTGCCGTAGAGACGGTACATGGAACGTCTCTAAAACATGGAACGTCTTTACACGGCCCAGCGGGTAGCGTCTTGATCTTTTGGTCCGGAGCCTGCCCCGGACCGAGCCTGCCCCGGGCCACGATCCGGGGATCCGGGGGATCAAGCCAAAAGGACGAACAACCGGGATCATGCCACCACGCCTGGATCAAGAGGCTACAACCCCAAAAGCACAAGCAAACCTTTCAGAATTATTATCATTGTATTCAGAATGCTCGGCAGCAACCCACATCCAGAATCCTGAACCATTCCATGCGCATCGCCTCCTTACTCCCCGCCGCCACCGAGTGGGTCTGTGCCTTCGACGCCGCAGCCGACCTCGTCGGGCGTTCTCACGAATGCGACTTTCCGCCGCCGGTACGCGCACTCCCCGTGCTCACTCGGCCCGCTTTCGCTGTCGATGGAGACTCTGCCGAGATCGACGCGCAGGTGCAAGATCGATTGAAGAAAAGCCTGAGCCTGTACGAGGTGGATTGGAAACAGCTCCGCGCGCTTCAGCCCGATTTGATCATTACACAGGCCCAGTGCAAGGTCTGCGCCGTCGCGATGCCGCAACTCGAAGCGGCCCTCGCCGCCTGGATGGGCACCCAGCCTCACGTCTTCTCGATAGAGCCTTACACGCTTCGCCAGGTGCTCGACACCGCGCTCTACCTCGGCAGAACGCTGGGGCGGCTGGATGCGGCGATGCAATACCTCGGAGAAGGAGAGCGGATCCTCAGCACGTTGCGCAAACGCCTCGGCCTTCACAAACGCTCCGATCCCTCCGGATGGCCCACGCTGGCCTGCATCGAGTGGATGGAGCCGCTGATGACCGCCGGCCACTGGATGCCCGACCTCGCCGAGATGGCCGGGGGCCGCACCGTCCTGGCCGAACAAGGAACCCGCTCCCGCTACGTCGCCTGGGACGACCTGCGCGCTGCCGACCCGGACGTGATCGCCATTGCGCCGTGCGGCTTCGCCCTCGAACAAACCCGCCGCGAGTTGTCTTTCCTGACCGGGCGTCCGGGGTGGAATGCGTTAAAAGCCGTCCGCCAGAATCGCGTTTTTCTATTCGACGGCCACGCCTATTTCAACCGCCCCGGCCCGCGCCTTTATCGCTCCGTCGAACTGCTCGCCGCCGCCCTTCATCCCGAAATATTGGAAGGATTCGTGGCGGAAGATTGGGAAATGGCAACCGCAGATGAACGCGGATAGACGCAGATAGGGTCTCGTTTTGCCCCGATCATCTGCGTTTATCCGCGCCCATCTGCGGTTACAGAATCTGCGGTTAGAAATTCGCCTGCATCTGAAGCGTGAAATGCCTCGGCGGCGCGAGGATGGCCGGGCGCTCGACGTAGTAATATTCGAACGCGTTATCGACGAGGAAAGCCAGGCGCAGATGACGCCATTGGGCCACGAGCCGCGCGTCGAAGACCTTGCGCGCGTTGATGAGTTGGGCGTCGGCGACGAAGCGGCTGAAGTCGTTGTCGACGCGTTCGGGGGCGCTGGCGTAGCGGAAGTCGAGTCCCGCCGAGAACAGCCCGAAGAGTGGCGCGGTGACGCCGGCTTTGAACAAATGGCGCGACCGGAAGATGAGCGGCTCATCGGCGGTCAAGTCGTCGGCGTCGAGGAGGGTGTAGCCGAGGCTCAGCAGCCATCGGTCGTCGTCGGTGCCGGCGTCGAAGCTGGCTTCGAGGCCGCGGATGCGCGCCTTGATCAGGTTGATAAACTGAAACGCCTGTTCTTCTCCGACGAACGTAGGTTCGACGAGGCGGCGGTAATTGTTCAGGAAGATGGCCACATCCACCTGCGTCCGGAGCCGTTTCGATGCCGGTATGAGACTGCGCAGGCCGATTTCGTAGCTCGTGCTGATTTCGGGGCGCAGGTCCAGGTTGGGCACGATGGGGAGGAAGGCCCGGTCGTTGACGAAGCGTTCGCCGAGGCTGGGCACGCGGAAGCCCTGCCCGTAGGCCGCCCGCAGCGTCAATCCCTCGACGAGCCGGTACGAGACGTTGAGCTTGGGGCTGAGCTTGCGCTCGACGTCCGTCGTATCGATCTCGTAGGTGTCGTAGCGGAGGCCGGCCATCACGTTGAGCCGGTCGAAGAACCGCTGTTCGACCTGAAGGAACGCCGCCCGCTCCGGCTGGCTGCGCGCCGTGGCATCCACCGTGTCCGGCTGAAAAAAGCTCGATTCGGTCAAAAGCTGCTCGCTCGTGACCCCGGCGGTGACGTGCCGGCCCGGCCCGATCATCCAGTTGGCCTGGATCTCGCCGCCGTAGCGGATGCCCGTTGTGCCGTTTTCGACAGGCTTGGGCGTGCCGTCGTCTTCGAGCGGCTGGATCACGGCGCCGATCAATCGACCTTTAATCGAATAGAAAAAATTCCCGCCGACGACGTGCGAGAACGACGGCATCAGGCTGAAGAGGTTGATCTGGTTGTCATTCGTGCCCGTAGCTCTGAAGTCACCGAAGATCAGTTCGCCGGGGTTGAGCACGTCGCGGGCGCCATTCCAGTAAAGGAAAGAGTCGCTTTTTCTAAACGTCCAGCCACCGAGCAGGTCGAAGCGGATGGTGTTGGAAGGGCGCAAGCCGAATTTGAGGAACGCATCGAGGTCGCGTTCGGTGCGGAAGTTGGTGAAGCCTTCGTCTTCGCGGTAGGCCGCGTTGATCCAGAAGCCGGCTTTGCGTCCGAGTTTGCTGGCAAAGGTGAAGGCGCCGCCGCCGAACCGGCGGGGTTCGTCGCCTTCGGCCCATTGCTCGCGCCAGACCTCGTGGCGCACCGGCTCGTAGGCGCCGCCGAAGAGTTGGATGGCGGCCTCCGGCTTGTCGGGATAGTCTTTGGTGATGATGTTGATGACGCCGCCGAGCGCGCCACTGCCGTAAAGCGCCGACCCCGGCCCCTTGACCACTTCGATGCGTTCGATCTGCGAAATGGGCAGGGCGTTGTGTGGGATGCCTTCCTGATCGGGTCGCAGCAGCGGCAGGCCGTCGAGCAAGAGCAGCACGCGGCTGCCGGTGTTGAAGGTGAATCCAGACGAGCCCCGGATGTTGACCTGATTGTCGGCCATTTGCACGCCGGGCACGTAGCGCAAGGCTTCGTCGAGGGCTAGGATGTTGCGCGTTTCGAGTTCGCGCGGCGTCACGAGGTTGATGCTCACGGGCGTCTCGCTGAAGCGTTGCGCCCGCCGCGCCGCCGTCACCACCACCTCGTCGCCCCGGAGCGTGACGTCCTGCAAGACGAAATCCACCGTCGCCGTGCCGCCGGCTTCAACGGTGGCGGGCTGCTGCTCGGTCTGAAACCCGATGGCAGACGCCTGCACGGTATAAGCGCCGGGTGGAATCTGACGGATCTGATAGCGCCCGTTGAGATCCGTAGCATCGCCCAGCGTGGTGCCGGCCAGCACGACGTTGATGCCCGGCAACGGCGCTCCCGCCTCGTCGCGCACCGTCCCGGCAACGGATCCCGTCTGCGCAACCGCGAGCCCCGGCGCCAGCGCGCTGAGGATGATGATGACGATATGGCGAAACGGTGTCTTCATGGCACGTCCCGTTTCTCTGAAAGGGGGAAAGGGGGAGAGGGCGAGGGGAAGGAATATCGAATATCGAACAAGGAATTCTGAATGTTGAAGGATCTGACAGCACCTTCGATATTCTGCAATCCTTGTTCTACATTCGATATTCGGAATCCCTCTCTCACCCCCTCGCCTTTTCCCGCATTTCCCGGTGGAGGCGGCGGAAACGGGGGGAGGTTGTCAAAATCCACTACGAACGACACCTCCGTCACCTCGCCGGGGCGTACCTGATACAGCGGGGCGAGGCCCACCGGGCGCCAGTCGAGCAGTCTTTCCGAAAAGTTCTGCGCCACGCCACTGTAGACGTAGATTTGCGCCGTGACGCTATCGACGAAGACCGTCGCCGAGTCGACGTTGTAGGCGAGTCGGTCGCTGAAGACGAGCACGTTGATGTCGCGGAACAGGTCGAGCGTGTCCTGGGGCACGAAGGGCAGGGCGAAGAACCGCAAATCGAAAAGCGAGTCGCTGGGCCAGGCGCCCGTATAGGTGATCGACGCGCGGATCGCGCCGACGGACACGGCATCGGGGGGTTCGAGGCCGTGGTCACATCCGGCGGATGTTAGCAGCAAGACCAGGAGCACGAAACGGCGCATAAAGCCTCAGACACAGCGTTTTGTTTGTGTTGAAATAAACAATATCACCTGAAAACTATAACGCTCAAATGCCCAAACACCCTAACGCTATTCAATGTGAATTCAATCCCAAAATGCGCAAACGACTCTCAGCGTGTGGAGCTTGCCGTTTGGAGCAGGCGTAAAACGACTTTATATTTACGCCCTTTGATGGGAGGCAGCACCCTGCCGGCTCATCGTTGAGCGTCATTCCAGAGAAGCCTACCCGCTGACGGATGATACGTCGGCCCGCTGACGAGCACAAGTTACTAGCGTTCCACCCGCCGCGCCGGCGGCCTGGTTCATCCGACGCCTCTTTTCCTGGGCCGCGCGTTGTGCCCCCATCGTCACATACGGAGCAGGGCTTGCCTGCGTTCTACGGCCCGTGGCCCGAACCGTTCTTCGGCCAGGATTGACGAGCGCCATCCCCACATGTTGCTGCTGTAGCCTGATATGAAACTTTCCGACTTCATCTACGAGTATCCCCGGCCCCTCATTGCCAAATACCCGGCAGAACCGCGAGACAGCGCCCGGCTGATGGTTCTGAATCGTAAAGAAAGGGCCATCGAACACCGCGTCTTTAGCGATATCGTCGAGTATTTTAACGAGGGCGACGTATTGGTGGTCAACGATACGAAAGTGTTTCCGGCACGGCTCTACGGCAACAAGGAAAAGACCGGCGCCCGGATCGAGGTTTTCCTGTTGCGCGAGTTAAACCCGGAGAGCCGGCTCTGGGACGTTATCGTCGATCCGGCGCGGAAGATCCGCATCGGCAACAAGCTCTACTTCGAGAACGGCCTGATCGCCGAAGTCATCGACAACACCACCTCGCGCGGGCGCACCATCCGCTTCGCCTTCGACGGCAGCAACGATCAACTTTATCAAAAGATCGACGAGATCGGCCAGACGCCCTTGCCGCCATATATCAAACGCGACGTCGAGGTGGAAGACCGGGATCGGTATCAGACCATCTTTGCCGAGCAGCGCGGCGCCGTCGCAGCCCCGACCGCCGGGTTGCACTTCACACCCGAACTGGTGCAGCAACTCCGCGACAAGGGCGTGGCGCTCGAACCCGTCACGCTGCACGTAGGCCTGGGCACGTTCCGGCCCGTCGAGGTCGAAGACCTGACCAAACACCGGATGGACTCGGAGAATTACACCATTCCGAGGGAAACGGCAGAGGCGGTCAACCGCGCGCTCAAGTCGCCCACGAATTACGTGACGGCTATCGGCACGACCGTCGTGCGGGCCATCGAGACGAGCCTGTCGGCCTCGAATACGCTCAAAGGCAACCGGGGCTGGACCGACAAGTTCATCTATCCGCCCTACGACTTCGTCATCACCGAGCGGCTGATCACCAATTTTCACATGCCCAAGAGCACCTTGTTGATGCTCGTGGCCGCCTTCGCCGATTACGATTTCCTCTTCGAAGCCTATCAGGAAGCCATCGAAGAGGAATATCGCCTGTTTTCATTTGGCGATGCGATGTTGATTTTGTAATAACCATAGAAGCTGGGGAAAAGAGCATCCATTTTTAGAAGGATCTACTGCGTACTTCGTACTGCGTACTCAGGCTATTCCCACGCAATACGCAATACGCAGGACGCCTGGGGGTAGCAGACGATGCCTGATCAGCAAGCCGGACAAGTCGCGGTGTTGATTCCTGCCGCAGGCGAAGGAACACGCCTGGGAGGCCGCCGCAAGCAATTCAGGCGTCTCGGCGGCGAACCGCTCCTGGTGCAGACCCTGCGTGTCTTCGAGCGGCATCCGGAGGTCGATCATCTCCTCGTAGCGGCGCCCAACGAAGCCATCGAGGCGCTGGAGGCCGAACTGCGCCGGGTAGGTCTGACGAAGCTGACGGCGGTCGTAGCCGGCGGGGCCACGCGGCAGGAGTCGGTCCGGGCTGCCCTGGCCGCCGTTCCGGAGGGCGTCGACGTGGTGCTCGTGCATGATGCCGTGCGTCCTTTCGTCGAAGCCGAGCATCTGGCCGCCGTCATCCGGGCCATCCGCACCGATGGCGCCGCCGCCCTGGCGCTGCCCGTGGTCGATACGATGCGCTACGGCGCCAAGACGGGTTTTGGCGATTCGATCTCGCGCGAGGGGCTCTACCGGATGCAAACGCCGCAGGGCTTCCGCCGCGATTGGTTCGAAGAAGCGCACGACCTGGCGGGCGCGCAACACCTTCAGGCCACCGACGACGTAGAACTGGTTCAAAACCTCGGACGACAGGTGCAGATCGTCGTGGGCAGCCCGCGCAATATCAAGATTACCACGCCCGAAGATTGGGAACTGGCGCAACTGCTCTGGCCCCACTGGCAAGCCTCGCTGGCGTATTGAGATGATTGCGTTTTTCGTACTGCGTACTGCGTAAGGATGCCCCTTGAAACGCAGTACGCAATACGCAGTACACTCGGCGTAGCACAGGGAGCGCCGCATTCCCGGTATGATCCTGTGGTTTGATGAATCACCTTCCCTCGAACGTTCGATGCGCATAGGCTTCGGGTATGACGTACACCGGCTCGTCGAAGGGCGGCCTTTGATCCTCGGCGGGGTGGAGGTGCCGCACAAAACCGGCCTCGATGGTCACTCCGACGCCGACGTGCTGCTCCACGCCATCACCGACGCGTTGCTCGGCGCGGCAGCCCTCGGCGACATCGGCACGCATTTTCCCGATACCGACCCGCGCTGGAAAGGCGCCGACAGCCGGATGCTGCTGCGCGAAGTCGGGCGCATGATCGAAGACGCCGGCTATCGCATCGCTAACATCGACGCCACCGTAGCGCTTCAACGTCCCAAACTACGCCCGTACATCGACGCCATGCGCCACGCTATTGCCGAAACACTCGGCCTCGACGCCGGGCAGGTTTCCGTCAAAGCCACGACGACCGAGCAGCTCGGCTTTGTGGGGCAGGAGGCCGGCGCAGCGGCCTCGGCTGTCTGCTTGCTCACCTCAGGTTGACTGTCTAATGATGGATCAATTCATTACCGATCTGACCGAGTGGATGATGGCGGTGCCGCCGTTGTGGACGTATCTCGTCTTGCTGATCATTGCTTACGGCGAGAACGTCCTGCCGCCCATCCCCGGTGATCTCGCCATCGTCTTCGGCGGCTATCTCGTAGGTCTGGGCACGCTCGATTTTTTCCTCGTCGTGTTTCTTTCGACGGTCGGCGGGACGCTCGGTTTTATGACGATGTATGCGGTGGGCGCCCGCGTGGGCAAGGCCATCCTCGACTCGAATCGGTACCGGTGGTTGCCCAAACAATATATTTTCAAAACACAGGCCTGGATGAAGCGATGGGGCTATGGTGTGGTGGCCGCCAACCGGTTCATCAGCGGCGCCCGTTCGGTCATCTCGCTGACCGTCGGCATGGCCCACATGCCGGCAGGCCGAACCGCTGCCTTTGCCACGCTGAGCGCCGCCGTCTGGACGGCCTTGATCACCTTCGCCGGCTACATCGTAGGCGAGAACTGGGAGACCGTCCTGGTCTATTTGCAACGCTACGGGCAGGTGGTGATGGCGCTCATCGTCCTGTTGATCGTCATTCAGATCATCCGTTCCTACCGTGTCCGGAAGAAGCCGAAGCCCCATGAAAACACCACCGAGGGCGAGGGGCGTACTGAGAATCAATATTGACAAGGCTGCGTAGAATCGCTAACTTGCTGGTCTATCTTGATCAAGGAGTACCCCTCTACGTGCTGGCGTAGCTCAACCGGTAGAGCAGCTGATTTGTAATCAGCAGGTTGGGGGTTCGAGTCCCTTCGCCAGCTCTTCATCCGAAATTCGTGGGCTCCCCGGCACTCTAGCGCGTTAACGCTATATAAAAGGGCTCCCTGAATCCGGGCAGGTACCCAAGCGGTCAACGGGGGCAGACTGTAAATCTGCTGGCTAAGCCTTCGGAGGTTCGAATCCTTCCCTGCCCACTAATTTTTTTGAACGCGTTCAAAAAAATTATGCGGGAGTAGCTCAGTTGGTAGAGCATCAGCCTTCCAAGCTGAGGGTCGCGAGTTCGAGCCTCGTCTCCCGCTCCCCATTTTGGATTTTAGATTTTGGATTTTGGATTGATTACCTGCGTTGAACAATCCAAAATCCAAAATCCAAAATGAACCAAGCCGCCTTAGCTCAGAGGTAGAGCACTTCCATGGTAAGGAAGGGGTCCTCGGTTCAATCCCGAGAGGCGGCTCCTGGCGTGTCCCGATAGTGTTTGTATCGGGATACGCTTTTTGTTACCAACCATTCGTTCCGAGAGGCGAGAAGAGCTATGGCAAAAGAAACCTTTGTGCGAGACAAGCCGCACGTCAACGTCGGCACCATCGGCCACGTCGACCACGGCAAAACCACCCTCACCGCCGCCATCACC
>JANQES010000042.1 GCA_028278205.1 Rhodothermales bacterium
GCTATCGAAGCCTTCGAGCACGTCGGCGGTGACGTCCCAGGTGGCTTCGCCGGTAGCGCCGTTGGTCATCAAGAACTGATCGGTGGCCGTCTCTTCGAAGTTGCCGCCGTTCCATCTCGGCTGACAATTGGGCCAAAAGTTGGCAATGTTGGAGTCGATGGCACATCGCCACGTCACGCCCTCGCCCTCGCCGCGCGTCTTCTGGAAGAAGGGTAGGCCGAAGGCTTTGCCATTGCCCTCGACCCAGTCTTCGAGGAGGCGATGCGCATCGACGGTGCGCCCGTTGCGTCCCCAGAAATTGGGATCATTGGCAGGGTGGATCGTCAAAACCAGCGTGGCTGAGAGCACGTTGGAGAGGTCGATATTACGCAGGTCGAAGCCGACGACCAGGCGCCGTAGCGTGCCCAGATGAAGCCGCCGGTTGGCGCCTTCGTTCTGGTTTGGAGAGGCCCATCGCAGGAAGGCGTCTTTGTCGGTGTAGACTGTGACGGTGTTTTCAGCCGTCGTGGCCTGAATGCTGGCGGTGTCCTGAACGCGGCGATCAAGGGTTTGCGCCTCTACCGTTCCAGCAAAACCAACAAGGACGATCAAGGCCGCTGCCAGACCGGGCAACATGCGAGGACCGGGGAGTGTGCGGCGAATCGGCCTCAAGGCGGCCACAGTTGTCAGAAAGAGCAATCGCAGTCGATTTGGCATAGATGAGTTCCTCCTGGTTGGAGTCCCCTGCACAAGGATCACACGAGGCACAAACGGTGAGCGGGGCTGGTGGCGAATTTTCGACAAATAAGTAAAGATCGAAGTATTGGCGCAAGTCCCGGCGCAAATTCTTTTGAAAAAGAAAGGCAGCCCGGTTCTATTGCACCTTTAAACACGCGAGAGCAGACGCTTTCACCTGCCCTCGCATGTTGTTAGTTGAATGAATTTTGACCGTCAAATTCGGTAAGGCTTGAGCCAGGCCAGCAGGCCTCATCCTTATCCGCGTTGGCGGGTCAAAATTCATAAGGGTCATCTACTTCATCAGCAACATCGTCTTGACGAAGTGGCCGGCGGGCGTCTCCAGGCGGTAGAGGTAAGCGCCGCTGGGCAACGTCGCCCCGTCGAAAACGACCTCGTGGATGCCTGCCTTGCGCGCGCCATCGACGAGCACGCGCACTCGCCGGCCCAGCATGTCGTAGACGATCAGCCGCACCTGCGCCGCCTCCGGCAACCCGAAGCGGATCCGCGTGACGGGGTTGAACGGGTTGGGATAGTTGGCTTCCAACTGGAACGTCTCCGGAATCTCTGCCTCGACTTCCAACGTCGCCACAGGCGCATCCGTACTGACGCGGTCGTCGCCTTCGTCGTCATCATCACCGCCGTCGTCGTCATCGCCGTCGTCGTCGTCATCGCCGTCGTCGTCATCATCGCCGCCGTCGTCATCGTCATCGTCGCCGCCTGGCGCAGGCGGTGTGGCCTCGTCTGAGGCGGTGTTGCCCGAGGCATCGGTGGCCGTGCAGCGCAGCACCGACGGACCGCCCCCACTCACCGCCTTCAACGCGCCCTGTCCGTTGAAGAGATACACGATGTTGCCGCCGCCGCCATCGTCGTCGTCGTCGCCATCGTCGCCGCTGCTGAGCGAGAGCACCTGGCCGTTTTCGACCTCGACACCCCCGGCAGCCTGCACGTCGGCCCAGAGCGCCTGCGGATCCGGCCCCTGCACAACGACCTTGTTTTGCCCCAGCTTGAACTGGATCCGTTTCTTGTTCTTGGTCTTGAATTTGACCGTCGGGTTGTTCAGCGTAGGCGTGACGATGACCGGCGTGATGGTCGGGTCGTCGTCGCAGGTGTCGGTGGCGGTACACGCAATACTGAAACTGCCGCCACCGCCGTCGTCGTCATCGTCATTACCGCCGCCGGATTCGGGAATCAGTTCGGCTGAAACCTCCGGCGGCGTCGTATCGACGACGTTCACGGTCCGCGTTTCGGTGCCCTCGTTCGTGCCGTCGGTGGCGGTGTAGATGATCTCGTAGGAGCCCGGCGTCTCCCCGACCTCACCCGATATCGTGACCTCGACGGGGCCGACGCAGGCATCGAGGGCAGTAGCGCCGGGCTCTTCGTACTCGTCCACGCCGCATTCGAGCGTCACCGGGTTGTCGCCCAGGAGAGTGATCACCGGCGGCTGGGTATCGGCAATGGTGATGACGACCTCGTCGGAATCCTCAAGGCCGCTCTGGTTACGGACGGTCAGCGTGATGACGTGCTGCCCGAACGAGAGGTTCACGGTCACCACCGCGCCGGTGGCGATGATCGTTCCGTCTTCGGTCCAGGTGTAGGTCAGTTCCTCGCCGTTAGGATCGGACGAGCCCGAGCCGTCGAGCGTCACTGCCGTGTCGGCGAAATCTTCAGCCCCCGTGCATTCGATGTCCTGATCCGGACCGGCATTGGCGGTCGGCGCATTCGCATCAGCGACGATGGCCAGATCATCGACGGCCGGATCGCCCGTGACGACGAGCCCGCCGATGACGCCGGTGATCGGGCTGGTGGTATTCGTCAAGACCGACCCGAAGGGCGCTCCGAGCGGCACCATGAGCGTGACGCTGAACGTGCACGAAGCCCCCGCTGCCAGGCTGCCGCCAGTGAAAGTCAGCAGCCCGGCGCCGCTGATCGTGCCGCCGCAGACGTTCTGCGTGCCGCTGGTGCTGATCAGGCCCGAAAAGACGCCTTCGAGGTTATCCGTGAAGGCGATGTCTGAAGCCGCCTGCGCCTGGTCATCGTTGGTGATGGTGAATTCGAGGGTTACGGTGCCGCCCGGCGTGGCCGGGTCGTCCGTGAACTCCTTGGTGAATGTGAGCGAGGACACTGCCGCCACCGTCAAGTCGTCCGTGGCCGACGTGAGCGCGACAAGCTCGCCATCGATGGCGGCAGATTCACCGCTCGTCGTGTTGAGGTACGTGTCGGGCGTGGCATCGGCGGGCACCTGCAAGATCACGCTGAAAGTGCATGACTCGCCTGCCGCGAGGATGCCGTCCCTAAACGCCAACGTGGTTCCGAATAGGAAATCGAGCGTGCCCGTGCCAACACCCGGACTTTTTTCACAGACGTCGGTCATGGGGAAGGTGCCCACTGCCGCAAGGTCGTCCAGCACGTCGTCGAGATTGTCATCGAATCGAATGCCCGTGGCGTTGGCGCTCGCCCCGATTCCGCTATTGGTGAGCGTGAACTCCAGCGTGACCGTCCCGCCGGGCGCTGCCGGGGGGTCGTCGGCGAATGCCTTGGTCAGGCGCAGCGGCGCCACCACCAGATTGTCGGCAGCCCTCTCCCCCGTCACATTCAATTCCTCCACCATCGCCGTGACGTTGTTGGTCTCATTGAGGTAGTTGCCGGCAGCGGCGTCAACCGGCACGTCGAGCGACACACTGAAGGCGCACTCGTCAGCCGGCGGAAGACTCCCGCCGCTGAATTCGATAGTGACGCCGCCATCGGGCGTACTGACGGTGCCGCCACAGGCGCTGAAAGGCAACCCCGTCGCCAGGAGGCCAGGGAGCACCGTGCTCAGATCGTCCGTGAACGCGATATTGGCGGCGCCGAAGGGGGCATCATCGCTGAGTGTGAGCGTAAACTCAAGTATCACCGAAGAGCCGGGGCTCACCGGGTCGTCTTTGAATTCTTTGCTGATACCCGGCGCCGCGACGATGCTCAGATCGTCGCTGGCCGGATCGCCTTCTACTTCTTCGCCGCCGAGCAGGCCGGTGATGGCGCTCGTGGTGTTGGGGTAGATGCCGTTGGCAGCCTCCACAGACACGTCGAGCACGAGGTCGAACGTACACGAGGCGCCCGGATCCAGGCTGGCGCCCGAAAGCATGAGCCTGGCCGGGATCCCCGACCCCGAAGGCACTTCAACGAGCGGCGTGAAGGTGAAGTCGGAGCCGGCGCCGCACGCACTCCCGTCTGCCGGCACCGAGGAGGCTGTCGGCAACTCCTCGACGAAGATGTCTTCAAACGTGATGTCAGTCAACGTCTCCGTCGCGCTGCTGTTGGTGATGGTGAACCTCAGCGTGGTCGTGCTACCGGCTGCCACCGGGTCGTCGATGAACTCCTTGGTCAGCGTCGGCGGCGCCGCCTCGACGAAGAGGTTGTCCGTAGCCGGGTTGCCCGAGACGGGTTGGCCATCGAGGTCGGCAGTAATCGTGCTCGTGGTGTTGGGGTAGGATCCGGGAGATGCAGACGGCACCAAGAGCGCAACGCTGAACGTACAATCTCCTTCAGGACCGAGACCGCCGCCGCTGAATGTGAGGATGCCGGACGCGAAATCGACCGTGCCCCCACAGGCCGCCTTCGGCAGCGTCTCGTTCGGCGCCAGCCCCAAAAGCACGGCGTCCAGGTTGTCGGTGAAGCTGATGTTGGTGGCAGAACTTCGGCGGTCGAGGTTTCTGATGTTGAATTCAAGATCGACCGTCCCGCCCGACGCCACCGGGTCGTTGGTAAATTCTTTGGTAAACGCGAACACCGCCGGCGTCACCGTCAGCACAGCACTCGCCTTGCCGCTCGACCGAGAAGAACCGGAAGGCGGCGTGGACGTCAACTCCTCCGTGACGTTGACGAGCGAGCCGGTGGCACCGCCGATCACATCGACCGTGACGGTACAAGTCGCCCCAGCGGCCAACGCCGGGAAGACGACAGTGCCGTTAGCGTCGAGGATGATGACGCTTGTTCCGGCATCGGCGATGAGCGTCGGTGGGATGGTGGCCGTGCCGCAGTCCGTGAAGGCATTCGACGGCGAGGCGATCACCATCCCCGGCGGCAGGTTGTCGGTGAAGTCCAACGTGATCGCCGCCGTACTGTTGAACTGGTTGTCGAGGGTCAACGTGAGCGTGCTTCTGCCCCCGAAGGAGACCGTACTCGGCGCGAAGCTCTTGGTGAAACTCGGTCGATCCGTACGCACGGTCAGATCGGCTGTGGCCGGGCCGCTGTTGCCGGCATCCGAGGTCAAATCCCCCGAAATGTTGGTGAAGGTACCGACGACATTGCTGGTGACATCGACGAAGACCGAGCATGTAGAGGATGCAGCGATCTCGCCGCCGCTGTAGCTGATCGTCGAGCCGCCGCCGGGCGCGCTGAGCGTGCCGCCGAAGCAGTCCGTTGAAGCGTTGGCCGGCGAGGCGATGGTTATCTGGGGGGGCAAGACATCGGTAAAAGCCAGGTCTCGCGCGCCGGCCGAACCGTTGGTGTTGTCGATGTCGAACCGGAGTGTGCTGACGCTGCGAGCGGCGATAGTGCCCGGCAAAAAGACTTTGGAGAACGTCGGCGGCGGCGTTTGCGCATGAGCCTCCGTCACGCCGCCAAAAGCCGGGAGCATCAGCAAAAGGAGAAGACCACAGAGAGCCGCGACGGAATGCCGGCAACCTGCCAATGAGGTACTGAGCGATGCAGTAATCATGAGCGCAGGGCGTATAAAACCAACGAACGGGTGAGGTCAACCGATCCTGGCCCACGCCAGCTCAAATCAAGTCAACAGCACCAACAGTCGAGGCGAAAGGAACAAGACCAGCCGGTGGGCAACGTCCACATAAGGCCTGAGGGGGGATGAGAAGCCGCGGGCGTTTTTTAAAGGAACGCTTAATAAAGGGCAGATGAAGGCATTGATGCAAATCAAGTTGAGACATCGGACGATAAAAGACAAAGAGGGTCGATTTGTTAATGAAAACGTAGCATCAGGCCGGCTCTAAAAACACGCGAGGACAGACGCTATCGCCTGCCCTCGCGTGCTTTTGATTTCCATGTCTAACGCCATTCGGCGTCATTTTCTGCATGGATTATTTCATCAGCAGCATCGTCTTGACGAAGTGGCCGGCGGGCGTCTCCAGGCGGTAGAGGTAGGTTCCGCTGGCGAGGTCGCCGGCTTCGAAGACCACCTCGTGCCGGCCTGCCGCGCGCGCGCCATCGACGAGCACGCGCACCTGGCGGCCCAGCACGTCGTAGACCACCAGCCGCACCACCGCCGACTCCGGCACGTCGAAACGGATCGTCGTCTGCGGGTTGAACGGGTTGGGATAGTTGCTTTCGAGCGCGAAGACCTCCGGCACTTCCTGCACCTGCTCTAACCCGAAGCCGGTGGTGGCGGCGCGTGCCTGGGCGCCAGCATCGAAATCGAGCACCAGGCGAGGCGCCAGATCACTGTTGCCGGCCACGTCCGGGTGATTGTTCGAATAGAACCGCGCGTTGCCGTTGCCCGACGTTTTCTTGAGCAACCAGCTATCCGTGCCGGCCACCACGTCTGCCGTCACGTCCCACGAAACCTCCCCGCTGAGCCCGTTGGTGATCAACGCCTGATCGGAAGCGGTGGCGGTGAAGTTGCCGCCGTTCCACGGCGGGGAGCAGTTGGAGACCTGATTTTCGATGGCCGCGTCGTCGGCACAGTTCCACGTGACGCCGTGTCCGGTGCCGCGTGTCTGCTCGGAGCCGGGCACATTCATGCCTTTGCCGTTGCCTTCGACGAAGGCATCGAGGAGGCTATGGGCATCGACGGTGCGTCCACTCGGACCCCAGTTGCCCGGATCGTTGTCGTCGTTGATGGTCAAGACGAGCTGGGCATTGGTGACGCTGGCAACGTTAACGCCGCTGAGATCGAAGCCGACGACGAGGCGGCGGCTTTCACCGAGGTGGAGCAGCGGGTTGATGCCTTCGTTGCGGTTTTTGGCGCCGGGCCGGAGGATGCTGTCGCGGTCCGCCGTGACGGTCTCGTCGCCGTCGCAGACGTCGCCGGTGCCGTCGTTGTCGGCGTCTTCCTGGCCGGGGTTGAAGTCGAGCGGGCAGTTATCCGACGCGTCGGCGATGCCGTCGTTGTCGTCGTCGTTATCACAGACGTCGCCCTGACCGTCTTCGTCGGTGTCTTGCTGATCGGCGTTGGGATCCGAGGGGCAGTTGTCCGAGACGTCGGGCACGCCGTCGCCGTCGCTGTCCAGGATGTCGAAGGTGAGCACCAGGCGGGGCGCCAGGTCGGGATTGGTCGCTACGTCGTCGTTCTCCTTCGTGTAGAACCGCGCGTTGCCGCTGCCCGACGTCTTCTTGAGCAACCAGCTATCGGAGCCGGCCTGCACGTCTGCCGTCACGTCCCAGATAACCTCGCCGGTGGCGCCGTTGGTCATCAAGAACTGGTCGGTGGCCGTCGATGCAAAATTACCGCCGTTCCAGGGTGCTCCAGCACAGTTCGTCGCGCTGTTTTCGATGGCCGTGTCGGTGGCGCACTTCCAGGTGACGCCGTCTCCGGAGCCGCGCGTCTGCTCAGAACCGGGCAGCCCCATGCCCTTGCCGTCGCCCTCAGCAAAGGCTTCGAGCAGGCGGTGGGCGTCGATGGTGCGCCCGCTGGAGCCCCACTGGCCGGGCGGATCGTCGTCGTCGATCGTAACGATGAGCAAGGCCGAGGCCACCGCCGAGACATCGATGCCGGTGAAATCGAAGCCGACGACGAGGCGCCGGTTGTCGCCGAGGTGGAGCAGCGGGTTGGCGCCTTCGTTGCGGTTTTTAGACCCGGACCGGAGGAAGCTGTCTTTGATCGTGGTGAGGGTTTCGCCCGGCTCGAAGACGTCCAGGTTATCCGTGGCGGGATCGGCGGTTATCTGGGTGCCGCCTACCTGAGCCGTCGCGCTGCTCGTGGTGTTGAGATAGCTGCCGCTCTCGGCGCCGGAGGGCACGTCGAGGGTCGCCGAGAACGTACACGACGTGCCGCGCGCCAGGGTGCCGCCGCTGAACGTCAGGGTACTGGTGCCGCTGAGCGTCCCTCCACAAACATTCGCCGGCAGCCCGGTGGCCGCCAGCCCCGTGAGCACGGCGTCGAGATCATCCGTGAAGGCGATGTCCGTAGCATCGACCGAGCCTTCAAACGAAAGCGTAAACTCCAGCACCACCTGCTCGCCCGGCAACACCGGATCATCGAGGAACGTCTTGGTCAAGGTCAACGCAGCGCTGCCGCCGACGACGTTGAGGTCATCGGTGGCCGGGTCGGCAGTTTGTTGTTGACCGCCGACGTCCGCCGTGAGGCTGCTCGTCGTATTGGTATAGGTGCCTTCCTCTGCCTCAGCCGGCACCGTGACCGAGACGGTGAACGTACACGATTCGTCCGGCGCCAGCGTGCCGCCCGTCAGCGATATGGTGCTGGTGCCGCTGAGTTGCGAGCCCGTCCCGCAAACGTCACTGACCGGCAGCCCCGTCGCCACGGTGCCCGAAAGCATCGCATCGAGATCGTCCGTGAAGGCGATGCTGGTGGCATCGCTCGGCCCCACATACCCGATCTCGAACTCCAGATCCACTGTTTCGCCGGGCGCCACCGATCCTTCGGAAAACGCTTTCGTCAAGATCAGCGAAATCAGCGTCGGGTCTTGCACGATCAGGTCATCTGTGGCAGGGGGGAGCGTGACGGGCGAGCCGCCGATGGTGGCGGTCACATTGCTCGTCGTATTCGTATACGTGTCTGGGTCCGCGCCGGCAGGCACCTGCACCGACACGTCGAACGAGCACGAAGCGCCGCCGTCAAGCGCACCGCCCGTGAAGAACAACAGATCGCCCACCAGGATCAGCGAAGAACCTGAACCGCAGATGTCGTTGAGCGGCAGCCCGGTGGCCGTCAGGCCGTCGACTACGTTGCCGAGATCATCAGAAAAAGTAATGCCGGAGGCTGCGGCGCTAGTCCCGATGCCGCTGTTGGTGAGCGTGAAGCGGAGGTTGACCGTGCCGCCGGGCGCCACCGGGTCGTCGGTGAATTCCTTCGCCAGGACCAGCGGCGAGATGAGCAGGTCGTCTTTGGCCGAGGTGCCTGTCACGGCCAGCCCGGCCACGGTCGCCGTGAGGGCGCTGGTTGTGTTTTGGTAAATGCCGCTTGCCGCCGCCGAGGGCACGTCGAGCGTTACACTGAACGTACACGAAGCGCCCGCCGCGAGCGTCCCGCCGCTGAGGCTCAACACCGACGTGCCGCTCAACGAAGAGCCCGTGCCGCAAGGATTGCTCGGCAACGTCCCCGAGACTACCAACCCCGAAACAACCGCATCGAGATCGTCCGAAAAGGCGATGTTCGAAGCAGCCTCCGTCTCGTTTGTGTTGTCGATGGTAAACGCAAGCGTCACCGTGCCGCCGGGAAGGGCCGGATCGTCGGTGAACTCTTTGCTGAATTCCGGCGGCGCCACCACGACGAGGTTATCCGTGGCCGGAAAACCTTCTATCGGTCCTTCGCCCCCAACCAGCGCCGTGATGCTGCTGGTGATGTTGGTGTACGTGCCCGAGGCCACATCGGAAGGCACCGTCAGCGTGACGTCGAAGGTACACGTGCCTCCGCCCGCGAGGCTGCCGCCGCTCACCGAAAGAGCCTGCCGGTCGATGCCGAGACTGATGAGCGCTATCGTAGACGAGGCGCCGCAGAACCCTCCAGCCGGCAACGTCGCTGTCACCGGGAACGGCAGAAACGTCGTCAGTTCGTCGGTGAAAGCGGCGTCGGTCAGTGTCAGGGTCGCGTTGGTGTTCTCGATGGTGAACCGGAGCGTGACGTCGCTGCCGGGGGAAACCGGGTCGTCGGTGAACTCTTTGGTCAACACCGGCGCGGTCTCGACGACGAGGTTGTCTGTGGCTTGATTACCCGTTACCGGCTCGCCGCCTGCGTTGAGCGTGATGGCGCTCGTGGTGTTGGTGTAGGTGCCCGAGGTGGCGCCGGGCGGCACCTGCACCGTCACGCTGAAGGTACAGGTCGCTTCCGGATCGAGCGTGCCGCCGCTGAACGAGATGACACTCGTGCCCGTGACCTGCGAGCCGCTGCCGCAGACATCGCTGATCGGCAGCCCTATCGCCGCGGCGCCCGAAAGCATCGCATCGAGATCATCGGTGAAGGCGATGCTGGTGGCCGTATTACCCCGGTCCAGGTTGGTGATCGTGAATTCGAGTTCGACCGTCCCGCCCGGCGCTACCGGATCGTTGGTGAACGACTTGTTCAGGATATCACGCGGCACGTCGAGCGCCGCCGTGGCAAAGCCGCTAAATTCTGTTGAGGGCGACGCGCTCGCCAGTTCTCTCGATGTGTTGACGTAGGTGCCCGCCTCGGGAGCCGTCACGTCGATGCTGACGGTACAGGTTGCCCCCGCTGAGAGGACGCCTGCAAAAGCGGAGAAGGAGATGATCGTTATGCTGCCGGTGCCGCCGCCTTCGTCGACGTTAACGATGCCGCCGGGGCAGTCGGTCGTGACGTTGGAGGGCGTAGCGGCCCCCAGCCCAATCGGCAGCGGATCGTTGAACGACAGGCTGGTGGCGTTGGCCGTGTTGAGCGTGTTGTCGATGGTGAACGTGAGCGTGCTGGTCCCCCCCGGCGTGATCGAAGCCGGCGCGAAGCTCTTGCTGAAACCGGGCCGCCCGGCATCGACCACGAGCGTGGCGACGGCCCTACTGCCTGGAATCGACGAGAGTTCGCCCGTCGGATCCACGTAGGTGCCCGGCGTGCTCTCCGTCACGTTGACGGTAACCGAACACGATTCGCCCGCGCCGAGCCGTCCATTGCTGAAAGCGATCTCGGCAGCGCCAATCGTATCGAGATTGCCGATGCAATCTGTAAAAGCACTGCTCGGATCGGCGAAGTTCACCAACAGCGTATCGCCGAAGGCAAGACCATCGACCGGGTTTTGCGTGTCCGGGTTGGTGAGGATGTACTCCACCGTGGCGGAACTACCGGGGCCGATGGTTCCCTGAACAAAGGTCTTGGATAACGTCGGGTCGGGCGTCTGCGCGTGTGCCTCAGGCACTACAGCAAACACCATGAGAAAGATCAGGGCCAGGAGGCCCGTGCTCGCAGCGATGAACCGCTGGCGATTCAAGGAAGAAGCACGTGGGGATGCTGTAGACATGAGCACAGGGTGATAAGGTCAACGAATCGGGTGAGGGCAGCCGATCCTCCTTTCTCCTGCTCAAATCAACGGCACCAACGGTCGGGGAAGATAGGATGCAGACCGGCCTGTGGATAACGCCTGGATACAGCGTAAGCAAGGCAACCGTGGACGCACTTCACGGAGCGCGTAAGAAAGAACAGTTCTAGACACTCATGCAAATCGAGCCGCCACTTCTTTTAAAAAAACCTGATGCCGTTACCAGACTGTTTCTAAGCAGGTGGGAAAAAGTTAGGCGGTATGTTATCCCGCTGTGCTCATAGAACGCCTGGTGTTGGTCATGAGTCACGGGTCATGAGTCATGGGGATTTTTCTCATGATTCATGACCGATGCCGCCGGCTGAGCCTCGTATCATCGGCGAAAATACCTCAAAACATCGTCCTACTTGCTTAGGCGCTCAAAACTGCCTCTTGCATGCCGCCGTCGTTGCGTACCTTGAACCGACCCTCATCGCCCAAATTCTCATGATCCGCTCGATGAACCACCGGATGCATTGCGCCGCGATGATGCTGGGGCTGTGCCTGCTGGCGTCGCCGGCTGTCGCCCAGACCGATCCGGGGCGCTGGATCACGCGGCCTGCGCTGCCTACGGCACGCCAGGAAATGCCCCACGCCGTCCTCGACGGCAAGATCTACGTCGTCGGCGGCATCACGGGCGCGCGGACGGCCTCGAATCTGGTGGAGGTCTACGATTCGGCCACCGGCGTCTGGTCTACAGCGGCGCCGTTGCCAGCGACGATGCATCATCTGGCGATGGCCGCTGCCGGTGGCAAGCTCTACGTGCTCGGCGGCTACGCCGGCAACAGCTTCACCCCCAGCACCCTCGTCTTCGAATACGATCCGGCGACGGACGCCTGGACGGCAAAGACGCGCATGCCCACCGCGCGCGGCGCCCACGTAGCCGTCACCGTCGATGCCCGGATCCACGTCATCGGCGGGGCAGCCTTCGGGGCGAGCCTCGGCACCCACCAGATCTACGACCCGGCCACCGACGCCTGGACGACCGCCTCGCCGATGTCGACGCCGCGCGAACACCTGGCCGCCGACGCCATCGACGGCGTGATCTACGTGGCCGGCGGACGCACCTCGCTCAACAACTTCAGGACGCTGGAAGCTTTCGACACCGACACCGGCACCTGGGCCTCGCTCCAGGGCATGCCGACGGCGCGCGGCGGGCTGGCTGCCGCCGCCCTCCACGGCAAACTCTACGTCTTCGGCGGTGAATTTCCGGGCGTCTTTTCTGAGAATGAAGCCTACGACCCGGCCACCGACCAGTGGCAGCCGGCAGCCCCCATGCCAGCGCCGCGCCACGGCATCGGCGCCGTCGCCGTGGCCGACACCATCTTTATCATCGGCGGCGGGCCGGTGGCGGGCTTCGGCGTGACCGACGTCAATTCGGGCTTCGTGCCGCCTGCGCCCACGCCCACCGCCCTCGACCCCGGCGAAACCCCGCCGGACCACGCCGTTCTCTATCAAAACCACCCCAACCCCGTCTCCACCGCCACGACGATCCGCTTTTCGACAGCCCGCCCGGCCTTCGTCACGCTGACGATCTATGACCTGCTTGGCCGCGCCGTCGCCACGCCCCTCCGGCGACGGCTCCCGCCCGGCGAGCACACGCTGCCCTGGCACCCCGACGACCTGCCCAACGGCGTCTACCTCTACCGCCTCCACACCGGCGCCTTCACCGCCACCAAAACGCTCGTGCTGCTGCGTTAATTGCAACCGCAGATGAACGCAGATGAACGCAGATGAACGCAGATGAACGCAGATGGACGGGGAGAGACGGGGAGTAACGCGGATAATGCGGATAATGCGGATAATGCGTAGGGGGCTTGAATGAACTTTTGCCATCGCCCTCAACTATTTGCCCTTTGCCGTGTGCTATCTGACATCAGCCATCCGAAATCCGATATCAGCTATCCCCCACCCAACATCCGCGTTCATCCCCGTTCATCTGCGATTACAGATCTGCGGTTGCAGTTTAAGCCTTCCGGGATGGAGTCGATATCCTATACCATCCTGAACTATCTGAATACTTATTCGGCGGAGGCGCGTTGCAACGCTGCACGCCGGCCACACGATGAATCGTTTCTCTCCCCAGACGGATGAACATACGGTCGTTGCCTTCCTTACGGGCATCGGCCAGCAACGGGACGAGGCGGCCCTGCATCTGACCGCCAACCCGATGGCCCGCGAACTCTTGTGCATGGCCCAGGAAGCCCTGGAAGCCCTCGGCCTTCCCTCCGCTCTTCACCCCCCCACTCCTGAAAATTGCCGCGCGGAGGCATAATGAAAACACTATTTACCCTCTTTAGCGAATACACCGAGCAGGACCTGATGGCGGCGAACCTGCCCAACCCACGCGCCTCTGCCGACCGCGCGCCGGCAGACAGTGCCTCCAAAGCGGCTGCGCCCCGCCGCCGTTCGTTGCTCGTCGTCGAAGACAATCCGTCTACGCGGATCCTCCTGGTCTATATGCTCAAGGCCACCTACGACATCACCGCCGCCGCCGGCTTCGACGAGGCCATCACCCTGACCAAAGAATCGTCTTTCGACGGCCTGGTGCTCGACATCAACCTGTGCGAAGAACGCACCGGCGTCGATCTGCTCCACGCCATCCGCGCGATGCCGAAATACCGAAACGTCCCGGCCATCGCCTGCACGGCCTACACCAGCTTCGGCGACCGCGAACGCCTGCTCGAAAGCGGCTTCGACCGCTACGTCGCCAAGCCGTTTACGAAAGAGCAACTGCGCAACGCCCTGGCCCACCTCTTCGACCCCGCCAGCCGGAAATCGAGTTCGGGGTATCAGGCGTAGATCTGCTAGCTTCTCGCTGATCATCGGGCGTGGCGCCTACTGCGTACTTCGTATTGCGTAAGGGTGCTTGTATCAACCAATACGCAATACGACACGAGCGAAGCGACTGACGGAGCGAAGCGGAGTAAATACGCACTACGCAGTCTCCTATCCTTTGTAAATCACACGCCAGAGACGCCCGCGCCGGGAGTCGGCGATGTAGAGCGAGCCGTCCGGACCCACCGCCAGACCCGTCGGGCGCGATTCCGCCAGATTGGCCGCAGAGAGCGAATCGGTCCCGGCAAAACCGTCGGCAAAGATCTCATAATCGCCGGCGACGGTTTCGCCCTCGAAAGGCACGAAAGCGATGTTATAGCCCTTCTGCACGGTGCGATTCCACGACCCGTGAAACGCGACGAACGCGCCGCCCCGGTAGCGATCCGGGAAGTTCCCGCCGGGATAAAACAGCATATCGTTGGGCCCCCAATGGCCGGGGAAGGTTATGATGGGATCGGAAGCCTCGGCGCAGCGGCCCACCTCTTGCCCGTCGCCGCCGTATTCCGGATTGAGCACCTTTTTGCCCTGGAGGTGATCGTAATAGCAATACGGCCAGCCGAAATCCGATCCGTCTTCGACGACGAAGAGTTCTTCGGCGGGCAGTTCATCATTCTGCTCGGCGGTGTAACGATCCGGCCAGAAGCTATCCAACTGGTCGCGTCCGTGCTGCGCCACGTAGAGTTTGCCCGTGACGGCGTTCCAGGCGTTGGCGACGCCGTTGCGGATGCCGGTGGCGTAGCGATAGCCGTCGCCCCTGGTCTGGCCGACCTGATCGGCCTGGAAGCGCCATACGCCGCCGTATTCCTCAAGGAGCGGACACGGATCCTGCCCGACGACGCCCGGTGTGCGCCTGGGATTCTGACACGCGTTCGACGGGGCGCCGATGTTGACGTACATCGCGCCCTGGTCGTCGAATTCGAAGGGTTTGACGGCGTGACTGCGCTGGTCGGCGAAGCCCGAGACGACGGTCTCCGGCGCTCCGGTGGGCAGCAGTTCGCCCGCCGCCAGCGGGTAACGCATGATCATCGTGTCTGGAGCGAAGTAGAGATAGTCGCCGCGCAGGTGGATGCCGGTGCCGCCGTATTCGCCAAAGAACGCGACGACGTCGGCCCGCCCGTCGCCGGTGGTATCACGCAGGGCGGCGATGCCGCCTTCGTCGGTCGGTTGCCGCAAGGCGACGTAGATGTCGCCATTGTCGCGGATGGTCAGGTGGCGAGCGCGGCCCAGGGTATCGACGACGGTGACGGCGCAGAAGCCGTCGGGCAAGGTCAGGCCGCCGTTGTCGGCGTCGCAGGTTATGCTGGCCGCCAACGTGGCGGCGTCCGGCATTTGTTCGTCGCAGCCGGTTGCGGCGATCAGCAGCAACAAGGTCGGGAGGATCCAGAGGCGAGTCAGGAGCTTTTTCATAGGTCGATGCGCGGTCCGGTTGGGGTGGGGCTTGAGGTGAAAGGATATGAAAACAAAAGGTACTAAAAGCTCACGTCGATTTGTATTATAGCGTTGGTCATTTTGAGGGATGATTTTTTGAATGTCGATATTCTTCGGTTCGATATTCAACCCACCGGAACCCGGCGCCTCGCAACTCGGCCCGTTTTACGAGTTAGAGTCGTCCATCAAGGATGCACTTTAGGTGAAAGCAAACAGGGGTGTGTTGCGTATGCGTCCCCGGCTGCCTATTTTGCGGAACTATTTGTCTTACCAGAATTTGCCGACAGGACATCCATCATGAAAAAGCAGGTTTTTTTAGGGGGGATATGTGGCACGACAACCTGGCGCCGCGAAATTGCGATCCCGGCTCTCGAAGCTGCCGGTGTCACCTACCATAACCCCCAGCTCGAGGTGGATGAATGGACAGAAGCCCACGAAGCCGCCGAAGTGAAAGCCAAAGAAGAAGCCGACGTCTTCCTCTTCGTGCTCGGTGGGGAAACGCGCGGGGTAGGCAGCATAGCTGAAGTGTCTTATCTGCTGGGGATGGGTCGCCCGTTGGCGCTCACCATGACCTTTATCCCCGAAGGCGCCGTGATAGACGGCCACCCCGTGACAGCAAGAGAGCGCGCCGACCTGAACCGGGGACGCTTCTTCGTGCGAACCATGGCAGCCAGGCAGAACGTGCCGGTGTTTACCCGCGTCGAAGAGGCCGTGCAGTATGCTATTAAACTCGTAAAAACGTGACGAACCCACCCTGCCATCCGTAAAAAACGAACACCCATGCCGTCTCCCGAACCGAACAAGACCTGCCTGGCTTGCAACCGCAGCGACCAGGAAACGCCGCTGGTTTGCCTCGACTATCAAAACACCCGCTTTTGGATCTGCCCGCAGCACCTCCCGCTGCTGATTCACCACCCCCAGCGCCTCATCGGCCTGCTGCCGGGCGCCGAGCATCTGCGCCCCGCCGATCACCACGACTAAAATGGCCAGCGGGAGGGCTGCATCAACGTCGTGATTGCTATCCCCACCGATTTCGCCCGCGCGATAGCCGCCGCTTTTCAACAAATTCGACGGACGCGGCGCGGTGCGACTGCTCGAAACCGACGACGAACGAGGTATTTTACTGCTCGAACGCCTCACCCCCGGCACCCCGCTCTCGACACTCGCCGACGACGCCGAAGCCACGCAGATTGCCGCGACGGTGATGCGACGGCTCTGGCGTACGCCGCCGCCCCACCATGCCTTCCCCACCCTGGCAGACTGGGCTGCCGGCCTGAGCACGTACCGCGAGCGCTACCCCGACGCCGGCCCGATCCCGGCGCCGCTGCTGTCGAAAGCCGAGCGCCTGATGGCTGATTTGCTGCATTCGGCGGAAGCGTCCAACGTGCTGCATGGCGATTTGCATCATTTCAACATCCTCGCCGCCGGCCCGGCGCAGTGGGTGGCTATCGATCCGAAGGGCGTCGGCGGCGAGCCGGCGTACGAAGTCGCCCGGTTTCTGCACAACCCGCCCGGCGTGCTGGCACAACCCGGCGCCGCCCGGCTCGTGAGGCAGCGAGTCGATGTGATGACGGAGGCGTTGGCGTTAGACCGCCGGCGGGTGCTGGCCTGGGGCTTTTGCAAAACGATCCTGTCGGCGTGGTGGGGCGTCGAAGACGGCGAGGGAGATTTAACCTACATCCTGGCCTGCGCCGATCTTATGAACACGATGATTTGACCTAAACATTATGAAAAAAATCTCCGTTTGCCATTTGCAATTTGCCCCTTTGCCCTTTTTCACCTACCGCGTCAAGCTCCTGATCTCATCCGCAAAATCCGGATAGATTTCGAGCAACTTTTCCCGATCTCCCAACTCAAAATCTTCGATGGCAAAGCCGGGCGCCATGGTTGTGCCAAGCAAGGCGAAGCGACCGTCTTCGTGGAGGCAAGAGCCTTGCCAGGCCTCGCCGGGGGCGACGGTTTGCAGGCACATGCCCGCTTCGAGGTCCTGGCCCAGCGTCACGGTCTCGCCGCGCCCGTCGGGGTGCAGCAGCGTCAGGTCTACCGGATCGCCGAGGTAGAAATGGTAGATCTCGTCGCCGCGCAGGCGGTGCAGGGCCGAGAAGGTATCGGGGGTGAGCAAATAGTAGATGGCCGTCCCGGCAGCGCGGGGGCCGGTGTAGCGGGGCGGCAGGCACGCCTGCGGGATCTGCAAGACAGACTGGTACGTCTGGGCGAAATAGCCGCCTTCCTCCGGCAACGGCGCCAGGCCGAGGTGGCGCATCAGAAAATCGACGGTGATCATGGGGGGTGGGGTGTTTGAGTTTTATGGTGTTTGAGTGTTTTAGTGTTTTAGGCTGAAGAACTAAAACACTCAAACACCATAAAACTATAACACTAAAACACAACCCTCCTCTAAAACTTGACCGGCCTGATGAAACTTTCGAGCGGTATGTTCGCAAAGGGAGGGAATACGGAGCACGCAGGCTGCGCAACGGACGCTTTCATTTTAAGCCAGACACCATGAACAAAAAGTTCACAATCGGCACGTTCTCAGGGATCGGCATCTACGCCCATTGGACGCTCCTGGTGATGCTCGCCGGGATTTTCGGGTGGTTTCTGTGGACGAGCTTTTCGTTGACGACGGCGCTGGCTGTGGTGGTCATCGTCAGCGCGCTGTTTGGCTGCGTGATTCTCCATGAATTGGGCCATGCGCTGACGGCCCGGCACTTTAACATCAGTACGCTCGACATTACGATGTATCCGATAGGCGGCGTGGCGCGGCTCGAAGGGATCCCGCGAGAGCCCCGGCAGGAACTCCTGATTGCCATCGCCGGGCCGGCGGTCAACCTCGCCATCGCAGTGGTGCTGTTCGTCGTCATCCTCGCCACCGGAGGGACGCTGATGCCGGCACCGTTCGTCGAGACCGACCCGAATGTACTCGGACTGTTGATGTGGATGAACCTGGCGCTGGTGGGTTTCAACATGCTGCCGGCCTTTCCGATGGACGGCGGGCGGGTGCTACGCGCAGGACTGGCGAGCAAAATAAGTTATAAAAATGCCACGCGGATTGCCGCGTATGTGGGGCAGGGCATGGCGGTCCTCTTCGCCTTCGCGGCCCTCCCAATTTTCGGCGGGTTCAACCCCATCTTGCTCTTCATCGCGATCTTCGTCTTTACCGCCGCCCGGCAGGAAGCCGCCTACGTCTTGCAAGAGCAAGAGCAGGCCTGATCTTGCGGTTCAACGTTCGAGGTTCGAGGTTCCGGATTTAGAAACGATCTCAAAAGCCTTCCCCTTTGTCATCCCGAGGCAGAGCATCGTGGCGAGCTTTTGGAGGAGGTTGGGAGCTTTCACCACCTTGCGCATACCTACCGACCGCCGGCTATGACCCTTCAAAATCACGTGTTTACGTGGTGTGCCGGCGACGTTGTGCCGCTATATTTAGGCTTGAAAGAGCACGCTGCCCCACGCGGCCTCTAGCCAACACTGTTAAGATTTTCCACTGGTAGTTACGTGTTGCGCATCTCAGGGCGCCGCCCACAAGGCCTATTCAACTAACCAGATCTGGAGGTGCGCATTATGCCAGAGTATCAAAATTCGTGGGACATGTCTGCGACCATGTTGAACAAGTTGTGGTTCGAAGCCTATTCCCGCATCGTCGCTCACATGTGGCGGCGTGGCGAAAGCCATAAGTTCACGACGTTCTTCCGAGACAGTGAGGCGTTTCGGAGAGCACAGTTTGAGCGGATGGGCGTCGAAATACATCCCCACTTTCGCATCTACATCGACGAGCAGGTAGGCGCCACAGACATCATCCTGGGCAACCTGGGCGTCATTTTGCCGCTGCCTACCAAACCCCGGATTAAACATATCTTTAATATGTACCAGATCCGTCCGCCGGGACGCCTTGGATGGCGCTTGCCTAACCTGCAACTGGATTTACATATCCACTCCATCAACCTGTTGAACAATACAGGCGGCGACGGCGCAGCGGCCACTGAGCAGCACGATCCCGACACGGATTTTTTCGCCAAGAAGGAAATCAATGAGCAAACATTCCTCAAGAACAACGTCAACCCGCCCGAACGCAAGACGTGGACCTGGTACATGAGCGGTAATCAGTACCGCGACTTGCTGCTGGCTCTGCCGAAACTGATCGTATACGGGTGGGAAGACAATGATTTCTACGAAGACTTCTACGTGGGCGACCCCAAACGCGCGCTGCTGGATTCCGACGTGCAATTGCCGCCGGGCGTGGAAGTGGATGTGCATGATGACCGAACCATCAGCGAATGCTCGATCTCCAACGTCGGGTTTACCCTACCCTTTCCTCAGAGACCCTTCAAAAGGGAATTTTTTAACGCCTGGGCTCGGGGAGAAGCCGGCATTCCTACCTTCACCAACTCGAAGACCTGAACCGCCTCCCTGTGAAGCAATGCCAGCACGCCCGGCGCGATGCTGCCTTGCTATCGGCATGGCCATGCACCTATGTTAGGTCGTATTGACATTCAGAATGAATGTCAATACGACCTGGGATGTTTTACATGCCGACAGTCTGTGCAGTGCCGCTCCGGGCGTTGTGTTGCCCCTCTCTTTTTCTCCAAACAACTCTATCAGGAGGTGCCGAGATGGAACTGGGATCAATCCCGAATGAAGAACCCAAAAAGCCCTGGACGCCAGAGTACATCATCTGGAAAATCTCTTCAACAGACTTGAACAGGTTGTGGTTTGATGCTTTTCCCCGCATCATGGGGCGTATCTGGAAAGAGCAGTCTGAGCGACCCAAAGAAACGCCTTTTGGCGATGCTTTCACCTATGATGAATACTTTCGAAGAGAACAATTCAAGAAACTGGGCATCGACGTTCCTGAGAAGATGCGCATTTACTTCGATGCTGAGCCGGGGGAAATAGACATCATTATAGGCAGCGGGGGAATCATGTTGCCCAACCCGCCCATCCCGGACGAAGACCGCATTCTCAATCTCTATCAGATTCGCATGCCGGGTCAGGTGGGATGGCGCCTGCCGGGCCTCAAGGTGGATTTGTGCCTGTCAAGCCGCACTGTATTGGAATTACACGAACCCGACGCGGGAAGGTCTTACAAACCCGACCCGCTGCCGCCGAAGCTGAAAGTCCTCTCATCGGCGCAGTGGGCGCTCCAAAAGTCCGACGCTGTAGAGCCTGTGGATGTCTGGACCTGGCGGATGTTCGGCAATTTCTACCGCGATTTGCTGACCAACCTGCCCAAGATCATTGCCTACGCCTGGGAAAACGACCCTTTCTATGAGGCGCTCATCAGAGTAAACAACGAGCGCGCTGCCCTGCAAGAAGCGGATATCCACATTCCCAAAGAGGTAGAGATCTACATCGACAGGACCAGAGAAAACGATGATTGCTGGATCAGCAACCTCGGCGTCTTGCTTCCTTTCCCACCGAAGCCAAAAGAAGAGGAATTCTTTCAGGCCTGGATCGACGGTCAGGCCGGCATTCCCACCTTTACCAACTCGAAGACGTGAGCCCTCCCCCATCTGACCTGCGCGCCGGGACGTTGTCTCTGCCCTTCGATAAGCCCGCGTTCAAGGCATCGTACCACGTCGAAGTGGTGGAGGGCGAGGGTGTTTTTTTGCTGACCGAGCACGACGGCCTCGTGCTCGATCAGGCGGTCTACGAACGCCTGGCGCCCTGGCTCGACGGCCAGCATACGGTCGATGAGATGTTGTTTGGGATGCAAACGGACGCCGGTTTTCTGCCGCAGGCAGACCTCGCTGAGGTGTACCTGGCTGTGCGGCAGTTAGCCGCTGCCGGCTTCCTCGCCGACCACGACGAGACGCCGCCCCGGGCCGAGGCGGCGTTCTGGCATCACGCCGGCCTCGACACCCGGCAGGTGGCCGGGCGCCTGGCCGAAACCGGGGTGGCCGTGACGGCCTTCGGCGACGTGCCCAGAGCCGCCTTCGAAGCCCTGCTCGAAACGGTGTACCTCCGGCTCGACGCCGACGGCGGCGCCGGCGTGGTCCTGGCCGATGACTACCTGCACCCCGGCCTGGATGCCTATAACCGGGAGGCGCTCCGGCGCGGGCAGCCCTACCTGCTCGTCAAGCCGGTGGGCACGACGCTGTGGATCGGGCCGCTTATCCGTCCGGGCAAGACCGGCTGTTGGGCGTGCCTGGCGCAACGCCTGCGAGGCAACCGGCCTGTGCAAACATACCTCCGGCAACGCAACGGCAGCACTGCGCGCCGGCATGCCGCGCGGGCCGGCCTTGCCACCACCGTGCAAACCGCCTTGAACATGGCCGCCACCGAGGTGGCCCGGTGGGTGGCAGCGGGCACGCACCCGCACCTCGAAGGAACCTTGCTTTCTTTTGATACGACGACCCTGACCACGCGCAAGCACGTGCTCACCCGGCGTCCTCAATGCCCGCAATGCGGCGACCCGGCGCATCAGCAAGGCCGAGACGCCGTGCCTGTCATCCTGAAATCTCAAAAAACCATCTTCATCGGCGGCGGGGGCTATCGCGCCGTGCCGCCCGAAGCGACGCTGGCGCGTTACCAACACCACATCAGCCCCATTACCGGCATCGTCCACGCGCTGCGCCGCGCCCCCGGCTCGCTCGACGGCCAGGCATATTGCTATCTGGCGCGGTATGCGCTGCCCTCGCCGTGCAACGACGCCGAGACCCTGCGCGAGCATCTGCGGCCCCAGAGCGCCGGCAAGGGTATGACGGATCGTGAAGCCCGCACCAGCGGCCTCTGCGAAGCCATCGAACGCTATTCGGGCACGTTTCAGGGCGACGAAGTCCGGCGCACAGCCCGATACACTGCGCTGGGCGAGGCGGCCATCCATCCCAACGCCTGCCTGCTTTTCAGCGAAGACCAGTACCGCAACCGGGCAACCTGGAACGCCACCTGCGCGAACGCCTTCCAACGCGTCCCGCCGCCATTCGATGAAACCGCCGAGGTCGAGTGGACGCCCGTGTGGTCGTTGACGCAGCAGGCGTTTAAGTATGTGCCGACGGCCTACTGCTACTACAACTATCCGACCGCGAGCAACCCTTTTTGCCGGGCGGATTCGAACGGCAACGCCGCAGGCAACACGCTGGAAGAAGCCATCCTCCAGGGCTTTTTAGAGTTGGTCGAACGCGACGGGGTGGCGTTGTGGTGGTACAACCGCGCCCGGCGGCCCGGCGTAGATCTGGCCTCTTTCGCGGATCCCTACTTCCAACGCGTCGAGGCCTTCTATCACGCGATCCACCGTGACGTGTGGGTGCTCGACCTGACGACGGACCTCGGCATCCCCACGTTCGTGGCCGTCTCGCGACGCACCGACGGCCCTGCCGAAGACATCCTCTTCGGCTTCGGCGCGCATTTCGATCCCCGCATCGGCATCACGCGGGCGCTGACGGAACTCAACCAGCTCCTGCCTGCCGTCGGGCAGACCGACGAACAGGGACAGACGCGCTACCTCTTCACCGATCCGTTCGCCCTCGGCTGGCTGAAGCAGGCTACGATAGCCGAGCATCCCTACCTGACACCGGACGCGCGCGCGCCGCTACGCCAGGCCGAGGCCTACCCGCCCCATCAACGCGCCGACTTACGAGACGACGCGCGCGCCTGCATAACCCTTGCCGAAAACCACGGCCTCGAAACACTCGTTCTGGATCAGACACGCCCCGACGTCGGCCTCAACGTGGTCAAGGTGATCGTGCCCGGCCTGCGTCATTTCTGGAAACGATGGGCCCCCGGACGCCTTTATGAGGTGCCGGCGGCGCTCGGATGGCTGCCGCAGCCCTGCCCGGAAGAGGCGCTCAACCCGATTCCGATGTTCTTATAACCCGGTGTCGTCTTCCCTTTTAGGCGATAATCCTGTTTATTGCTTGAAAGGTGTACTTTTTATGAGTTCTCTTTCGCACCGGCGTACGGTTTATCGTCATGACATCCGCAGCGGCTCTCAGGCTCGGGCTCACGGTGCTTCTGGCGCTGGGCCTGAGCCGGCCCGGCACGGTCCGCGCCCAACGATCCGGCTTTCCTCTGGAGCAAAACGTCGTCGAATTTGAGCGTTTTTCGACGGAAGAAGGGCTTTCCGATTACAGCATCAACTGTATCGTGCAGGATCGCACAGGCTTTATGTGGTTCGGCGCCCAGAACGGCCTGAACCGCTACGACGGACTTCGCTTTACGCCGTTCAAGCATTCGGGATCGGATACCACCTCTATAGCCGACAACTGGATCTCGGCGCTGCACGAGGACGCCCGCGGCAGGCTCTGGGTAGGCACCCGGCGCGGCGGCCTCAACCGATACGATCCGGACACCGAACACTTCGTCCGCTACCCCTACGACGTCCCGTTGCCTGAACGGGAGGATCCGGGCTGGATCCTGGCTATGGCCACCGTGCCGGCAACCCCCGACACGCTCTGGATCGGCACGCAGGCGGGCCTGCTCCGGCTCGACGTCGCCGCGCAACGCTTCGCCCGGATCGTAGACACGCGCCTTCCGGGCGACGGGCCGGGCATGGTCTACGCGCTCCTGGTCGATGCCCGCGAGCCGGGCCGGCTCTGGGTAGGCACCGAGAACGGGCTGGCCCGCTTCAACACGGCCACCGAAACGTTCACCTGGCACCGGCCCGATCCGGACGATCCCGACAGCCTCAGCGCCGGCTGGGTGCTGGCTCTTCATCAGGACACCACGGGCGCGCTCTGGATCGGCACCAACGGCGGCGGGCTCAACCGGTTCGACCCGGCCACAGGCCGCTTCACAGCCTACCGGCACGATTCCACCGACCCGGCCAGCCTCGCCTCCGACGTCGTCTCGGCCATCGAAGAAGACCGGCAAGGCAGGCTCTGGATCGGCACGGGCGCTGAGGTTATCAGCAGCGATCCTAACCCCAGAGGCATCGATATTTTTGACCGGAAGGCGGGGCGTTTTTTCCATTATCGCACCGATCTTAGCAATCCCTATAGCCTCAGCGACGATGATGTCAATGCGGTCTATGAAGACGACGCAGGCGTGGTCTGGGTGGCAACCTGGGGCGGGCTCAACAAATTTGCGCCGGCCCGGCAAAAATTCACCCGTTACCTGTACGATCCGTTTGCCACGAACGGCCTCACCAGCAAGCGGGTCGTGGCGCTCTGGGCTTCCCGCGTCGATACGAGCCTGCTCTGGCTGGGCACGTTCGGCGGCGGCCTCTATAAGCTCGACCGCGATACGGGGCGCTTCACCCGTTATCAACAGGAAGACACCAGGGCCGGCAGCCTCAGCTCCAACGACATCTTTTCTCTGTATGAAGCGCCCGACGGCAGGCTCTGGATCGCTACGCTGGGCGGCGGGCTCGACCGCTTCGACCCGCGCACCAACACCTTCTCTCACTTCAGGCACAACCTGAACGACACCACGAGCCTGGGATCGGACCGGGTGCATACCGTCTACAAAGCCCCGTCTGAGCCGGACGCCCTCTGGATTGCCACCGACGGCGCCGGCCTCAACCGCCTCGACCTGCGCACCGGCACCTTCACCCACTTCAGGCACGTCTCGGGCGATACCACGAGCCTGAGCGACGATCAGGTCTGGCCGCTCTTCGAAGACGCGCAGGGCAACCTCTGGGTGGGCACCGTGGCCGGGGGGCTCAACAAGCTGGATCGAAAAACCAATACCTTTACCCGCTACCGGCACAACCCGAAGGATACCACCAGCCTGAGCCACGACTTCGTCACGACCATCGCCGAAGGCCCGGACGGGATACTCTGGGTGGGCACCTTCGGCGGCGGCCTCAACCGGTTCGACCCGACGACGGAGACCTTCACGGCCTACAACGAAGAAGACGACTTGCCCTTCGACAACGTCAACGCCATCGTCATCGACGACAGCGGCGTGCTCTGGGTGAGCACCAACAACGGCCTGGCGCGCTTCGCCCCCCGAAGCGAAGCCTTTCGCCTTTTCGACACGAAAGACGGGCTTCAGGGCAATACGTTTCAGATAGGCGCCGGCCATCGAAGCCCACGCGGCGAATTGTTTTTCGGGGGCGAGAATGGGTTTAACATTTTCTATCCGGAGCGCGTCCAAAACAATCCACACCGGCCTCAAACCGTCATTACAGCGTTTCGGGTCAACGATCAACGCTTCGATCTGGGCGCCTCCGGCGAACAAACCATCGTCCTGAACTACGATCAGAACTCCCTCTCGTTCGAGTTTGCCGCGCTCGACTTTACGGCGCCGGCTAAAAACCGGTATCGATACCGGCTTGAGGATCATGAGACCGCGTGGTTCGCCGCTGCCAACAATACGTTTGCGCGCTATCCCCGGCTGCGGCATGAGACGTATACCTTCCGCGTACAGGGCGCCAACAACGACGGCGTCTGGGGCACCGAGACGGCGATGCACATCCGCATCAACCCGCCGTGGTGGCAGACGTGGTGGTTCTACACCCTCATCACGCTGGCCCTGCTCGGCCTCGCGACGGCGGCCTACCGCTACCGCGTGGCGAGGCTCCTGGAGATGGAACACATGCGCATCCGCATCGCCAGCGACCTCCACGACGACCTCGGCGGCAAGCTCAGCGGCATCGCGCTGATGACCGACATGGTGCAACGCCGCGCGGCCTTTGACGAGACGGCCCGCCGCCGCCTGGCCCAGGTCAGCGAGACAGCCCGTCATATGGTCGATGAACTCCGCGACATCGTCTGGTTTATCACGCCGGACTATGACAAACTCGACGACACGCTCACGAAAATGCAAAACGTCACCGAGATGCTTCTCGGCGAGATCCATTACACGTTCTACCATCCTGAAAATGTTAAAGGAGACGGGCTGGATATGGAGTTCCGGCGGCATTTCTTGCTCAGCTATAAAGAGATCTTGCACAACGTCGTCCGGCACGCCCACGCCGCCAACGTCGAAATCCGGCTGGGTCTGGAACGAGGCCGCCTGATCCTTACCGTCGCCGACGACGGCGTGGGCTTCGACCCGGAGACCGTCTCGGACGGCAACGGGCTCAAGAATGTGCGCCTTCGCGCGGCAGAGATGAACGGCACCGTCGAGATCGACAGCCGCCCCGGCGCCGGAACAACCGTCAAACTCACGGCCAAAACCACGTAATTACGTGACGCAAAAGTGGGGCGTTGCTGTTTATCTTGTCAAGAGCGATCAAGGGAATCATCAGGGATTGAACGGATTGCTTACTGCGTACTTCGTAATGTTGCTTTATCGTTGCAGAGTCCTCTTGCGCACGCGGCTCCTGTCTGCTCTTTTTTAATTTCAGAAACTGTTTGGTAAGTATTCCTCGTGCTCGCCTGCCGGCCTACTTACCAAACAGGTTCTCACCACTTCACATCGATCTGCCTACGCATGCATTCTACCGAAATAATCGTCTGGATCGTCGAAGACGATGATCTCTACCGCGCTACCGTCGCCGATCTGATTAATGAAACCGACGCGATGCGATGCCCCCACACGTTTACCACGTGCGAAGCGGCTATCGCCACGCTCCATAAAGGCGAAGCGCAGGACCTGCCGGACGTCATCCTGATGGACATCGGGCTGCCCGGCGGCATGAGCGGCGTCGACGGCGCCGGGGTGATCAAAGCGCTCATCCCGACCTCCCAGATCATCATGGTCACTGTCCGCGACGCCGACGAGGTGGTCTTCGAGGCGTTGCGGGCCGGCGCGTCGGGCTATTTGCTCAAGAATGCCCCGCTCAACCGGGTTCTGGCAGCCATCGAAGAGACGTACCGCGGCGGCGTGCCCATGACGGCTTCTATCGCGCGCAAGGTGCTCCACCTGTTCCGCGATCAATCTACGCCGGGTGTCGATTACGGCTTAACCAGCCGCGAGATGGAGATCCTGGAACTGCTCGTCGACGGCCTGAAGCAAAAGCAGATTGCCGGTAAACTCTTTCTGAGCCGCCACACGGTCGATTCGCACATCCGTAATATCTACGCAAAGCTGCACGTGCATTCGCGCGCGCGCGCCGTAGCCAAGGCCGTCCGCGAGGGGTTGATCTGATGTCGGGATGCAGGATTCGGTAGCAGGCTTTCGTGTTGCCGGGATCATACTGCGTACTTCGTATTGCGTATTGAAAGCACCCTTACGCAATACGAAGTACGCCATACAAAGATGCCCGGCACTTCGAAAGCGCCGGGCACCTCTGGCAACCCACACCCCACACCAATCCTGGCAGGATGTCTCATCGTTTCATCGCTTATCTTATACGTATTCAGACATCCCGAACATACATCTTCGTCCCCACACCCTGGAGACACCCGATCAGTCACTCCCGGCAGTTTTCAATTTTAATCGTAAGTATACTGCCGGGAGGACCGAACAGGTTGCTGCTGCTATGAAGACGCCGTGCCGCGTCTCTTCACAAACATACGCGGTTTGCCTCCTGCTAGATATAGCGTGATTACGCCATTTTTTGCGTTTTCGATTGTGTTTTTCTATGCTGTTTGGTCCGTTAGCAGAGCCTGCGCAGCTTTCGCCCTAGACGAGGAATCATGAAACACATCCTGGGTTGGATGGCCCTCCTGACAGCCGCCTTCCTGGCAGGCACCCCGGCGACAGCCCAAACCGGCGCGCAGACGCGGGGGAGCCGCAACGTCACCGTAGTAAGCCACCTCGCCGTCGAAGGCGGCGTCGGGGCTGTCGAGGTCGAGCAAGATCCGGCGCGGCCTTACGCGTATCTGTCGAAGCGCCCCGGCGCCGGGTTCACCATCATCAGCCTGGCAGACCCGGAGGCGCCGCAGGCCCTCTATACGTGGGACGTCGACGACGACGGCCTGGGAACCGGCGGGGGCGACCTCGTCTACTTCAAGCTTCAGGGCCGGTATTACCTCGTCCAGGCGTTTCAACTCGACGCGGGCCACCCGGAGGCCGGCCTCGGCGCCGTCGTCTTCGACGTGACGGGGCTGCCCGATGCCGCGACGGTGCAGGAGGTGGCGCGTATCCACGAACCGGCAGCCGAAGGCGGCTTTGCCAGCCTTTTCGCCTACAAACACTCCGACGGGCGCGCGCTGCTGCTGGCCACCGGCGGCGGCGCTGCGCACGTCTACGACCTCGAACGCCTCCTGGCCGGCGACACGAACCACGGCCACGTGGCCCAGATCGACACGCCCGAACAGATCGAGACCGCCTCGGCAGGCTATGATGATGTGTTTGCGGGGTTCGAGCCCGATACGGGGCAGGATCGCTTTTACGGCGCCGGCGCCGGCGGCTACTACGTCTACGACATCACCGACCCGGCCAACACCGCGCTGCTGACGTCGATCAGCTCGGCGGCGGTCCAGCGTGGGCGGGCCATCGCGCCGACACCCGACGGGCGCTATGCCGTGGCGGCTGCCGGCTACCGGACAGCCCCGCTGCGCATCTTCGACCTCCAACCCGGCCTCGACGGCACGATTCCGAGGGTCCGGACGGCGGTGGGCGCCTGGATGGCGGACTGGCGCAATGACTACGCGGCGATGGAGGTGCGGTGGCCGTTCGTCTTTGTGGCAGCACTCGACGACGGGCTGCAAGTCTTCAACATGCGCGATCCGGTGAATCCGTACACGGAGGCGTTTTACCGGACCGGCGAGATCCTGCCCGAAACACCGCCGACGCCCTCGACTCCGCCAACCGGCGCCCTCGCCCTCGACATCCGCAACGACGACGGGCTGATCGTCGTCGGCGATCTGGAGACGGGGCTGTGGGTGTTTTTGCTGGAAGCCTTCAGCGGCTGGCACGGCCACGGCTGGGGCCTGCCCAATATGTCGAGCGCACAAGACTGGGACAACGGGCCGGACGGGGCGCGGTGATTTTGGATTTTAGATTTTGGATTTTGGATTGGGAAATTACTGATCCGTGTGTAGCAACCGAAAAAGCCGCGACGGTCGGGACCGATGAGGCTTTTTCGGTTGATTGAACCGGATCGAATCAGGCCAATCCAAAATCCAAAATCCAAAATCTAAAATTGAACGCCATGCATCTATAATCACCCAAAACCACGAGGCATTCCGGTGATTTCACGACGACTAACCCTCTTTCTGATCCTGATGGGCCTCGGTGTTTCGGGGGCGATGGCGCAGCAGCACCGCGGGTTGAAGCATCCGGCGCACCCGCCGCCGCCCGGCGAGCGCGGCAGCGAAAACATCACGGTGCGCGCGCACCTGCCGCTGGGCAAAGCCGGCTCGGTGTCTGACATCGAAATCGAGCAGGAACTCACGCGGCCTTTTGCCTACGTGGCGCGGCGCGTCCACGAGATCGGCTTCGACGTGATCGACCTTTCCAATCCGGACCGCGCGAAGGTCATCCAGCGCTGGCGCATCGAGAACCCAGAGTTGCACCAGGGCGGGGCGATGGACGGGCGCTATTTTAAACACGAGGGGCGGTATTATTACGTCCAATCCACCCAGTTCCGCCAGGGCGGGCCGAACTCGGACGTCGGCGCCATCGTCTTCGACGTGACCGATCTGCCCGAATCGATCCACGAAGTAGGCCGCATTCGGCAATCGGACACCCGAGGCGGCTTCCACAACATCTTCGTCTACAAACATTCGACCGGCACGCCGCTGTTGTTTGCCACCTCAGGCCGCTATGCCAAGGTCTTCGACCTCGACAAATTTCTAAAGGGCTATCAGACCGAGATGGACGAGGTGCTTCAGAACGAAAACCACGCGCTCGTAGGCCGCGTGCCCGTGGCGCAAACCGACAATATGTGGTCGAGCGGTTATCACGATTTTTACGTCGGCTATCACCCGGAGAGCGGGCAGGATCGGTTCTACGGCGGCGGCGGCAGCGGCTATTATGTGTATAACGTGACGGATCTGGCCAATCCGGAGCTTTTGCTGACTATCGTCGGGGTGCCGGGCGTCTCGTGGGGGCACACGTTTACGCCCTCGCCCGATGGCCGGTATGCCGTGGGCGAGACCGAATTCCAGTACCAGCCGTTGCGGTTTTTCGATCTGCAACCGGCGCTGGAAGGCCCCGACAAGAACATCGACCATGCCATCGGCGCGTGGCATGCCGACTGGAAGAGCCTGGCGCATAACCACGAGGTGCGCTGGCCGTATCTGTTCGTGGCCGGCTACGAGACGGGCATGTCTGTGGTCAACATGGAAGATCCGGCCCAGCCTTACACGGTGGCCTATTACGACACGTTCAACGGGCTGCACAACAACCGCGAGGAGGCCATGAAGCGCGCTGGCAGCCCCTACACCTGGAACGTCTACGACGGCGCCTGGGGCGTCGACATCCGCAATGCCGACGGCCTGATCGTCGTCAGCGATATGACCACCGGCTTCTGGGCCTTTTCGTTGGACGGCTTCGACGGCTGGAATGGCCGCGACTACGGCATGCCCAACATCTCCAGCGTCCAGGACTGGGACAACGGGCCGGCCGGTAAATAGGTGTGGACGTGTACGTTTAGATTTTGGATTTTAGATTTTGGATTGGTCGTTTGCCGAACCGTTTTCAATAACCGAAAAAGCCTCAGCGGCTTCAGCCGTCGCGGCTTATTCGATTATTGAAGGCGCAACAGGCCGCACCCAATCCAAAATCCAAAATCCAAAATCTAAAATCCAAAATTCGATGACTCCCTCATAAAAACCGCCCACAGACAAATAAACCACTCCCAATTCCGCGAGGAACCACCATGAAACCCTTCCGCATCGCGATCATCCCGTTGCTCGTCATCGCCCTCTGGCCGCCTGGTGCAGCAGCGCAGTGGACGCCGGAGAAGCCGGGCAGCGACAACATCGAAGTCCTCGGCCACATCCCACTGGGACCCCGCCTGAGCGTGGCCGACATGGAGTTGGAGCAAGAACTCGACCGGCCCTATGCCTACATCGCCCGGATGGTCTACGGCGATGAAGGCCCCAAAGGCACCGACATCATCGACCTCTCGGATCCGACGCAGCCCAGAGTGATCTATCGCTGGCGCATCGAAGATCAGGATCTGCACATGCGCACCGGCGGCATGGACATCAAGTACTTCAAGTGGAAGGGACGCTACTACGTCGTGCAGTCGTTGCAGTTCGGCGCGGGCGGGCCGGACAACGACCTCGGCGCGGTGATCCTCGACGTGACGGGCCTGCCCGATCCCTCGACCGTCAAAGAAGTGGCGCGTATCCGCGAGCCGGACCTGCCGGGCGGCTTCCACAACATCTTCATCTACAAACACTCCGACGGGCGCGTGCTGCTGCTGACGACCGTCTCCGGGCCGTTTGCCCATGCCTACGACCTCGGCAAGATCGTCGAGGGCGACATGGAGAATCGCCTCGCCGGGCGTATTCCGGTGCCGGAGTCGCCGGAGGGCCGGGGCCGGGCGCGGGGCTATCACGACTTCTACGCCGGTTATCACGTCGAGACCGGCCAGGATCGGTTCTACGGCGGCGGCGTGGGCGGCTACTACGTCTACAACATCACCGACCTCGACAACCCCGAACTGCTGGTGACGCTCACGGGCATCAACGGCGTGCGCTACGGCCACACCTTCACACCTTCGCCCGATGGCCGCTACGTCATTGCCGAGACCGAATACCAGTACGCGCCGCTGCGCATCTTCGACCTCAAACCTGCCCTCGACGGCGAGCGCACCAACATCCGCAACCCCATCAGCGCCTGGACGGCCAACTGGAAGCATCTGGTGCACAACCACGAGGTGCGCTGGCCCTACGTCTTCGTTTCGGGCTACCTCGACGGGCTGCAAATCTTTAGCCTGATGGATCCCACAAACCCTGTAACCGTGGCCTACTATGATACGTATCTCGGTCCACCCAACCACGACCGCACCCCCGTGTTCAACGGTGCCTTCGGCGTCGACGTGCGCAACGAAGACGGCCTGATCGTCGTCAGCGATATGTCGACGGGCTTCTGGACGTTTCGGATGGACGGCTTCCAGGGCTGGAACGGCGCCGACTGGGGTGTGCCGGATGTCTCCAGCGTGCAGAAATGGGACGAAGGCCCGCAGGAGGGGACGCACTGAGTTTTCGAGAGGGAGAAAGGGAGAAGGGGGGAAAGGGGGATTTTCATGGCGAATGGCGAATGGCGAGTAGCCAATGGCGAATGGGGAAGGACGAATGAACGTTCTTCATGACCATTGGCCACTGGCTATTCTCTATTCGCTCTTGAAATCTCCCTCTCCCCCTTTCTCCCTCTCACCCTCTCTCCTAAAACAAACAGAGGGAGGTACCCGAATGAACCGCTACCGCCGCCTGATCTTCTTACTTGCCCTATCCTTCTTTCTGCAAAACGCACGTTTTGCAGCAGCGCAGTGGACGCCCGAGAAGCCGGGCAGCGACAACATCAAAGTCCTCGGCCACATCCCGCTGGGGCCTCGGCTGAGCGTCTCGGACCTGGAGATGGAGCAAGAACTCGACCGCCCCTACGCCTACGTGGGCCGGATGGTCTATGGCGATGACGGGCCGAAAGGGATGGATATCATCAGCATCGCAGACCCGGCGCATCCAAAAATTCTTTATCGCTGGCGGATCGAGGATGAGGATTTGCACACGCCGCTGGGCGGGATGGACGTGAAATATTTCAAGTGGAAGGGCCGCTACTACGTCGTGCAGTCGCTTCAGTTTTTCGCCGGCCCCGACGTAGACCTCGGCGCGGTGATCCTCGACGTGACGGGGCTGCCCGATCCATCGACCGTCAAAGAGGTGGCGCGGATCCGGGCGGCGGACCGGCCTAACGGCTTCCACAACATCTTCGTCTACAAACATTCCGACGGGCGTCCGTATTTGTTCGCCACCACGCAAGGCCCCTCGGCCTACGTCTACGACCTGGGCAAGGCCGTCGAAGGCCAGGCCGATGATGCGCTGGCAGGCGAGGTGCCCATTCCGGATAACGTCCCCGGACGGCAAGACTACGTCGGCTATCACGATTTCTACGTCGGTTATCACGTCGAGACCGGCCAGGATCGATTCTACGGCGGCGGCGACGGCGGCTATTACGTTTACAACGTGACGGATCTCAAAAACCCGGAGATCGTTGTGACGCTCACGGGCATCCCCGCACTGACCTGGGGCCACACGTTCACACCGTCGCCGGACGGTCGGTATGCCATCGGCGAGACCGAACATCAATACTCACCGCTGCGCATCTTCGACCTCCAACCCGCCCTCGACGGCCAGGTCTCCAACATCAGCAATCCCATCAGCGCCTGGACCGCCGACTGGAAAAACCTCTCGCATAACCACGAGGTGCGCTGGCCCTACGTCTTCGTTTCGGGCTACCTCGACGGCCTGCAAATCTTCAGCCTGATGGACCCCCACGACCCGGTGACGGTGGCCTACTACGACACCTACCTCGGCCCGCCCAACACCGACCGCTACCCCATGTTCAACGGCGCCTTCGGTGTTGACGTGCGCAACGAAGACGGCCTGATCGTCGTCAGCGACATGACCACCGGCTTCTGGACGTTCCGCATGGCCGGCTTCCAGGGCTGGAACGGCGCCGACTGGGGCGTGCCGGACGTCTCCAGCGTGCAGAAGTGGGACGAAGGCCCGGCGGAAGGCACGCATTGAGGTTGGATTTTGGATTTTAGATTTTGGATTTTGGATTGTTTACTTCCACAGAATCCAACAACCGAGTAAGTCGCGACGGTCTGGACCGCTGAGACTTTTTCGATGGATCAAACCGGGTCGGCAAACGCCCAATCCAAAATCCAAAATCTAAAATCCAAAATGAAAAAACCCCGTTTCCCCGATCCGCTCACGCTGCTGGTGGGGTGCCTGTTGCTGGCGGCGATTCTCAGCTACATCCTGCCCGCCGGCCTGTACGACCGGCAGGACGACCCGGCAACCGGGCGCAGCGTCGTCGTGGCGGGCACCTATCACAAGGTCGATTCCAGCCCGGTGGGGTTTTTCGAGGCGATCGTAGCCATCCCGCTGGGCATGGCCGACGCTGCCGACGTGATCTTTCTGGTCTTCCTGATCGGCGGCGCCTTTACCGTGGTCGATGAGACGGGGGCGTTGCGCAGGGCCGTCGGCTGGCTCGTCCATCGCCTCCAGCACCGCGACCTGCTGGTGATCCCGCTGATTTCGCTGGTGTTTGCCACGGGCGGCGCGTTGCAAAACATGCAGGAGGAGATCATCGCCCTCATCCCGGTCTTGCTCATTCTGACGCAGCGGCTGGGCTTTTCGGCGGTGACGGCCATAGCGATGAGCGCCGGGGCGGCGTTCGTCGGCTCGGCCTTCAGCCCCATCAACCCGTTTCAGGTGGGCATCGCGCAAAAACTGGCGGAGTTGCCGCTGGTCTCGGGCGGGCTGTTTCGGCTGATCTTCCTCTTCCTGGCCCTGGCCCTCTGGATCTGGGGGACGATACGCTTCACCAAACGCACGCGCCGCCCGCCCGAAGCCACCGAGACCGACGAGCCCACCACCGTCGGCACACGCAACGGCATCGTCTTGACGCTGGTGCTCGTGACGTTTGTGGTGCTGGTTTACGGGCTGTTGAATCTGGACTGGGGTTTCGACGAGATGTCGGCGCTGTTTTTCATCATGGGCATCGTCGCAGGCATCGTCGGGGGGTTGCGCATCGAAGGGACGGCGAAAGCCTACGTGCGCGGGTTTCGCGAGATGGCCTACGCCGCCGTGCTGATCGGTTTTGCCCGCGCCATCTTCGTCGTCCTGGACGAAGGCCAGATCGTCGATACCATCGTCTACGGGCTCGTGACGCCTATCGAAGGGCTGCCCAAGAGTCTCTCGGCGCTCGGCATGATCGTGGCCCACACAGCGATCCACGTGCCGGTGCCGAGCGTCAGCGGGCAGGCCGTGCTGACGATGCCGGTGCTGGTGCCCGTCTCAGACTTGCTGGGCCTCTCGCGGCAGGTGACGGTGCTGGCCTATCAGTACGGCGCCGGCCTCTGCGACATCCTCACCCCGACCAACGGCGCGCTGCTGGCCATCCTGGCAGCGGGCGGTGTGCGCTACGAACAATGGTTCAAATTCGCCCTGCCCTGGTATCTGGCGCTCGTGGCGCTGGGGGCGGTATCTATCTTTGTGGCTATCGTTATCGGATTGTGATGATGGTTGACTATGTGCTTCGGGAACGGCAAGCACGAAAAATCCCCCTTTGAAGGGAGTGCCCCGACGAAGGAGGGGTGGGGGATGTTCGCGCGGCTTGCCAGAAACCTCTCATCAGGCCGCGCCAACATCCCCCTGCGCCCGGCTGCACATGCGTTTGCCGGACGCTGTCCCCCTTCGAAGGGGGAATTTCGCAGCGGACGACTGCCGATCCATTAAAAAAGGAACCTTGGCGCCCCCTGATGAATTTGGACATTCGAATCTTCGACGGTTCCTAAACCCGCGAGAGAGCCCATGCGTTTTATCGGAAATCGACTCGTGCCGGTGGTATTGGCCGGCCTCGGCCTGATGCTCCTGGGCAGCAGCCCCATGGAGCCTGCCATAGATCCCGGCGGCGAGTGCGCCTTCACCGATCCGCCCGAATACTACAAGATCGACCTGATCGCCACGAAACGCGTGCCGCAGGCGCGGCGCTCGGTGGGTGTGGCCGCCGTGACGTTCGTCCCCTCGCCCTTCGGCATCGCCGTCTCGGCCAAAGGCCATTACGTCTACGACCTGGCCATCTCCATCGACAACCTGAGACCGTCGCCCAAGGGTGTCTACACCGCCTGGATCTCCACGCCAAATCTCGACCAGATCAAACGCCTCGGCGTGCTCGACGACCAGATGTCGATCAAAGGCAAGGTGACGTGGAACAAGTATCTGGTGATCATCACGCTGGAGCCCTCGGACGATGCATCGAGCAAGAAGTGGCAGGGGCCGGTGGTCTTGCGCGGGATGTCGCGCAGCGGGCTGATGCACACGATGGCCGGCCACGGCCCTTTTCAACAAGAGCCCTGCGCCACGTTTGGGTATTATTAGGATGCGTAAAACGTAAAGCGTAAAACGTAAGAGTGCCCCACCAACCGACGGAGCAAGCACCCTTACGTTTTACGTTTCACGTTTCAAAAACGAAGTATCATGCTGAATCGGCTTGCACTCCTCTTCGTAACACTGCTGTTCTCCGCATCAGCAACGGCTCAAGACCATCAAGGCCACATGATGCATCATGACATGGGCGCGAGCGACAGCCTCGCCCACCGGATGCCGCCGATGGACATGAGCATGCCGATGCTGCCAGGCCTCGATGATGCGCTGCCGCCGGTGGGGCCGTTCCTGGCCGGGCAAGAGATGGACGCCATGATGTTCCCCGAAGCCGTCCCCCGCGAAGTCGCGGCGCTGGCCGACGGCGACACGCTCCACCTCGAAGCCACCCTCGTGCGGCGGACCATCAACGGCAAGACGTTCGTGATGTACGGCTATAACCGGCAGTATCCGGGGCCGCTCATCCACGTCGAACGCGGCTCGACCATCATCGTCCATTTCACCAATAACATCGAACTGCCGACGACGGTACACTGGCACGGCCTGCGCCTGGACAACCGCTTCGACGGCGTGCCCGGCCTCACGCAGGCGCCCGTCGAACGCGGCGAGACGTTTACCTACGAGGTCTTCTTCCCCGATACCGGCATCTACTGGTATCACCCGCACATGCGCGAAGACATCCAGCAAGACCTCGGCCTCTACGGCAACATGCTCGTCGATCCCAAACAAGACGGCTACTACAGCCCCGTCAACCGCGAAGAAGTGCTGGTGCTCGACGACATTTTGATGGATCAGCACGGCATCATCCCCTTCGGCGTCGAGGCGCCGACGCACACGCTCATGGGCCGCTTCGGCAACGTGATGCTCGCCAACGGCATGACCGACTATCGCCTCTCGGTCAAACGCGGCGAGGTGGTGCGGTTCTTCCTGACCAACGTCGCCAACTCACGCACGTTCAACGTCACCTTTGGTGAGGCGCCCGTCAAGATCGTAGCGTCGGATGTGAGCAAGTTCGAGCGCGAGGTACGCGTGGGCAGCGTGCCCATTGCCCCGGCAGAGCGCTACGTCGTCGAAGTGCGGTTCGATGAACCCGGCGAGGTGGCCATCACCAACTCCATCCAGGCCATCAACCATTTCCGGGGCGAGTTCTACCCCCACGTCGATACCCTCGGCCTCGTGACCGTGATGGAGGAACCCGCCTCGCCCGATTATGCGGCTGATTTCGACCGGCTCCGCGACAATGACGACGTCCAGCGCGACATCGACGCCTACCGGCAGTACTTCGATAAGCCCGTCGATAAAGAGTTGGAACTGACGCTGCGGGTGAAGAACCTGCCGGTATCGATCATGCTGGCGATGGAGATCGACACGCTCTACGTGCCGCCGATGGAATGGAACGACGCCATGCCCATGATGAACTGGCTCTCGACCGGCACGCAGGTCACCTGGATCCTGCGCGAACGCGGCACAGGCCGGGAAAACATGGACATCCACTGGGATTTCAAAACCGGCGACGTCGTCAAAATCCGCGTCTTCAACGACCCGAAGACCTTCCACCCGATGAACCACCCGATCCACATCCACGGCCAGCGGTTCCTGGTTTTGGAGATGGACGGCATCGCCAACCCCAACCTCGTCTGGAAAGACACCGCCATCGTCCCCGTCGGCTCGACGATGGACGTGCTGGTGGATATGTCGAACCCCGGCAACTGGATGGCGCACTGCCACATCGCCGAGCATTTGCACGCCGGGATGATGCTCTCGTTTAGTGTGAGTGATGAGGAGGCGTCGCGATGACACCTGAACCAACGCGATGCATACAGCGTACTGATCGTGGCGGTATGCTCAACTTTGCCGGCTCCTCAAGATGGTCTCGATTACTGACGACATCCTCAAAGCGGCTCAGATTTCCGAGACGGAACTCCGTCAGGAAATAGCCACCCTCCTCTATCAAAAAGGATTGCCGTTGATGCGGGCCGCCCAATTCGCCCAGATGGATCGGTTTGCCTTTCAACATTTGCTAGCCAGCAAACAAATTCCCATCCAATACGACATCGATGATTTCAACCATGATGTCGAAGCCCTGAAATCGCTCCCGTGAGCTTGGGCGCCACGTACACGTTCGATCCTGCCGAGAGTTGGCTGGTGGTGAAGCTTACCAGAGCCGGCCTCGCTTCGGCCCTGGCCCACGACCACGTCGTCCGGGCTGCTGTTTTTTCGGGATCGATGGTCTACGATCCCCAGGATGCAGCGGCCTGCCGGGTGCGCATCACGATCCCGGTTGAGGATCTGGTGGTGGATGCCGCCGCCGACCGCGAACGCCTGGGGACGACGGAAGGACCGAACGAAGACGACCGGCAGAAAACCAGGAAAAACATGCTTGCCAGAGATCAACTCTGGGCCGACAAGCACCCGGCCATCACCTATCAATCCACACGGTGCGAGCCGTCCGGCGATCGGATGAGGACGACGGGCGACCTGATCATCCGAGGCGTGAGCAGAGAAATTACTACCACGCTCCAAATAAGCCTGGAAGGCAACCGGTTTGCGGCCAGCGGCCAGTTCACGGTCAATCATACCGATTTCGGCTTTAGACCCTACTCGGCGGCGTTTGGCACGATTAGAAACGCCGATCCGCTTGAATTTCACCTTCACCTGATCGCCACCCGGCAATAAGCGACCTGGACCCTTAGCCTTCATGCACGTCTTCACCTACGGCTCGTTGATGGTTGCTGCGGTGATGCAAGCCGTCACCGGCAATCGTTTTACATCCCGCAAGGCGACCCTGCGCGGCTATGCGCGTTTCCGCCTCGACGGCGCCAGCTATCCCGGCCTCATCCCCCAAAAAGACGCAGCTACCGACGGCGTGCTCTACCTCAACGTCGATCCCTCATCGATGGCGCGGCTCGACGCGTTCGAAGGCACGTTCTACGACCGCGCGCGCGTTGAGGCCGAGACGACGGAGGGCGAGCGGCTTAAGGCCGAGGTGTACGTCGTCGCGCCCGCGTATCGCCATCATCTGACCGCCGAAGCGTGGCATCTCGACGACTTCCGGCGGGAGCATCTGGCGGCTTTTCTGGCATCGTACCACGGCTTTTCGGCGCTTGGGGAATGAAGGTTTCGGGGTGTTATAGTATTTTAGTGTTTTGGTTGATCGTCCTAGCAGCAACACCAAAACATTAAAACACCAAAACACTACCGCTTCCTTTTCACAAAACATTGCGTTGCAGGAAACGCGGAAAAGCCAGACCTTTGGGGGAAGTACTTGTGCCCCCTAAGCCAACGAGTCCTATGCCTTTCGATAACGTCCTTGTGGCGCTGGCCGGCATGGACGACGAAGAGAACGTCATCCATGAAACCGTGCGCCTGGTCCGCGCGCTCGACGCCCAGTTGACCGTGCTCCACGTCAACGACCCCAAAGCGGGCAAGGTGTCTATGATGATGGAGTCTCACCGGCTGGTCAACGAAGAGGATCTTCGCAACCAGTTCCGCAATCTGGGCTACAACACCACCGCCGACAACCTGAAGTTCAACATCATCACCGGCGTGTCGTTGCCCAAGGTCATTGCCGGGGCGACCGAAGGCATGGATCTGCTGGTGATCGGCCATCGTCGCAAAAACCGGTTCCTTGCAGCCTTCGCCGACTCGGCGGATAAGCACCTGGCCGATCTGGTGGCCTGCCCCGTGCTGATCGTCCCCAGAAAGTAACGCAGGCAGCGTATCACTCCGTTGAAAAGACGCACCGCGGCCTAAAGTAACGGTTGTGTGCCGAACTGGCGAGTGATTAAGCCCTGCGTTAAGTTGATACTCCTGCCCGATGACCACGCTCGTCCGGCTGTGTCTCCGTCGCGGCTCCGAGCTACCCCATCCCACAGTCTCACACACCATCGTCAGAGGAACCCTCACTATGAAACATCGCACATCCCTCTTACAGAGACTCCCGCTGCTGCTCGTGCTGGGCGGGCTCGTCATGGCGGGGTGCAGCCCCAAAAACGTCGAAGTGCTCGGTGTCACCGGCCCGGATCGTCTGGAGACCAACGAGACAGGCACGTTCGTGGCCGAGACCAACGAAGATGCCAAACCCCCCGTTCTCTACGAATGGAACTTTGGGGACAATATGTCGGCAGAAGGACAGACGACCTCGCATGCTTTCTCGCGCGCAGGCACCTACACCGTCACGCTGACGGCGTCGAACCGTAAAGGCAAAGCCTCCGACACCGGCCAGACGACCGTCGTCGTGGTCGATCCGCCGGTGCCGGCGGAAGTCATCACCATCCTGGCCGACCCGCCCACGCCGGACACCCGCACGGCGGTCCGCTTTGGCGCCAACGTGCGCGGCGATGCCCCGTTGCGCTATTCCTGGAGCTTCGGCGACGGCGGCACCGACAACAGCGCCGCGCCCATCCATACCTACGACCAGCCCGGCTCCTATACCGTCACGCTCGACGTCTCGAACAACGCCGGCAGCGACAGCCGCCGGGTCTCGATTGTCGTCTCGCCCTACGAAGCCGATTACTGCGCCGAACTGGCCGACATGAACGCGGTCTACTTCGAACGCAATTCGAGTATCTTAACGGCCAACGCCGAACGCGTCCTGGGCGACAACCTGGACATCTTGCAAGACTGCCCGAACCTCAACGTGCGCGTCGTGGGGCTGGCCGGCCCCTTCGAGCGCAACCCGCAGGCGCTCTCGGAAGACCGCGCCCGCGCCGTCCAGCAATACTACACCGACAACGGCGTCTCCCCCAGCCGGATTCAAACACAGGGCGCCGGGCGCGCTGCCGGCGGATCGAAAAAGAGCGGCGCCGAACAATTCCGCCGCGCCGATACGGTCCCGATGAAGTGAGATCGTAAAACGTGAGGGTGCTCGCCTGACCGTTGGCGAGGGCACCCTCACGTTTTACGTTTCACGCTAATTGCTATACGAACGGCGTCCGAATTCGAGCCAGAGCAGCAGCCCGGCGTCGCTATCGCCAAAGGGGCTGCCGGCGCGGCGGTAGAGCGGAAGCGCTCGCCAGTGCATACCGAAAAGGCGAAACCGAAGGCGCGAGGGACGATCCCCCGGCAAGGGTTGGGTGTTGTCAGGCGTCCGGTCTGTCTTGCGGTAGCGGTAGCCGAAACGAGAAGGTTTTTTATGTGCGTCCATCTTGGTTCTCCGTTTTCATAGGTATCGTTACGGAGACCGGGTTTCTATAGAATTTCTTGAGCGATTTTTTTCTCCCCTTCGCCCTTTCCCCCTCTCTCCCTTCCAATATTCCTATGACATCACCATCAGTCAATGACAAAAAGTTCTAGATATAAGGCCGGTGTCCTGTCTTGACGAAGCGCTTGCCATCGTCGTCATCTTTGAGCATGCCCTCCTGGAAATAGGTCCGCACATGCTCGGCGGCTTCGCTTTCGGTCAGGTCGAGCTTTTCGGCGGTCGTCAGCACTTCTTCCAGATCGAACCGGTCGGGCAAGACCTCGAAGAGGACGACGGCCCGGTCCGAGATGGGCAGGTCCAGCGGCTTCATCAGGCGGGGTTGCCGGGCATACTGGGTAAAGAGCAACCGACGCAACGTCGCGTTCTCATACCGTTCTTTTTCGAGTTGGGCCTTTAGCGCTTCGATTTCGTTCATCAACTCCGTTCGCACTCGCGTATCGATCATGGATAGAGGGCCTCTTGAGGCAGCATGTCGCTCCGATACAATATCGGCGTAAATCACGAAACGTAAAACGTGTTTAGTGCGCTTCCAACTACCCCTTGTGCAAAGCGGTTTCAAGATACATCCCGCTCGGGGGGCGAAGAGCGATTTTCTGACCACGCCCCTCGCCCTTCACCCCTCGCTCTTCGGAACCACCTCAAGCGTCTTCTACCGGCGTGCTGAGCCAGCCCCGGCGGACGCTGCCGTCGGCGTTCATCTCATAGAACTGGAGGTCGCGCCCTGTACGCAGCTTTGTCACATAGATGATCTGGCCGACGTGCGTCGAGAAATGTTCAACGACGTGGTAGACGGCCTCCAGCACCGTCACGTCGAGGCCCTGAATGCGGAGCGGCGTGGTGAGGTCCTCCGGCGTAAGACCGGCCAGGACGCGGTCTGCCTCGTCGAGCGTCTGGCGGAGGCGGTCCAGCAGCGGCGCCGCTGCGGCGCCGTGGCGTTCGTCGAATTCTTGCTGTCGCTGCCGCACGTCATCAGCCCCGCCGACGCCGTGGATAATCCACTGCCGCACGTTGCCGGCCAGGTGCAAGAGCAGGTTGCCGACGCTGTTGGAGACCTCATTGGGCCGCCACCAGAGGTCTTCGTCCGAGAGTTCAGCCACGCATTTTTCGATTTTGCCGAGATATTCAGCCAGCAAAAACCGCCGCGACTGGCCGATGAACGCCTGGGCTATGTCTGCCATGGTTTTTTAATCCCCGTGATGATCAGAAATCGCAAATCCTAACAGCCTTGTAATCTAGGAGAATCCTGTTGATTACTCAACGCACAAGAGCATGGATTCTCCGGGTCTTGTAGAATTGCCGAGATTATAATATCCTAGAGCCCGATGCGTTTCTGAATCTGTGTGTACCACGCATCGCATCAAAACTGATTAAATCTATGCGTTCCAGCGAGGCCCGCCGTGGACGATCCGAAGGAAGCCTTTAAGTTTATTTACTACAGCGTGCTCGGGACGATCGTCTATTTGGGCGGTGTTGCCATTATTGACCTCGGTATACGCCCGCTGTTCGAACCCGATGGACTTTCTCTCTTTGTAGAATTCATTCTGTTAATAGGAGACTTCTCTCTGGCTGCTTTTTTATTGTACCAACTGTTTCATTTACTTAAACTTCTTCGAAGGTCCGCAGGCGAACTTTTTGCGGTAAAAGACCGTACTCCAATAGAAAATCCACCAGCCTTGCAAGACGCCAATGGAGCAGAAATAAGGATTCAAGATGTGATAGAAAATGACATCCCTGCAGAACAACCCGTAAGAAGAAGATGGATGAGGAGACGCCCCTGAATCCAACCCAACAAAACCAGACACCCACGCAAAAAACAGGGGGAAGAGCATGATCCCTATCAATATAGCCATCGGTGCAGCGAGAAGAGAAGCTGTCAGCGCAGCGAGGCGCTCTCTGCCTTCGGCAAAGACTTTTTTGTGGCTAACGGCGGTGGCCTCCCTGATGGCCCTCGTGCTCGTTACCATGAAAGCGCTTGGGTGGCCCCTGACCGCAGCAAACCTCTCCGCTGCTTTTTCGACGTATCCTTTCCTGACAATAGCGACGATTATTGCCGTTCTCAACGTAGTGCTCATCATCACCATCGCTCTCGTAAACCTCCAGACTGCGCGCCTTCGAAAAGCGAACGCCTCCACCGATGCCCAACCGTCTAAAGAGAATCTGGTAGCCGCTCCGGCAATACAGAAAGAGGTGTTGCAAAAGCTACTCAGCAAAGAAGTAAACCGGGCGTTTGGCGCTACAAAAGAGGAGTTGACAACGCTAGTCGAGAATTTCCTGGAACGCATCCATTTCGAACAAGTGGACTTGCTCGAAACGAGAATATTAAAGCTTTATGACAAGGTCGAGCAGCTAAGCTATTTCCTTGAAGACAAAGTAAGTAACATTTCGATCCCGCCGGAGTCCGAATTTGCCCCTTCGATGCACTATGATGTCGAGATGATTAAGAAACAACTCGATGAGTTGACAACCGTGATGGCTCAGATGAGGGATGAAACGAATTTGAGATTGGCCAAGATGAGCAACCTTGTCGAGTCGCAGCCTCAGCAAGAGCACGTTAAAATGCTTGAAGCCAGGTTTGATGATTCCGCAAGGCTCTTTTTTGAGGGAACAGAATTACTTCAAAAAGAACTCATGGAGATAAAGAAAAACACGGTATCCAGCGCAGAATTCCACGATGCGCTCTCTGCCATTCAGAACGATTTGACCACCCTTTCGAAGCAACTCCAAAGGGCGGCAACAGAGACGACTTCGAAACCGGAGGTTGTGGAAGAAGAAAAGAAAGGCCCTCAAAAGCTTGAAGACGATTTGGAGTTCGAGGAATGGGATTTTTTGAGTCGATTCGCGAGGGTATATGGCTTGACAGAAGCGGAAATTGAGATGATGAAGCAGCTTTCCAGCAAGCAGGGCAGCACCGAAAAAGACGATAACGGCTCGCCTGCATAGCACGTTGACGGTCAACGCAGCCTCTCTCATGGGATAGCGCCGGCTGCCTCAGACACAGCACGCAAGACGCGCAGGACGAGGGCCGTGGCCAGGATCGGGTCGTCTTCTTTGTTGGGGGCGCCGTAGGGGTTGGCGAAGCTGCCGTCGTCGCGTTGTTTACCGGAGAGCGCCTGGACGATAGCAGCGCGCCAGGGACCCGGTTCGTCGAGCGCGTCGTAGGCTTCGGCGCGGACGCCGAGGTGGTAATAGAAGAGCACCCGATGCCACTGGGCCGGATGGTTTGGATCCATCCCTTCGGGCGAGGCCAGTTCGTCGTGCGTCCGGAGCCAGGCGAGGGCGGCCTGCACGCGTTCGTCGTTGCGGTCTACCCCGGCGGCGAGCAGGGCGAGGAGGCCGTCGCAGGTGGTCGTGGCGTAGCTGCCGTAGAGGTAGAGCGAACCGGCCTCCACCGGCGCCGACTTGTTGACGCCCGGCACGACGGGCGAGGCAAAGAAGCCGCCGTCGTAAACGAGGCTGTCGAGGCCGGCGGCCTGGAGGCGCGCATCGGCGGGATGCTTTGGGGCAAGGCGCAAAAAGACCTCGGCGCGGCGATACGCGGCAGGGTCGTCGTGCCCGGCGGCGCGCAGGCCTTCGAGCACACGGCGCGTGTGCGAGAGATCGACGTGCCCCGTGCGGCCCGGCGGCAGGCGCTGCTCGCCGAAACCCCAGCTCCCATACGCCGCGTCGCCCGGCCCGAAATCGCGATTTTCGGCGAACTGCTGGCCGAGCAGATACGCGGTCATCTTTTGGATGCGCGGGGCGTCTTCGGCTTCGCCATGCTGCGCCAGCACACGCAGGGCATAGGCGGTGGCGTAGTTGGGATATTCGAGCACGTCGGGGTCGGCCAAGCCCAGCGCGCCGCCTTCGTTGAGGCGATTGCGGATGAAAGCCAGTGCCCGCGCGACAGCGTCTCCGGGCGGCGCGCAGGTTTCGGCGGGTGCGTCGAGGAGGGCGTGCAGCACGAAGGGCGTCCACGCCTGCCCGCCCCGGAGCAGCCCGTGCGTTCCGCTGTGCCAGCCGCCGTCGTCGCCCTGCATCGACCAGAGATAGGCGCATGCCTCGGCGAGCATCACCTCGGCCTCGGAGCGGGGCGGGCCGCACCGGGACAGGATTAGCAACGTCAGGACGATGGCGAGGGGACGCATTTCAAGCTATCAGAAATCAGAAACGAAGTGCTTGAATCTCAATAATAACACACGAATGACACGGATTAACACGGATTTTTTCAAAGCCAAATCCGCGACCATCCGCTCGATCCGCGTCATCCGCGTTCCATTATTCTGATCTAATTGAAAACAATTCAAACCTGCTCAACCCGATCAGCGGTCATCGTCAGGATGACGGCGGCGGTGCAGAAGACCGGGCTGGTGATGCAATGGTGTCCGCTCCAACTGCCATCGGGGTTCTGAATCTTGGCGAGGCGGGTGTTCATCTTATCATACCATTGGTCCCATTCCTCCCCGCCGGCGCCGGCCAGCGACTCGCTGGTCATCATGTAGCTGAGGAACTCCTCGCCGCCGTTGTTGCCGAAGCCGGAGAGCACTTGCTCATCCTGCATCATGCGCGCGGCGGCTTTGTTCTTGCGATACGCCTCGGTCAGGCGGATGGCATCATCCTCGTCATAGCCCAGCTTTTTCAGGTTTTCCTCCGAGACGGCTTCCTCTTCGGGCATCGACGCCGGCAGCGCCAGCGTGCCGTCGCGCCGGCCCTGCGCGATCTTTTCTTTGACCTCATTGGCTTCCTGCGCCGTGGCGCGCTGGTTGCTGGCAACCGAGTAGAGCGCGATGCCGGCGGCGCTTTCGGTCCGGACCGCGCCGGACGATTCGTCGAGGTTGTCTTTCTGATACCGCCGCGACCGTTCGAGCGCCTCGCGGTCTACCGCGACGCCGAGGTCGTCGGCCATCTCCAGCGCGCTATTGGCCATAGCCGATTGCAAGACGCCGGCCCAGCCGCCGCGCGAGTTCCAGCTTCCGTCGGCGTCCTGGGCGCGCGCCAGCTTGGTCACGCACACTTCCAGCGCCTCCCCGACGCGCTCGCGGAGGGCGGCATTGTGTTTGGTGTGCGGCAGCGCCTGCGTGAAGAACTGCGCCACCATCGCCACATCGACGTGCTGGCCGAGCTTGGCCTGCGGCTGTGTGCCGCTGACATCGCTGATGCGGGCGCCTTCTTTCGGATACGACTCGACGAGGTCGAGCAGGTACGTCAGCGCTTTATCGACGTTTTTGTGATAAGGGCCGTCGGTGAGCGTGTTGCCGGCGCGCAAGAAAGCCATCGCCGAGAAGGCCGTCGTGGCCGGGTCGATCTGCACAGCGTGGGGATCGCGGATGTTCTGGTTGGCGTGGCTGCCGGCTCCCCAACCACCGCTTTCGAACTGCGCCTCGGCCAGCCAGGCCAACCCCTTGCGAACGAATTCCGGCAGCGCCTTCGGATCGTCGTCCGGCAACACCGCCCCGTCCGGGTTGACAACGGGCAGGATGTGAGGCAAGGGTTCCGGCGAAGGAGCCGGCGCGCGAGCATCGGTATGAAGCCCGTTAAAAACCGGCCACCCGACGAAGGCTGTGGTAGCGAGCACAACACCGAGGGCCGCCCCGATAATGCGTAGGCGTTTCATAACTACGAGGGGTTTGATGAACATAACAGGGGCTGTCCGGCGATTGCCGGACGACGTGCGGAGACCGGCTCGCTCACCCGTCGATGTGCGCAGCCTCCTCAAAAGAAATGACGACCCGGGTGTCGTGACGAGGATCTTACAGGCTGGTTTTAGTTGTTCGGAAAGCCTGGGTTAACAAGATCCTACTGCGCATTAAACGATGAACGCAGCGCGTTATTGTGCCCGCGCGTGTTTTGCCGCACCAGTTTTTTGAAAGGCCTTTGGAGAATTGTTGTCTCGACGTTATGCTTTTGTGATTCACTTCTGCTTTTGATGTATGATTTTTAGAGACTCAATCGATCAATTTTTTAACCGCAAAGGTCGCAGAGAAGGCGCAGAGGACGCAAAGATCTCTGCGCCCTCCGCGCACTCTGCGGTTAAAAAATCCGATTCATTATACGCCTGCGTGTTATGAAACGTAAAATCTGGTTGATCGTCGCCTTGAGCTTGGGGGTGGCTGGTTGTATCGGCACCGATCTGGTCGAAGACCTGCCGACGGCGGATGCGCGCATCGACATCACGCCGGGCGAAGCCGCTGTGCAGCAGGGCAACACCGTCCGCGTCGAGGCTACCTACTACGACGGCTTCGGAATGCCGGTGCCCAATGTGGCGCTCCGGTGGGAAAGTTCAGCCCCCGCCGTGGCGGCTGTCGATGCCGAGGGGCTGGTTTCCGCCCTGGATGTAGGGCAGACCATGATCACGGCGCACGCGGAGGATGCCACCAGCCCGCCCGTGCTCATCACCGTCGTCGCCGATCCTGCCGCCGTCGCGCGCGTGGTGGTCACGCCCGACACGCTGCGGCTTCCGGCGGGAAGCAACGAGACCTTCACGGCGGCGGCGTACAACCTCAACGGAGATCGCCTCGACGGCAAAGACTTCACCTGGGCGAGTTCGGACACGCAGGTCGCCACGATTGATGCCGGCGGCGCCACGCTGGCGCTCGAACCCGGCGTCACCGAGATCACCGCGACGACGGACGGCATTTCCAGCGCCCCGGCCACGCTGATCGTGCCCGGCGGCATCCGCCAGGGTATGTTCGTCAAACGGGCGGGGTCTTCGTACGAAGTCCAGGGCACCGCGACGCTCGAAGAGGTGCCCGGTGGCAGCTTACGCCTGAGCTTCAGCAGCGACTTTACCATCAGTTCGGGGCCGGGCCTGAAGGTCTTTTTGTCCAACAGCACCACCGTAGGCAGCGGAAGCCTCGACCTGGGGGATCTCAAAAAAGACTTCGGCGAACAGGCTTATTTCATCCCGTCCGGCGCCTCCGTCACCCTGAATTCCTACAACAACGTGGTGATTCACTGCGTCCCGTTCAACGTCACCTTCGGCCACGCCACGCTTCAATGACACGACTTCAACGCCTTTTCTCGACGAGCGGCCTGGCCGTTTTGATGGTGCTGACGGCCCTGCCGGCCTTCGCCGACGCCTGGCCCCAACCACGCGGCCACGGCTATTACAAGATCGGCTTCCGGATGCTGCGAGCCACGCATTTCTATGAACCCAACGGCAACAGAATTCGCATCCCCACCGTGGGCGACTACACCGTCAGCTTCTACGGCGAATACGGCCTCACCGACCGGATCACGCTTGTGGCCTACGTGCCGTTCTACGAGCGAATCACCCTCAACAGGCAGGTAGGACGCAACAGCGGCTTCGTCTTCAGCGAAGGCGACGTCGTCAACGGCATTGCCGATCCCATCATCAGCGCGCGGATCGGGCTGGCGCAGTTTGGCGCCACGGTGGTCAGCGCCAGCCTCCGGCTCGGCCTGCCACTCGGCAATTCTGACCAGCCCAACGGCCTGCTCACCGGCGACGGCGAGTTGAATCAGACCGTTGCCCTCGAAGCCGGGCACTCTTTCTATCCGGCCCCGGTCTATGCCAAAGCCTCTTTCGGCTTCAACCAGCGCGTGAAGGGTTATTCCGACGAGATCGTCTATGCCGTCGAAGCCGGGTACACCGTGGCTGAGCGTTTTACGATTGCCGGGCGGCTGCGCGGCGTAGAGCCGCTGCGCAACGGCGACCCCGCCGTGGGAGGCCGGCGCGGCCTCAACGGCAACGATCAACGCTACCTGGCCTACGGCGCTGAACTCACCTACACGCATCAAGGCGCCTACGGCCTCTCGTTGGGTGTCGAAGGCGCCACGCGTGCTCAGAATGTGCTGTCGGCGCCTGCGTTTTCCGTAGGCATTTTTGTAAAAACGTGACGTCTACTGATTATCACATCTTGAAAGCAGATTCTATGGAGAAAAGAACCGCGCGCAGCCCAGACACGAGCGAAGCGACTGACGAAGTAATCCAAAACCTGAACAGTCTCTAAATGTAGGGAAAGCGATAGCCCTACCCGGCGATCTGGTTCCTATCCTGAATTGGGCCTGTCATGAATTAGCATCGAGGGCGCTTCACCCTGACTCAAGCGGCATTCGCTCCCTCTTTTTGCCAATATGTCAGAAATGGGCAAAAGAATGTAAGATACAGGCAAGCACAGCGCGCTCTGGTTTTGTAAGCTCCTTGCGTATTCATTACGGCGTGCAGGGCACTCCGTCCTCTACGTCCCTTCTGCTCGGTGCGCGATCTCCCGCCGCCGAGGCTCATTTAATCCTATCTCCAATAATCCAAATGGGAGGAAAAAATGGCTAATGCAGTAACTTCAGGCAAGTGGATCAGTGTCAGCCGGGGGCTCCCCAGGTTGACGGGGCTCAAGACCAATCAGGTAAACTGGGGTGTTCCTGCCAACCGTGCCAGACGCCAGAGCGGGTATCGCTTCACGGGCCGCAAGGTCCCCGTACGCCTCGATGGCAAGGAATTCGTGCTGGGTACGTTCACCCACAACAACTTCCCCATCTATGGGTGGGGGGGGTCCAACCGCTTCACGGTGAACCTGAGGGTCACCGTGGTGTTCGACGAGGGAGGCCTCAGGCGCAATTTCAACTTCAAGTTCAACCACCACGAAACCCCCAACCGCGGAAACCGGAGGCAGCAGGCCGACCGGGTCGGGCTTTCGTCGGTGCGATCGAGGGAGACGGTGGAGATCGACGGCGAGACCTATGCCGTGGAGATCGTCGGCTTCAAGCAAGAGGGCAAGGTCGTCAAGGAGTTCATCAGCTTCGAGAATGGGGCCAATAGCGCCGTCATCGTCGCCAAGCTCGTACACATCCCCAAGCCCAAACCCAAGCCCAAACCCAAGCCCAAACCCAAGCCCGAACCCGAGAAGACCACGACGTACACCTTCTCGGTCCTCAACCCGGACGGCTCGGTCTTCGGAAAGGGATGCTTCACCTATGTCGGCGACGAAG